>NZ_JBQFXS010000005.1:0-326462 GCF_056541025.1 Ruegeria sp. AK4
ATTGCCAGTCCAATAGCAGTTTGAGATCGGACATCCTAGCGCTGCGAAACGTGAATTGGTTCGCGTTTTCCATTTTGGAAAATTAGCACATCTGATTTCGGATGAAATGAGCTCCAAGCGGTCGTCTGACGGTTCGGGTCGCTCGGCCTAAGCGACTGCTAGTACAGGGCCGTCCAAGAGCCGAACTAGGTCACCGAAGTAGCCACCTGATCGAGCGGGCAACGCGGGATCTGAAGTTATTGCGACGGCGAGGTTTCGTTCGAAGTGTGCCGCGATGACTTGGCCGCCATAGCCTCTCGCCAGGGCATAGCCTGAAGACGACAGGAACCATCCATATCCATATGCGAGACCTGACCAAGGGGATCGAGCGTGGGGATTTGTTGAAGCCTCAATCCAGTTTGTTGGAATGATCTGAGTCCCCCCGAATGACCCACGATCACGTAGTAGGGTTGCTATCTCCAACATCGCCGTGGGTTTTAGTACCATCTCGTTTCCGCCGAGATAGTAGCCTTGTGGGTCGCGCGTCCAGGAGGGAATCTCAATTCCCAGCGGGTCACCGAGCCGTTCCCGAGCCTGCCGAAGAAGGCTCTTCCCCGTAGCTTCCGCAAGAGCGGCCCCGAGGATGTGTGTGGAACCTGTGGAGTACAGCATGCGCGTCCCGGGTACTGCCACCATCGGACGGGTCAGAGCGTCTGCAATCCAGTTTTTTGAACTCACCCAATCACCGTAATTGGTGCCGGAAGTCCTTTCGAGACCGGCTCGCAGTGTCACCAAATCCTCCATAGTAATCTCGGCTGCTCCGGGAGTGGCATCTGGTGGAAGAATGCCGGGTGCGACCTCGCCAATAGTCGAAGTGATCGATGGGATTTCGCTGTTTTCGATCGCCGCCCCGAGAAGCAAGGAGACGATGCTCTTTGAGCAGGATTTGATGTTTGCCGGTCGGTTGAGACCGGGGCCGCGAGGCGCCTTGGCAAAGACCGTGTCGTCGCCTTTTCTTACCTGGATGGAATGTAGCTGCGGGAGCTGACCAATCGCTTCGCTTAGTGCACCAGACTGTGCCGTCGCGATGTGCGGAGCAGCAAGTGCAGCAGTCGCGACTGCAACAAATTGTCGGCGGCTGATCATACCAACACATGTGGTCACGTTTGCCGGATTTTCCAGTTGCGCTGGTCTCTAATGTTGTGAACGTCAACTGCCTTAGTCTCAGCGCAACTTCCGAGCTGATAAACGTACGCTCCGGGCTTGGTGCGGTCATTCACCGCACTCGATTTCGACGACTGCCAAGCGGACGCAAGCTGCCTTTGACCTCGACACAACGAATGGCCGCTTCGCTTTTCAACCGGACATTTCAGGTTCTTTCATCGGATGGTTTCTGCAAAGATGACTTCGCTGACTGCTTCGACGTCTGGCCCCCGTAGAACTGGAATAAAATGGACCGCAGAACCTTCACTAGTTTGTCGGCCGCATCGCTTCTCTGCGCTCCCCGCCAGATTTCCGCTCGGCGGCCACAACATGTCACGATTATTGGGGCAGGCAGTGCAGGATTGACAGCGGCTTATCACTTAACGAACGCAGGCATCCAGGTTCAAGTTCTGGAAGCAGCGAACAACTGGGGAGGTCGCATCAAACGCCTGTCCGACTTTGCAGATATACCTCTCGATCTTGGGGCGGAGTGGATACACGACGATCCAAGTGTTTTGGGGCGCATCGTAGGAAAGGGCAAAACTGATCTGGGCGTTAGAACAATCGACTACAGACCCCAGACTTTTCAATTCTGGCACAACGATCAACTGAACGATTTTAATGCGCTTCGGAATTTCTATCATGAGGTCAAGTTCTACGACACAACTTGGTACGGATTTTTTGAGAGATTCATTTTACCAACTGTCAAAGATAACATCGCATTGGGCGCTAGGGTCACGCAAGTCGCGGTGCATGGCATGCGCCTATCCGTTAGGCTCAGCGATGGTCGAAACCTTGAGACAGACAAGTTACTGGTCACGGTTCCGTTGTCAGTTCTTCAACGTGGACTAATCACATTTTCGGACCAGCTCACGCCTCCAGACATGGCTGCACTTCAGGACATCGTATACGGCTCTGGTTTCAAAGCACTCCTGAGGTTCAATCAACGGTTCTACCCTGACATATTGTTTGAAGGGTCTCGCGCTAGCGTACTGGCCGACACATGGGCGGAAAAAATCTACTACGACGCTGCCTTTGGTAAACCAACCCGCCAGAATATCCTGGGTCTATTTTCTGTCTCAGAAGGGCCAACACGTCGGTCAGCTCTTGGTGAGAAAGCATTGGTCAATGACATCCTCGCTGAGTTAACCGAGATGTTCGGAAGCGTTGTCAGGGACACGTATGTTGGAGGCGTGATCCAGAATTGGAGTGCTGAGAGCCATATTCTTGGTAGCTATTCGATGGAGAACAACAGCGACTATGATATTGATGAAATCCTCAAACCCGTGGCGGGTAAGGTGTTCTTTGCCGGAGAAGCATTGGGAGGAGACGAGCAATCTACAGTTCAAGGTGCAGCGTTTTCCGCAATCTCGGCTGCGAGCAAATTGCTTGAATAGTCGGGGCGTCGATTGGCCAGCATAATCGACTTTCAAGTACTGCGTAGCATCCGGTACTTTGGGCTCGAAATCGGACTTTTGGGTAGTTCTCCGAGCGTTGATCGGATACATCGATCAGGCTAGCGTCTAGTCACTCAGGGGAGGAGTAGTTTATGTCAGGCAAAACTCAAAATGTTGAGCGTATGCATGAGGCATGGGCGAAGTGGAACGACACGAAGGGAGCCGAGCCGTCAATGTGGAAGGACTATATGTCCGACGACGTAAAACTATTCTCTCTTTCAGACGGTGATCAACAGACCCCGTTTACTGCCGCACGGCAGGGCTTCAGCGAAGTTGAAGTCTATCTCGAAGGCCTTGTCGGGACATTCTCCATGGATCACTGGCGGATAGATGAAACGGTTGCCGAAGGCGACCGCGTCGTCGGTATCGGTTCGACAGGCTGGACGCACAAGCAGACAGGGAAATCATTTGTGACACCAATTGTCATCGTTACGCGCTGGCGAGATGGAATGATCTGCGAGTACAGCGAGTACTATGATACGGCGAGCATTGCTGCCACAACGGTTTAGGCCCACGCCAAGCCGCCCAGAACATCTTTATCTAAAGGAGCCAACTTAAACGGCCGAGGAGCGGACCGAAGCGAGCTTTCGCTGCGCTTGCACCAATATCCGCTATGACCTTGCCCACATGCTGATGCCTCAGCTTGGATGGATCAAACGCGCCCCGTCATTGTAGACCTGTTTCCATTTGATGATCGAATACGATTTTCTGAGGCCAGTCGGCCAAAACGGGTCTTCATGCACTAATTGCTCCACGTCGTCCTCTGAGTCAGCTTCCACAATCCATAGGCCGTCGCGGCCTTGACCTTCGGCGTCGGACAAAGGGCCAGCTACCTCTATTTTGTCCGCGTTCCTCTCTAAGAAATCGAGGTGCTTGGCCATTTGCGTTTTGCGGATATCTGGATCGGCGTCTGGTGCGTCTTCGAACAGGATGATGAACTTCATTTGTTTTCTCTCCTCCAGTTTTGTGAGACCAAAACTGCCACAGTAAAACTGAAGATTGAGTCAGCAATATCGGCAAGTTACTTTGCAAAAATGCAGAGACACGATTGGAACGATCTCAAGTACCTCTTGGCGCTTCACCGCGAAGGAAAGCTGACCGAAGCAGGGCGGACGGTTGGCGTTAGTGATACAACCGTAGCCCGTAGGATAAAGACGCTCGAAGAGGCACTGGCGACAACACTGTTTTTGCGTAGCGCAAATGGACGGTACGAACCAACGGACGCGGCGCTGCAGATTCTGTCACACGCCGAGAGCATCGAGGCAAGTCATGCTGCGATAAGTGCAATTTCAGGCGACAGCACCAACACGGTTTCGGGTTCCGTGCGCTTGAGCGCCGTTCCTGTTATCGTAAACCGTTTTCTTGTTCCTCAGCTCCCACTTTTGACCCGTCTGCATCCAGACCTCAGCGTCGAGCTTGTTCCGAGTTCGGACAATCTGGACTTGTCCAAGCGTGAAGCCGATCTTTCCGTGCGCTTTGCACGTCCATCTGATGGGGGTCTGCGCACCAAAGCCCAAAAGCTGGGCGAAGTGTCATTTGTTGCTTGCGCCGCAAGCTGTATCTCGCCCAAGCAATATGGGACATTGAGCTGGATCACCTATGACGAGGCACATTCTCGCCTGCCGCAGGCGCGTTGGCTTGAAAGTACGGCGAAGTCTGAAGACCTGCGTGCCGGTTTGCGGGTAACGGATGTTGAGACGGCGCTGCAGGCCGTTGTGGCGGGCATTGGAAAGACGCTACTGCCAAGAGCAGTCGTGTTGTCCGATCTACGATTGCGAGCGATCGAGCCAGAAGATTGCGCCAAGTTTCCAAGCAGGGAGGTTTGGATGTTGTCGCATGTGGATCAGACATCAAGGGTGTCAATTACGGCAGCCAAAGAGTGGCTAATGAGTTTGAGCTGGCACTGACGCGCGACCTAGTAGCGGCTATTCATACGAGGTACAGCATAGCTCAAGACGAACTTTCAGACTACCTTATCTGCGAGGCGTTCGGATGCCAGTTTCATGCGGCGTGATCTGCTATTAAACCGTCGAGTTTGACTGACTGCTCATCCAAAATCTATTGCAGCCTTAGAGTCCCCCTCAAACACAGGGCGCATAAAATATCGGACGTGGCGTTTGATGCACCCAGTCTCACGAGCAAATCTGAAGACGGCCTGGCACTCTTCGTCTGTCTCAATTTTTTGCCGGTAGCTTTCGTATTCAGCTAGGCTTTGGAAAGAAAAGGATGCTGTCGCAAAATCGCTGGGGCCCTCATGGGGCAAAAGGTATCCATGGTGCTTCCCGCCAAAGCGGTCAACAAGTGCAATCCAGGACCGGGCATATGCTTCAAACTCTGTGAGTTTTCCGGGCGTAATCTCATATTGAAGAAAGCATGTAATCATTTTTTGCCCCAGTTAAACAGCATCCGTTCCTGCCTCATGTAACAAAACAAAATAAGTTTCTTGAACCTGTTTGTTCATTGCGACGTGCAAACTATTCAGCGGTTCGGTCCGCTTTTCGACGTAATCCCATGCGTCCAGCGAGGCCTGATGGGAGTGAAGACACATCTCAAGCACGATAGCTACGTTAGGAAAACGTGTATCGTAGCCTTCGTTATGTGCACGTCGCCAGAGCCGATGCGAAATCAAGTGCCCAGCTTCGTTAAGATGGCCGCAAAAGGCATCGAATGCAGTCTTGAAGGTTGTGAGATTGTATCCCGACCTCAGGTTGAAGGCTCCAAACATCGAGCAAGTTTTTGGCGTCTGTTCCGTCATTCTTCGGTTTCCGGCTTTTTAGCTAGACCATCTTTGATCCACGAAATCAGGCATTGCTTTGGCGTTCACGGCATAGCGCTGTTGAAAACCGGTCATTCGCCGCGCCGCCAAACTTTGCACTTATGGGCTCGATGCAGTCGTTCGCCTTGCTCGGCGTGAACGACTGCTATGCGGGCTGCATATGCAGTATCCCGACCATGTGCTCAAGGTCGGGAATGGGCCGTCCGCTCAACTTTGCAAAGTCCGTCCTCTGCGATTGTCGGACATTGTCGTTGCCCTCGATGAGCGCAATTATTCAGTCAATGTGCAGGTCATGTTCCAACCCAATACAGAACTTAAGAATCGCTCTGGCCCTTCACTACACCAAACCCATCCGTCTCGGGCCTGCCAGCTGCCGCCGGCGCAATCCTCGTTCGAATGCATTCAACCGCGTCCATTGATTACAAGTTTCACAGCGGTGCTGACCCCGTCTGCGACGGCGGTGGGTTGTGGTTCATAGCGAGCCTCGTCACCAGGTTGATACTTTCCGGTTCGAACCAGCATAGCCGTGCCCAAGCCCGCCTTCAAAGCACCGGCGATATCGCTTTCGGCATCATCGCCAATCATTGCTACCTCAGCGGGCGCCAGCCTCATGCTTTGCGCTGCAGAGTGGAAAAACGCTGGCGCAGGCTTTCCGAACAAAAGAGCATTTGTTCCACTTGAATACTCGAGTGCCCGGACGAAAGCGCCAGCATCCAGGCTCAATTCGCTGTCTGTATCGCGAAATACCCTGTTCGACGCCAATGCAAGAAAGGGAGCCCCGTCTTTGATCAGGCGAAAGGCCGCGTTCAATCGTTCATAGGTGAAGAAGCAGCCGGCATCTCCAACGATGACCGCTTTGGGGCCGGACTTCGAGCACACGGCAAAATCCTCTTCCAGATCCGGATGGATCAGCAGATGTGGCGCAAGACCGTTTTCCTCTAACCAGGCACAGGCGGCCGCCGCTGGTGTGAGGATTTCGGTGGCATCTGCCTCTATTCCGAAGCCATGTAGCTTGTCCAGAATAACGCGCTTAGGTCGTCGGGTTGAATTTGTCAGAAAGCGAACCGGAAGTCCTGTGCCGCGAATGGTTGAGACCGCCTCCGCAGCACCCGCCAGTGGCTTGTCGCCCTGATACAGAACACCTGCGATATCAAACAGAACGCCTTTGCTCACACCGTCCTCGCAAACTACAGAAACCCCCTTCATTCGGGGTCAATTTGCCCAAGTGATGGTTCGCTCTTGACGCCCACTTAGCCATCACATAGGAAGGCGAAACATTGAGCGGGTATAGCTTAATGGTAAAGCCCCTGCCTTCCAAGCAGGCTATGTCGGTTCGATTCCGTCTACCCGCTCCAAAAATAATACACCGACACATTACCTGCAAAGCAATTTTCTGTGCCGCATTAATCTGTTGATAATATTAAGTAAATAGCACTTTTAGCGCTTGCCTTCCAAGCAGGCTATGTCGGTTCGATTCCGTCTACCCGCTCCACCTCAGCCCCCGAAAATCCTGCGTCAAATGGCCCTTGTCGGCCCTTGATTTGTGTCGTTCAGCTTGACCCGGCGAGTTGCTAAAGCCAAGAAGCATGCACCCGGATAGAAACTCAGCGCAAAGGCCAGACATGGCTAGAAATACAGCCGCCAGCCCAGCTACCGCACCAGCCCCCGGAGCCAGCGAAGAACGCGCGGGCTCGAAAAAGCTGGGCGTTCTGGCGTCGCTCTGGCCTTTCATGAAGCCGTACAAGCTGCTTATGGCGGGCGCGACGCTTGCGCTGATCCTGACGGCCAGCATGACACTGACCCTGCCGCTGGCTGTCCGCCGCGTGGTGGACAATTTCCGCATTCAGGACGGCGAACTGCTGGACTGGTACTTTCTGGCCGCGCTGGGCATTGCCGGGATTCTGGCGGTGGGCACTGGCATCCGCTACGCGCTTGTGACCCGGCTGGGCGAGCGTGTGGTGGCCGATATCCGCAAGGCGGTGTTCGACCGTGTCATCGGCATGAGCCCGGAATTTTACGAACGCATCATGACGGGCGAGGTGCTGAGCCGGATCACCACCGACACCACGCTGATCCAGTCGGTGATCGGGTCTTCGGTGTCCATCGCCCTGCGCAACATGCTGATGTTCATCGGTGGGCTGGTTCTGATGCTGCTGACCTCGGCCAAGCTGACGGCGATGGTGTTGCTGCTGATTCCGTTGGTCGTCGTGCCGATTCTGGTGCTGGGCAAGCGCCTGCGCGCAATCAGCCGTGAAAATCAGGACTGGATCGCGGCCTCATCCGGCAACGCGGGCGAGGCGTTGGGCGCGGTACAGACCGTGCAGGCCTTTACCCACGAACAGGCCAGCCGCAGACAGTTCGGTGAGATGACGGAAACTTCGTACAAAGTTTCTCTGCGCCGCATCCAGACCCGGGCGGTGCTGACGGTCATCGTGATCTTTCTGGTCTTTTCCGGCATTGTCGGCGTTCTGTGGATGGGCGCGAACGATGTGCGCAACGGTGTCATGACCGAGGGCGTTCTGATCCAGTTCGTGATCTATTCCATCATCATGGCCGGATCGGTCGCTGCTCTGTCTGAAATATGGAGCGAACTTCAACGTGCCGCCGGGGCCACCGAACGTCTGGTCGAACTGCTGAATGCGCAGGACACCGTGACAGACCCGGCGCGTGCCGGGGTCTTGCCCGCCCCGGTGCGCGGCGAGATCCGGTTCGAGGATGTGACCTTCCGCTACCCCTCGCGCCCCGATGTCGTGGCGCTGGATCACATGTCGCTGCATGTCAGCCCCGGTGAAACTGTGGCCTTTGTCGGCCCCTCGGGCGCCGGTAAGACAACCGTGATCCAGATGATCCAACGGTTCTACGATCCCAATACGGGCCGTGTCACGCTGGACGGTCAGGACCTGCGCGATCTGGACCGTGCCGATTTCCGCACTCATATGGCGCTGGTGCCGCAGGACCCGGTGATCTTTGCCGCCTCGGCACGGGAAAACATCCGCTTTGGCCGTCTGGACGCCACAGATGCCGAGGTCGAGGCCGCCGCCCGCGCCGCCGCCGCGCATGAATTCATGGCGAAACTGCCCGAAGGCTATGACAGCTTTGTCGGCGAACGCGGCGTGATGCTGTCGGGTGGGCAGAAACAGCGCATCGCCATCGCGCGCGCGATCCTGCGCGACGCGCCGGTGCTGCTGCTGGACGAGGCGACCTCGGCGCTGGATGCGGAAAGCGAACGTGCGGTGCAGGGCGCGGTGGATCAGATGCGCGCCGGACGTACCACGCTGATCGTGGCGCATCGGCTGGCGACGGTCAAAAAGGCCGACCGGATCGTGGTGATGGAGGCCGGGCGGATCGTGGCCCAGGGCACCCATGCCGATCTGGTGGCGCAGGATGGTCTCTATGCGCGTCTGGCCCGCCTGCAATTCACCGACGGTGTCGCGGCGGAATAAGCTGACGTAGGGACAGCGCGCGTTTCGTCGCAGCGTCATTCTACTTTTTCCGCCAAACCCTCGCTAAACCCTTGCTTGCGCAACTTCAGATGTGGTCCCATCCCATTGGACAACAGGACCACGCCTTGCGCGTGGGAGAATAATAACGGGGAGGAGCCACATGGCCTTTGTGGGTCTTGAAGACAAAACACGGATCGAGCAGGAAATGCCCTGGGAGGATCGCGACCTGCCGGTCACGTTCCATCAATTGCTGTCCCGGACGGCTGGGAAATTTCCGAACCACGAGGCGATCAGTTTTCAGCTGCTGTCAGGGCCAAATGACAAGGCCGAGACGCTGACATGGTCCGATCTGCTGGGCAAGGTCAATCAGGCGGCGAACCTGTTCCGCTCGCTGGGTGTTGGGGAAAAGGACGTGGTGGCCTATGTGCTGCCCAATTGTAACGAGACGCTGGTGACGATGATGGGCGGGGCTGTGGCGGGGATCGTGAACCCGATCAACCCGCTGCTTGAACCCGAACAGATTGCCGCCATCCTGCGGGAAACCGGCGCCAAGGTGGTGGTGACGCTGAAATCCTTCCCAAAAACGGATGTTGCGCAAAAGGTGGAAGAGGCGGTGCGCCACGCGCCCAAGGTCAACACCATTCTCGAGATCGACCTGAACCGGTATCTGACCCCTCCGAAATCCTGGCTGGTGCCGTTCCTGCGCCCAAAAATGGGTGACAAGGAAAAACTGGCCCACGCGGATTACAAGGATTTCAGTCAGGAGCTTGCCAAACAGCCGACCACGCTCAGTTTTGAGGACAGCACCGAAGATCGCGTCGCCTGTTACTTCCACACAGGCGGCACGACCGGCATGCCCAAGGTGGCGCAGCACAAATACTCGGGCCTGATCTACAATGGCTGGCTGGGCAACACACTGCTGTTTGACGAGAACGACGTGATCATGTGCCCGCTGCCCATGTTCCACGTCTTTGCCGTGCATGTGATCGTGATGGCCGCCGTATCCTCGGGCGCGCATGTGATCTTCCCGACACCTGCCGGGTATCGCGGTGATGGGGTGTTCGACAATTTCTGGAAGCTGATCGAACGCTGGAAGGTCAGCTTTATCATCACCGTGCCCACTGCGATTGCCGCCAAGATGCAACGCCCGGTCGATGCGGATATCTCCTCGGTGAAAACCGCGTTTTCGGGGTCCGCCCCGCTGCCGGTCGAGCTGTTCCGGCGGTTCGAGGAAGCCACCGGCGTGACCATCGTCGAAGGTTACGGCCTGACCGAGGCCACCTGTCTGGTATCCTGCAACCCGGTGGATGGCGAGAAAAAGATCGGCTCGATCGGGATTCCGTTCCCCTATACGGATGTCAAAATCCTTCAGGACGGGCCGGATGGGCCGGTGGAAGCGGCGGCGAATGAGATCGGCGAGATCTGTATCTCGAACCCCGGTGTCTATGCAGGCCAAACCTATACCGAGACGGATAAGAACACCAACCTCTACCACTACGACAAATACCTGCGCACCGGCGATCTGGGCCGGTTTGACGAAGACGGCTATCTGTGGATCACGGGCCGCGCCAAGGACCTGATCATCCGGGGCGGTCACAACATCGACCCCGCCGAGATCGAAGAGGCGCTGCTGGGTCACGACGCGGTTGCTTTTGCCGGCGCGATCGGTCAGCCCGACGCCTATTCGGGCGAGGTGCCCTGTGCCTTTGTCGAACTGGTCGACGGCGCATCGGTGACCGAAAAGGAACTGATGGACTACTGCCATGTCCACGTCCATGAACGCGCGGCGCAGCCCAAGCATATGACCATTCTGGACGAATTGCCCAAAACCGCTGTCGGCAAGGTGTTCAAGCCAGACCTGCGCAAACAGGCGATCACGCGCGTCTACAATGGCGCACTGGAAACGGCGGGGGTGGATGCGCGCGTTGTCTCGGTCATCGACGACAAGAAACGTGGCCTTGTCGCGCAGCTTGACGCGAACGGTTCCTCCGAGGACGATGTCAGCAAAGTGCTGGGCACATTTACCCGGCCGTGGGAGTGGGCTGCCTGACCGGGAGGGGCTATGGATTATGAACGTCTGATCGATGAAGACACCTGGGCGTTCATAAGGAGAACGGCTGAAAGCTATCCCGACGACGTGGTCGATCTGCCCATGGCGGAACAGCGCCGGGTCTACGAAAAGCTGTGTCAGGACTTTCGCCAGCCCCGCCCCAAAGGCGTGGAAACACAGGACCGGTCCGCCGATGGCGTGCCGGTCCGGGTCTATACCGCCGGAGACCCCACAAGAACCGTCGTCTATTTCCATGGCGGCGGTTTTGTTTTGGGCGGGTTGGACAGTCATGACGACATCTGCGCCGAAATCTGCGCCCAGACCGGGTATCGCGTTGTCTCGGTGGACTATCGCCTGTGTCCGGAACACATCCATCCCGCGCAGTTCGATGACAGTCTGGTGGCGGTAAACTGGGTGGCCAGCGAGTTCAGGGACCCTCTGGTTCTGGCCGGTGACAGCGCCGGGGGAAACCTTGCCGCCGCAGTCGCTCATGCGACCCGAGGCGACCTGAACCATGTTCTGGGTCAGGTCCTGATCTACCCGCTCCTAGGGGGCGATACCGACAAGGGCTCGTATCTGGATCACGCCCATGCGCCATCGCTGAGCCGCGAGGATGTTCTGTATTACGAAAAAATCCGATGCGGGGGAGAGGTGCCGGTGAACGATCCGACCTTCGCGCCGCTGCAGGATACCGATTTCACAGGCCTGCCGCCGACGGTCGCCGTAACCGCCGATTGCGACCCGCTGCGGGATGACGGCGCGAACTATTGCGCGAAGATCGTCGCCGCGGGCGGGCAGGCGCATTGGATCAACGAGCCGGGGCTCGTGCATGGCTACCTGCGCGCGCGAATGACGGTTGCACGTGCTGCTGCCAGCTTCGAAAGAATCTCGGTCGCCATTGAGGCGCTAGGGCAGGGCATCTGGTCCTACGACTAGACGCCCCGGGCGGGTTATTTCAGGAAAGGTTCGGCCTTCATCGTATCGGCAATAGGCGCGCCCATCCGCGTCAGGATCGTGGGCGCCAGTTGCAACTGGTCGATCACCGCGTCCGCGTCAGGCCCGGTCGCGTCACCGAAGTAGTACAGGGCGGTTTCCTGCTGCAACGGGCTGCGCCCGCCGTGATGGCCGCGTTCATCCTGACCGTGATCGGCGGTGACGATGACCTCGTACCCCAACTGTCGCCAGCGGGGGATGAACGGGGCCAGCATCTCATCGGCGACAAAGCAAGCGTGATCCATTTCTTCGCATTCGTGGAAGAAGCGATGGCCCATGCTGTCCAGCGTGCAGGCATGCACGATGCCGTAATCCAGCCCGAAGCGCAGGCACAGGTTGGTGAGTTGGGCGAACAGGTCCAGATCGCAAGGCGTCATCTGGTTGGCCTTGCTATAGCCGGTCATGGTGTGAAACCGGCCATGGTTGATGGTCTTGCTGTCCGGCTCGTCATATTCAATGTCGCGCACATAGTCGAAAGGGTGGCGGTTGAAGAATTGAGACCAGTAGCTGTGGGTAACGGCCCCGGTCACGCCTCCGCCCGCGCGCACCTGACTGAACACATCCTTGTGGCTTAGCCGAAAGACGTTGCCATTGCCGGTGCATCCATGTTCCTGCGGCGCGACGCCTGTGTGGATCGAGGCATAGCAACTGGCCGAGGTCGACGGCAGGACCGAGCGCAGTTTCCACACCCGCGCCTCGCCCGTATCGACCCACCCTTCAAGGTTGCCGAACAGGCGGCGGAAATTGCGCCACGGGACGCCGTCGAGGATAATCAGAAGCAGCTTGCGGTCCATGTCACGGCCCTTTGGTCAGAGGTCTTTGGGCCGACCATAGGCGGGGTCAATCCCGCGCGGTCGCCAGTTCGCGTCTGCATTTGTCCGTTTCCGACGCGATCCGATGCTTGGAAAACAGACAGTTTATTGACGTATCGCCACAACCAGATCCATGACGTTTGTACCGGTCGGACCGGTGACCAAAAGCGCGTTGGCCGTGTCCAGAAAACTGCCGCTGTCTGCCGCCTCCAACGCCCTTTCCGCACCGTCGCCCCAGGTCGATCCGTTGATGATCCCGCCGGCTGCGTTGGTCGGGCCATCGGTGCCATCAGTGCCGCCGACGATGACCGTAAGCCCCTCGGTCCCAGAGATTTCGCGGGCCAGCGCAAGGGCCAGCGCCTGATTGCGCCCGCCATTGCCGGGATTTTCCGGCAGAACTACGGTGGGTTCACCGCCAAACACCATCACACCTGCCTGCATTTCACGCACCTTAGGGCCAAGGCGCGCGGAGACCGCAAGATAGTCGTCATGCATCGCCTCTTCATCGGCCAGCACGGCCAACCCGTCCTCTTGCGCCGCTTCAGCGGCAGCCGCACGGGCATGGGCGTTCGACGCGATGATTTGCGTGGAGGCCTGAAAACCGTACGTTCCGGGCAAAGCGCCAATCCCCGATCCGATCACGCCAAGGTCATCGCCGGGCACGTCTGAAATGGCCAGAACGGTCGCCCGCGCACCTTTGAAATGCGACAGCAGCCCGCCGCCCTTGATCCGCGACAGCTTGCGGCGTTCGGCGTTCATGGCTTCGATATCCAGACCCTGCGATAGCAGCTGTTGGTTCAAAGCCTCCAGATCAGCCAGAGATTTGCCGTCGATCAGGTCCTCGGCCAGAGACGACGCGCCGCCCGAGACCAGCAGCAGCAGATGCGTGCCGGGGGCCATGTCCTCGACGGCGCGGCGCAGGGCGCGCCCACCGGCAAGGCTGCGGTCGTCCGGGACGGGGTGCGAGGCTTCGATGACCTCGATACCCTCGGGCAGATCGCGCCCGTGATCGTCCTTGGTCACAACCAGCGCAGGGACATCGCCAAAATGGTCCAGCGCGGCGCGCGCCATTGCGGCGGCAGGTTTGCCAACCGCCAGAATCCGGTCCGGTTCGGGCACGCCCGGCAAGGCCGCCTTGGTCGCCGTGTATCCGTCAACGGCAGCCACCCCGGCCCGCCAGAATTTGAGTGCTTGGTCCGCAAGTTTCATCACATTTCCATCCAGATCGTTACCGGCCCGTCATTGACCAATTCGACGGCCATATCGGCCCCGAATTGCCCCGTTTCGACCGCAATACCATGCGCGCCCAGATGTTGGGCAAAAACTTCATACAGATGCTGGCCCTGATCGGGCGGTGCAGCCTCGGAAAACCCGGGCCGGTTGCCGCGGGATGTGTCCGCCGCCAGAGTGAACTGGCTGACCACAAGGGCCGAGCCGCCGATATCCAGAATCGACCGGTTCATCTTGCCCGCCTCATCCTTGAAGATGCGCAGTTTGGCAATCTTGGCGGCAAGTTTCGCAGCCTGTTCTTCCCCGTCGCCGCGCATGGCGCAGACGAGGATCATCAGGCCCGGACCCGATTGCCCGATCACCGCCCCATCGACCGAGACTTTGGCCCGTGAAATGCGTTGTAAGAGTGCGCGCAACGTGATCCTCCGAAAGTGCGTGTTGGTTCGGCGGCGGCTTATTCGCGCCAGTCCACGATCTCGGCAAGGGTGGCCCGATCCGTGCGAAAACTGTTGGCGGGGTGTTCCTTATCCGAATAGCCGAAGGAGATGGCGCACAACACCAGCCGGTCTTCGGGGATACGGAAATAGCGCCGCAAGAACGGGCTGTAGCTGGCAATAGCCGCCTGCGGAATGGTCGCAACGCCAAGGGCCTGCGCCGCCAGCGTGAAGGCGGTGATAAACCCGCCGCAATCCATCGCGCCGTAAGCGCCCAGTTCCGCCGGGCTTGAGACAATTGCGCAATGCAGCGCACCGAACAGCGAAAAGTTCTGCATCATCTGCCGGGCCGAGCCTTCGCGGTCGCCCCGTTCAACACCCACGGCTTCGTACAATGCCCACCCGCAGGCGCGGCGGCGGTCCTGATAGACGCCGGAATAAGAGGTCGGAAAAGGCAGGTCCGGTGCCGGAGCGCCCGTTTGCGCCTCATCCCGCATCGCCTGACGGAACCTGTCGGTTTCCTCGCCGCTGGTGACCACTACATGCCAGGGCTGCGCATTGCACCAGCTTGGAACGCGCGCGGCGCTGGTCAGGATTTGTTCGATCTGCGCCCGTGGCACGGGGTCGGACCTGAACGCGCGGCAGGAATGCCGGTCTTCAAGCAGCCCATTCAAAACGGAAATCGTCACGACGGTTTCGCCCCCAATCCTTCGCGGCGGAGGATGGCGGCTGGCCCGGGGATGTGCAAGGGGCCGATTGGCCCTATTGCTGTCCGGTCGCCATCAGATACCCGGCACCGGCGGCAACCAGAAGGCCCAGAACCACCGCGATGGTGATCTTGATCGCCGACCACGGCCGCTCTCCCTGCACGCGGCCGGTGCGGCCGTTTACCACGAACCGGAACGTTTTTCCGCGATATTTGTACGCGGCCATCCAGACCGGCAGCAGGATATGTTTGAACGTGACATTCCGGATATCGGTTTCGAGCATATGGATACGCTGCCGGTCCCCACCGATGTCGAACCGCACATCGCGCTCGATCACGCGGGCCATGTGATGCCGTGCCTCGGTGTAGCCGTCCTTCAGTTCGACCGTATAGGCCTCGGCCCGGAACCCGGCCAGGTATTCCGGCTGATACGGCTCGAGCGCGGGCAGGTCCCAGGGCTCCAAAGCATCGGTATAGGATTTGGGCAATGCGCGCGAGGCCAGTACCAGCACATCGTCAAACATCCGTGCGACCCGGCCCGACTTGGGCGTCCAGCGGACTTTGGGCACCATCTGCTGCACCTGTTTGCCATCGCGCATGATCGTGCGGGTTTCATGGTAAACGACGCCGCGCTCGCCGTGATAGCGCGATTTCGTGTCGGCGTCGAAGGTCCAGTAGGGGACATAGATCCCCTGCATCCTGCGCCCCTTTCGGGCGTAATCCTTCAATCTGTTGGGGGCAAACCACAGCCCGCCCAGCCAGTCGCTCATGGCGTTGTGGGCCTCGCGTTCGTCCAGAGCAAAAGGCAGCACGCCTTTGGGTTTGATATGCCGGTTCACGCCGGTATCCGTCACAACGGGCGTGGCGCAGAACGGGCATTCGGCGGCATGGGTGTTGGGATCGAACTCGACCTGAGCGGCACAGTTCGGGCAACTCAGAACGCGGGTTTCCTCGATCTCGCTATCAGGCAGGCGGTCGGCAATGGCGGCGTCGAAATCCAACTCGCGCAGGCTGGCACCGCCCCAGGGGCCCGCGTCAATCGGTTCGGAATGCCCGCAATGGTCGCAGGTCAGCGTGCCGTTCACAGGGTTGAACCGGTAGTCAGCGCCACATTGCTCGCAGGGGAAGCGGTGTTCTTCGGTCATATGCCCAACTTACGATTACCCATTCTTCACAGGCTTCTGCATCACGCCCCCGGCGGAGGCGGCGGCAGGATCGTGAACAACTGCGCCAGTTCCTGCACGTCGCCTGCCTTTTTCCAACCGTCCTGCCCGGCGGTCCAGACAAAGGTGTCGCGCGTCAACTGCCCCTCGGTGGCCATCCGTCCCATGCGGGCCTTGGAAAACGGGCCGCTGGTCTGACCATCCACCGCGATATGCCAGACATGCTCAACCGGCGGAGGGGGCGGCGGTGCCGCATGCGCTGCGGGTTGCGGGGCAGCGGGGGCGGGCGATCCCCAGGGGCCGCTCGGCTGACCTGCTGCCATGTTCGACATCTGTTGTGCCATCGCCATGCCCATTCCCATGCCAAGACCCGCGCCCATGCCGCCGCCCTGACCGGGGTTGTTGGCAGCTGCGGTCATCGCCTCGGCTGCGGAATACTGGGTGAACTTGCCCAGATCGCCCGCCAACCCCATCGAGGTCCGCTTGTCCAGCGCCGCCTCGACGGCGGGGGGGAGTGAGATGTTTTCGATGTAAAACTCAGGCATCTCCAGCCCATAGCTGTCAACGACCGGGGACACCTCGGCAGCAATCAGTTTGCCCAGATCGGCGGTATTAGCTGCCATGTCCAGCACCGGGATGCCAGAGCCCGCAATCACGCGGCTGAACTCCTGCACGATGATGTTGCGGATCTGAAAGCTGATCTCATCCATGGTGAATTCGCCATCGGTGCCGACGATCTCGATCAGGAACTTGGCCGGGTCTTTCACCCGCACGGTGTAGGTCCCATAGGCACGGATGCGGGTCGGGCCGAATTCCGGGTCACGCAGCATGATGGGGTTCTTGGTGCCCCATTTCAGGTCGTTGAACCGGGTCGTGTTGACGAAGTAGATCTCTGACTTGAAGGGTGACTGAAAACCGTGATCCCAATGCTGCAGGGTCGTCAGGATCGGCATGTTGTTGGTCTCGAGCATATAAAGACCCGGCGTGAACACATCCGCCAACTGCCCTTCGTGCACAAACACGGCGGCTTGCCCTTCGCGCACGGTCAGCTTGGCGCCATACTTGATCTCATGCCCTTCACGCTCGAACCGCCAGACCATCGTGTCGCGGGTGTCGTCGACCCAATGAATGACATCAATGAATTCTCCGGTCAGAAAATCGAAAATTCCCATAAGGACTCTCCTTGTCTTGGGGTCAGAGCTGCTGCCCCATCAATTCACGGGCAATGATCCGCACAACGGGCCGGGCCTGATCGACGGTCACGCCGGGCTCAAGCCGCTGATCATAGAGCATTGTCAGAAGTTTCTCGTCATGACTTGTCAGCAGGGCAAACTCGTCATCGTCGTTGAAGATCGAAGGCCTTGCCGCCGGGCTGTCATTTGGCAGGCCCAGACCTTGGGCGATTTCCTCGTGAATACAGCTGCGGCGCACCAGATCGGGCAGTTCCGAGCGGATCAGCGTCACCGCGCGCACGTAGCGATAGGGCGAGGCACTGGTGGCCGAGGCAAATACAAAACAGTCGAAATTGGCGCGCGGGTTGGCCACCAGTTCCAGCGAGGCCTGGCTGATATTCGGGATCAACTGTTTCAGCCGCGACACCACATAAGCACTGTCGTCCTTGCCCGCAAAAAAGACGTGGAAATTGGCCTTGCGGCTGACGACTGAAACGGGATGGCCGGTCAGCCGGGCCAGACGGTCGGCATAAGATTGCACCTGCGCCGCGTCCTGATCCCGTGTGGCAGGCAGGACCGAGGGCCCGAATTCGGTCTGGATGCGCACCGGTCCCGACCAGCGGCTGAGCTGCCCGTCGGTCTGGCGCGACCCGACCGAAACGGCGTGGTCGGGGTATTCGCTGTAAAAGGCGATGACCTCGAAATTGCGCGCCAGATCGTCGGCATCGTAAGGCGTGTCCGGCCCACCACCATCGGTGCGCAGCAGGCCGCGGGTCAGCAGATCGCGTTCGACGCGCTGATAGAAGCGCGCCAGATCCTGACTGGCGGCAGAGGGCGGAACATAGGCATTGGCGGCCGCTGGGGGCGGGGCCACGGGGCGCGGTTCCGGTACCAGCGACGCCGTGAGGGTTTCGTCGCAATTGGCCAGCGCCAAAAACGCGAGACACCCAAAAGTCAGTCTAAGGTACCCAAACGGCCGCACGCTTTGCCCGCCTTAGCCCGGCACAGCCGTACCGGAATTGTCACCGATACCATCCTTGCGGGCCTTGGCCGCGGCCAGCGTGTCGCGCAGTTCGGTTTCCATCTTCTGCAGTTCGACCTCGGCGGCCGCGCGTTTGGCCTTGCCTTCATCGGCGATGGCGAGGCTTTCGTTGATGGTGCCGATCAGATCGGCATTGGCCTGTTTGACGGCTTCGATGTCGAACACGCCGCGCTCCATCTCTTCGCGGATCATCTTGTTCGACTCGCGCAGATTGGCCGCGTTCGAGGTCAAAAGCTCGTTGGTCAGATCGTTGGCCTCACGCACGGCAGCGGCGGCTTCGGCGCTGCGCTGGATGGTGACCGCCTGCGCCAGTTGCGTCTCCCACAGCGGCACGGTGTTCACCAGCGTCGAGTTGATCTTTGTCACCAGCGACTTGTCGTTTTCCTGCACCAACCGGATCGAGGGCAGCGATTGCATCGTCACCTGACGCGTCAGCTTCAAGTCGTGCACACGGCGTTCCAGATCGTCGCGCGCAGCCCGCATGTCGCGCAATTCCTGCGCCTTCATCACCTGTTCTTCTTCCGGTGCGGCCTGAACCTCGGCTTCTTTTTCCGGAATGTCGTGGCTGTCCAGTTCGGTCAGCTTTTCTTCGCCCGCCGCGATATACAGCGCCAGTTCATCGTAGAAGCCAAGCGTCTTTTCGTAGAGCAAATCCAGCGATTTGATATCTTTCAGCAGGGTATGTTCATGGCCCAGAAGGTCGTCGGTAATCCGGTCGATCTGGCCCTGCACCTGTTCGTACTGGGCGGTGAACTTGGCAAAGGGTGCGGCTTTGCCCATCAACCTTTCCCACCAGCTTTGCTTGCGCCGCACGTCCAGTTCGCTGACTGAAAAGCCCCGGATCGTGGTCACGATGTTGCGCAGGCTGTCCCCGGCCGGGCCCACATCCTTGTTGCGCACATCCGCCAGCATGGCCTGGCTGATTTCCTGCAACTCGGCCTGTGCCGATGACCCGAACGCAACGATCGAGTTGGTGTTGCCCATGTCGATCTCGTCCATCCGCTTGCGGATTTCGGCGCTGACGGGCTCGTCGGCCTCTTCCAGCGAGATAACCTCGGCCTGCGGTTCGGGCAGGGCAACAGCCGTGACTTCCTGCACAAGTGTTTCGGCCTCAACGGCTTTGTTCTTGATCTCATCGGACATGGGGATAATCCTCGCTCAAATTTTGGCCGGTCAGTCCAACCGGACGCCTTCGCGTTGCAGCCTTTCGCGCAACACGTCAATTTCAACCGTCAGATCGCTGCGGTCATCCAAAAGCATCTTGCGTGTGCGCGCGGCGAAATTCTGTTCCAGATCGTCCAGCAGCGCCGTGTAATCCGCCAGCGCCTGCGTATCCCGCGTGCGGGCATAGACATCGGCGAACTTGACCGTCGCGTCCCGTGCACCCTGCAGATAGACGGTCAGGTATTTTCGTGCCCCGGCCAGATCGCGGGGGTCTTCTTCGACCGTGCGGAACAGATCGCGGGCGGTGTCCTGAAACCGTTCCACGCGCGCCTCGACCCGGCGGTCGCCTGCGCGTTTGATGGCATCTGTCATCTCGGACAGGTGCTTTTCCGCATCTTCGACCACGCGCGCAACGCGGTCTTGCTGAAAGGTGTCGATGCCCTCCATGCCCTTATCCTTCATCGGGTCGAGGCCAAAGGACACCGAATGCAGAACCGTTGCCGCCGCACCAAACAGGACCGGGGCCAGCAGGCTGACCTGCGCCACGGTTTCGGCATTCAGGTATTCGGTCCGGTACGAGGCCAGCGCCGCACCCAGACCGGTCAGCACGCTTGCGAAGATCTTTCTTGGAAAAGCGGGGCGTCGCGCGGTGCGGCGCGCGTTATACTCTGCCTCGGCCCGCAACCCTTCGCGCAGCAAAAACGCCGCAGCCGTCAGCAGGCCCGCCGCGATCAGTCCGATGGTCATTCCTATCGCACCGTCATTCAGCGACAGGAACACCAGAGGGATCGCAGGCAGGAACAGGATATTGGCCCGCGCGCCAGCAGGTTCCACCCGCGCGCCATCAAACTGCCCGCATTGTGGCGGATCGTCCGGCGCAGCATCCCCTTGGGGGCTGTATTTTCCGCCATACCGCTTGGCCATGCCTTACAAGCCCCCCAAGATGCCAGTACAGACGCCCAGCAACAGCACCAGCAGGGCCACGTAGGCCAGTTTTTGCACTCCGGTCCCGGACATGACGCCCCCCAATAGCAGCACTCACGGAAAATTTAGGGGATGCGAGGGCTTGGCGCTAGGGGGAAGGTTGCGTAAGCCGCGTCACTTGCGAGGTTTCTTGCCGGATGATGCCCGTTTTCGTTGCGGTCGGGCGGGACGTTTGGACGGGTTGTCGGGTTTGACCTCGGCATCCAGCCCAAGCTGATCGCGCATGACGCGGCGGCGAATCTCTTCCACCTCGCCGGGTTTCAGGTTGCCAAGCTGGAACGGGCCGTAGGACACGCGCAGCAGGCGGTTCACGTTGAAACCGATATCCTCCATGGCGCGGCGAATTTCACGGTTCTTGCCTTCGCGCAGGCCGATTGTCAGCCAGGCATTGGCCCCCTGTTGGCGGTCCAGCGAGACCTCCATCGGCAGAAACCGCTCTCCTTCGATCACCAGCCCTTTGCGCAGGGGGGCAAAATCTTCGTCCTTGGGGCGTCCGTTGACCCGCACGCGGTATTTGCGCAGCCAGCCGGTCGAGGGCAATTCCAGCTTGCGCTTGATGCCGCCATCATTGGTCAACAGCAGCAGACCTTCGGAATTCAGGTCCAGCCGCCCGACGCTCATGACGCGGGGCATATCCTCGGGCAGATTGTCGAAGATCGTCGCACGGCCTTTTTCGTCGCGCGTTGTCGTTACCAGCCCCGACGGCTTGTGATACAGCCACAGGCGCGACGGTTCCGGCTCGGACACCGGTTTGCCATCAACGGCGATCTTGTCCTTGGCGGTGACATTCAGGGCCGGGCTGTCGATGATCTTGCCGTTCACCGCCACGCGGCCCGCTTCGATCATACGTTCAGCTTCTCGGCGTGAGGCGACACCGGCGCGCGCCAGCACTTTGGCGATCCGGTCGCCGGGAGGAGGGGTTTTGCTCATCCGCAGCCCATAGCGCATCCCGTCGCCTTGCGAAAGACAGGTTTCTGATGCAGTCAGGGGCATGGTGTTCAGATCGCATATGGACAAGGCGCTGGAACAGGCGCGCGCGGCAGCGGATCGTGGTGAAGTCCCGGTAGGGGCCGTGATCGTGCTGGGCGACCGGGTGGTCGCTGCGGCGGGCAACCGGACGCGCGAGTTGAACGACCCCACGGCGCATGCCGAGATACTCGCGTTGCGCGCCGCCTGCGCCGAGGCCGGGTCGGAGCGGCTGCCGGATCATGACCTGTACGTCACGCTTGAACCTTGCGCGATGTGCGCCGCCGCCCTTGCCGCCGCACGCATCCGGCGGGTGTATTATGGCGCTGCCGACCCGAAATCGGGCGGCGTGGCCCATGGGGCGCGGGTGTTCACGCACCCGCAGACCCATCACAAGCCCGAGGTTTATGACGGAATTGCCGCCGAAGACTGTCAGGCATTGCTGCTTGAGTTTTTCGCCGAAAAGCGAGCGGCG
Organism: Ruegeria sp. AK4; assembly: GCF_056541025.1. NCBI lineage: Bacteria > Pseudomonadati > Pseudomonadota > Alphaproteobacteria > Rhodobacterales > Roseobacteraceae > Ruegeria > Ruegeria sp. AK4. The sequence goes on from NZ_JBQFXS010000005.1 coordinate 22,050, forward strand.
AAGTGATCTGCGGCTAAGTCCAGTCCAGACGGTAAATCGTCTGCTGGCCTCCGAAGCCCTTCAACTGCACTGATTTCGGCGGGCTGAAATTCAGGTCGGGTACGGTTCCCAGCAGCAACCGAGTGACATCTGTTACGTGGATTTCGTTCGGCCCGCTTGCACCTGTCACCCTTGCAGCTTTGTTGACGACCGAGCCAAAGAAATCCTCGTCCCGTTGAATAACATCGCCGGTGTGAATTCCGATGCGAAGCCCCAAAGGCGCGTCCGGCCCCGAGGCCCGGTTTTCCCGTTGAAAATCCACGGCTGCATGAACCGCATCCTGAACCGACCGGAAAATCGACATGGTGCCATCGCCGAGCGATTTGACCAGTCGCCCGTGATGCCGGTCGATCACTCTCTCGGCCCTGTCGAAATGGTCCGAGATGACCTCGGTCCATTTCTGATCCCCCAGTTGCCGCGTCATCGCTGACGAATCCGCAATATCGGTGAACATGACCGAGGCGGTGCCTTCGCTTTGATCCTGCGTGAACCCGTCACGCGCGGCCTCGATCAGAGCGTTCAGGGCATCGTGGTCTACCCCCATCTTTTCAAAGTTTGAGGTCGGGTTCGAAACATGTAGTTGAACCAGTTTCCAGATGCCGTTTTCGAGATGCAGAACAAAGGTAAACCGGTGCCGCGACGAGTTGCCGTTGGACAGAAATGTCAGCGTGGCCTCGCAATGGGCCCAGCCCACGTCACCGCATTCAAAGGCTTCCGTGGCATGCTCTTGCCAGTCGAACTCGGGTATCTCTTTGGTGTGATCGGCAAAGCCTTGACGGATCACTTGCCCGGACCAGGATTCGTTGTCGTCAGACCCTTGATACCGCAGGTGCTCGGATGTTGAGAGCATGTTCACCAAAACAGCACGGTCCCTGTCACGAACCGCCTGATTCCACCGCCGAACAACAGCAACCAGTTCCGGGGACGGGGTGATTTTGCCGGACATCCCCGCGCTACAATGTGATCGGCTGCATGATTTCCGGCTCGATCACATCGACGCCCGGCAACCCGTCAATTAATTCTTGCGCCGATTGTTCCAGAATGGAGAAGGTCTTGTAGTGGCACGGAATGACGGTCCTGAAGTTGAAATACCGCTGCGCCGCATAGGCCGTCGCTTTCATGTCCATCGTGAAATGGCCGCCCGCAGACAGGATGCCGATATCGGGTTTGTAATAGTCCCCCATCCACTCCATATCCGCCATGATGTCGGTGTCGCCCGAGACGTACAGCATGTGCCCTTCGGCGGCGATCATGAACCCGACCTCGCTGCCGCCGGTGCGCAAACCGTCGGGGGTCGAGAAGGTCGAACTGTGCGATGCAGGCACCATCGTCACCTTGATGCCGTTCAGATCGACCGTGCCGCCCTTGTTGAAACCGACAGTCTCGACGTTTTCGGTTTCGCTCCAGAACCCCATCAGGTCGTACTGGCCTACAATCGGAACGTTCAGGGTTTTGGCCAGCGACAGCACATCGGCCACGTGGTCGAAATGCGTGTGGGTCAGCAGGATATGGGTCGCGCCCTGCAATGCGGCGTCATGCTGCGTGTCTGACAGAACCGGGTTGCCCGTCAGCCACGGATCGATCAGCAGCACCTGACCTTCGGATTCGATGCGAAAGCTGCCATGGCCCAACCAAATGATGTTCATCAAAAATTCCTCCCGAACAGACTGTTGGCACCAGCCTAGCATCCGCTATGTAAATTTCCATGGACTGGATGCAGCAAATCGACGGCTATTGCGAACGTTTGTCGCCCGCCTATTGGGCCGAGCCGGTAAACGCGGTGACAAATGCGGCGTTTTTGATCTCGGCCTTTATCATGTGGCGGCGCGTGCGGGGGCAGGGCATGCCTTTGGCAATGGCGCTGGTGATTGTTCTGGCCTGTATCGGGATCGGCAGCTACCTGTTCCACACCCACGCGCAGGTTTGGGCGGCGCTGGCCGATACCACGCCCATTCTGCTGTACATTCTGATCTACATCTTCGCCGTGAACCGGGACATTCTGCGGATGTCCACCGGGCGGGCGTTGCTTGTGACAGCGCTGTTCTTTCCCTACGCCGCCGCGACGTTGCCTTTGTTCCGTCTGGTTCCGGGGCTAGGCGGCTCGGCAGCCTATGCGCCTGTACCTTTGCTGATCCTGATCTATGCGGCGTTTCTGCGCAACTCACAGCCGGAATTTGCGCGGGGGATGACGATCGGGGCGGGGATTCTGATCGCTTCTATCACGTTTCGCGCGCTGGACCTTCCGACCTGCGAACAGATTCCGCTGGGGACGCATTTCTTGTGGCATATCCTGAATGCAGTGATGCTGGGCTGGATGATCGAAGTTTACCGGGTCGCGATGGTGAAATCCCGCTTTGGCGCTAATCCGGCAGCTTACGCGCAACATAGAAGCCATAACTGAAATAGTTCGCGTAGGACTTGTACAAGGCAATCTCGGCCTCTTCCGCTGCGACGATGGCCTTGGCCTGATCCGAATAGTTGTTCCTTTGCAGAAACCCCTCGAACCTGTTTTGCATTGGGTCGTAGTAGTTCTGCAGCCAACAGGGTTTCGGCAGGGCAAAAAAGCCTAACGGAGCGAATCCGCAGGCCTCCAGTTGCGCGATTTTGGTCGAAGCGGTCGCCACCCCGGCATATTGCTGTTCCCAATGTCGGGTCAGATCCTTTGGGCGCTTGGCGGTCAGCCATGTCAGCTCTGACACCGCCAGAATGCCGCCGGGTTTCAGAAACCGCCGCCAGCTTTGGATGCCGGTCTCAAACCCGATATTGTAGATCGCCCCTTCCGACCAGATGGCGTCCAGAGAGCCATCGGAAAAAGGCAGCGCATCCATCGATGCCGCGACCGTGTGGATGCGATCTGACAGACCGGCATCTTCGGCGCGGGTGGTCAGCTTGTCCAGAAACGGCTTCAGCAAGTCCACTGCGGTGATCGTAGCGTCAAGGTCCTGCGCCAGAACCAAAGCGGCGGCGCCGGTCCCGCAGCCAATATCGGCGATCTGCAGGTCGCGGCCCGCACCGAGGCCGGACAGGCCGATTGCGATGCGCGTCTGTTGATCTCCGCCCGGTCCTTGCCGGTCGCCACCCTGATGCAGGTCCACCAGCAGTTGGATTTCGTCGCTCATCCCGCGTCAGTTTTCAAACGCGGCGGCGAGGTCCTGCGGCAAATCGAACTCCGCCAGCACCCGCGCCCGCCCGTCCGCCGACATCTTTCGGGCGGTTTTTTCAACGATGCTCTGGATCTTTTCGGCCGAGTGTTTCTCGGCAAAGGGTGCAAAGTACCATTTCAGATACACAAAGCAGATCACGTCTTCCAAAGCCTGCACATCGGGGTCCCGTTTGATCCCCTCCTTGCGCAGCATCCGGCCTGTCGCCTGAACATCGTCGTCGGAATACCCGGCATTGCCCATCATCCCCATCACCACCTCGGCATGATGCACGCCCTGCGCCCGCCGCCATGCCAGATAACCGGCGCGTCCTTCGGGGTATTCGCTGCGCGCCAGTTTCCAGCGTTCCACATGCTGTCCGCGCGCGGCGATCTGCAGCGTGTCCGACGCCTCGGGGAACAGGCGGTCCAACTCGGCACTCATGCGCTGACCGTAGAGCAGGTTGGCAGGCTGGCCGTCTTCGACCGAGGGGTCTTTTTGGTTGGCCGCATCAATCGCGTCCAGAACTGCTTGCTTTTGCGCGCTCATTGCTTAACTCCGTTGGCTTGCCGGACCTGCGGTGCGGTCCGGTTGAAATTCAAGAGCATCGTAGCGGGTGGCGGCGGCAAGTGCAGCACCGAATTGCCAGAAACCCCGGGGGCTGAACCCGGCAAAAGGGCTGCGGAACCAATCCGAATTCAACGCAGCGGCGGGGCCCATAGCATAGCGGTCTTGCGACCGGTGCGGCAGACGGGTAAACGCCCCCGTAAGCGTATATGAGGTTTTCCGATGTCGATTGACCAAAGCACCGCCGCCAAGGTGGCCAAACTGGCCCGGATCAAGGTCGAGGATGACGCGCTGCCCGCGCTGGCGTCCGAGTTCAACAATATCCTTGGGTTCATTGAGCAACTCAATGAGGTGGATGTGGATGGTGTCGAACCGATGGTCTCGGTCGAGCCGATGCGCCTGAAACGGCGTCAGGATGTGGTCACCGACGGCAACCAGCAGGACAAGGTTCTGGCCAACGCCCCCGACGCGCGCGAAGGGTTCTTCGCTGTTCCCAAAGTGGTGGAGTAAGACATGAGCGATCTTAACAAACTGGGCTTGGCCGAGGCCCGCGACGCGCTGCGCAAGGGTGATGTGACCTCGGTCGAGCTGACCGAATCCTGCCTGAAAGCGATTGATGAGGCCGACGCGCTGAACGCCTTTGTCCACAAAACACCCGAGATCGCGCTGGAACGCGCCAAGGCTGCGGACGAACGGATCAAGGCGGGCGACGCGCCGTCGATGTGCGGCCTGCCGATCGGCATCAAGGATCTGTTCTGCACCAAGGGCGTGCCCTCGCAGGCAGCATCAAAAATTCTGGAAGGCTTCAAGCCCGAATACGAGTCCACCGTGTCGCAGCAACTGGCCGATGCCGGTGCGGTGATGCTGGGCAAGCTGAACATGGACGAATTCGCCATGGGGAGCAGCAACGAAACCTCGACTTACGGCAATGCCGTCAGCCCGTGGCGGCGCGGCAATGACGATGCGCAACTGACACCGGGCGGCTCGTCCGGCGGTTCGGCTTCGGCTGTATCTGCCGATCTGTGTCTGGCCGCAACCGGCACCGATACCGGCGGCTCGATCCGTCAGCCTGCCGCCTTTGTCGGCATCACCGGCATCAAGCCCACCTATGGCCGCTGCTCACGCTGGGGCATCGTCGCCTTCGCCTCGTCGCTGGATCAGGCCGGCCCGATGACCAAGAACGTCCGCGACGCGGCGATCATGCTGGAAACCATGTGCGGTCACGACCCCAAGGATTCTACCAGTGCCGAACTGGCCGTCCCGAATTTCGAAGCGATGCTGACCGGTGACATCAGGGGAAAGAAGATCGGTATCCCCAAGGAATACCGCATGGACGGCATGCCCGCCGAGATCGAAAAGCTGTGGGCCGACGGGGCCGAAATGCTGAAAGCGGCGGGCGCCGAGATCGTCGACATCTCGTTGCCGCACACCAAATACGCGCTGCCTGCGTACTACGTGATCGCACCGGCCGAGGCGTCCTCGAACCTCGCCCGCTATGACGGTGTCCGCTATGGCCGCCGCGCGCAGCTGGCGCAGGGCGACGGCATCACCGAGATGTACGAGAAAACCCGTGCCGAAGGCTTCGGACACGAAGTCCAGCGCCGCGTGATGATCGGCACCTATGTGCTTTCGGCGGGCTTCTACGACGCCTACTATAACCGCGCCCGTAAGGTCCGCACCCTGATCAAGAAAGACTTCGAAGATGTCTTCGCCGCAGGCGTCGACGCCATCCTGACCCCGGCCACGCCCTCGGCGTCCTTCGGACTGGGTGAAATGACCGAGGCCGATCCGGTGCAGATGTACCTGAACGACGTCTTCACAGTGACTGTCAACCTGGCGGGTCTGCCCGGTATTTCGGTACCCGCAGGGCTGGACAAGCAGGGCCTGCCGCTGGGCCTGCAACTGATCGGACGGCCCTGGGACGAAGGCGATCTGCTCAACACCGCCTATGCGCTGGAAAGCGCGGCCGGGTTTGTGGCCAAGCCCGGGAAATGGTGGTAAGCCTCGGGCAACGCACAGAACTGAAACGGAGCCGATGAATGCGGTTTAAGCATCTGGTCCCAGCCGTCGCCCTTGTCGCTGCCTGCAATACGGTCGCGCCGGTCAGCAATCCCGGGTTCAACACGCCGGAATACCGGGCTCAGCGCGAGGCACAATTGGCCGGGCAGGGGGTCGGAGGCAATCCTCTGCTGTCGCCCGTGGCCGTGTCGCAGGAACCTCTGGGCGCACCGGGCTCAGTCTCGACCCTGCCGCCCGCAACGGGTGAGAATGCGGATCTGGCAAACCAGACCGCCGCCGCTCTGGCCAGCACATCCGGGCAGGCGACGGTGCCGGTGGCTGCCCCCACCAACACCGCAATTTCCGACGAACAGGACTTTGCAGCCGTATCCGAACGCCGCAGCATCGAATCCGATGCCGCCCGGATCGAGCAGAACCGCCAGACCTACGAGGTTGTTGCGCCCACCGCCGTGCCGGAACGCGGGTCCGACGGGCAACCCAACATCGTGCAATACGCGCTGAACACGTCAAACCCGGTGGGCACCCAGCTTTACAGCCGCGCCGGTTTCAATCTGCAGGCCAAGGCCCAACGGAACTGCGCCCGCTTCCCCTCGCCGGACCAAGCCCAGATCGAGTTCCTGTCGAGTGGCGGCCCGCAGCGCGACCGCAAAGGTCTTGATCCGGATGGCGATGGTTATGCCTGCGGCTGGGATCCGAGCCCGTTCCGCAGTGCCATCAGCAACTGACCCGCATTCGCCGATCTGGCACCCGTCACCCAATTTCGGTCCGCGTCGGGATGGGCTGAGGCCCTCACTTGTGGTAATCCACTACACCGCGATGAACAGCGCGCAGGCCGCGCTGGACCGTTTGTGTGATCCGAGGGCCGAGGTTTCGGCCCACTACCTGATCGGCGCAGACGGCACCCTGTGGCAGATGGTGCGCGAAAAAGACCGGGCCTGGCACGCCGGGGCCGGGGAATGGCACGGCCAGACCGACATCAATTCCCGCTCCATCGGGATCGAGTTGGATAACCGCGGCGATCACCCGTTTTCACAGCCGCAGATGGCACGGTTGGAACACCTGCTGTTCTCCATCATGACACGCTGGTCCATCGCGCCCTCAGGCGTGATCGGCCATTCCGATATGGCTCCGGGCCGCAAATTCGACCCCGGCCCCCGGTTCGACTGGCAGCGGCTGGAACATCAGGGCCTCGCCGCCCCGCGCGGAGACAGCGAAACCTCGCAGGCCCCGTCGATGGACCAATTCCGCGCACTGGCCCGCGACGCAGGTTTCACTGCCGACACCGACGATGACACTCTGCTCGCGACGGTCCGGCTTAGGTATCGCCCTTGGGGCAAAGGCCCGCTGGACCCCTCTGATTTCGCCCCGCTCACTGCCAAAACCTGATCCGCTCTTCATCTGTCCGAAAATATCCCGGGGTTGAATTGGCCGCAGGCCAAGAAGGGGCTGGCCCCTTCTGCGTGCTATCCACCCTTGACGCCGCCGGGCCCAAAGCCTACCCAACGCCTGCGCGGAGGGCCGGATGGCCGCTTGGGCCTTGGCCCGAGAGGAAAGTCCGGACTCCACAAGACAACGGTGCCGGGTAACGCCCGGGCGGGGCAACCCGACGGAAAGCGCCACAGAAATCAGACCGCCACACGTGTGTGGTAAGGGTGAAACGGTGGGGTAAGAGCCCACCGCGCCGCTGGCAACAGCGGCGGCACGGCAAGCCCCACCGGGAGCAATGCCAAATAGGGTCCCCGCGCGGGCCGGTCGGTGCAAGCCGATACCGCCGCTAAGCCTGTCTTGGCCCAGAGGGACCGGGTTGGCAGCTTGAGCCGCGCAGCAATGCACGGCCCAGAGGAATGGTCATCGAAGGGGCAAGCCCCCGGAACAGGATCCGGCTTACAGGCTCTCCGCGCGTATCAGCAGTTCACTGGCCCGGCGGTGTATATGCGCCGGTCAGTTTCGCGGCCTTCTTGGTGATGGCAACAAAGTCCTTCGCCTTCCACGCACGCACCGTCTGCACATTCGATACAGCCCCCGAGGCCGCAACGGCCATGCCAATCGCCACTGCATCGGTCCCGTCCGGTGCCTCGCTAATGACAACAACGTCGTTGTCTCCGGTGGTCATGTAAAACGCCAAAAGCTTGCCGCCGACCTTCTTTAGCAACGCCCTGACGGGTCCGGTCCGGTCCTTGGGCTTTTTCAGCATGCCCCGGACACCTTCCTGAGAATAGGACGCATAAGTGATGAAAATGGGCATAGATACCTCCTGTTACGCAATTTGACAGAGGACCTGTAATTCGGCCGGTCCCTTGGCCTTTACGGGTGCCGAAACGCGCCGTATCTCAATCGTCCGCGACCTGAACCATGCCACAGATCAGCAATTCCCAATCCCCACGGTATGGGCAAACAACATTACGATCTTGCCGGTTTTTTCGTTGACCAAAACGCCCCCCTTTAAAACGCCATGCGCAAAAACTCTGCCGACAGAGGGTGATGCCTGTTTCCGGTGCCTCGAAGATCGAGCCCGTCTGGCCCAATGGAATAACGCGCAGACATATCACGAAACCGTGATCTGTTCAATTGAACCCACCAATTTGCAAGCCAAGGGTGATCTGGGGCCTGGGCAGCAAATCCCTCTGGTGGTGTGGTTCCCAGCCCGGATCAGCGCGTGGTTTCTCAGAATTCATTCAGGTGTTACCTTTTCAGGCAACTGACACAGAATTCATTGGGAGGACAAAATGAGTTTCATGAAAGCACTGGCCTCGGTCGCCGTAGGATTTGCCGCCGCAAAGGGGCTGGAAAAATACAAGCAGATGGGCGGTATGGCCGGCCTGCAGGACATGATGCAGGGGGGCGGTGGCGGCTTTGGCATGGATCAGCTTGGCAAGATGGCCGAGCAGTTCGGCATGCCCGGCGGTGCCGCTGGCCTGCAAGAGATGATGGGAAAGTTCGGCATGGCCAACCCGGCCGGGGCCGCCGGGCTGGGCGGGCTGATGAATGCCATGCAGGGCGCGGCCAAGACCGGCAGCCGGCAGACACTGGACATGATGGAGACGGTATTCGGCGGAACCCCCGGCGGTGCCGTGATGGAGGAACAGGCCAAACTGATGCTGCGCGCCATGATTCAGGCGGCCAAGGCCGATGGGGAACTGGACCAGCATGAAAAGGAAACCATCCTCGGTGAGCTGGGCGACGATATCAGCGATGAAAAACGCGCCTTCGTTCAGGAACAGCTGGATGCGCCGATTGATGTGATGGGTTTGGCGGCGGATGCCGGGTCCCCTCTGAAAACCCAGATCTACGCAACCTCGTTGGCAGCGATTCGTCTGGATAACGCGCGTGAGGCCGCTTATCTGAAGCAACTGGCCACCGCTTTGGGCCTGTCAGATGCCGAGCGGGACAAAATCCATACCTATATGGGGGCTCCAACCCTGTCTGGCTGAGGCCAGTTTCGCGCCCGCCGGTTTCGCGGGCACGATTGCCCTTGACATGGGCGGTGCAGCGCGTAAAAGCGCACGCTCATAGGAATTCAACCGAAAGGCCCCTGCCTTTTCGGACGCAGGAGATAACCATGGCGAAGCCGACGACAATCAAGATCCGTCTGAACTCGACCGCGGGCACGGGCCACTTCTACGTGACCAAGAAAAACGCACGCACCATGACCGAGAAAATGACCGTTCGTAAATACGATCCGGTTGCTCGGAAGCATGTCGAGTACAAAGAAGGCAAGATCAAGTAATCTGCCTTATCCATCGAATATTGAAAAAGGGTTCTGCCTTGGCAGAGCCCTTTTTCGTTGCGCCATTGCCGGTCGCGCTACGGCTGTCCACCGGCTCAGGCGTGCATCTGTCCGTTGCATGGGCGCATCAGCGCCGGGCGCAATCGGTCCGCGGGTGGCTTGCTTTTTGCAACTCGCTGCCAGTACGGTTCAGCAACCCGCCACAAAATGTTGACCGCCATGAAAAAAATCTTGTTATCCACAGTTGTCGTTCTGAGCCTTGCAGCCTGTGAGGACCCGTTCAACCGGGAAGGCGTCGGATTTACCGGAATTGATGGCGAACCGCGCACCATTTCCGATGTGCAAGGCGCTGTGGCCTTTGTCCCGCCCGAGGTGAACATCCCCGCGGAACTGGCCTTGCTGCCCACCATCAACGTTCTGTCGGACGAGGTTGATCCGGCGAAACTGGCAAGCGTGGCCATCGACAATGGCGGACGCACGGATTCCAGCGCGGTTCCGCTGTCCGGCAGCGACACCACCCTGTTTCTGAGCACGGTCAGCGTCAACGGCTCGCTGTACGGGGTGCTGCGCACGCTGAACAACAGCACCCGGGTCGACAATTCCATCGGCGCGATTTTTGGCGAAGAGACCGAGCGATTCACCGGCTGTCTGGCTGCAGGCGACGTGTTCCGCAAAGGCGGTTCCGATCGCAGCTCGGGCTTTGCGGTGCCGCTGAATTGTAGCTGACACGAACTGAAGTTTTCTGAAAACGCCCTCGCCGATATCGGCGGGGGCTTTTTCTTTTTGATAGTTCCTTGGTCCACGATGCCCAAAAGAAAAGGGCGGGTCACGCCTGACCCGCCCTTTGGCAGCTTTATGAATGTCCCGCGTTACTCGCGGTTGCCCAGCAGTTGCAGCAGGAACATGAACATGTTGATGAAGTCCAGGTACAGGTTCAGCGCGCCCATGATGGCGGCTTTGCCCAGCCATTCCTGATCGCCGGCATGTGCCATCTGCAGATAGGTGGTCTTGATCTTCTGCGTGTCATAGGCGGTCAAACCGGCAAAGATCAGCACGCCCAGAATGGACACGGCGAACATGATCGCAGGCGACTGCAGGAACAGGTTGATGATCATCGCCACAATCAGACCGATCACGCCCATCATCAGGAACGTGCCCATGCCCGACAGGTCTTTCTTGGTCACGTAACCGTAAAGCGACAGACCCGCAAAAGCGATCGAGGTCACCAGAAAGACCTGAGCGATCGAGATGCCGGTGAAGGCCACGAAAATCCAGCTCAGCGACAGGCCCATGACCGCAGCGAAGACGTAGAAGAACAGCTGCGCGCCAGCCGCGCTCAGGCGGTTGATCGCGGCACCGAAGCCAAACACCATGGCCAGCGGGGCAAACATGATGATCCAGCCAAGAATGTTCGGGCTTAGCGTGACCGGGTCACGGAATACCGACAGCAATTGCGGGCTGGAGCCAACGGCCCAGGCCACGGCAAATGTGATCAGCATGCCCACGGACATTGTACCGTAGACTTTGTTCATATGGGCGCGCAGGCCCTCATCAATCTCGGCGGCGCGCGCGCCGGATGCCGTCCGGATCGTGTCGAATTGTGCCATCAAAGGGTCTCCCTTCACATATTTTTAGTACGCCTCGGCGACGCCGGGCGCTTTCCCTGCAAATATCGGCAACTGCAGGCGGTGTTTCAAGAGTTTCCGGGCCAAAACCGACTAAAATACGCAACAAAAATGGCGACCTGTGTCCACAGGCCGCCATTTCTGCGCTACGGGTCTGATTTTCCGCTATTTCTGCCAGAATTGAGGGGCATCCCAAACCGGCCGCCGAAGCTCGGCCTCGACCTCTGCGCGGGTTACGCCGATGTCTTTCAGCGCGCGGTCGTCCAGCCGGGCCAGGTGGCGGCGCTGCCGCAGAACCGAAAACGCGTGCTTGATCAGGTTCAGACCGGACCGTTTCGCCGGTTTGCCGGGGCGATGGATTGCAATTTGTGTCATAGCAATTGTCCTTTCTGCGTTTGAGATGGTTTTTCTGAATGCCATCAAGTTCCTTGATATATATGAGGCGCTATGACATATTTTAAAAACGAATATTTTTGACGACATGCATAAGGAATCGTGAAGATGCGAAATCTGGACATCACCACCTTGCGCTCTTTCGTGGCTGTGGCGGATCAGGGCGGCGTCACGCGGGCGGCGGGTTTTTTGCACCTGACGCAGTCGGCGGTTTCGATGCAGCTCAAACGGCTCGAGGAACTGCTGGATCTGGAATTGCTGGATCGCAGTGGCCGGACCATCGCGCTGACCGCCTCGGGCGAGCAGTTGCTGGCCTACGCGCGGCGCATGATTGCGCTGAATGATGAGGTGATTTCGAAACTTACCGATCAGGCCTTCGAGGGCGAGGTGGTGCTGGGCGTGCCGCATGACATCGTGTACCCGGCGGTTCCGCGGGTGTTGCAGCGCTTCAACGCGGATTTCCCGCGGGTGCGGGTGCATCTTATTTCGTCCTACTCGCTGCAACTGAAGGACATGTACAAGCGCGGCGAATGCGACTTGATCCTGACCACCGAAGCCACGGCGAATGATGAAGCAGAGACGATAGCGAAACTGCCCCTGCGCTGGATCGGCGCTCCGGGCGGGTCGGCATGGCGCAAACGGCCGATACCGATTGCCTTGGGGCGGCGTTGCATGTTCCGCCCGCAGGTGATCGCGGCGCTGGATGAGGCCGGGGTTCCGTGGGAGTTGTCGGTCGAAACAGAAAACGACCGGACCATCGAAGCCACGGTCAGCGCCGATCTGGCCGTCTATGCGGCGCTCGACGGCACCGAGGCCGCGCATCTGGAACAGATCGACTCGGGCGGCGTTCTGCCCGAATTGCCGGGGCATGTGATCAATCTTTACGGTGGAAAACCCGGCCGCGACGCGGTGGTCGAGGCTTTGGCCGCGCTGGTGCGGCAGAACTTCCGTTTGTTGGGTGGCGGGCAGCTTCGGGCCGTCGGGTGATCGTCGTCAGGGCGTAATCACGATTTTTCCGGTCGATTTCCGCTCTTTCAACAGCTGCATGCCCTGTTCGACTTCGCGCAGGGGCAGCACGTGGCTGATATGGGGGGTGATTCTGCCCTCGGCGTGCCAGCGAAACAGGGTCTGGAAACTCTCCTGCACGATCTGGGGACGGAAATTCAGATAGCCGCCGATGTAAAAGCCGATCACTGTCAGGTTTTTGACCAGCAGGTGATTGGCGGGTATCTGCGGCACGTCCCCGCCCGCGAACCCGATGGGCAGCAGACGCCCTTCGGGGTTGGTGGCGCGAAAGGCGGCCTTGAACACGTCGCCGCCGATGGCGTCATAGACGACATCCGCGCCGCCCAAGGCTTTGACCCGCGCGCGCAGGTCATCCGAGTTGTCGATCAGGTGATCCGCACCGGCGGTCTTGGCAACCGCCAGCTTGTCTTCACCGCGCGCCTGCGCAATCACGGTGGCCCCCATCAGCTTGCCGATCTCAACCGCCGTCAATCCCACGCCGCCCGCCGCGCCGGTGACCAGAAGCGTTTCACCCGGTTGCAGCCGGGCCCGGTGATCCAGCGCGATATGGCTGGTGCCATAGGCAATCTGAATGGCGGCGGCGTCTTCGAAACTGGTCGAATCGGGCAGGGGGATCACCCGGCTGGCGTCGAAGACACCATATTCCGCCAGCCCGCCCTGTCCGCAATAGACCGCAACCCGGTCGCCTTGGGTCAGATGGGTGACATCGGGGCCAACCGCGTCGACGATACCCGCGACCTCCATGCCTTGGGTAAAGGGGGCGGGCGGGGCGTCCTGATACGTGCCTTTCTGCATCAGCAGGTCTGCGAAGTTCAGCCCGCAGGCCCGAATTGCAATCCGCACCTGCCCCCGATCAGGCATGGGGACCCCAATGTCACATAGCTCTGGACCCGCTTCCGGGGAGTTTATGCGATAAGCCAGCATCTGGGCGCTCCGTTCTTTTTTGGGGCATGGGGACGTGGCGGGGCAACATTGTCAACACATAAGCCGCGGCCCGTTCCGGACAGAGGCTCTGTCAGCGCCAACTCCCACGCGCGTGCACGCAAACGGGATGGTGTTTCAATGCGACACAACCCTAAACCTCAGTTCATTGGAAGCGATTCAACCAGCTTGAAAAAAAATCAAAAAGAGGCATTATACGTCCTTAGTGCTGTTTCGGGGGGCGGTACGGTCCGGATTAGTGAGTGGTTAACGGCATCTCGCTAAGGTTGCGATCACGGACGTCGCGCATTCCCGTACAGATGTTTAGGTAGTAAAGGAGAATACCAATGACCCATCACGTCGATGTCCATGTGGGCAAGCGCGTCCGGCATCGCCGCTGGCTGATTGGCATGACCCAGCAGCAGTTGGCGCAGCAAGTTGGTATCAAGTTTCAACAAATCCAGAAATACGAAACAGGTGCCAACCGGATCAGCGCATCGCGCCTGTGGGACATTGCCGAGGCATTGGACGTTCCGGTCAGCTTTTTCTTCGAGGGGCTGGAAGAATCGTCAAAAAGCGATTCGGACAAAAAGTCGGTGCCAGCCGACCTGATGGGGGATAAAGAGGCGCTGGATCTGGTTCGGTCGTACTACGCGATCCCGGAAAATCAGCGCCGCCGCCTGTTTGAGCTGGCGCGGGTTCTCAGCGACGTCGCGTGACAGTAACTCCTTGACACTGCAGGGCGCAGGCCGCACGGGTGGCGTATGCAACAGAGCCCATTAAGTGATCTGGAAATAGCCGAGGAAATGGCCGACGCAGCGCGCGCGGCCATTCTTCCGTATTTCCGGCAGAGCAATCTTGAAACCTCCAACAAACTGGCCGACGGGTTCGATCCCGTCACCGTGGCTGATCGCAGCGCGGAACAGGCCATGCGCGCGGTCTTGGCCCGCCATCGCCCGGATGACGGCATCTTTGGCGAAGAGTTTGGCCATAGTCAGGGCAGCAGCGGGCGTACCTGGGTACTGGACCCGATTGACGGAACCCGCGCCTTTATCAGCGGGACTGCCAGTTGGGGCGTACTGATTGCGCTTTCCGAACAGGATGGCCCGGTCATGGGGGTGATCGATCAGCCCTATATCGGTGAGCGGTTTGTGGGCACGCCGGATGTGGCACAGGTCACCGGCCCGCTAGGCACGAGCCAACTGAAAACGCGCGCCACAAGGACGCTGGATCAGGCCATCCTGTTCACCACTTTCCCCGAGGTCGGCACGCCCGAAGAAGGCGCAGGCTTCCGGGCTGTTTCCGAACAGGTGAAACTGACGCGTTATGGCTTGGATTGTTACGCCTATGCACTGCTGGCCGCGGGCCAGATCGATCTGGTGATCGAGGCCGGGCTGAACGCCTATGACATTCAGGCCCCCATCGCTGTCATTCAGGCGGCAGGCGGTGTTGTTACCGATTGGCAGGGCGGTCCCGCCCATAACGGCGGACGCGCCCTGGCCGCAGCCAACCCGGAGATCCACGCCGCCGCGCTGGAGATTCTGCGCCGCTTCTGAAATCTGTTGCCGAAACGGGGCCGGGCGGGTAGAAATTACCCGGTCGGTTCTTGAGCCCGTTTTCCGCCGGCCTGCGCACTCCTTGCATGAGACGGGCAGATGCAGGAGGGCACACATGTCTGAAATTCTGATCAAAAACGCCGATTACGTCCTGACGATGGATGACGCGCGGCGCGAACTGTCCGGTGCGGATGTCCTGATCCGCGATGAGCAGATCGCGCAGATCGGCGCTGGTTTGACGACCACGGGGGAAACCCATGATGCGTCGGGCTGCGTGGTGACACCGGGGCTGGTGAACACCCATCATCACCTCTACCAAACGCTGACGCGCGCGGTTCCGGGCGGGCAGGACGCGCTGCTGTTCGGCTGGTTGCAGACGCTCTATCCGATCTGGGCGCGGTTCGGGCCGGATGAGATGTTCACCTCAGCCCAGATCGGATTGGCGGAATTGGCCCTGTCCGGCTGTAGCCTGAGTTCCGACCACCTCTACCTCTATCCCAACGGTGCGCGGCTCGAGGATACGATCAACGCTGCGGGGGAACTGGGGCTGCGGTTTCATCCCACCCGTGGCGCGATGAGCATCGGTGAAAGCGCCGGAGGCCTGCCGCCGGACAGTCTGGTCGAGGCGGAAGAGGATATTCTGAACGATATGATCCGCGTGGTGGATGCCTTTCACGATCCCGCCGAAGGGTCGATGTGCCGGGTGGGTCTGGCCCCCTGTTCCCCATTTTCGGTCAGCCGCGAGCTGATGCGGGACGCGGCGCTGCTGGCGCGCGACAAGGGGGTGATGCTGCACACGCATCTGGCCGAAAACGATGAGGATATTGCCTATTCCGAGGCGCAGTTCGGCTGCCGCCCCGGCCAGTATGCCGAGGATCTGGGCTGGACCGGCCCCGATGTTTGGCACGCCCATTGCGTCAAGCTGGACGGGGTCGAGATCGACCTGTTCGCCGACACCAGAACTGGCGTGGCGCATTGCCCCTGTTCGAACTGCCGTCTGGGGTCCGGCATTGCGCCGGTGCGGGCCATGCGGGACAGCGGCGTGAAGGTTGGGTTGGGGGCCGATGGGTCGGCCAGCAACGACAACGGCAACCTGATGCTGGAGGCGCGGCAGGCGATGCTGCTGCAGCGGGTCTCAAACGGGGCCGACGCAATGTCAGCCCGCGAAGCGTTGGAGATTGCGACCCGTGGCGGTGCCGATGTGCTGGGCCGGCCGGATTGCGGACGGCTGGCGCCGGGAAAACGCGCCGACATCGCGGTCTGGGATACGCGCAGCATCGAAAGTGCGGGCAGTTGGGATCCTGCCGCGCTGCTTCTGGCGGGGCCGATGAAGGTGAAACACCTGTTTGTCGAAGGGCGGCAGATCGTGCGGGACGGTCAGATCACGACGATCGACCTGCCCCGAGCGGTAGAGCGGCAAAACGCGCTGGCGCGGGCCTTGCAGGCTTAAGCCGCCTGCTGGCCGTTGATCCAGACCTGCGAGATTGCGCGATCATCGCCCATCATGATGGTCGGGAACACCGCCTCCCACAGGGTCTCGGCATGGGCTTCGCGCTGGGCGATGTCGGGGGTCGAGGCAAGGTCGAGGACCACCAGATCAGCCTCCATCCCCGGGGCGATATTGCCGATGCTATCCTCCATCCGCAGGGTGCGGGCAGAACCGACAGTGCCCAGCCACAGCAATTGCGCCGGGTGCAGCGGACGGCCGCGTAGCTGCCCGATCTCATAGGCGGCGGCCATCGTGCGCAGCATCGAAAAGCTGGACCCGCCGCCGGTATCGGTGGCCAGACCGACGCGGTGGCCGTCATGGATCAGGCCGTTCATGTCGAACAGGCCTGAGCCGATGAAGGTGTTCGACGTGGGGCAATGGATCAGCGCCGCATCCACCTCGCGCAGACGATCCCGCTCACGGTCTTCCAGATGGATCACGTGGCCATAAAGGCCGTTTTGACCCAACAGGCCGAATTTCTCATAGGTGTCCAGATAGTCGCGGGCGTCCGGGAACAGGGACCGGACCCATTCGATCTCATCCGTTTGCTCGCTCAGGTGCGTTTGCATCAGGCAATGGGGATGCTCGGCCCAAAGTGCGCCCATCGCCTCAAGCTGTTCCGGCGTGGAGGTGGGCGAAAACCTAGGCGTGATGGCGTAGGACAGCCGGTCGACGCGGTGCCATTTTTCCAGCAGGGTCCCGGATTGGTCATAGGCGGTCTGGGCGGTGTCGCGCAGGCCCTCGGGCGCGTTGCGGTCCATGCAGGTTTTGCCCGCCACAACACGCTGGCCGCGCTGTTGCGCCACCGTAAAAAACGCATCGACGCTTTCGGGATGGATCGTGCAGAAGCTGCACATGGTCGTGGTGCCATGTGACGCGGTCAGATCCAGATACCGGTTGGCGATTTCCGTGGCGTAGTCGATATTGCCGAACTTCATCTCTTCGGGGAAGGTGTAGCTGTTCAGCCAGTCGATCAGGCGCTTGCCCCAGCTGGCGATCATGGCGGTCTGGGGGTAGTGCACATGCGGATCGACAAACCCGGCCATGATCAGCCGGTTGCCGCAATCCTGCACCTGCGCCCCGGGATGCGCGCGGGTCAGAGCGTCGGCAGAGCCCACATCCGCGATGCGTCCGCCGTCGATCAGGACTGCCTCGTTTGTCCGGGCGGCATCGGTGGGTTCGCCGTCGAACGGCGATCCGTCAAAACTCAGTACGCGCCCTTTCAAAAGCGTCTTTTGCGCCATGTGCCCTGTTCTCCGACTGTTTGGAACCGCTTGGCAGCATAGGCGGGCGAAAGATGTGGGTAAATCGGCGCATTGTCATTGTTTTTCGGTAGCTGCTTCTTCTAATTAGGGGCCAATGGCAAGGAAAACGGGAGCAGCACATGACAACCGGCATTGATGATCCCGTAACTGACCCGGCCAGTGAAGAAGACGTCTATGCGCTGGACCGGCGGACCGTGGCGGCGATCCTGTACGCGGTAGATGTCGAGGACCGCGACAAGCTTATAGAGCTGATGGAGCCGCTGCACGCGGCCGACATCGCCGACCTTCTGGAACAGATCAACCCCTATGACCGGGGCCGTCTGATCCGCCTGTATGACAAGGAATTCGACGGCGATATCCTGTCGGAACTGGACGAGGCCGTCCGGGAAGAGGTCATCGGTATTCTGAAACCGGACGTTCTGGCCGAAGCCGTGCGTGACATGGAAAGCGACGACGTCGTTGACCTGCTGGAAGATCTGGAAGAGCCGCAGCAGGAAACCATTCTGGACGCGCTCGAGGATTCCGAGCGGATCGCGGCGGAACAGGCGCTGTCTTACCCCGAAAACTCTGCCGGGCGTCTCATGCAGCGCGAGGTCGTCATGTCGCCCGAGCACTGGACCGTCGGGCAGGCCATTGATTTCATGCGCGCCAATGACGATCTGCCCGAGCAGTTCTATCATGTCGTTCTGGTCGACCCGCGCCTGAAACCCGTCGCGCAGATCCCGCTGGGCAAGCTGATGGCAACCCGGCGCGACGTGCCGCTGCACGAAATCGCGGAAGAGGAATTCCATGTCATTCCCGTTGATCAGGACGAAGAGGATGTGGCCTATGCCTTCAACCAGTACCACCTGATTTCGGCCCCGGTGGTCGATGCGGATGGCCGTCTGGTCGGTGTGATCACTATCGATGACGCGATGGTCGTGCTGGATGAAGAGCACGAGGAAGACATCCTGCGTCTGGCGGGGGTCAGCGACGAAAGCTCGATCTCGGACAGTGTGGCTGCAACCAGTCGGCGGCGTTTGCCGTGGCTGGCGGTGAACCTGTGCACGGCGATTTGCGCCTCGTTGGTGATTTCGCAGTTCGAGGCGTCGATTGATCAGCTGGTGGCGCTGGCCATCCTGATGCCGATCGTGGCGTCGATGGGGGGTAATGCCGGCACGCAATCGCTGACCGTGGCGGTGCGGGCTTTGGCAACGCGCGACCTGACGCCTGCCAACGTGATGCGTGTGATCCGGCGGGAATTGCTGGTCGGGCTGCTGAATGGCCTGTGTTTTGCCATCGTGCTGGGAACGGTGGGGATGCTCTGGTTTGATTCACCGCTGCTTGGGGTCGTGATCGGGGCGGCACTGGTCGTAAACATGATCATCGCGGGCTTCGTAGGAACGGTAGTACCTGTGGTACTGGATCGTCTGGGCGCTGACCCGGCGCTTGCGTCCGGTACCTTTGTGACGACGACGACCGACGTCATGGGGTTCTTCCTGTTTCTGGGGCTTGCAACTGTGGTGCTTCTTTGACCGATCTCACCGAAATCAAGGCCGCTGCGCGCAAAACTGCCTTCGCCCGCCGCAAAGCCGCGTTCGATGCACGCCTGCCCGGTGGGGCCGGGCGTTTGTCCGAAGTGCTGGCGGGCTATCGCGGCGTACCCCTGTCCGGCTACATGCCGATCCGGACCGAGATAGACCCGCTGCCCGCAATGGCCGAGGCCTCGGCCTATGGTCCGGTCGGGGTTCCCGTGATTCAGGCAGCCGGTCAGCCGCTGCGGTTTTCCCGCTGGACCCCGGACGGTGCGCTGAAAGACGGCCCCTTCGGCGCCCGCGTGCCACAGGTCGATGACTATTTCGATCCGGAAATCCTGATCGTGCCGCTGGTGGCTTTTGACCCGCGCGGCGGCAGGCTGGGCTATGGCGGCGGGTTCTATGACCGCACGCTCGAGGGGCTGCGCGCCAAACGCTCGACGCTGGCCATCGGTTTCGCCTTTGACGCGCAAGAGGCAGACGATCTGCCGCTGGAGCCGACAGATCAGCCGTTGGACATGGTCATCACGGAAAGCCGGGTGCTGACGTTCTAGTTCTCAAAATGGCTGCGCAGATAGTTCCAGGCGTCGACCTCGGACCCGTCCTGCAGGATGCAGACGCCGTATTCGCTGCCATCGTCGTTCTTACGGATCTGGTATTCTCCGCCGTTTTCAAGGCAGAAGGTGGCCGCCGGATTTGCCATCGTGGTTTTGGTCGCTTTCTCTGCCGAAACGGCTGAGCCTGCCAGAATGGCGATTGCGGTTGCTGCGATGGTTTTCATGCAAATACTCCTGACCGGAATGCTCTTGTTCAGATTGGCATTTCTGCATGTGATTGCAAGCGACTTACGCGGCGTAGAAATTGCACGGTTCCGCCTTGTTATTGCCGTGCGCACCCCATAGGACCGCGATTATGAGGATTTTGTTTCTTGGCGACGTCATGGGCCGGGCAGGGCGCGCGGCTGTGCAGCAACATTTGCCGCGTCTGCGCGACGAATGGCGGCTGGATTTTGTTGTGGTCAATGGCGAAAACGCCTCGAACGGCATGGGGCTGACGGGGGACCACGCCAAGCTGCTGCTGGAGTCCGGGGCCGATTGTCTGACGCTGGGCGATCACGCGTTCGACCAGAAGGACATGCTGCAATTCATCGAGAAAGAACCGCGCATCGTGCGCCCGGTGAATTTCGCCAAGGGCGCGCCGGGGCGGGGGCACCGCCTGTACACCGCGCCGGGCGGACGCAAGGTTCTGGTGGTTCAGGTGCTGGGTCAGGTGTTCATGAAACGGCCCTTTGACGACCCGTTCTCCTCCATCGAGCCGATCCTGAAATCCCACCCGCGCAGCGGGCAGGCCGATGCGATCATTGTGGATATGCATTGCGAGGCGACGTCCGAGAAGATGGCGATGGGCCATTATTGCGACAAGCGCGCCAGCCTTGTGGTCGGCACGCATACCCATGTGCCAACGGCGGATGCTCAGATTTTGCCGGGCGGTACGGCCTATCTGACCGATGCGGGGATGTGCGGCGACTATGACTCGGTCATCGGCATGGACAAGGTCGAGCCGATGCGCCGTTTCATCACCGGCATGCCCAAGGCGCGGTTTACCCCGGCAAATGGCGAGGCAACGCTGAGCGGCGTGTTCGTCGAGACCAACGATCAGGACGGCAGCGCAAAATCCGTGCACATGGTGCGCGTTGGCGGGCGGTTGGAACAGGCGGGGCCGTAAAGGCTTGCTCTGCCCCGCGCAATGCGGGAAACTGTCCGTCAGGCGCTTGGGCCCGGGTTCGGACAGAATACCACGAATGCAACTCCTTCCACTGACAGACACAGGCGGCGCAATTCTCGCGCTTATGATCGTCGCGGGCATGTTCATCATGTTCCTGCGCGAGGTCTACCCGACCGAGGTGGTGGCCATTGGTGGCGTGTCCCTGATGCTGGTCACGGGTATCCTGCCCTATCAAAGCGCCCTTGCGGTGCTGTCCAACCCCGCGCCCTGGACCATCGCCGCGATGTTCATCATCATGGGGGCGCTTGTGCGCACCGGGGCTTTGGATGCCTTTACGTCCACGGCACAGAAACAGGCGCAGGTGAACCCGCGCATCGCCATCGGCTTACTGATGGCTTTTGTCGTGGTTGCGTCGGCGGTGGTGTCGAACACGCCGGTTGTGGTGGTCATGATCCCGGTCTTTGTGCAGATCGCGCGGACGCTGAATGTCCCGGCCTCGAAACTGCTGATCCCGCTGAGCTACGCAGCCATTCTTGGTGGGACCCTGACCCTGATCGGAACCTCCACGAACCTGCTTGTGGACGGTGTGGCCCGCGCGCAGGGGATGCAAGCCTTTACGATCTTCGAGGTCACGCCGTTGGGCATCGCTCTGGTCATCTACGGGATGGTCTACCTGCGCTTCATCGCGCCGCGTTTGCTGCCGGACCGGGACAGCATGGCCTCGCTGCTCAGCGACCGGTCCAGGATGAAATTCTTTACCGAGGCCGTGATCCCGCCCGAAAGCAACCTGATCGGGCGCGAAGTGACCGGCGTGCAACTGTTCAAACGCCCCGGCGTGCGTTTGATCGACGTGATCCGGGGCGATGAGTCGTTGCGGCGGAACCTGAAGGGCGTGACGTTGAAACTCGGCGACCGTGTGGTTCTGCGCACCGAAATGACCGAGCTGCTGAGCCTCCAGACCAACAAGGAACTGAAACGCGTCGATCAGGTCTCGGCCGTTGAGACCAAGACGGTCGAGGTGCTGATCACCCCCGGTTGCCGTATGGTCGGGCGCACGCTGGGCGCGCTGCGTCTGCGCAGGCGGTACGGTGTTTATGTTCTGGCGGTTCACCGGCGGAACCAGAATATCGGTCGTCAGCTGGACGCTCTGGTGGTCCGGGTGGGCGACACGCTGCTGTTGGAGGGCGCGCCGGCAGATATCCAGAAACTGGCCGCCGACATGGATATGGTCGATGTGACCCAACCCTCGGCCCGTGCATTCCGCCGCAGCCATGCGCCGATTGCGATTGGCGCGCTTGTGGGCATTGTCGCCCTCGCGGCGCTGGGCGTGGCACCCATCCTGTTGCTGTCGATTCTGGCCGTGGCTGTGGTTCTGCTGACCCGCTGCATCGACGCGGATGAGGCGTTTTCCTTTGTCGAAGGGCGTCTGCTGGCGCTGATCTTCGCGATGCTGGCAATTGGCGCGGCGCTGGACAGTTCCGGCGCGGTGATGCTGATTGTCGAGGCGGTTGCACCCGGTCTGAGCATGCTGCCGCCGTTCCTGATTATCTGGGCGGTCTATCTGCTGACATCGGTGCTGACCGAGCTGGTTTCGAACAATGCGGTTGCCGTTGTGGTGACGCCGATTGCCATCGGGCTGGCGCAGGCGGTGGGGATTGATCCGCGCCCGCTGGTCGTTGCGGTGATGGTTGCGGCCTCGGCCTCGTTCGCGACGCCCATCGGCTATCAGACCAACATGATGGTGTACGGTCCGGGCGGGTACAGGTTCACCGATTTCATGAAGGTCGGTATCCCGCTGAACCTGACCGTCGGGCTGCTGGCCTCGTTGCTGATCCCGTTCATCTGGCCGCTGTAACATCGGCGCGGATTTGCCGGTTGTCCGGCGTCAGCCTTGTAAATGGCGATTCTGCCCCAATCTTTTCTTCAAATGTCTGAAGTGAAAGGACAGGATCATGCCTTTTCCAAAGATCGGTCAGGCCATTGTTGCAGGGGCCGTTGTGTTGGCCCTGTTGGGCAGTCACAGCATGGCGCAGAGCGACAGCGACCCGGCACAGACGCCGGATGCCGCTGTGTTGGAGAACACCAAATGGTCCGCCATCGGCATTGATGGCGGTGTGGTGAGTGGCGAAAAACTCCCGCAGCTTGCCTTTGAAACCGGCGGTGCCTTTGGCGGCAGTGGAGGGTGCAACCGCTTTACCGGCCAGGTCGAGATGTCGGGTCACCAGATCAGCTTCCCCGAGAACATCGCCGCGACCCTGATGGCCTGCCCGCCCGAGATCGAGCAGGTGGAACGGCAATTCTTTGATGCATTGCAGCGGGCGCAGACCTATGCCGTTGCAGGCGACAGTCTGGTCATGCTGGATCAGGGCGGAGAGCCGATCCTGAAGTTCGTCCGGCTGCCATAAAACGGGGCGGTTACGCCACAGCCCGCGACCGCCCCGCATTGCGACCCGAAAAGATGCAACCGCCCAGAAACGTGCCTTCGAGCGCGTTGTAGCCGTGATAGCCGCCGCCGCCGAAGCCTGCGACCTCGCCAGCGGCGAACAGGCCGGGGACGACCTTGCCGTCTTCGCCGATCATCTGGCTGTCGAGGTTGGTCTGCAACCCGCCCAGCGTCTTGCGCGTCAGCACATGCAGTTTGACCGCGATCAGAGGGCCGTTGGACGGATCGAGGAACCGATGCGGTTTGGCGGTCCGTATCAGCTTGTCGCCCCGGTAGTTGCGCGCGGCCAGAATCGCCATCATCTGCGCGTCTTTCGAGAACGGATTGTCGACCTGCGAATCCCGCGCCTCGATCTGGGCGCGCAGATGCGCCTCGTCAATCAGGCCGCCGCCCAGATGGTTCATGCCGTTCACAAGCTCGGTCAGCGTGTTGGCGACGACGAAATCCTCACCCTTTTCCTTGAACGCCTCGACCGGGCCCGTCGCTTTGGACCCTGAAAGGACGCGTTGGCGGATCACCTCTGTCCAGCTGCCGGATGTGAAATCTGGGTTCTGTTCGGACCCCGACAGGGCGAATTCCTTTTTGATCACCTTCTGGGTCAGCACGAACCAGCTGTATTCATAGCCGGTTTTCAAAATCTCGCGCAGTGTGCCCAGCGTGTCGAACCCCGGCAGGCAGGGCGGGGTAAGACGGTTGCCGCGCGCATCGAACCACATCGAACTGGGGCCGGGCAGGATGCGAATGCCATGCGCGGGCCAGATCGGATTCCAGTTCCGCACGCCCTCGGTATAGTGCCACATGCGGTCGCCGTTGATCACATGCCCGCCGGCCTTTTCACTGATGGGGATCATGCGGCCATCGACGTGGAACGGCACCCCGGCCACCATGTCCTTTGGCGGCTCACCCAGCCGTTCGCGTGGCCAGTTTTTCCGCACCATCTCGAAATTGCCGCCGATCCCACCGGAAGTGACGATGACCGAAGGCGCATAGACTTCGAATTCGCCGACCTCGTCCCGGTTGGTCTTGCCGCCGCGCTGGGCGGTGTCGTCGGCCAGAACCTCGCCCGACACGCCCTTGGCTGCGCCGTTCTGCATGATGATATGGCTGACCTGATGGCGGAACTTCAGCTGGATCAGTCCGGCGCTGACATGTTCCTGCACGCGGCGGATGAAATGTTCCAGCACGCCCGGCCCGGTGCCCCAGGTGATGTGAAACCGCGGGACCGAGTTGCCATGCCCGTCGGCAAATGACCCGCCGCGCTCGGCCCAGCCCACGACCGGGAACCAGCGCAAACCCATCTCATGCAGCCACGGACGCATCTCGCCAGCTGCGAATTCGACATAGGCCTGCGCCCATTTGCGGGGCCAGGTGTCTTCGTCCCGGTCGAACTGTGCGCTGCCCATCCAGTCGCGCAGGGCCAGATCATGGCTGTCGCGGATGCCCATGCGGCGCTGTTCAGGGGTGTCGACCATGAACAATCCGCCGAGGCTCCAAAAGGCCTGCCCGCCCAGAAAATGCTCGGGTTCCTGATCCACGACGATCACGCGCTTGCCGCGATCCCCCAGTTCCGCTGCGGCCGCCAGACCGGCAAGGCCGCCGCCGACCACAATTGCGTCTGCTGTGTTATCGGTCATCGGATTTCCTTTCAGCGGCTGCGGAACCAGAGGATGAAGGGGGTTACGACCACATACATGGTGATGCCGTAGACGGCGGCAGGCACGGCCAGAGGGCTGAAGCCGGTCGTGGTGCCGGTGATCAGTGCTGCAAGTGTGATGCCGAGGGCCGAGTTCTGGATGCCGGTTTCAATCGACACCGTCTTGGCCTCATCCCATGACAGATTGGCGATGCGCGCCAGCCCTAGTCCGATCAGCAGAAGGGCGACGTTCAGGGTGATCAGGGCCGCGCCGATGGAACTCAGGTTTTCGATGAAGAACTGCCAGTTCCCGGCCAGGGCGACGGCAACGATCAATACGAACAAAAGCGCCGCAAGCCGGGACAAGGGGGCGTCGATCCGCAACGCAAGGGTGCGCGCAAAGTGGCGCAGGCTGACGCCGATGGCGACGGGCAGGGTGGTGATCAGGAACAACGCCGTGGCCAGCGACCCGATCGAGACCTCGGGCGCGGCTTCACCCATGAAATGCCCGATGGACCAAGCGGCCAGCACCGGAACCGTCACCATCGACAACAGGCTGATCACCGCGGTCAAGCTGACCGACAAAGCCACGTCGCCTTTGGCGAATTTCGACAGGATGTTGCTGGTCACGCCGCCGGGGCAAAAGCTCAGCAGCATGACGCCGACTGCGATTTCGGGCGGCAGGCCGAACAGCTTGGCGGTGGCAAACGCGGCCAGAGGCAGCAGCAGAACCTGACTGATTGCGCCGATGGCGAAGGGATAGCCACGTGTCAGCACCCGGCGGAAATCGGCGGCCTCAAGCCCGATACCCAGCGAGAACATGATAATCGCCAGCGACAGCGGCAGGCCGACATTGATAAGAAGATCCAAGAACAACCCCTCCCAAAGTTGTTTGGGATCAACCTATGCGAGGGGCAAAGCGACAGGCAACCGCGCCGTTAGGTCATTTGTACCGTTCGGCAAACCGCCGCAGGATTTCGCCCGGTTGGGTGACGTCTGCGGCATGGCACATCTGGATCAAACCTTGCGCGTCTTCGGGCGGGAAATAGCCGTGGTCCTTGTAGATATGGATGCGCTGTTCAAAGTCTTTCGCATCGGCTTCGGGGTGGAACTGGGTGGCATAGACGTTCCGGCCCCAGCGGATCATCTGAAACGGGCAGGGGTCCGAGGCGATCAGGTGCACGCAGCCTTCGGGCAGGGCCTGCACAGCCTCTTTATGGCCAACGAACGCTTCGAATTCCGGGTGCAGGCCAGCAGTCAGAGGGTCCCGCGCGCCGTCTTCGGTCAGCCAGCAGTCTGACGGTCCGACGGGCTCGCCGTATTGCCGTTTGCTGACATCGCCGCCCAGATGCGCGGCGAGAATGCCCAAGCCATAGCAGCAGCCCATGAACGGGTGATCCTGCGCGGTGATCTGCGGCATCAGCCCCATGATCGCGCCTTCGATCTTTGCGTCCAGCGCGGATTTCGTCGCCGGATCGTCGCTGACGCAACCCGGCCCGCCGCCGACAATGACGCCTGCATAGTCGGTCACGTCCAGACCATCGGGCAGGTCTTCGCAATCCAATCGGATACGATGGGTCTGCGCAGGGATTAGCCCGGTCTTGTCGAGAATCGAGGCATATTCGGCATCCGAGGCATCGGTCTCGGGGCGCAATTGCAGGATCAGAAAGCGTGTCATGCGCTGCCTTTACCCGTCAAAGCGGCCAGAACACAAGGATGGCCGGAACCGATACCGCGACGATCAGAATCTCCAGCGGCAGGCCCATGCGCCAGTAGTCACCGAACCGATAGCCTCCGGGGCCCAGAACAAGCGTGTTGTTCTTGTGTCCGATGGGTGTAAGGAAAGCGGCCGAGGCCGCCACGGCGACGGTCATCAGGAACGGATCGGGCGACACGCCCAGCGTCTGCGCCATCTGTATCCCGACCGGGGCCGCGACAATGGCCGTGGCGGTGTTGTTCAGAACATCCGACAGCGTCATGGTGACAACCATCAGCACGGTCAGAATGGCCCAGGCGGGCAGCCCGTCCGTCAGCTGCACCAGCGCGTTGGCAATCAACTCGGTCCCGCCCGAGGTTTCCAGCGCGCTGCCCAAGGGGATCATCGAGCCCAGCAACACAACCACCGGCCATTCGATGTGATTGTAGATGTCGGCGATGGGCAGGATCTTGGTCAGCACATAGGCAATCACCACAAGGCCCAGCGCAACGGGCAGGTAAATCAACCCGACACTGGCCGCCAGAACAGCCGCCGCGAACAGTCCGATGGCCAGCCATGCCTTATCGTTCGCCGTCACATTCAACCCGCGCTGCGCTAGCGGCAGGCAGCCCAGCCACTCGGTCACATCCGCGCCCCGGTCGCGGGGGCAGAGGAGCAGCAGGATATCGCCCGGTTCGACCTCGGTCTTGCGGACTTGTTCAGTGATCCGGCGGCCTTGCCGGGAAATGCCCATCAGAACGGTGCTTTGCCGCCACGCAAGCCCCAGCCCCTGCGCGGTGCGGCCCGTGATGCGGGCGCTTTCGGGCGCCACAACCTCGATCACTTCCAGCCCCTCGCCCTCAGCCGTCAGCAATTCCTGCCGGCGCGTGTCCGAGAAATCGAGGTTCAGGGCGGCGCGGAATTCATCCAGCGCCTCGGGCCGGGCTTCCAGAACCAGCGCGTCGCCCTCTTTCAACGTGGCGTGGGCGGACCGCCCATAGCGGCGCTTGCCATCGCGGATCAGGCCGATGATTGCGACATCTGACTTTTCGGCGGCCTCGTAAAGTTCACTGACGCGCTTGCCGATATGGGGGGACTCCGGCGGCAGGGTCAGTTCCGCGATGTATTCCGCCAGCGCCTCGGAGGTTTCGTCCTGCGGCCCCCGGTTGGGGATCAGGCGCCAGCCGATCAGCGAGACAAAGGCCAGCCCTGCGATGGCGGCCAGACCGCCAACCGGCGCAAAGTCGAACATGCGGAACGGCTCGCCCAGGGTTTCGGCCCGGATCGAGGCAATGATGATATTGGGCGGTGTGCCGATCAGCGTCGCCATGCCGCCCAGAATAGTGGCAAAGCTCAGCGGCATCAGGGTCAGGCCCACCGACCGACCCGCCTTGCGTGCGGTCTGAATGTCGACCGGCATCAGCAACGCCAGCGCAGCGACGTTGTTCATAAAGGCCGACAGCACCGCGCCGATCCCGCCCATCAGCGCGATATGCGCGCCCAAACCGCGCGAGGCATCGACCAGCGTTCGGGTGATCAGAAACACCGCGCCGGATCGCACCAGACCGGCTGAGACCACCAGCACAAGTGCCACAATGATCGTCGCGGGATGGCCGAACCCGGCAAAGGCGTTATCGACATGCACGACTCCGGTGACCACGCCCACCATCAGCGCCGCAAAAGCCACAAGATCATAGCGGAACCGGCCCCAAAGGAGCAGCCCAAACACGGTGATGAAAAGCGCAAAAAGAATGATCTGATCTGTCGTCATGCGGTCACCATACCTTCCGGGGGAGTCTGAGCAAGCCGCTCTCTTGATCCCGCACCCCGCAAACGTCTATATGAGCGCCGAATACGCAATCACTATCACGAGGACGCACCATGGCAGGCCATTCCAAATGGGCCAACATCCAGCACCGCAAGGGACGTCAGGACGCCGCGCGGTCCAAGCTGTTTTCCAAACTGTCGAAAGAGATCACCGTCGCCGCCAAGATGGGCGATCCCGATCCCGACAAGAACCCGCGCCTGCGTCTGGCCGTCAAGGAAGCCAAGTCGAACTCGGTTCCCAAGGACGTGATCGACCGCGCGATCAAGAAATCGGTTGCGGGCGAAGGCGACGATTACGAAGAAATCCGGTACGAAGGCTACGGCCCGAACGGCGTGGCCGTGATCGTCGAGACGATGACCGACAACCGCAACCGCACCGCCTCCACCGTGCGCTCGACCTTTTCCAAGAACGGCGGCAATCTGGGCGAAACCGGCTCGGTCGGGTTCATGTTCGAGCGCAAGGGCGAAGTGGTCTATCCGGCGGAGGCAGGCGATGCGGACACGATTTTCGAAGCCGCCATCGAAGCCGGTGCCGAGGATGTCGAAAGCTCGGAAGACGGTCACATCATCTGGTGCGCCGATACCGATCTGAATGAGGTGTCGAACGTGCTGGAGGGTGCGCTGGGCGAATCCGAATCTACCAAGCTGGTCTGGAAGCCCACCACCACGACCGAACTGGGTCTGGACGATATGCAAAAGCTGATGAAACTGGTCGATGCGCTGGAAGACGATGACGACGTGCAGCGCGTCACAACCAATTTCGAAGCCACGGATGAGGTCATGGCGCAGCTTTAACGCACCATGTCCACCCTTTCCGAAAGCCCGGCCCAAACGGCCGGGCTTTTGCGTTTGGCCGGATATGTCTTGGCCGCCTGCGCCGAACTCATTAAGTTTGAAACCGAAGACGCGGCGACACACAAACACCGGAAATTGCGCGCAGATTGCAGGCTGATGGCGACGAATACACCTGATACGGCGAAACGGAACGTCCCGGTTCTGACCGGGCAGAGCATCCTGTCCCAGGTTGCCTGGACGCTGGGCAGCCCATCCGTGGTGTTGCCGTTTCTGGCGGTGTCGTTTGAGCTGCCGATCTTCATCGCCGGGGCGCTGGTCTCGGTGCGGATGGTGGGCAGCATGATCGCCGATGTGTTTCTGGCCCAGCCCATCGCGGCGCAGCCGCAAAAAAAGCGCGGTATCGCCGTGACCGAGGTGGCAATCGGGGCCTGTCTGGTTCTGGCCATCCTGATTGCGGCAACGGGTGTGGTGCCCCTGATCGCAGTGGCCTTTATTGCCGTGTTCTTCCTGATCGGCCTGATCGACGAGATTCAGAACCTGATGTTCATGGATCTGCTTGGCGATCACGTGCAGTCGAAATCAAGAATGGTGATGCATTATATGCAGCTAGGGGCCGGAGGGCTGGGGGCCATTGGCCTTGCGCTGCTGCTCCACAAACTCACGGCGGAACACCCGCCTTTTGCGCGCCACTCCACCGTGATCGCCGTGTCTGTCGCGTTCTTTGTCCTGTCCGGCCTGACGATCATGGCGATGTCCGAACCAACCGGGCGGGCAGAGAAGGCAGAGGGCAAAAAGGCACAGAAGCTTTCAGTTTCCGCCAGTTTCAAAGCGATCAGGAACATGTTCGAACACGCGTGGTTCCGGCGCTACTTGCTCATGCGCATGCCGCTGGTCGTTGTGGCCCTGTCGGTGCCCTTCTTCGCGCTGATCGCGGCAGAGTCGCATCACAGTTCGGCCAAAGGCCTGACCGCCGTGATCGTGTCTTCGGCGTCGGGCTATCTGGTGTCGGCGCCTCTTTGGCATCTGGTCAACATGAAATCCCACCGCGCGGTTATGGTTACCGGAACCCTGATGGTGGCGGTCACCGGGATCGTGCTGCTGACATACCACTATCTGGGCTTTGATCACGACGTCCACCTGCACGCGATTGCCCTGTTTGTGGTCACGGTCGCGGTGACGGGGATCAGCGGAGCGCGGAAACTCTATTTCCTTGACGTCGCGCCCAAGGATCAGCGCATACAGGCCGCAGCGGCGATCAAAAGCCTGGCGCGGATAAGCGCGGTGATCGTCTCGGCGGCTCTGGCGGGGGGCGCCCATTTGAACGAGGTCGCTTTGGCCGTTGCATTTATTGTCGTGGCAAGTCTGGTGGCCAGTTTCGCCTGCTACCGTATCGTCCTGCCGAGGGCCGGAAAGACGGTTCAGCCGTAATTGGCTTGCAGTTTCGGCGGAACCAGCGCGCGCGCGGCGGCGTCGCGCACCGCCAGCGTCAACGGAGCCAGCGCCGGAGCCAGAACGCGACCGACCTGCCATGTAAGGTCGATATCCATCTGACCATCGGGTACGATGGGGCGCAATTGGTCCTCTTCAATCGCTTCACGGGCCAGTTCCTGGGGGTTCATCCCCCATCCCATCCCGGCAATTGCGGCCTCGACGAAGCCACGTGACGAGGGCAGGTAGTGCGAAGGAGGCGAGATGCGACTGCCCGTCCACGACTCCATCCAAGCCTTTTGCAGGCTGTCTTTGCGGCTGAAGACAAGACAGGGCGCGCGCGCAAGGGTCTTGGCGGTCACGCCTTCGCTGAACCAGCGGTCGATGAAATCGGGGCTGGCGGTCGGAAGGTAGCGCAGCGCGCCCAAAGGAATGGCGTCACATCCGGTCACGGACTGGCCGCCAACGGTCACGGCGGCGCTGACCTCTCCACGCCGCAGCCATTCCGCCGAATGGTCCTGATCGTCGATCACCAGATCGAACAGCATGTCCGACACCTGCGCCATCGCCTTGATGAACCATGTGGCCAGACCGTCTGCGGGCACCGCAATCCGTACGCGCGTTGGTCCCAGCCCCCGCTGTAGCGTCAGTTCGCGGGCCAGCTGAGCCTCGAGCAGGCCGATGTCTTCGGCGTGCTGCGCGATGCGCAAACCGGCTTGGGTTCCGGTGCAGGGTGGGCCACGGTGGATCAGCGAAGTGCCAACCCGATCCTCCAGCGCCTTGATCCGCTGAGAAATGGCAGAGGGTGTGACAGACAGTTCAGCCGCTGCCGCATCAAAGCTGCCATGCCTCAGAATGGCTGACAGCGCTCCTAAATGATGCGGGTCCAATAGCATTAGTACAACTTAATTCAGATTAACAACTTTAATTTGATAGAACGACTTCAGGGCTTTAGTCAATCTTTCTGAACGCAGGAGGTTGCATGTCCACGTCCCTAATTGCCGGTTTCGTACTGAGTTTTAGCCTGATTCTGGCCATCGGCGCGCAGAATGCCTTTGTCCTGCGGCAGGGTCTGCGGCGCGAGCATGTCTTTGTCCTTTGCCTGACCTGTGCCGTGTCCGACGCCATCCTGATCGCCGCCGGCGTTGCCGGGTTCGGAACGCTGGCGCAGGCCGCGCCATGGTTCGAAACGGCGATGCGTTACGGCGGTGCCCTGTTTCTGACGTGGTACGGCCTGCGCAGCCTCTGGTCGGCCTGGCGGGGTGGCGCGGCGATGGAGATCGGCGAAGGCCGCCGCACCAGCCTGCGCGCGGCCTTGCTGACGGTGCTGGCCTTTACCTGGCTGAACCCGCATGTCTATCTGGATACGGTTGTTCTGATCGGCTCGATCTCGGCGCAATATGACGACCGGCTGAGTTTTGCGATTGGCGCGATGCTGTCCAGCTTTGTCTTTTTCTTCTCGCTCGGATACGGGGCCAGAATTCTGTCGCCCGTCTTCACGCGCCCGCGCGCGTGGCAGGGTCTGGATGTGGGCATCGGGGTTGTCATGCTGAGTATTGCCGTCAAACTTGTTATCATGTGACGGGTTGTCCCTGCCGGGATTTCGGTGTTGAACCAATGCCATGACAACCTTTGCCGCCTCAGCCCGCCCGATTGCCGGTATGTTCTGGATGTTCACCGCCGGGCTGTCCTTTGTCGGGATGACGGCGATGGTCAAGTCGCTGGGCAATTCGATGGATCCGACTCAGGCGGCGTTCATCAGATATGCGCTGGGGCTGGTCTTTCTGCTTCCCATTCTGCGGACGATCATGAATACCCATCTGACACGCCGACACCTTGCCCTGTTCGGGATGCGCGGGATCGTCCATGCGCTGGCGGTGATGCTGTGGTTCTTCTCGATGACCCAAATCCCCTTGGCCGAGGTCACAGCGATGAACTACATGACCCCGGTTTACGTGACCCTGGGTGCGGCGCTGTTCTTGGGTGAAAAGCTGGCCTTCCGCAGAATAGCGGCGATTCTGGCAGCGTTGATCGGCGTGTTGATCATCCTCAGGCCCGGATTTCGCGAGGTTTCGGCAGGGCATATCGCCATGCTTGGAGCGGCCCTGATGCTGGGTGGGTCCTACTTGCTTGCGAAGCTTCTGGTGCGGGACATTCCGCCCTCGGTGGTGGTGGCGCATCTGTCGATCTGGGTCACGATCGCGCTGATCCCCTTTGCCGTGGCCGTGTGGGAAACACCCAGCCTGCATGATCTGGGGGTGCTGTTTCTGGTGGCCTGTTTCGCCACCGCTGGCCACTATTTCATGACACTTGCGCTTCAGGCGGCCCCAGTTGCGGTGACGCAGCCGGTCACGTTCCTGCAGTTGATCTGGGCGACCGTGATGGGCGCGGTGGTCTTCCACGAAAAGGTCGACATCTGGGTCGTCGCGGGCGGGACGTTGATTCTGGCCGCCGTCAGCTTCATCTCGTGGCGCGAGGCAGTGTTGAACCGCCGCGATCTGACGCCGCCCAGCATCGCGACCAAACTATAGGCGGCAGTCCCTGCGACACGTTATTGATTGACGAGTCAATAAAGATTCCCTAGCCTGTCTTTCCGTAAAGTCTGGTCAGGGGAGAGCGATGCCTAAAGTCGGAATGGAGCCGATCCGCCGCGAAGCAATCGTTCGGGCGACGATCGCAGAATTGGGCGTGCAGAAATCGCTGGATGTCACCGTCAGCCAGATTGCCAAACGCGCGGGCATGTCCAGCGCGCTGGCCCATCACTATTTCGGCGGCAAGGATCAGATTTTTCTGGCCGCGATGCGCCAGATCCTGTCCGATTTCGGCGATGAGGCCAGAAGCGAGCTAAAAGCCGCCGCGCCAAATGAACGGGCGCAGGCGATCATCCGCGCCTGTTTTGCGCCCTCGTGCTTTACCCCGGATGTGATCGCAGCATGGATGACCTTTTATGTGCTGGCGCAAACCAATGATGACGCGCTGCGCCTGTGGCAGATTTATCAGTCGCGCATTCGCTCGAACCTGATCTGCGCCCTGCGCCCCATGATCGCCGATCCGGTCGAGGCGGCGGAAAACATGATCGCGATGATCGACGGGCTCTATATCCGCGCCGCGCTCAGCGCCCCGGAAGAGCCGCAACTGGCCGTGAACCACGCGATGCGTGTCCTAAACACTCTGCTCGAGGCTGGAAAATGACAAAACCGAACATTCTGATCCTGATGGTGGATCAGCTTAACGGAACCCTCTTTCCCGACGGTCCCGCAGACTGGCTTCATGCGCCGAACCTGAAGAAACTGGCGGAAAGGTCGACCCGATTTGCCAACGCGTATACCGCCTCGCCGCTGTGCGCGCCGGGCCGGGCCAGCTTCATGTCGGGCCAGTTGCCCTCGCGCACCGGGGTCTACGACAACGCCGCCGAGTTCCGCAGTGACATTCCCACCTATGCCCACCACTTGCGCCGCGCAGGGTATTACACTTGTCTGTCCGGCAAGATGCATTTCGTCGGCCCCGATCAGTTGCACGGGTTCGAGGATCGCCTGACCACAGATATCTATCCCGCCGATTTCGGCTGGACGCCGGACTATCGCAAACCGGGTGAGCGGATCGACTGGTGGTATCACAACATGGGTTCGGTGACGGGCGCGGGCGTGGCCGAAATCTCGAACCAGATGGAATATGATGACGAGGTCGCCTACAACGCCAAGGCCAGGCTCTACGATCTGGCCCGCGGCAAGGACGATCGCCCATGGTGCGTGACCGTCAGCTTCACCCACCCGCACGACCCTTACGTGGCGCGCCGGAAATACTGGGACCTCTACGAGGATTGCGAACACCTGCTGCCCGAGGTCGGGGACCTCGGCTACGACAATCAGGACCCGCATTCGAAGCGGATTTTCGACGCCAATGACTGGCGCAGCTTTGACATCACCGAAGAGGACATCCGCAAATCCCGCCGCGCCTATTTCGCCAATATCTCGTATCTCGACGACAAGATCGGCGAGATTCTCGAGGTGCTGGAAACCACCCGGCAAGAGGCGATCATCCTCTTCGTCTCGGACCACGGCGATATGCTGGGCGAGCGCGGGCTGTGGTTCAAGATGACCTTCTTCGAAGGCTCCTCGCGCGTGCCGCTGATGATCTCGGCGCCGGAGATGCCCGCCGGTCGCATCGACACGCCGGTCTCGACAATCGACGTGACCCCGACACTGGGCGCGCTGGCGGGCGTAGACATGGCCGAGATCGCACCCTGGACCGACGGCGAAGACCTTGTGCCGCTGGCGCAGGGCATTGAACGCGCCGCGCCGGTCGCGATGGAATACGCGGCCGAGGCGTCATACGCGCCGCTGGTGTCGCTGCGCTATGGCAAGTGGAAATACAACCGCTGCGCGCTGGACCCAGATCAACTGTTCGACCTGCAGGCCGACCCGCACGAACTGACCAACCTTGCGGACAAGCCCGAACATGCCGGAACCCTGCAAACCCTGCGCACCAAGTCCGAGGCGCGCTGGGACCTCGACCGGTTCGATGCCGATATCCGCGCCAGTCAGGCCCGGCGCTGGGTCGTGTACGAGGCGTTGCGGCAGGGCGGTTACTACCCATGGGACTACCAGCCGCTGCAGAAAGCCTCGGAACGCTACATGCGCAATCACATGGATCTGAATGTCGTCGAGGAAAACGCCCGTTTCCCGCGCGGCGAATAACTTCTTCATCTTTTCAAAAAATACTCCCGCCGGAGGCGATGAGATTTTTTCACCTAAAATCTCGGCCCGCGGGTTAAGGAGACCCGAGAATGGAAGCAGATTTCGTCATTGTTGGTGCCGGATCCGCCGGTTGCGCGATGGCCTATCGCCTCAGCGAAGCCGGTGCGTCGGTGCTGGTGATCGAACATGGCGGCTCGGATGCCGGCCCGTTCATCCAGATGCCCGCAGCGCTAAGCTATCCGATGAACATGTCGATGTATGACTGGGGATACCGGTCCGAGCCCGAACCGCATCTGAACCACCGCGAACTGGCCTGCCCGCGCGGCAAGGTGATTGGCGGATCCTCTTCGATCAACGGGATGGTCTATGTTCGCGGCCATGCCCGTGATTTCGACACCTGGGCCGAGATGGGGGCCGATGGCTGGTCCTATGCGGATGTGCTGCCCTACTACAAGCGGATGGAGACCTGGCACCATGGCGGTCACGGGGGCGACGCGGCGTGGCGGGGCACGGATGGCCCCTTGCACGTCTCACGCGGCCCGCGCGAGAACCCGCTGTTTCAGGCCTTTGTCGATGCGGGCCAGCAGGCAGGTTATGAGATCACCGGCGACTATAACGGCGAAAAGCAGGAAGGCTTTGGCCCGATGGAGCAGACCGTCTGGAAAGGACGGCGCTGGTCGGCGGCGAATGCGTATCTGAAACCCGCGCTGAAGCGCGAGAACTGCGATATCGTCCGTGGTCTGGCCGCGCGCGTCGTGATCGAGAACGGGCGCGCGACCGGGGTGGAACTGATGCGGGGGGGCAAAAAAGAAGTCATCCGCGCCCGGCGCGAGGTGGTTCTGGCGGCCTCGTCGATCAACTCACCCAAGCTGCTGATGCTGTCGGGCATCGGCCCGGCGGCGCATCTGGCTGAGCATGGGATCGACGTGGTTGCCGACCGTCCCGGCGTTGGCGCGAACCTTCAAGACCATCTCGAGCTTTATATCCAGCAGGCCTCGCTGCAGCCGATCACGTTGTACAAGCACTGGAACCTGCTCAGTAAAGGTCTGATCGGGGCACAGTGGCTGTTCACCAAAACCGGTCTTGGCGCCTCGAACCAGTTCGAAAGCGCGGCTTTTGTGCGGTCGAAGCCGGGGGTGGAATACCCTGATGTTCAGTATCACTTCCTGCCCATGGCCGTGCGCTATGACGGACAGGCGGCGGCTGAAGGGCACGGGTTTCAAGCCCATGTCGGACCGATGCGATCGCCTTCACGCGGGGCGGTCACGTTGCGTTCGGCCAGGGCCGAGGACGCGCCGGTGATCCGGTTCAACTACATGAGCCACGAACAGGATTGGGAGGATTTCCGCACCTGCATCCGCCTGACGCGCGAAATCTTTGGTCAGGACGCTTTCAAGCCTTTTGCGGGCAAAGAGATTCAGCCGGGGGCAGAGGTTCAGACCGATGAGGAACTGAACAGCTTTATCGCCGAACATGCCGAAAGCGCGTATCACCCCTGCGGCACCTGCCGGATGGGCCGGGCCGATGACCGGAACGCGGTGGTCGATCCCGAAGGGCGGGTGATTGGCGTGGAAGGGCTGCGCGTCGCGGACAGTTCTGTCTTCCCGCAGATCACCAACGGCAACCTGAATGCGCCGTCGATCATGGTGGGCGAGAAAGTGTCGGATCATCTGTTGGGCCGGGACGCCCTGCCCAAAGCCAATGACCGCCCGTGGATTCACCCGGCCTGGGCCACCGCCCAGCGTTAACCTTTCTTAACAAGTCCCGTTGAATGCGCCCGCCTTCGGGCGCATATCGGGGGTATGTTAAGATTTTGTTTGGTTTTTGTTCTGGCTTTTCCCGCTGTTGGCTTTGCCGCTGACGTGCTGGACGGTCCAGTAGATGTCATCGACGCGGATACATGGGACGTCGGCGGCATCCGGGTCCGCTTGCATGGCATAGATGCGCCGGAACTGGATCAGACCTGCCGGGATGAAAATGGCGCTGTCTGGCCGTGTGGCGCTTGGGCGACCTCGGTCGTGCAAGAGCGGTTTCAGGGCAAAACGGCCCGTTGCACACCGCTGGATCGAGACCGCTACGGCCGTGTCGTCGCGCGGTGTCAGATTGGTGGCGTGGATGCGGGCAGGCATTTGGTTCTGGACGGTCTGGCCTTTGCGTATCGCAAATACTCGGATGATTACGTGGCCGCTGAAAACGCTGCCATGTCCCGATCAGCCGGATTGCATGCCTCGCAGGTTCGGTTGCCGTGGGTGCATCGGGCGTCCGGTCAGACGGTATCTCAGCCCTGCCGGATCAAGGGCAATATCTCGCCCAAGGGCGAGAAAATCTATCACGTGCGGGGGCAGCGCTATTATTCGAAAACCAAGATCGACGCTCGCAAGGGCGAGCGCTGGTTCTGTTCCGGGGCTCAGGCTCGCGCCGCCGGATGGCGGGCGGCCAAGCGCTGAATTCCCCTGATTTCGCAGGTCATTTGATGCGGGTCAAAGTGACATTCCGGAAATGCCATTACCATTGATTTGCAACGATAAATGAAGGAGCGAACAGGAATGTCCCACACCCCGCATGAACTGGCCGAAGAATTCCCCGACAAGGTCGAACTGATGAGCCAGCTCAAGCAGTCGGACGCGCATTTTGCCCGTCTGGCCGACGAATATCACGAAGTCAATCGGGTCGTGCACAAGGCCGAAACCAATATCGAGCCGATGGAAGAACTGGCCGAGGTTGAACTGCGCAAGAAGCGGGCGGTTCTCAAGGATCAGATCTGGGCGATCTTGTCCAAGGCCTGAACACAGGGCGGGGGCTCTGCCCCCGTCGCGGCAGGCCGCGACTCCCCCGGGATATTTTCAGACAGGTGAAGATCAGGTGACTTCGTAAGGCAGGGTGCCGCGCGTATGGGTGTCGATTGTCAGGCGTCGTTCCAGCGGCGGAACCGAGCGCTGGTGGCAGGTTTGCCGTTCGCAGATGCGGCACGAAATGCCGATGGGCTCGTAGGCGCTGGCGTTATTGATGTCGAGGTTATCCGCATAAACCAAAGCAGGCGCGTGGCGGACCTCGCACCCCAGCGCAATCGCGTAGCGCCGGACAGGTGCGCCGAACGACCCGCCCGATTTCGACACATCCCGCGCCAGTGAGATATAGCGCACCCCGTCCGGTGTCTCGGCAAGTTGCCGCAGGAAGTGACCCGGGGTTTCAAAGGCGCGGTGCACGTTCCACAGCGGGCAGGCCCCGCCGAAGCGGGCGAATTGCAGGCGTGTGGCCGAGTGGCGTTTGGTGATCGTGCCCGCTTGATCGACACGCACGAAGAAAAACGGAATGCCCTTTGCGCCGGGTCTTTGCAGCGTGGACAGCCGATGGGCGACCTGTTCGATCGAGGCACCGAACCGGTTGCTGAGCAGTTCCAGATCATGCCGGTCTTCCTGCGCGGCGGCCAGAAAGGTGGCATAGGGCATCAGCGATGCCCCCGCAAAATAGTTGGCCAGACCGATTTTGGCGATGGATCGCGCCTCGTCGCTTTGGAATTTTGCGAAGTCCAGTGTTGCCTCAAGCAGCTGGTCCTGACGGATCAGCGCCACCTGCAGCAGCAGTTGGAACACCTGTGTCTGTGGCGCGGCGCGCGAGGACAGGCGTAGGATTTTGCCCTCGGCATCATAGCTGCGCAGGGCGTCCATATCCGAGAACATGACCTGAATGCCGCGCTCGGACAGGCCGTTCAGCGCGGCCTCACGGATACCGCCCGAGCCGTCAGCACGTCTGGCGAACAGTTCGGCGGCGCGATCGACCGCATCGATGTAGTTGTCGCAATAGTGGAAGAAATCGCGCACCTCCTCCCACGGGCTGGCCTGAATGCGGGCGTCTTCGCGGCCCAAAGCCTCGTCCAGTGAGGCGAGGCGTTCATGGGTCTGGCGGTAGGTCCGGTGCAGTTCGATGAAGGCGCGCGCTAGGGCGGGGGCGTTCGAGGCGGTCAGGCGCAGGTCGGCAAGCGGCGGGATGGCATCGGCAAAGACCGGATCGGCCAGCGCCTCGCGCATGTCCGACACCAGACGTTCGCTGTCGCCGGTGCTGAGCTCGGTGACATCCATGCCGAACTCTTGCGCCAAAGCCAGGACCACCGTGGTCGAGATCGGACGGTTGTTGTTCTCCATCTGGTTCAGGTAGGGCAGCGAAACGCCCAGCTTGGCCGCGAATTCCTTTTGGGTCAGCGTCAGACGGGTGCGCATCTCGCGCAGCTTCGCCCCGGCATAGAGTTTTTGGGTGGCCATCGGGTGCCTTTGCAACTTTACCTTGGGCGCAGGCTAACTTTGCAAAGCCCCGAGGGCAAGCGCTGTCAAAGCCCCAGTTGACGCTCGCGCCAGACAACAACGGCAATCGCGCAAATGGCAAGGACGGCAGTTGCAAGCATGAGCCACAGCAGCGGCATGGCGCCGGTGTCTTTGGTCAGCAATGCGCCGGCCAATGCGCTCAGCCCTGCGCCGCCGCCCAGCATAATCGCCCCGCTCAGCCCGGATGCCGTTGCCGCCAGATGCGGGCGCACCGACAGCGCGCCCGAGGTGGCGTTTGGAATGGTCAAACCGTTGCCGATGCCCACAAAGGTCATGAGGCCGAAGAAGCTGAGCGCGCTGCCCATCCCGGCCAGAAACAAAACGGTCGAGATCGCTACGCCCGCAGCGTTCAGCCAACATCCCCAATACACCATCCGGTTTACGCCAAAGCGAACCGAATACCGTCCGCTGACGAAGTTGCCGAAAAAGTAACCGACGGCCGGTGCGCCGAAATAGATGCCGATTTCGACGGCGCTGAGGCCGAACATCTCGGTGCCGATAAACGGCGCGCCGCCGAGATAGGCAAAGAACGCGCCGGACGAAAACGCCGATGACAGCGAATAGCCCCAGAACCGCGGAGAGGTCAGCAACTCGGGGTATTCCCGAAACTGCTGCAAAAGGGTCTTGCCGCTTTTGGCCGAGGTTTCTCCGAAATCGGTGAAGGTCAGAAAAAGCGCCAGCGCGCCAACCGCGAAGGGCAGCCAGAAATTGGCTTTCCAGCCGAAGGCTTCCTCGAGCACGCCACCGATGGCCGGGCCGATCATCGGGACCACCGCCATGCCCATCGTCACATACCCGATCATCGAGGCGGCCTGGTCCTGATCATACAGGTCGCGCACTGCGGCGCGGCTGAGCACAATGCCGACCACGACAACGGCCTGACACATTCGGAAGGCCAGAAAAACCTCGGCATTCGGGGCGTAGATGCAGCCCAGGGTCGCCAGCAGAAACAGCGACAGCCCCCACAACAGAACGGGTCTACGCCCGGCCTTGTCCGCAATCGGGCCGATCAGGATCTGCAGGGCGGCGTTCACCAGCAGATAAAGGGCGATCGACAACTGCATGACCTTGTAGTCGGTGTTGAAATGCAGGGCCATGTTGGGCAGGCTTGGCAGGAACAGGTTCATGCTCAGGGCGGACAGCCCCGACAGTAATACAAGTGTGGTGATTGTGGGCGGTGTACGGTGAACCGAGGACAAGCTGAACTGCATGGTTCACATGTATAGCCAGCGCGTTTGTGAAAGCCAGTCACCTCGGTCGTATCAATTCGAAACTTAGCAAGTTTACACTTTTCCTTAGCCGTCTTGCTAAAGGTTTGCAAATTTGCGGAAAACTGCTTTGGGGTCCAGGGCGGAACGGGTAGGGTCCGCTCAAATTTCAAAGGGGATTATCGCCATGAAAGACATCCTTTCCGAGCTTGAAGACCGCCGCAACGACGCCCGGCTGGGTGGCGGGCAAAGGCGGATCGACGCGCAGCATTCGCGTGGAAAGCTGACTGCGCGCGAGCGGGTCGAACTGCTGCTGGATGAGGGCAGCTTTGAAGAGTTCGACATGTTCGTCAGCCACCGCTGCACCGAATTCGGAATGGAAAAACAACAGCATGCCGGGGATGGTGTCGTCACAGGCTGGGGCACGATCAATGGCCGTATGGTCTATGTGTTCAGTCAGGACTTCACCGTTTTTGGCGGTTCGCTGTCTGAAACCCACGCGCAGAAGATTTGCAAGATCATGGATATGGCGGTGCAGAACGGTGCGCCGATCATCGGCATCAACGACTCGGGCGGGGCGCGAATCCAGGAAGGTGTCGCCTCGCTGGCCGGATATGCCGAGGTGTTTCAGCGCAACATTACCGCCTCGGGCGTGGTGCCGCAGATCAGTGTGATCATGGGTCCCTGTGCGGGCGGCGCGGTGTACAGCCCGGCGATGACCGACTTCATCTTCATGGTCAAAGACTCTTCCTACATGTTCGTGACTGGCCCGGACGTGGTGAAAACCGTCACCAACGAGGTCGTGACGGCTGAGGAGTTGGGCGGGGCGTCGACCCACACCAAGAAATCCTCGGTCGCTGATGGCGCGTTTGAAAACGATGTCGAGGCGCTGGCCGAGGTGCGGCGTCTGGTGGATTTCCTGCCGCTCAACAATCGCGAGAAACCTCCGGTGCGTCCGTTCTTTGATGAACCGGACCGGGTGGAAACGTCGCTGGACACTCTGGTGCCGGACAACCCGAACACGCCTTACGATATGAAAGAACTCATCACCAAAGTGGCGGATGAGGGCGACTTTTATGAAATTCAGGAAGACTTCGCCAAGAACATCATCACCGGCTTCATCCGGCTGGAAGGCCAGACAGTCGGTGTTGTCGCCAACCAGCCGATGGTGCTGGCCGGGTGTCTGGATATCGACAGCTCGCGCAAGGCCGCGCGGTTCGTGCGCTTCTGCGACTGTTTCGAGATTCCGATCCTGACATTCGTGGATGTTCCGGGCTTTCTGCCGGGGACGCAGCAGGAATATAGCGGCGTGATCAAGCACGGTGCCAAGCTGCTTTATGCCTATGGCGAGGCGACGGTGCCAAAAGTCACCGTGATCACCCGCAAGGCGTATGGCGGTGCCTATGTGGTTATGGCGTCCAAGCATCTGCGCGGCGATTTCAATTATGCCTGGCCGACCGCCGAGATTGCGGTGATGGGTGCCAAGGGCGCGACCGAGATCATTCACCGCGCGGATCTGGCGGATGCAGAGAAAACGGCGCAGCACGTCGCGGATTACGAGGATCGTTTTGCGAATCCCTTCGTTGCCGCCGAACGCGGCTTTGTTGACGAGGTGATCATGCCGCAGTCGACCCGCCGCCGCGTATCCCGAGCGTTTGCGAGCCTGAGGGGCAAGCAGTTGAAGAACCCGTGGAAAAAGCACGACAATATTCCGCTGTAATCCCGTTTGGGGTGGCGCGTGCCGCCCCGATTCAATCCCGGAAAGGTCAAGTGGGCTGTTAAGAAAAAACCTCGGACTGAGGCATATTTGACAACGGCCGCCAAATAGTTGAATGATCCGTCCCGACAGACATAGAACTGCGCAGGCCAACAGCACTGCGCGCGCGACCCCGGAAGGAGGAGCCCGCCATTGGTGGGTCCGGGGTTGCGCCACATGTCTGGTGCTTTCGGTTCTCGGTTCCACTGCGTCGGCTCAGGCTCTGCTGCCTGTCCCTTCGGGGCAGCCGGTCGAACTGACCGACGTTCTGCTGGACAACAACCCCGGAGAGCTTTGGCTGCGGTTCCGCTTTGTCGCGCCGAAGATCGGCGCATCGGTCGGGCGGATCGGCTATGACGTGGCCTCGAACGACATGGAGCATTTGTGCCAGACGCTGGCGGTTGCCTATGTCGCCGAGCACAAGCTCGAGCCTGCGCTTGTCGTGATCTCGCTGTCCGACCGTCCGGTGGAATTTGGCGATGCCGCGCCGGATGCGACACAGTTTTTCGAAGCCTACCGGTTGGATCAATCCGGATGTATCTGGGAGGGGCTCTGACCGTGAACAACAGTTTTCATGCTGTCAGGGCATCTCGGACCAGCGATGCGGCTTTGGAGGTACGCGCTATGCCCTCATCCCCAAACGGATGCGACTTTATTGTTCCCATGAATGTGTCGGCGACAGGGGGGGCGGTATGCTGAAGCATCGCGGATTCCCCGGACGTTTGCCCGGCACGGATTATCAGTTCACCATTCGCCGCGCCAATCCCAAGGGCGTCACGCCACTGACCCGCCGCGAACGGTTTCGCGACCGCAAACCGGCGGACCGGCGCGCGGATGTGGCGTTCTTTGAGGCGCTGTGGGAGCATTTCGGCGACCAGCCGTTCGAGCGGGGCAATCTGGATGCCGGCCGGCTGAGCTGGCTGTTCGGGCGCGAGGTTGTACCGGCCGAAGACCCCTTTGATCCGGCCAGTTACGACGCGCTGCTGGTGATTGACCCCGATGCGGCGCGGCAATCCTTCCCCGATATCTTCGACAGGATGGGCTGAGCGTGAACGCGGCTGCCGCATATCATCGCGCGGGGACTGCCCTGGCGAAGACCCCGCCCCACAGGGGGCAGGGTCGCGTTATGCGTTCAGAAGTTCAGCTGCGCCGCAACCTGAACCCGGCTGCCGTCGAAATTCTGACCCGAGATCGTGTCGTTCCTTTCGCCATAGATGTACTCGGCGCTCAGCGTCAGAGTCTCGGTGGCCTGATAGAAGGCGTTGACGTGGATCGTCTCAAGCTCGGTGAAGGACAGCGTACCAGTCGAGGTCGGAAGATCGTAATCTTCGTAGCCGTAAGAGATGCCGACGTTCCATTTCTCGCTCACCTGCTGACGGAACTCGACGGTGAAACCATCGACATCATTGGCCTGACCGCCGACAACCGCGTCGCCGAGGCCGATCAGGTAGGGGCCCAGCGCCTCACCGGTCACGTAGTTGACCTGAAACAGGCCACCTTCCCACGGGCGGATCGAGCCCGACAGGGTCAGACCGGTCTGATCAACCTCGACACCGCCGCCTTCGGCTTTGCCATACAGGATGGCGCCGCGGGCGATATAGGTTCCGTCATTGTATTCAGCCGAGGCCGTGAGCACCGGGTCGTCCGAGTTCGAGCCGCCGACATTTTCCTCGATCGAGAGCGCGAACTCGGCATTGCTGCCGATTGTGTTGGTGTAACGTACCTGCGGAACACGGGCGAAGGCGATACCCACCG
Organism: Ruegeria sp. AK4; assembly: GCF_056541025.1. Taxonomy (NCBI): domain Bacteria; kingdom Pseudomonadati; phylum Pseudomonadota; class Alphaproteobacteria; order Rhodobacterales; family Roseobacteraceae; genus Ruegeria; species Ruegeria sp. AK4. The sequence continues at coordinate 66,613 of NZ_JBQFXS010000005.1, forward strand.
GACCGTTGAATTCTACCGAGGTCGGATAGGTGTCCAGCGGCTGGAAGTTGGTCCAGAACTGGCCGATCAGCCATTCGTCGCCGATGCGGATATTGGCGTGGCGCAGGCGCAACTCGGCAGCACCGCCGCCTGCAAACAGGTCAAGCTCCAACTGGCCGCCAATGTCACCGATGGCGCTGGGCGTGGTGGTCAGCAAACCGATCCGCGACTGGCGGACGGTGGCACCAAAGGTACCGCTTGTGGCAGCCGAGGGCTCTCCGATCACGTTCACGAACGCAGTGTCGCCCTGGTCGAAGTCGAAATCATAGAAGAAGTCGGCTTTGACGTAGCCATACACTTCAAGCGAGGTGTTTCCGATCCTGAAATCACCGGGGGTCGAGCCCGGTCCGACGGATTCCAGCGCCTCGATGCGAAGGCGCAACTCCTCCAGTTCGGCCTGAGTTCCCGCGTCTTGGGCAAAAGCGAGCGTGCTGGTCACACTAAACGCCGAGGCGGCAAGCAGAGTTGCCTTTTTTCTCTTTATAATCATGTGGATGTTTCCTTGTGTGCGAGTGTGCACAGGCAAAATTTCACGCAAATGTCAGCAGGGGAAATCACGAGAACGGGACAAAAACGGGCTGTTTTTTCAAGGAAAATTGCATTGGAATCGCCGGTCCATCACCGCTGGGTGAACAGATCGGTTAACCTTATGCATGGCAATGGAACTTTCACGGCAGGGCAGACCGGGTATCGTGATGCTGCATGTGCGAAAGATGGTGCCGCGGGCGACGTTTGTAACAGGAAAGTGACAGATCAGACTGTCTGCATGCGCTTCGACCCCAAAACCGTTGTCGGCGCGAAGTTGCGCGGAATTCAGCCGAATGGGCGGTTTCCAGCCGGAAAATCCCGTGGAAACAATACAGTGTTTGCGGCTTCGATTGTGCTGTGCATTCTGTCTAAGCCGTGCGGCTCTACTTTGCCTGCGTCGCACATGCACCTACTATTCCGTACCCCTTCCTTCCGCGGGCAGGCTTGTGTTCCCCACAATGTCCTGTCCGCGTTTTTCTTTGCGTGCACCTTGCGCCCGGACTGGCGTAATCCTGCGCAAATCCCGTTCTTTCGGCCCGTGTTATTGAATAACAAGGGCCTGTTCCTGCAAGTGCCTGTCAGTGAATCAAGAAACCTGAAGGGGCAGACAACATGCAATTCTCACGACTCATCCTTGCCGTTGCGACCTGCGCGGGCCTTGCCGCCTGTGGCGACACCACGGGCGAGCAGGCGATTCTGGGCGGCGGCGCAGGCGCGGTTGGGGCAGCGGTCCTCAACGCCGACCCGCTGTTCGGCGCGGTCGTCGGGGCTGCGGGCAACGTGCTCTACTGCAAGACGCAGAACAGCTGTAACTAATCCGAAGTTTTCCGGGGCGCGCGCCGTCCCGTCCGTCATCGCGAACAACGCCGTCGTGGGGTCATGCCCTGCGGCGGCGTTTCGCGTTTCCAGAACACCAAGCCAAAGGACGTTTCATGTTCAATAAGATCCTGATCGCCAACCGGGGCGAGATCGCCTGCCGGGTCATCAAGACCGCCCGCAAGATGGGAATCGGCACCGTTGCCATTTACTCGGACGCGGACAAGAACGCTCTGCACGTGTCGATGGCGGATGAGTCCGTGCATATCGGGCCGCCGCCCGCGAACCAGTCCTACATCGTGATCGACAAGGTGATGGATGCGATCCGCCAAAGCGGCGCGCAGGCGGTGCATCCGGGCTATGGCTTTCTGTCCGAAAACGCGAAATTCGCCGAGGCGCTAGAGGCCGAGGGCGTCGCCTTTGTCGGCCCCCCGAAAGGCGCGATTGAGGCGATGGGTGACAAGATCACCTCGAAGAAAATCGCGCAGGAGGCGGGCGTTTCGACGGTTCCCGGCTATATGGGGCTGATCGAGGACGCCGATGAGGCGGTCAAGATTTCGAACGAAATCGGTTATCCGGTGATGATCAAGGCCAGCGCCGGTGGCGGCGGCAAAGGCATGCGCATCGCATGGACCGATGAAGAGGCGCGCGAGGGCTTCCAGTCGTCCAAGAACGAGGCTGCGAATTCATTCGGCGACGACCGGATTTTCATCGAGAAATTCGTCACTCAGCCGCGCCATATCGAGATTCAGGTGCTCTGCGACAGCCACGGCAATGGCATCTATCTGGGCGAGCGCGAATGCTCGATCCAGCGCCGGAACCAGAAAGTGGTGGAAGAGGCGCCGTCGCCCTTCCTCGACCCCGAAACCCGCAAGGCGATGGGCGAGCAGGCCGTGGCACTGGCCAAGGCGGTTGGCTATGCCAGCGCCGGGACGGTGGAATTCATCGTGGACGGGGAAAAGAATTTCTACTTCCTTGAGATGAACACCCGCCTGCAAGTGGAACACCCGGTCACCGAGTTGATTACCGGCGTCGATCTGGTCGAACAGATGATCCGCGTGGCCGCAGGTGAGCCGCTGTCGATCACGCAGGATGACGTGACCCTGACCGGCTGGGCCATCGAAAACCGTCTGTATGCCGAAGATCCCTATCGCGGCTTTCTGCCCTCGATCGGTCGTCTGACCCGCTATCGCCCGCCGCAGGAAACCGCGGCCGGTCCGATGCTGGTCAACGGCAAATGGCAGGGGGACGCGCCCGAAGGCGAGGCCGCCGTGCGCAACGATACCGGCGTCTATGAGGGCGGCGAGATCAGCATGTATTACGACCCGATGATCGCCAAGCTCTGCACCTGGGCCCCAACCCGAGAACAGGCGATTGAGGCGATGCGCGTGGCGCTCGACAGTTTCGAGGTTGAGGGGATCGGCCACAACCTGCCGTTCCTGTCGGCGGTGATGGATCATCCGAAATTCATCAGCGGCGACATGACCACCGCCTTCATTGCCGAGGAATACCCGGAAGGCTTCGAAGGTGTTGAACTGCCCGAGCCTGACCTGCGCCGTATCGCGGCGTCCTGTGCCGCGATGCACCGCGTGGCCGAGATTCGCCGCACCCGTGTTTCGGGCCGGATGGATAACCACGAGCGTAAGGTGGGTAAGCGCTGGGTCGTGTCACTGGAAGGTCATGAATTCGCTGTTCAGGTCAACGCCGACAAAGAAGGCGCAACCGTCAAGTTTGAGGATGGTGTGACCCTCCGCGTGGCGTCGGACTGGACACCGGGCGATCAACTGGCCGTTTTGGACGTTGATGGCAGCCCGCTGGTTCTGAAGGTTGGCAAGGTTGCAGGCGGCTTCCGCATCCGCAACCGGGGAGCCGACCTCAAGGTGCTGGTACGCCGCCCGCGTCAGGCAGAACTGGCCAAGCTGATGCCCGAGAAGCTGCCGCCCGATACCTCGAAAATGCTGCTTTGCCCGATGCCCGGCCTGATCGTGAAAGTCGATGTCGAAGTGGGGCAGGAGGTGCAGGAAGGTCAGGCGCTCTGCACCATCGAGGCGATGAAGATGGAAAACATCCTGCGCGCCGAGAAGAAGGGCAAGGTTGCCAAGATCAATGCGGGCCCCGGCGATAGCCTCGCCGTGGACGATGTGATCATCGAGTTCGAATGATCATGACTGCGCTTTTGTCATATCGCTTTGCGGCTCCGGCGTTCTGCGCCGGGGGTCTGCGGCGTGGCGAAAGCGTTCAACCGCCCTCGCGCCGGTCGCGAATTTCGCGTTCGCGCAGGGGGGTTTTGTCGATGGACCTGCCGATTTCGCGCACGCTCCACGGGCTGGGCTTGCGCAGTTTGACCACGCCGTCCTTGTCGACGAACACCATCTGGAACCCGCGCGGGCGCAGCTGGGACCGGATCGCAGACCGGGCCGACGGATCGGTATCGGTCAGCACCACCACATCCCGGTCCCGCATTGCGGCTTCGCCCTCGAGCAGCATATCGATCTGCTGCTGGAATCTGGGATCAGCCGGGGTATCCGCAAAGACCACAATGGGGCGATGGGTCCACAGAAACTCGCTGAGCTCACTGTCGCCGACCGGACGGACAAAGGTGTCCTCGGCAGGCGCAGCCCCGTCGGCGGCCAGAGCGGCCAGCGGAATTAGTGCCGAGAAAACAAAGGCAAGCATTCGGGTCATGGGGCCTCCTGTCCCGTTGAATATAGCCCCTGCGCGCGCGAATGCGACCGGCGAATTGCGCAATGCGCTCAAAAATTCGCGCGGTGGCCTGCGAGGCGGGACCCGGATCACATCCACGCGCAGGCCTTGCCCTGCCGCGAACCGAATTGACAAGAGGAAGACTCTATGACCGACACAAGTGACTGGCGCGCGCTGGCTGAGAAAGAACTGCGCGGACGGCCATTGGATGATCTGACTAAAGAAACGCTCGAAGGGATCGACGTTAAGCCGCTTTATACGCAAGCGGACACGGCTGATCTGCCCCATATGGGCTCGCTGCCCGGGTTCGGGCCGTTTACGCGGGGCGTGAAGGCCACGATGTATGCGGGGCGACCGTGGACGATCCGCCAATATGCGGGCTTTTCGACGGCCGAGGAATCGAACGCCTTTTATCGCCGCAATCTGGCGGCTGGTCAGCAGGGCGTCTCGGTCGCCTTCGATCTGGCAACGCACCGCGGCTACGACAGTGACCACCCGCGCGTGGTCGGCGATGTGGGTAAGGCCGGTGTGGCGATTGACAGCGTCGAGGACATGAAGATCCTGTTCGACGGCATCCCGCTGGACAAGGTTTCGGTCTCGATGACCATGAACGGCGCGGTAATTCCGATTTTGGCAAGTTTCATCGTGGCGGGTGAGGAGCAGGGGCACGACAAGTCGGTCCTGTCGGGCACCATTCAGAATGACATTCTGAAAGAGTTCATGGTGCGCAACACCTATATCTACCCGCCGGACCCGTCGATGAAGATCATCTCGGACATCATCGAATACACCTCGAACGAGATGCCCAAGTTCAACTCGATCTCGATTTCCGGCTATCACATGCAAGAGGCTGGCGCGAACCTGGTGCAGGAACTGGCCTATACGCTGGCCGACGGGCGCGAATATGTGCGGGCCGCGACGCAGGCGGGGATGGACGTGGACAAATTCGCCGGGCGGCTGTCCTTCTTCTTTGCCATCGGCATGAATTTCTTCATGGAGATCGCCAAGCTGCGTGCCGCACGTACGCTCTGGCATCGGGTGATGACAGATTTCGGAGCAAAGTCCGAGCGGTCGAAAATGCTGCGGACCCATTGCCAGACTTCGGGCGTGTCTCTGCAGGAACAGGACCCCTATAACAACGTGATCCGCACCGCTTATGAGGCGATGAGCGCCGTTCTGGGCGGCACGCAAAGTTTGCACACCAACGCGCTGGACGAGGCGATTGCCCTGCCCACCGATTTCTCGGCCCGCATCGCGCGGAACACCCAACTGGTGCTGCAGGAGGAAACCGGCGTGACCGATGTGGTCGATCCGCTGGCCGGGTCCTATTACATCGAAAGCCTGACCAATGAGCTGGTCGAAAAGGCCTGGGCCCTGATGAAAGAGGTCGAAGAGATGGGCGGCATGACCAAGGCCGTCGCCAGCGGCATGCCCAAGCTGCGGATCGAGGAAAGCGCGGCGCGGCGTCAGGCGATGATCGACCGGGGCGACGAGGTGATCGTCGGAGTCAACAAGTATCGCAAGGAACAGGAAGACCTGATCGACATTCTGGACGTCGACAATGTCGCCGTGCGCGAGGCGCAGGTCGCGCGTTTGGAACGTATCCGCGCCACGCGGGACGAGGGCGCATGCCAACAGGCACTGGACGCCCTGACCACCACCGCCCGCGAGGGTGGCAACCTGCTGGCCGCCGCCGTCGAGGCCGCCCGTGCCCGCGCATCCGTAGGAGAGATCAGCATGGCAATGGAAAAGGAATTCGGCCGCCACCGCGCCGAAGTGAAAACGCTGGCCGGTGTCTATGGCGCGGCCTACGAAGGCGACGAAGGCTTTGCCGCGATCCAGAAATCCATCGAAGATTTCGCCGAGGCCGAAGGCCGCCGCCCCCGTCTGCTGGTCGTGAAAATGGGGCAGGACGGGCATGACCGGGGGGCCAAGGTCATCGCAACGGCCTTTGCCGATATCGGCTTCGACGTGGATGTGGGCCCCCTGTTCCAGACCCCTGCCGAAGCGGCGCAGGATGCGGTGGACAACGATGTGCATGTGGTCGGGATTTCCTCGCAGGCGGCAGGGCACAAGACCCTTGCACCGCAACTGGTCGAGGAACTCAAGAAGGCCGGGGCCGAGGATATCATCGTGATCTGCGGCGGGGTCATTCCGCAGCAGGATTACCAGTTCCTGTATGATCACGGCGTCAAGGCGATCTTTGGGCCGGGCACGAATATTCCCGAGGCGGCACAGGATATTCTGCGTCTGATCGGCGAGGCGCAGGCGTAAAGCGGGGCGGGGGCCTTTTCGCCCCTTTCTTCGCCTTGCGGTACATTCTCTCCCGAAGGCATTTCCAAACAGAAGAAGGGCGCGGCTGAGGCTTGCGCCCTTTTGCCTTGCGGGTAGGGTTGCTGGGATGGAGGGCCGAATGGAACTGGATCATATCGCGGTGGCTGGGACTACTCTGGAAGAGGCAGCGGCGCATGTGGAAGCGGCGCTTGGGGTCAGGTTGCAGGCGGGTGGAAAGCACGAGAAATTCGGAACCCATAACCAGTTACTCGGCCTGAAGGACGGGCTGTATCTTGAGGCTATCGCCATTGACCCCGATGCCCCCAACCCCAAGCGGACAAGATGGTTCGATCTGGACCGGTTTCAGGGCCTGCCCCGCCTGACCAACTGGATTTGCCGGGTCAGCGACATTGAGGCCTCGCTATCGATGTTTCCCGATGGCACCGGGCAGCCCATTGATCTGAGCCGGGGTGCGTTGCGGTGGCGGATGGCCGTGCCTCCGAATGGCCGGTTGCCGTTCGACAACCTGTTTCCTGCTTTGATTCAGTGGCAGGGCGACCTGCATCCCGCGCAAATGCTGCCGGACAGCCTGTGCCGGTTGCGCCGCTTGGTGGTGTATCACCCCGATGCCCTGACACTGGCGCGGCAATTGGGTGAACTGGACTATGTGGTGTTCGACACCGGCCCCGCCGCCTTGCGGGCGGAATTCGAGACACCGCATGGCTTACGCGTGTTGGAATGAGCATTCGTCAGGCGCAGGTTGGGGATGCGACCGCCATCGCGCAGATCACGAACGCGATCATTCGCGATACGCTGGTGACATTCACGACGCAGGAACGCAGCGAAGACAGCATCGCAGATGATATCCGGTCGCGTGGCCCCGGCTATCTCGTTGCTGAGTTGGAAGGGCAGGTGGCGGGCTTCGCCACATACGGCCCGTTCCGCGCCGGTCCGGGCTATGCCCAGTGCCGCGAACATACGATCCAACTGGCCCCCGACGCGCGTGGTCGTGGTTTGGGACGGGCTTTGATGGCGGCGCTGGAGGCTTCGGCCCGTGCAGAGGACGTACATGTTTTTATCGCCGGGATTTCGTCAGCCAACCCCGATGCCATAAGGTTTCACGCGGCGCTTGGCTTTGCCGAGGTGGGCCGGATGCCCGAGGTCGGGTGCAAATGGGGTCAGCGCCTGGATCTTGTGCTGATGCAGAAAATTATTGTGCCCAGGTGATCTGTCGCACCTGACAGTCCCGGATTGGAACGCTAGGGTACGCCCATGTCGATCTGGACCCGCATATCCGATGCGCTGAGCGCGCTGGCCCAAGGCGAAAGCCTTACCGCCGTTTTCGAAAAGCTGCGCTCGCCGCCCGAACGGTCGGTGGCGTTTACCATCGCGGTGATCGCGCTGGGTGCGAAAATGGCCAAGGCCGACGGGCAGGTGACGCGGGATGAGGTCACGGCTTTTCGCGACGTTTTCCAGATCGCCCGCGAGGACGAAGAGGGCGCAGCGCGCGTTTTCAACATGGCCCGGACCGACGTTGCCGGGTATCAGGACTATGCCCGCAAGATCGCCCGGATGTTCAACGAGGACAGCACCACGCTCTGCGATCTGATGGAAGGTCTGTTCCACATTGCGATGGCCGACGGCTTTTACCACCCCAACGAAAACCAGTTTCTGGAGGATGTCAGCCGGATTTTCGGTCAAACAGACGCTCAGTTTCAGGCGTTGCGGGCCCGGTTTGTACCGGACGCGCCAAAGGACCCCTATACCGTTCTCGGTGTGCCGCATGACATGCCGCTGCCCGACATCCGCAAGGTCTGGCGGCAACTGGTTCGTGACACCCATCCCGACGCCATGATGGCGCGGGGCGTGCCCGAGGAAGCCATTCGGTTGGCCGAGAAAAAGATGATCGATATCAACCGCGCCTGGGACGAGATCAACGGCGCGCGGGCCTGATCGGATGCGGCTGGCGACCTACAATATCGAATGGTTCGCCAACCTGTTCGACCGGGATGACAGGCTGATCGTGGATGACAGCTGGTCCGGTCGGCACGATGTGACAAAGGCACAGCAGGTCGAAGCGATTGCCAAGGTTCTGACCGCGATTGACGCGGATGCGGTTCTGATCGTCGAGGCCCCGAACACCGGAAAACGTCAGAATACCGTCAGGGCGTTGCAGGCGTTTGCCGAGGCGTTTGGTCTGCGCACCTCGAACGCGATCATGGGTTTTCCCAATGACACGCATCAGGAACTGGCGCTGCTATATGATCCAAACGTTCTGACCGCGCGCCATGACCCGCAGCAGGATCAGAATGCGCCCCGGTTCGACGGCGAATTCCGGATCGATCTGGATGTGGACGCGACCGAGGATGTGGTGCGGTTCTCTAAACCTCCGATGGAACTGGCGGTGGAAACGCGGGCGGGGTTCGCGTTCCGCCTGATCGGTGCGCATCTGAAGTCCAAAGCGCCGCACGGGGCTGAAAGCCGCGACGAAGCGATCCGTATCTCGATCGCCAACCGGCGCAAGCAACTGGCGCAGGCGATCTGGCTGGCCCGCCGGGTCGCGGCGCATGTGGCGGCGGATGAGCCCGTGGTCCTGTTGGGCGATCTGAACGACGGGCCCGGTCTGGATGAGTTCGAACATCTGTTCGGGCGCTCCTCGGTCGAGATTGTGCTGCAGGCCGGGCTGTTTGACCCCCACGCGGTCACGGCGCACGGCCCGCGTCCGGGGTCTGTGCCGTCGACGGCGCGGTTTGCGAGGCCGAAAGAGGGCAAATATCTCGAGGCGCTTCTGGATTACATAATGGTCACCCAAAACCTGCGCGCGCGCCGCCCGGCCTGGCGCATCTGGCATCCGTTTCGTGACACGGACTGCTGGTCCCGGCCCGAATTGCGGGATGCGTTGCTGACCGCCTCGGACCATTTTCCCGTGACGCTGGATATCGATCTGTGATCTTTCAAGCGCGCCCCGGCTGGCCTATATTTTCAGCATGAGACATGTCCTGATGATCGGCGCGGTTTCCGCCGCCCTTGCCACGCCCGCCTTCGCCGAGGAAGACAGCGGCAAATCCCTGATGGAGCAGGGGGCCGAACTGTTCTTCGAAGGCCTGCGGGAAGAGATGTCGCCCACTCTGGAGGAACTGCTTGGGCTGGCGCAGAAATTCGGTCCGGCCATGCAGTCATTCTTTGAAGAAATGGGGCCCGCACTGGCAGAGCTTGCCGGTGAGATCGAAGACTGGAGCGTCTACGAGGCACCCGAAATTCTGCCCAACGGTGATATCATCATTCGCAAAAAGCCACCCCAGGAACCATTGGACGAACCAAATCAGGCCGAAGAGGCCCCCGATGACGGTCTGACCGACATTTAAGCCGGTTCAGCCTTTGATGATCACCCGGGTTTCGGATTTCAGGGTGCTGGCAAGGGAATTCAACCGCGCTTCGGCAACCTCGTTGAACAAGGGGCCAGCGGCTTTGGGCAGGAACAGATCAAGCTGTCGTCTTTTTGGATAGAACCGCATCCGCCCCATATTGGCGTCGTTGTGCATCCACAGCATCGCCCCGAACCGCATCGCCTTGCCCAGAACCTCGGCCTGTTTCTGCCCGTGCTCATCCAGCAGATCATACAGTTCGGTGAACCGGTTGCTCTCGCGTTTGTTGCGGTAGCGGTGTTGCAGGGCCAGACCGATAAAAATCCGCTCAGCGTGTTTCAGCCCGCCCAGATTGGCGCGCGTCACGTTGTCAAAGCAGACCTCGGCCCGGTAATCGGGATGGGCGCGCCAACTGACGTCGTGCAACAGGCAGGCCGCCTTGATCAGTCGAACCCGCGCCGGAGGGGCGGATTTGAACAGGGGCATCACAAACTCGAACAGGTGGCGGCCAAACCCCGGCAGACGGGCGTCTTTGGATTCGGAGAACCGGCTTGCCTCAATCAGCGGGTCGCGGTCGCGCAGCTCGGGCGACATCTGTTCGTATAACAGACCCTCGCGGATACCGTAGCTTGAGATTGCGATATCCTTGGGTTTGAACGTCCGGATCAGACGGGCCAGAACATCCATCGCATAGGGGATCAGCGCCATGCGCGAGCTCGAGACACCGGCGTTGCTGCGCAGCTTGTCGTGGTCGTTGGCTTCGATGAATTTGATGGTTTGGTGCACCTGCTTGGTGGTCATGCGGTATTCGTGCAGCACGTTCAGCGGATATCCCCGGCGCAGCATGTCCAACCGCGCAAAGGCGCGCCAACTGCCGCCGACAAGGAACAGACGGTCCCGCTGCTTTCCCATATTGTCGCGCAGCTCTTCCATCGTGGATTTGATATGCGCCTTGCGGGCCCGCCGCCCGCCCTTGATGTCGCGCAGCTTGAGCGGACCAAGGGGCGAGGTCATGCGCCGGCCCACCTCTCCATCTGCGATTTCGGCCAGTTCCATTGACGACCCGCCGATATCGCAGATCAGGCCATAGGCTCCGGGCCAGCCCAGCAGAACGCCCTGAGCGGACAGCCGGGCCTCTTCCTGACCATCGATGACTTGTACCTGAAGGCCGGTTTCGGCCTCGACCTGCTTGCAGAATTCGGGGCCGTCCTTTGCTTCGCGCACAGCCGCAGTGGCCACCACATGCAGACCGGGCAGGTCCAGATCGCTGGCAAGTCGCTGGAACCGCCGCAAGGCCGCCAATGCGCGGTCCCGCCCCGTAGGGTTCAGGCGCCCGGTTTCCGACAGGCCCGCGCCCAGTTCGCACATGACTTTTTCGTTGTAGAAATAGGCGGGCGAGCGGGCTGCGCCGTCAAAGATCACCATCCGGACCGAGTTCGACCCCACATCGACAACCCCAACGCGCGACAGCGCCCTGACCCCCGGGTCATCAAACAGAGGTTTTCCGAAAGGCCCCCAATCGGGAATGTCGGCTTTGACGGTCTGTTCCATGTCGTTCCCAGATGATCCGGCCACAGGATGCGAAATCGCAGGTTGCGGGTCAATCATTCGTATTATCCTTATTGGGATCGGCATTCAGAACCCGGACCGCCAGCGCACGGGTGATGTCGCGTTTTTCCGACAGCGCCAGATGATCCAGCTGCGCGACCACATTGGCAGCGGTTTCGAAGCGGCGATCCATATGTTTGACCAGATAGGCGATAACCTCGGGGCCGGGATTGAGCTGCCGGTCCAGAAACAGCTTCGCCAGCACCGCCCCCAACAGCGCGTCGTCGGGCGGATCAAGCGCAACATGATGCGCGCCTTCGACCCGGCTTTGCAGATCGGCCAGCGGCAGTTGCCAGAATTTCGGAACCAAGCGCCCGGTCATCAGCAGGGCATGCCCCTCGGCCAGAATCAGATTGTGCAGGTGGAACAGGGTTTTCTGCTGTTCCATGTCATCGGCAATTGCAGGCACGTCCTCGACCGCGATTGGCGTGCGGCACAGGTCGGGCACATCCTCGTGGCGCAGGTCGGCGGCATTGATGATCCGGCCGCCGGTTTCAGCCGCCCAGACATGGGCCAGATGGGTTTTGCCTGCGCCCGCCGGGCCGGTCAGCACCAGCTTGTTGCCGGGCCACGAGGTCGCCGAAATCATCGCCACCGCCAGCGCGTTGGCGGGCGAGACGAAAAAATCCTCTCGGCCCAGCGCGGTCTTGGCTGGCAGATCAAAGCTAAGCTGTCGGGCCATTTACGCGTCTTCCTGATCCTGGTCTTCCAGACCGGTATAGAGACGGCTGTCCAGATACAGCGAGGTCGCGAACCGCGCCAGAACGCCTAGTGCGGCGGCCACCGGTACGGCGACCAGCATGCCGACAAAGCCAAACAGCGCGCCAAACACCGACAGCGCCAGCAGCAGCCAGACCGGGTGCAGACCGACGGAACTGCCGACCAGCTTGGGTGTCAGGAAGTTGCCCTCGGTCACCTGACCCAAGGCGAAGATACCGGCCACCAGCCCCACATGGGCCCAATCGCCCCAGAACTGGAACAGCGCCAGCCCGATGGCCAGCGTGCCGCCGATCAATGCGCCGAGATAGGGGATGAAGGTCACCAGCCCGGCGATGAACCCGACGATCAGGCCAAATTGCAGGCCCACCAGCATCAGCGCCACGGCATAGTAGGTCCCGAGGATCAGGCAGACCGTCCCCATGCCGCGCACGAACGAGGCCAGAACACCGTCAATCTCACCCGCCAGCCGTTTGATGGTGGGGGCGTGATCGCGCGGCAGAAGCTCTCCGATCCGGGCGATCATGCGGTCCCAGTCCAGCAGTAGGTAGACTGCAACGACCGGAACGATGACCAGCAGGACAACTACGTTGATGGCCGACCCCAGCGAGGTGACAACCGATTGCAGCACATCGCCGGTTTTGGATTTCAGCGTGTTGCCCAGCGACACCAGAAATTGGTGAGAGCTGGATTCGCGGTCCAGAATGGAGGGGAACTGTTTTTCTATAAAGGCGCGCAGCTCTTTGAACAGGCTGGGCATCACATCGATCAGGTCGATCAGCTGCGTGATCAAAGCGGGCACGACCGCCAGGATGCCAACCACAAAGCCCAGCACGCCGACAACGGTGATGATGCCGGTCGCCGCCATGCGCGACAGGCCCAGATTTTCCAGCCGATCCGCGACCGGGTCCAGGAAATAGGCAATTGCGCCACCGATCACAAAGGGCAGCAGGACATCGCCAAGTGCCCACAGGATCAGCACAAAGATCGCCGTAGCGATGCCCCAATATCTGAGCTGATCCTTTACAGGCAAAGCCATGTCCGTCCCCTTGTTCAGGCGCTTTCAGATGTTCTTGGCCCAAGGGGCGGACCGATGCAAGCGGTTCATGAGGTTGATTTCCGTAGTGGTGGATTTGCGGCGCGGCGGCTCCGAATGGCCGCATCTGAAATCCGTCTTGGGCAGGTCAATTGCCAAACCAATCGGTCGGAGACCGCAAAAACGCCAATGCCCGATTGCCCCCGGCGGGGGTTTGGCATAATCACCTGAATGTTGAAGTTCCACCTAAAAGGTTACGAAATGCGCCTCAGCCGTTACTTTCTGCCCGTTCTCAAGGAAAACCCGTCCGAGGCCCAGATCGTCAGCCACCGGCTGATGCTGCGCGCCGGGATGATCAAGCAGGCCGCTGCTGGGATATACTCGTGGCTGCCGCTTGGCTTCAAAGTGCTGCGCAAGCTGGAAAACATCGTGCACGAGGAACAGGCGCGGGCAGGGCATATCGCCATCCAGATGCCGATCCTGCAATCGGCGGACCTGTGGCGCGAATCCGGGCGCTATGACGGCTACGGTCAGGAAATGCTGCGGATGAAGGACAGGCATGACCGGGATATGCTTTTCACACCGACCGCCGAAGAACTGGTGACCGACATCTTCCGCGGCCACGTGAACAGCTACAAAGACCTGCCGCTGACGCTCTATCAGATTCAGTGGAAATTCCGCGACGAAATCCGTCCGCGTTTCGGCGTGATGCGGGGCCGCGAGTTCTACATGAAGGACGGTTACAATTTCGACCTGACCAAGGAAGACGCGCTGCACGCGTATAACCGCCATCTGGTCAGCTACCTGCGCACCTACGAACGCATGGGCCTGCAGGCGATCCCGATGCGCGCCGATTCCGGCCCCATCGGCGGCGACTATACGCATGAATTCCTTGTTCTGGCCGACACCGGTGAATCCGAGGTGTTCTATGACAGCGCCGTTACCGATCTGACCTTTGGCGACCGCGAGATCGACTATGACAGCCGCGCGCAATGTCAGGCGATCATGGATGAGTTCACCTCGAAATACGCCCGCACCGATGAGACGCATGACGAAGCCCTGTTCAATCAGATCCCCGAAGACCGCCGCCGCGTGGCGCGCGGGATCGAGGTTGGTCAGATTTTCTATTTCGGCACAAATTACTCCGAGGCGATGGGCGCAACCGTACAAGTCCCCGACGGCAAGCCGGTTCCGGTCCATATGGGCAGCCACGGCATCGGCGTCAGCCGCCTGATCGGTGCGATCATCGAGGCCAGCCATGACGACAAAGGCATCATCTGGCCTGAAGGGGTGACGCCGTTCCACTGCGGGATCGTGAACCTGAAACAGGGTGATGAAGAGGCGGATGCGGCCTGCGAAAACCTCTACAAGGCGTTGACCGCGCTGGGCCTTGAGCCGTTGTACGACGACCGCAACGAACGCGCGGGCGGCAAATTCGCGACGATGGACCTGATCGGCCTGCCCTGGCGCATCACGGTCGGGCCGCGCGGGTTGAAGAACGGCGTTGTCGAACTGACCAGCCGCCGCACCGGCGAGAGCGAGGAACTGAGCCCCGAGGCCGCCGTCACCAGAATCGCCGAGATTTATGAGCAGATCGCCTGATCCAGGCGACGCGCCGCTGATCTCGGTCGTCACCGCGACCTACAAACTGCTGTCGCAAGGGCGACAGGACAGTTTTCGCCGCGTCATCGATTGCATGGCGCGGCAGAATTGTGCGCAGGCGGAACATGTAATTCAGGATGGCGCCTCGTCGGACGGAACCGTCGCGTTCATTCAGGACCTGACCGCCGCCGCGCCGCGCACCCGGTTCATTACCGAACCCGATGCCGGGCTGTATGACGCGATGAACAAGGGCGCGCAGGCGGCGCGTGGTGCGTATCTGCTGTTTCTCAATTCCGATGACTCTCTGGTGTCGGATGGCATTCTGAACATTGCGGCAGACAGGCTGCGGGCGACCCGGCCCGATTTTCTGTACGGCTCGACCGTGCAGCGGTTCGAAGATGGTTCGGAAAAACCCTTTCACCGGATGTCGCTGAAAGCGATCCTGCAGCGCATGCCGTTTTGCCACAACTCGGTGTTCATCAAACGGAATGTATTCATGGCCCTGGGCGGGCATGACACGCAATATCGCATTGCGGCGGATTACGACCTGATGCTGCGGATGATCGGGGCTGGTTATCGGGGTGAGCGGATGGAGGATGCGATTTCCCTGTTCTGGGACAGGGGGGCGACCAGCGACGATACCACAACCGGTCAGGATTACGCGCGGGTCTGGGTAAATTACTACGCGGGGTTCCAAACCGCGCGGGGCTTGACTGAGCAGGATTTTCAAAGGTTCTACCAGCGCGGCCACATGCCCGCAAAACTGATGGCTGAACTGTTGCGCCGATCCGATACTCCTGACGCCATCCGGGCGGCGGCCCGTCACAGTCTGTCAAAATCCCTGCGCCGGTCGGTTCAGGTCTGGCGCAGGTTTTAGCCGTGGCCGTTTGTCGGCCGGGTGATCAGCACCTCGCCATCCGCGCCGTTGCCACGCGCTACGACGATGGGGCGTCCCATGCGTCTGACCAGATCCCGAAGTTCGAAGCCCAGAAAACGTATCCCGCAAACCCGTGCGCCGGTGGCGCGGTCGGTGATACACAGCCGCCCTTCGCGGAAGGCCAGACGGTATCCCTTGTCCCTCAGGACATCCGCCAAATTCGCCCAGCTTGCCGCCGTGGCAAATACCGGGCGGATGGCTGCGCGCAGCAGGGCCGCGCTTTCACAATCCAGTTCTGATGATGCTTTTTGGGCCAAAATCGGGCCCGACCCTTGTGTACTCGTATCCATAAACATGAGCGACCCCCGCTCGTTAAATGTGTTCCCCCACAATAAGGGTGACAAAGTTTCGCTAAATAAGCAAAAGACGAAATAAAATTGCTTACAAATATGTTGCAGTTTGAATTCAGTCGCTCACGCGACAGCTACATTGACTTCATAGCTGAAACAATACCGCCCTGTCTGTGAACGGCATCACAACCAGCGGTATAATCGCCGCTCTCAAATCTCTTTTTACCAGAACTGCCATCCAGCGCTCGAAAACTGATTCGCACCGGGTTTTTGCGCTGAATGCCGCGTCCTGCGCGGTGCCTGACGCGCCTTGAACCCACTACCGGCTTGACCATCCGGCGAAATGCCGAAAGGGTCCCCGCACACAACAACCGCCGGAGCAGGCATGGCCAAGACCCCCCCGCCTTTTGCCCCTTTCGAATGGAAGATCGCATGGCGCTATCTGCGCGCCCGCCGCGCCGAGGGTGGCGTCAGCGTGATGACATGGATTTCGCTGATCGGGATCACGCTGGCTGTCTTCGCCCTGATCGCGACGCTGGCGGTCCGGTCCGGGTTCCGGTCCGAGTTCGTGGGCACCATTCTGGGGGCGAACGCCCATGTCACCGTCTATTCCTCGGGTCAGATCGACGCGCAGGGGCGCGTGGACCGCACCATGCCCGACTATGAGCAGCAGGCCGAGCGCATTGCGCAGGTTCCGGGCGTTCAGCGCACCGCGCCGCTGGTCAAGGGGCAGGTCCTGATCACCAACCGCGACCGTAGCAGCGGGGTCGAGGTGTTTGGCATCCGCCCCGACGATCTGCGCGATTTGCCCGGCGTGGCCCAAAGCGAGCAGGCCGTGGGCGACCTGTCACAGTTTCAGAGCGGCGAGGATGTGATCGCCATCGGATCAGGCGTGGCGCGCAGCGTCGGGGCAACGGTGGGGGATACGGTCAAGCTGACCTCGCCCAACGGGGTCAAAACCGCCTTTGGCACCTCGCCGCGCGTGAATGCCTATCGCGTGGTTTATGTCTTTTCGGCAGGCCGCTACGACATCGACCGCACCCGCGTTTACATGCCGTTTTCTCAGGCGCAGGGCTTTTTCAACCGCGAAGGCGTGGCGGACGAGATCGAGGTGATGGTCGAACGCCCCGAGGACCTGACTCCGATCCTGATCCCGATCATCGAGGCCGCAGGCGAGCGCAGCCAGATCTGGACCTGGCAGGACGCCTCGGGCGGGTTCCTGCGCGCGTTGGAGGTCGAGGACAACGTGATGTTCATCATCCTGTCGATCCTCGTGTTGATTGCGGCGATGAACATTGTCTCGGGCCTGATCATGCTGGTGAAAAACAAGGGCCGCGATATCGGCATTCTGCGCACAATCGGCCTGAGCGAAGGCTCGGTCCTGCGGGTCTTTTTCATCTGCGGCGCGTTTACCGGCATCATCGGTACGGCGATGGGAGTGATCCTTGGCTGCCTGTTTGCGATCCATATCGACCCGATATTCTCGTTCGTGAATTACGTGATGGGCGGCGGCGTCTGGGACCCGTCCATTCGCGGCATCTACGCGTTGCCCGCCGAGTTGCATCTGAGCGATGTGCTCAAGGCCATCGGACTGTCGCTGGGCCTGTCCTTCTTTGTTACCTATTTCCCCGCCCGCCGCGCGGCGCGGCTGAACCCGGTCGAGGCGCTGCGCTATGAGTGAGGTGACACTGCGGCTGAGCGGCCTGACCAAGACTTATCTGAAAGGCACACCGGGCGAGGTTCAGGTGTTACGCGGCGTCGATCTGGACCTGCGCGCGGGCGAGGCGGTTGCGCTGGTCGCCCCTTCGGGGGCGGGCAAATCCACGCTTTTGCACATCGCCGGGTTGCTGGACACGCCGGATGACGGCGCGGTCCAGATCGTGGGCCAAAGCGCGACCGGCAAGGGCGACCGGACCCGCACCGCGCTGCGGCGGCAGGATGTGGGCTTTGTCTATCAGTTTCACCATTTGCTGCCGGAATTCACCGCGCTGGAAAATATCACGCTGCCGCAACTGGCCAACGGTGTGTCCGAAAAGGCGGCGCAGCAGCGGGCGATGGCCTTGCTGGATCGTGTAGGCGTCGCGCGACGCGCGGGGCATCGGCCCGCCGCCCTGTCCGGTGGCGAACAGCAGCGCGTTGCCTTTTGCCGTGCGCTGGCGAATGCGCCGCGTGTCCTGCTGGCGGATGAACCCACCGGCAATCTGGACCCCGAGACCTCGGATCAGGTGTTCGACGCGCTGATGTCGCTGGTCCGGGACGAAGGGCTGTCGGCCCTGATTGCCACCCACAACATGGATCTCGCGGCGCGGATGGACCGGATGGTTCGGCTGGAAGGCGGCGTGCTCAGGCCAATTGAGTGATCGCCACGCCAACCGCCATCACCGCAATCCCGCCCGCGCGCATCCATGTCAGCGGCGTGACCTGCGCGCCGAAGAGGCCAAAGTGATCAATCGCCGCGGTGCTGATCAACTGCCCCAGCAGGACGAAGAACACCGCGTTTCCAACCCCGAAATGCGGCGCGACATGGGTGATCGACAGAACGTAGAAGGCGATCAGAACCCCGGCCAGCAGCAGGTGTTTGGGGGCCTGCGCCACTTTGGAAATCGCCTCGACCCCGGGAAACAGCAGCATCACGATCGCGGATGAGCCAAAGGCGATGGCGAACAAGACCACGGCGGCCGCGGTGGGTGAGCCGATCAGTTTCCCCAGCGCGGCGTTCAGCGCGGCAAGGATCGGAACACCGATTCCGGCGGCCAGCATGATGGCTGCGTATTGTGTCATGGCCCGAACCCTCGCTTGCTGCTTTCGTTGATCTGGATCATTGCGCCAAGCCGCGCGCCGGGCAAGCCTGCAAATGTCAATCGGAGCAGGAGGATGCGATGATCAGAGCGGTACTTTGGGCAGGCCTAATCAGTTGTGCGGCAATGGCTTCAGCGCAAGAGGCGGACAAAGGCGCCGAGCTTTATCAGCACTATTGCGCCACCTGCCACGGGATCGAGGCGACGGGGCATGGCCCGATGGCGGGTGTTCTGGTGATCCAGCCGACCGATCTGACCAAGCTGGCCGGTGAGGATGGCGTATTCCCCATCGCCCGCGTGGTTGCGCGGATCGACGGGCGCGAGCCGCTGGTCAGTCATGGCAGCCCGATGCCGGTTTACGGGCCGTATTTCGACGGGCAGGAAACGTCGATCAAAACGCCCGAAGGTCAGCCGGTCCTGACCAGCCAGCCCATCGTCGATCTGGTGGCCTATCTGAAAACCATTCAGGTGAATTGAGGCCTTAGCTGCAGATGCCCTTAACTTCTGCATCGCTCCACGGGATGACCACATCGCGTTCGCGGCCTTTGTCGGGCAGGGGCGACAGATCGAAATGCGCGCCAAGCATGGTGTGCAGCCGTTGTGTGCGCTTCGCCTGCGGGTCCAGCGCACGGCAGCACACATATTCCTCGACAATCGCGCCCTGCTGCTCGAACCCGTAGGACAGGAAATCGGGCGAGTTATCCAGATCGAAAAGATAGGGGTCCTTGCGCCCGCCATGTTCGAACGCCGCGCGCAGCGGGTGGTAGCCGGTGGTCTTGCGGTTCTGCCACTGCCAGACATGGGTCAGTTCATGGGCCAGCAGCATGGCGGCGACCAGATTCATTTCGTCCGGGAAGTCGGACATGTAGTCTTCCACATACCAGCCGTTCGAAAAATAGACCTTGTTGAACAGCGCGACCGCTGCGGGTTTTCCTCTGAATTCGCCCTCTCCCATCGGTGGCAGGATGCGTTCGCGGCAGGCCAGCCTTGGCCGCGCCTCGCGGAAATAGGTGACCTCGGTCACGGGCGCGCCATCGACCAGCCGGACACGATCCAGGTTCAGGGTGTCGCCCTGCACGGCGGTGGCAAATGCGCGCTCTTGCTCGGTCAGGGGGCGACCGCAGGACGACAATAGCAACAGGGCCAAAAACAGCACACGCAAAACCATAGGATCAACCCTAGCGCGAGGCTGCCAATCCGCAAGCCGATTTCATAAACTCATCGCGAGGACCCGGCTTATTTCCGTCAGGCCCCGCCCGGACTGATCCATCCAAGTATTGAACGCGTCCTGAACGGCGCTCATTGCCTTTTTCGAGGTCGCAGGCTTGTCGATCACGCCCTCGGCAATCAGCCGGGCGGTGACGTCCTGTGACAGGATGAAACTGTCCCGCCCAGCGAACCGCATCGCATATTGGGCCGAAGCCCCGCCAAGGCGCGACCCACGTTTGGCCAGCATGTCCAGCAGGCCGATATAGTCGGTCGAGGGCCACCCGCCCAGAACCTGTCCCGCGCCGCCATCCTCGCGCAGTTCCAGCAGAAAGGCCGCGTTGTCGCGGACGGTGGCGATCTTGGTGCCATTGCGGACAATGCGCGTGTCCTGCAGCAGGGAATCGAACTTTTCGTCATCCATGAAGGCACAACGCCCGACATCAAAGCCGTCAAACGCGGCCTCGAACCCGTCCCACTTGTTTTCGATGACCTTCCAGTTGAACCCTGCCTGAAAGATGCATTTGGTGAGTATCGACAGCCAGCGATCCTCGGGCATTGCTGCAAGTTCCGCTGTGCTTTTGGGTTTACTCAGCTTTTCGGCCAAGGCCTTTGGGCCGCCGTGGCGGTTTGCCGCCATTTCGAAAATTTCGTCAAATGAATGCATGTTCGCCACCCTCCGCGTTAAATGTTTTCTTTTTGTTCTTGTTTGGCAAGCGTTATTTTCAGCCAACTGTGGGTGCATAATGGTCGGCGGGGCCCGAGCGTTGCGAAGATTTGTCAAAGAAATCCTAGACAAACGAACGCAAAAAGGTTTCTGATTGACTCGTCAGTCAACGATTTTTGCCGAATGGTGGAAAACCGCGACGGGTCGGGGCGGTGTGCAAAGCCGTGTTGGGGAAATCGGTAATCTGGCCTGACGGGTTTTTCACGGCCACACTCAAACTGATGACTTTCCTTTTCCGGCGAAATTTGTGCATGTTGCGACATGGTATTGTCACAAGACAGTTCTGCCGGCGGGCTGTGCCTGCCGGGGTGGGCAAAAGTAAGAAGACAGGGAGAAAATCCATGAAAAAACTGAGTGTGAGCCTTCTGGCTCTGGCGGTCGCGGGATCGGCGCAGGCGGCGGATATGGGTGCCGTGGACGAGCCGATCAAGCTGGCGATCAACGAATGGACCGGTCAGCACGTCACCACGCATGTCGCCGGTGAGATGCTGAAGGCTGCGGGTTACAACGTGGAATATGTCACCGCTGGCATGATGAACCAGTTCCAGGCGCTGGCCGATGGCGACATCGATGCGACGCTGGAAATCTGGTCGTCGAACGTGTCGGACGAATACGCCAAGAAGATCGATGAAGGCACTGTCGTCGAGATTGGCGATCTGGGTCTGGATGCCAAGGAAGGCATTGCCTACCCGGCGCACGTGGCCGAACTGTGCCCGGGTCTGCCCGCGTGGGAAGCCCTCAAGGACTGTGCGCAGGTCTTTGCCACGGCGGAAACGCTGCCCGGCGGCCGTCTGGTTGACTATCCGGCGGATTGGGGCACGCCCGGCGCGGATCGCATGACCGGGCTTGAGCTGCCGTTCAAAGCGGTCCCTGCCGGGTCCGAGGGGGCCTTGATCGCCGAACTGCGCGCCTCGACCGAGCGCAAGTCGCCGCTGCTGATCACCTTCTGGCAGCCGCATTGGGCGATGTCGGCCTATGATGTGCAGTTTGTCGACCTGCCCGCCGGGGAAGAGGCGTGCTTCAACGATCCGGCATGGGGCCCGAACCCCAATGCAGTGAACGATTGCGATTTCTCGCCTTCGCGCATCTTCAAGGCCGGTTGGAGCGGTATGGCGGATAAATGGCCCGCTGCCTATGAAATCCTGACCAATTATCAGCTGGCGGTCGAAGACCAGCAGCCGATGATGGGTGCGATCGACGTCGATGGCGGCAAGGTCGAAGAAGTGGTCGCCGCATGGATGGCCGAGAACGAAGGCAAGTGGCGTCCGGTCGTTGACGCGGCAACGCAGTGAGCTTGCCTAAGTGACCGACGTTAATACGCCAGCCATCGCCTGCCAGAACCTCTGGCAGGTGTTTGGCCAAGGCGCTGACAAGGCCCTGACCGACGCGCTGTCTCGGTCAGGGAATGACGCCGACAAAGCCGCCGCCGAACTGCGCGAAGGTGGGTTCATTCCGGCCGTTCAGGACGCCAATTTCGAAGTTCGCGAGGGCGAGTTGTTCGTCATCATGGGCCTGTCGGGTTCGGGCAAGTCGACGCTGATCCGCTGCATCTCGCAACTGTTGCCCGGAACGGGCGGGGAGATTCGCGTGGATGGCGAGAATGTCATCGGCGCGTCCAAGAAAGTGCTGACCGATCTGCGCCGCAAGAAGCTGGGCATGGTGTTCCAGCATTTCGGCCTGTTCCCGCACATGACCGTCGCCGAAAACGTGTCCTATCCGCTGCGTGTTCAGGGCGTGCGCAAAAAGGAACGCCTGGCGCGCGCGCAAGAGGTGATCTCGCTGGTTGGTCTGGAGGGGCGTGAAGACAGCTTCCCACGCCAGCTTTCCGGCGGACAGCGGCAGCGTGTGGGGATTGCGCGCAGCCTTGCCGTGAACCCCGATATCTGGTTCCTGGACGAGCCATTCTCGGCCCTCGATCCCCTGATCCGCCGACAGTTGCAGGACGAATTCCTGCGCATTCAGGCGACGTTGAAGAAATCCATCGTCTTCATCACCCATGATATCCAGGAGGCGCTGAAACTGGCCGACCGCATCGCCATCATGCGCGATGGCAAGATCGTTCAGATCGGCACGCCGACGGATATCGTGCTGCGTCCGGTGGACGACTATGTGCGCGAGTTCTCGAAAGACGTGGCAAAAGGCCAGCACGCCAAGGTCGCCTCGGTGATGCGGGATGAGGCCACATGCGGCCCGGATGACCCCGGCCTGACCACCTCGATGACGTTGGACGCTGCTTTGGCGCATTGCATGGAGCTATATGATCCCGTGCCCGTCCGCGATGCTGCGGGAAATGTCGTCGGCACGGTGCATCCGTCGGATCTGGCCGCGGCCTTACAGGTGGATGAGACATGACCGCCGTGACGGACATCCCCGCGCAGCAGGCACGCCTGACCGCGGGGGCGCAGGCCGCCCTGATCACCGTGATCGTTGGTGCGGTGTGTCTTGCACTGGAAGCGCACGCCCCGTGGCTGGTCAAATGGCCCGCCGCGTGGGAACTGCCCGCGACACAGTGGGTCGGGGCGTTTCTGGATTGGTTTCTGAACGGCATCAAACCGGCCATGCGGCTGTTTTCGGACCTGATGACCTATCCGATGGATGCCGCCAATTATGTGCTGGGCAACACGCCCTGGCCGATCCTGATCGGTATCGTCACTGCATTGGGCTGGTATCTGGGTGGCCTGCCAATGGCGGCGCTGGGGTTCATTGGCCTCAGCTTCGTTCTTGCCTCGGGCTATTGGGCCGAAAGCATGAATACGCTGGCTCTGGTCGCCGTGTCTGTTCCGGTTGCGCTGATCATGGGCGGCGCGATCGGCATCCTCGCGAACGAGGTGCCTCGGGTGAAGTCATTCGTGCAGGCGGTGCTGGACATCATGCAAACCGTGCCGACCTTCGCCTATCTGACGCCGCTGCTGCTGCTCTTTGGCTTTGGCCCGGTTGTCGGTCTGATCGCCTCGGCCATCTACGCGGCCCCGCCCATGGCGCGCAACGTGATGCTGGGGCTTGAACGGGTCGAATCCGAGATCAAGGAAGCCGCCATCATGTCCGGCGGCACCCGCTTCCAGCAATTGTTTCAGGTCGAGATCCCGGCAGCGACCACGCAGATCATGGTCGGTGTGAACCAATGCCTGATGGCGGCCTTGTCGATGGTGATCATCGCCGCTGTCATCGGCGGCTTCAACGACATCGGCTGGGAGGTCCTGCTGACCATGCGCAAGGCGCAGTTCGGCGAATCCCTGATGGCCGGTCTGGTCATCGTTGTTTTTGCCGTCGTCATTGACCGGATGAGCGGCACTCTGGCCACCGAACGCAAACGCTATGACAGCCGCGTTGTCTGGGCGATGCTGGGCTTTGCGGTACTGTTTACCGCCGCTTTCTGGGCCTGGCTGCCGAACCCGTCCGAACTGACCGTTCTGGACCCGATGGCCGAGGCGATCGACAGCGGCCTGACCGCGTTCACGCAGGCCAACGGGCCGTGGCTGGATGCGCTCAAGAACAATTCGCTGTTCTACGTGCTGCTGCCGCTGCGGATCGGGCTGGATCAGGCGGTGCTGCCTTTCACTTGGGGCTTCGCATGGACACCCGCGATGAGCTACGGCCTCTTTGCCGTGGGTGCCGCCATCGCCTTGATGATGGCGTGGCGCGGGCATCTGACCGGAGGGCTGGTGGTTCTGATCCTGATCGGCATGTTGGAGACCGGCATCGCCAACCTGCCTTGGCCCTTTGTCCTGACCGGCGCTGCCGCGCTGGGCTGGGTCGCTGGCGGCTGGCGTTTGGCCGCGCTGTCGGTGGGGCTGCTCTGCACCATCCTCGTCTCGGGCCTTTGGGAACGCGCGTTGCTGTCGCTCTACCTAAGCGGTGCTGCGGTATTCTTCTGCGCCGTGCTGGGCGGGCTGATCGGCCTGGCCAGCGCGGTCTGGTCGCCGGTCTGGACCATCGTGCGCCCGATCTGCGACATGTTGCAGACGATCCCTCTGTTCGTGTTCCTGATCCCGGTGCTGATGGTCTTTCAGATCGGAGAGTTCTCGGCCTTCCTCGCCATTTGTGCCTATGCCATCGTTCCGATGATCCGCTACACGCGGCACGGGCTGGTCAACACGCCCGAGGAAATGATGGAGGCCGCCATTTCCAGCGGTGCGACCGAGTGGCAGATCATGCGCGACGTGCGCGCGCCTTATGCCGCGCCGACCATCCTGCTGGGGCTGAACCAGACCATCCTTTATGCCTTTGCGATGCTGGTGATCGCGGCGCTGATCGGCACCACCGGTCTGGGTCAGTCGATCTATCTGGCGCTGGGGCAGGCGGATGTGGGGCTTGGTATCTCAGCCGGGGCGGCGATGGCCATCCTCGCGCTGATCGCCGACCGCATGGTGCAGGGCTTTGCCGAGGAACGGCGCAAGGCGCTGGGCCTATAAGACAGGGCAGGGGCGGGCAACCGCCCCGCCGCCCGACTTGACTTCGGACAAAGACCGCCCTCGCGCGGGCAGCTAAACCGGGCAAAAACGGGTTCGGAGAATATCATGACCGGTTGGGGCTTTTTCACAGCGGCGCTGATCACCTTCCTGCTCAGCCACATGATTCCCGTGCGCCCAATGGTGCGCGGCTGGCTGATTGAAACGCTGGGTCGCCGGACGTATTTCGCGGCTTATTCCACCTTGTCCCTGCTTGTTCTGGGGTGGTTGGTCATCGCCGCCGCGCAAGCGCCATATGTCGAGATCATCCCGCCGCTTCCCATACTGCGCTGGGTGCCGGTGCTGATCATGCCCGTCGTCTGCTGGCTGGCAATGGCCGGGCTGGCGATCCGGAACCCGTTTTCGTTCGGCGGATTGGGTACTCGCCCTTTCGATCCGGAACAGCCCGGCATCCTGCGCACAACGCGCCATCCCATCCTTGCGGCGCTTATGCTGTGGTCGGTGGCGCATCTGCTGGTCAATGGCAGCCTGTCCCACGTCATCCTTTTCGGCCTGTTTGCGGGCTTCGCCGCTATGGGAATGGTCCTGATTGACCGCCGCAAGGCGCGGGACATGGGGGCCGACTGGCCGCGGATGTCCCACAACACCGCGCGCCTGTCGTTCCGCGTACCAAGGCCCCTGCCGCCGCTCTGGGTCTGGCTTGCTTCACTCGCCGCTTTTGCGGTGCTGTTACACCTGCACGCACCTGTGATCGGCCTGTCGCCCCTGCCGTAAACGGGGGAGTGGTCGGGCGGGCGTTGGCGTGCTATCTGGAATATCGAACTTTGCGAAGGGGTCCCTGAATGTATCTGGCCTATGTCACAACAACCGATCGCGGCGCGACGGACCGTCTGCTCAGCGCGGTTGCCGATCACCTGCAGAACTTGGGCGCCAAACTGGCCGGAGTGGTGCAGACCAACACCGAATGCGCAGACAGCAGCAAATGCGACATGGATGTCCGCGTTCTGCCCGAGGGCGAGACCATCCGGATTTCGCAATCGCTGGGCACACAGTCGCGCGGATGCCGTCTGGACCCGGCGGCTCTGGAACAGGCTGTGGGGTATGTCACCGCGTCGCTTGACGATGCGCCGCAGCTTCTCATCATCAACAAGTTCGGCAAGCACGAGGCCGACGGCCGCGGTTTCCGCCCCGTCATCGCCGAGGCGCTGGCGCGGGACATTCCGGTGCTGGTTGGCGTGAACGGTTTGAACAGCGAAAAGTTTCAGGACTTCACTGGTGGTGAGGCCGAACAACTTGCGGCGGACCTGCAGGCGATCACGGACTGGTTCAACCGCATCACGGCGGACCGCACGCAGGCGGCCTGAACCCCCGACGGTCAGGCTGGTCGGGCGCAGATCGAGGAATCTGTGCCAACTTGCAGACCGTTCTGTTTGACAGCACCCTCGACGGGCTCGGGGCTTGGCCGCTCGTGTATAGAAGCTTTGTAGGAAGTGGTGGGCGACCCTGGAATCGAACCAGGCGTGCGTCTCCGCGAGGGAGTTACAGTCCCCTGCCACACCTTGCGGCCTGTCGCCCACTGTCAGGCGTTGCACCTGACGTGGAGGCGTGATTACTAGCGCACCAAAGGAGCGTCAACAGGAAAATACCGCTTTGACGCAGGAAACCGAATTCCCGGCCCGGAGGCCCTGAAATGAAGAAACCCAAGTGGGTCGTCGAGAAGGAACAGGCGCGCAAAGCCGCCGCGAGTGAGACCGTCTGGCTGTTCGGTCTCCACGCCGTGCGCGATGCGCTGATGAACCCGAAACGGCAAAAATTGCGGCTGATCGTGACCCGAAATGCCCGTGATAAACTGGCAGATGCCATTGATTTTGCGGGGATTGAGGCGGAAGTGGTCGATCCGCGCAAATTCACCGCTCCGATTGATCCGGGCTCGGTCCATCAGGGCGCGGCGCTTGAGGTCAAGCCGCTGGACTGGGCCGGGTTGGCCGAGAATTGCATCGGGCGCGAACACCCTCGGGTCATTCTGCTGGACCGGGTGACGGACCCGCATAACGTCGGGGCGATTCTGCGCTCGGCCGAGGTGCTGGGGGCCAGCGCCGTGATTGGCACCCGTCACCACTCGGCCCCCGAAACCGGGGCGTTGGCCAAAACCGCCAGCGGCGCGCTGGAGCGTCAGCCCTATCTGCGGGTGCGCAATCTGGCGGATACGATCGTGGAACTGCAGGGCATGGGGTATCTGGTTCTCGGGTTGGATGGCGAGGCCGACGCGACCATCGAAACCACGCTGGACGGCCAGCGGGACCGCCCGGTGGCGCTGGTGCTGGGGGCCGAAGGGCCCGGTCTGCGGCAGAAAACCAAGGAAACCGTCGATCACCTGGTGAAAATTGACGCAGCCGGCGGGTTCGGGTCGCTTAACGTATCAAATGCGGCGGCAATCGCCCTATATGCATCCCGTTACAGGTAAGCAGGAGGCCGCCATTCCCAGCCCGTCAAAAATCGCCACCTGCTGCTATTGCGGGACCCGCGCCGCGCTGGTCCTGAAGGGCAAGGATCGGCACGAGCTCAGCTGTTCCAGCTGTGGCGCGCCCTTGCATGACCTGAAAATGCTGCCTCGGAAAAAGGTGGCTGAACGTCCGGCCCGGTATGGGGAAGGCGTTGGGCTGAAAAAGCCAAAGCCCAAAAAGAAAAAGAAGAAGAAAAGCCTTTGGTCACGCGCGATGGAAGAAGCTTGGGATGTGGTCGAGGATATCTTTGACTGACCCGCACGGTGCGGGTCAAAAAACGTTCACAACCCTGTCAACGGGGGTTTAATGCGGCCTGAAAAGTTGCAGTTTGGTACCCTGATATCATGATTCTGAACTTGCCATGCTGACCCGACGTTTTCTTTCCGGCGCGCTGTTCGCCGCTGCTTTTGGTTCTGCCGTCTCTGCGCAGGATGTCCCTGTCTACTTTGCGTCCGAAGGGGCCGCGATGTCGGGATACGATCCCGTGTCCTATTTCGAAGGCGATACGCCGGTCAGGGGGCAGCCCGAGATTGCGGTGGTGTGGAAAGGCGCCGAATGGCATTTCGCGTCTCAGGAAAACCGTGAACTTTTCGAAGCCAACCCGCGCGCCTTTGCGCCTCAGTTTGGGGGGTATTGCTCGTACGCGATGGCCTACGGGCAGCTCAAAAGCACCGACCCGCAGGCATGGCAGGTGGTCGATGGGCGCCTGTACCTGACGCATTCGCCGGAGATCGAGGAAATGTGGCGGGATGATCGCGCCGCATACATCCACATGGCCGAAGAAAACTGGCCGTCAGCCCTGTACCGCGAATAGGCGAATCTCCGCTTTTTGTGAGATGTCATCACAAAAATGCGCGCCCCCTCTTTTTTTCGCCAGATTTATGCCTAAATGTCACAGTGACCGCGGAACGGAACTGCCGCGGGTCATTTCACTGTCCCTCGTTCCAAAACTTGCGCCCAAGTCATCTTGGGCGCTTTTTTCTTCTCGGGACCCTGCGTAGGATGCGCCCATGCCCGAATATTCCGACGAATTCCTGAAAAATGTCCTGACACGCACCAAAACCGTGGCGGTGGTCGGCGTGTCGATGAACCCCGTGCGGCCCAGCTATTATGTGGCGCGGTACCTGTCGCTGAAAGGGTTCACGGTCATCCCCGTCAATCCCGGCCATGCGGGCAAGG
The DNA here is from genome assembly GCF_056541025.1 of Ruegeria sp. AK4. Classification (NCBI taxonomy): domain Bacteria; kingdom Pseudomonadati; phylum Pseudomonadota; class Alphaproteobacteria; order Rhodobacterales; family Roseobacteraceae; genus Ruegeria; species Ruegeria sp. AK4. The sequence goes on from NZ_JBQFXS010000005.1 coordinate 95,351, forward strand.
AACTGTTCGGGCAAACGGTCCGGCAAAGCCTGTACGATATCAGTGAGCCTGTTGATATGGTGGATATTTTCCGCCGCTCCGAAGCTGTCCCGCCCATTGTCGATGAGGCGCTGCAGGCCTTTCCCGACCTGCAGACGATCTGGATGCAAATCGGCGTCGAACACGAAGGGGCGGCAGCCACAGCGCAGGCGCGGGGCGTGGATGTGGTCATGAACCGGTGTCCCAAGATCGAGTATCAGCGCCTGTTCGGAGAGCTGCGCATGGGCGGGTTCAGCACCGGGATCATATCTTCGAAGCTGCAGACTTAACCTTTGTATGGCTTCAGCCGCGCCACCTGTTCCTGACGGCGCTTTTCCAGAACAACATCGCGCGGCACCCAGTCATACCGCGTGTCTTCCATCAGCGGAGACCAGAACAAAACCCCGCCATAGCGCCAAGGGTCCAGCACCACGCCGTCATGCATCGAGTCACCCTTGCGGCTGATGATCGCCGTGCTGTGGTCGATGCGGAACGGGTTGTCCGCGTTGGCGATGGCCCGGTGCAGGGTCAGCGTGTCGAAGTTTTCCTGGCGCAGGCGCCGCTCGATATCCTCGGCCCAATGCCAGCACAGACCGCGCGGGCGCAGGCCCTTGTTGACCTTGGCGTTGTGGATCAACGGCGGGTCGGTGATCTGGTATTCCTGCGCCAGTTGCGCGGTATAGGCATAGGCGATGCGGGCGGCGCGGTCGGCCTCGGCGGGATCGATATCGGGGCCGAGGCTTTGGATTTCGGCGGCCAGCCGTTGCACCTCATCCCCGGTTGAAGGCGGCGCTGCGGCGCAGGCGCCAAGCAGGGCAAAGGTCACCACTAGCGCCAAAGCTCTGATCATTCCGATGCCCTTTGCCTTGTGAACCGGGAGCCCCGATCATAAAGGGCAGGGCGCGTTGTTGAAAGCCCGCGCCTTACCCTTTAGGCCGCGCGGCTTTTTCAGCGATCCCGCTGACACCCTGACGCCGCGCCAGTTCCGCCAGGACATCATCCAGCGCCACATCCCGTGCGGCCAGCATGACAAGCAGGTGGTAGAGCACATCCGCCGCCTCGGTGGTCAACTTGTCCCGGTCACCTTTGACGGCTTCGATTATGGCCTCAATGGCCTCTTCCCCGAACTTCTCGGCGCATTTTTCGGGCCCTTTGGCCAGCAGCTTTGCGGTCCAGCTGCTGTCGGGGTCAGCGCCTTTGCGGGCTTCAATCGTGGCGGCCAGATCGTGCAGGATGCTCATGTCAGCCTCATCGGAATGCCAGCGGCGGCCATGTGTTCCTTGGCCTCGCGGATAGTATATTCGCCGAAATGAAAGATCGAAGCCGCCAGAACGGCGCTGGCCCCGCCTTTGGTCACGCCTTCGACCAGATGGTCCAGAGTGCCGACACCGCCCGAAGCAATCACCGGCACGTCCACCGCATCAGAAATCGCGCGGGTCAGGGGCAGGTTGAACCCGGCCTTGGTGCCGTCACGGTCCATCGAGGTCAGCAGAATTTCCCCCGCGCCCTTGGCAACAACCGTTTTGGCGAACTCTACCGCGTCGATTCCTGTCGGTTTGCGCCCGCCATGGGTGAAAATCTCCCACTTGCCGGGGCTGACGGTCTTGGCGTCGATGGCGCAGACGATGCATTGGCTGCCGAACTGGTCGGCTGCCTCGGCGATCACGTCCGGGTTGGCCACAGCCGCCGAGTTAAAGCTGACCTTGTCCGCCCCCGCCAGCAACAGGGCGCGCACATCATCCTTGGTGCGGACACCGCCCCCCACAGTCAGCGGCACGAAGCATTGCTCTGCCGTGCGCTGAACAACATCGAACATGGTGCCACGATTTTCGTGGGTCGCGTGAATATCGAGAAAACAGATCTCATCCGCCCCGGCGGCGTCATAGGCCTTGGCGGATTCCACCGGATCGCCCGCATCGCGCAGGCCCACGAAATTCACGCCCTTGACCACACGGCCATCGGCGACATCGAGACAGGGAATGATACGGGTTTTCAGCATGGGGCGTCCTTTGTTGAGGGCACCTCTACCGGCAAAGCCCCGCCGATGCCAGACTTGTGATTGTGATCCGGCGCGAAGCCATGGAAATTAGGGGTGAAATTCACGAAAAGGAATTCTGTTATGCGACATCTTCTGCTGGCTTCACTTCTCACTTTCGGAGGCACCCTGTCCGCCATGGCTGACGACATTATCAAGGTAGAAACCAATAAATCCGTGGCCGAGGTGCTGGACGCGCTGGAAGCTGCCGTGGGCAATGCGGGCGCCACCGTCTTTGCCCGCATCGACCACGCGGCGGGGGCCGAAAAGGTCAGCACGCCGATCCCGCCCAATCAGGTGCTGATCTTCGGTAACCCGGCCTTGGGCACGCCCGCCATGCAGATCGACCCGCGTGCGGGGCTGTTCCTGCCGCTAAAAGTGCAGGCTTATCAGGATGCAGATGGGCAGGTCTGGCTGGCCTATGAAGACCCGAAAGAGACAATGGATGAGCTTGACGAGGTCGAGAAATCGCCGGTCATCGAAAAGATGCGCGGTGCTTTGGCGAAACTGACCGCAGCTGCCGCGCAGTAACTCAGTTCAGGGCGCGGATGGCCTGGGCCAGGTCAATCGCGCCATCATAGAGCGCCCGGCCCGAGATCGCGCCGTTCAGCGCGACGCCGCAATCGCGCAGGGCGATCAGGTCGTCCAGAGAGCTGACACCGCCCGAGGCAATTACCGGGATCGAAACCGCCTGCGCCAACGCTGCCGTGGCTTCGATGTTGGGGCCCTGCATCGCGCCGTCGCGGTTGATATCGGTGTAGATGATCGCCGCGACGCCTGCGTCCTCGAAACTGCGGGCCAGATCGGTGACCTGCACGTCGGTTTCCTCGGCCCAGCCCTTGGTAGCGACCATGCCGTTGCGGGCGTCGATGCCCACGGCGACCTTGCCGGGAAAGGCTTTGGCCGCTTCGCGCACTAGATCGGGGTTCTCGACCGCGACCGTGCCCAGAATCACCCGCGCCAGACCTTTGTCGATCCAGGTCTCGATGGTGGCCATGTCGCGGATACCACCGCCCAGTTGCGCCGGCACGTCACAGGCCTTCAGGATCGCCTCGACCGGGGCCGCGTTCACCGGTTCCCCTGCGAAGGCCCCGTTCAGATCGACCAGATGCAGCCACTCGCACCCGGCCTCGACAAAAGCGCGGGCTTGCGCAGCCGGGTCTTCGTTAAAAACCGTGGCCTTGTCCATCTCACCACGCAGCAGGCGCACGGCATGGCCGTCTTTCAGATCGATAGCGGGGTAGAGGATCATGTCGGGCGGCCCTATATCACTGTTACACGCGCGGGATATCGCACAGGCGGGGCAGGGGTGCAACGCGACGCTAAGTCAATCTTGCCCGGTGCCGAATGGCAGGTCAGACTGGCCACAATACAGGGAGGAACTTATGAAGACATTTACTCTTGCAGCCGGTTTTGCCGCGATGGCCACCGCCGCTCTGGCGGATGATCCGGCGGATGGTCTGTGGAAGACCGCACCGGGTGACACCGGCTCGTACCTTCACGTGTCGATTGCCGAATGCGGCAGCGCGATTTGTGGAACTATCGACAACGTATTTGATGCGCAAGGTAATGAGGATCTGAATTCCGATATTCTGGGTAAGCAGATCATCTGGGATATGGTGCCCGAAGGCGATGGCAATTACGCCGACGGTAAGATATGGGCCCCGGATCGCGACAAGACCTATAACTCGAAAATGACTCTCGACGGCAATGCCTTGACTGTCAAAGGCTGCGTTGCCGGAGGGCTGGTCTGCCGGGGGCAAACCTGGACCCGCATTCGCTGAATTTCAGGGCCTCCAGGTCAGGAAGTTCCCGATCATGCGCAAGCCCACGTCCTGACTTTTCTCGGGGTGGAACTGCATCCCAACCATCGTGTCGCGGCCGATCACGGCCGTGACCTCTTGCCCATACTCCACATAGGCCAGCCGCTGCGCAGGATCGGTGACGCGGAAATGGTAGGAGTGGACGAAATAGGCGTGATCGCCCGACGCCACGCCCTCGAACACCGGGTGAGCGCTTTCCAGAACCAGATCGTTCCAGCCCATATGTGGCACCTTCAGCGCGCTGTCTGACGGTTCGATCTTCACAACATCCCCGGCAATCCAGCCCAGCCCATCGGTCTCGGAATACTCATGACCCTTCGAGGCCATCAGTTGCATGCCAATGCAGATGCCCAGAAACGGGCGGCCCCTCTGCTCGACCGCCTCGACCATCGCATCATAGATACCCTTGTGGCCCCGCAACTCTGCCGCGCAGGCCGGGAAGGCCCCGTCACCCGGCAGCACGAGACGATCCGCCCGCGCGACAATTTCGGCGTCCGAGGTCACGACAACCTCACCTGCATCCACCTCGCGCGCCATGCGTTGGAACGCCTTTTCGGCGGAATGCAGGTTGCCGCTTTCGTAGTCGATAATGGCCGTCAGCATTTACAGCGCGCCCTTGGTGGACGGAATCGCATCTGCCTTGCGCGGATCGGTCTCAACCGCGTCCCGCAACGCGCGCGCGACAGCCTTAAAGGCAGCCTCGGCGATGTGGTGGCTGTTGAAGCCGTGCAACTGGTCGATATGCAGCGTGATGCCGCCATGAGTGCTGAGCGCCTGAAAGAACTCGCGCACCAGTTCTGTGTCGAAAGTGCCGATTTTGGGCGTGGGCAAGTCCACATTCCAGATCAGGAATGGGCGGCCCGACAGGTCCAGCGCACAGCGCACCTGCGCATCGTCCATGGGCAGATGGCATTCGCCATAGCGCCGGATGCCTTTCTTGTCGCCCAAAGCCTGTGTCAGCGCCTGACCCAGCGCGATGCCGGTATCCTCGACCGTGTGGTGGTCGTCGATGTGATAATCGCCCTTGGCGCGGATCGTCATGTCGATCAGCGAATGGCGCGCAAGCTGGTCCAGCATGTGATCGAAGAAGCCGACGCCGGTCTGGTTGTCATACTGGCCGGTGCCGTCCAGATTGACCTCGACCACAATCTCGGTCTCGGCGGTCTGACGGCTGAACTTAGCGCTGCGCATGGGCGAATTCCTTTTGCTACAGGGGCGCTTATAGACGTGGACGGGCGGCCTATCCAGACTGCTTTATGCCTTCGTGGCGAACTGTTGCAGGGGATTGCACCCACGCGCCGCCCATGCCAGCCTGCGGGCAACACGAACCAACAAGGCCCGGCCCATGTCCACCTGCGTTTTCATACAGATCCGCTGCAAACCCGGCACCACCTACAAGGTGGCCGAGGATATCGCCCTGCGCGAGATTCATTCCGAACTCTATTCCACCAGCGGCGAATATGACCTGCTGTTGAAGCTCTACATCCCCGAAACCGACGATGTCGGCCATTTCATCAACGAAAACCTGCTGGTGATTCCGAATATCGAGCGGTCGCTGACAACGATGACCTTCAAGGCGTTCTGAGGGTCAGCCCAGCTCAAACGTGGTGATGCCGTAAATCCGATCCAGATCGACATCCGGCGCGTGGCTGGAATACATCCGGCCGGTCTCGAACACCTTGTTCAGCCCAAGATGGTCAGCCAGAGCCATTGCCTGCGCGTTCGGGTTGGGCATGTCGATGAACACCTCGCTGCCCATCTGGCCTTCCGGCAGGGTGGTCAAAAGCGATACCAGCAGCGCGCGGGCGATGTCTTCGTTATCCGCAAACAGCGGCCCGACCTTGTATCCGTTCAGGCACCGCCGCAGCGTCGCATAGCCCCTGATCCGCCCGTTGTCCTCGAACACGCGCGAAACGTGGTTCGGCGCGTCCAGCCAGCCATGCAGGAAGGTATCACGCTCGGCAGGGAACAGGCCGCGGTCATAGGTCTTCAATTCGTTCGTTAGGGCGTTCAGGGGTGCAACATGATCCTGCGTATCCCGGCCCAGCGTGCGCAAGACGTCCCGCGCCGTGCCGCCGAAGCGGTAGTTGTCATAGGCCAGCGTGAAGCCGAACTTGTGGTAATTCTCCTGCTGTTCGACCACGCCGTCCATGCCCATGTTCCGGTCTTCGCAATGGGCCTTGACCGCGTTGGCGACCTGCAGGCCGTATCCCGATCCGCGATAGGCGGGTTGCACGATGTAAAAGCCCAGAAACGCATAGTGATCGTCGTAATTCACAGCCGAGGCCGACGCGATCATCTGACCGTCCAGAAAGCCGCCCTTGAACCCATGCGGATCCGAGCTGTGGAAACAGGTCGCGTCGTGAAGTCCGGGGTTCCACCCTTCCTGACCCGCCCAATCGACGGCCATCTGAACCTCGTCCGGTGTCAGCGCGCGAATTTCATATTCGGGCATGGGCGTATCTCCGTCAGGCATGTGATTGCGGCCAGAATGACGCAAGCCCGGCAAAAGAACCAGCATGTAAGGAAGGTTTGGTATCTGGAGCGGGCGAGGCGATTCGAACGCCCGACCCTAACCTTGGCAAGGTTATGCTCTACCCCTGAGCTACGCCCGCATCAGATACTTATGTGGTCCAAAGACCTCTCAATGGAGCGGGCGAGGCGATTCGAACGCCCGACCCTAACCTTGGCAAGGTTATGCTCTACCCCTGAGCTACGCCCGCGCCGTTGAGTGAGGAGGGATGTATTAATTCCAACGGGTGCCTGCAAGCGGAAAAACGCATCTGCAGGAAAATTTCTTTTGCCGCGACGGAAATCTGCCGGACCTGCGTTGAACCTTTAGACAGGACTAAAAAGTTCGAGGTGACAGGTGAAAAACAAAGAGAGTTTCAAAATCGCAGCACTGGCCATTCTGATGGCCGTCGCCGCGATTGTGACCCATGTTGTGCCAGAGCCAGAGGCCGACGTTCAGATGTGGCAATCGGCGCATACGGTCGTAGCGGGGCGTCTGGCGGGGTGATATCCGGCCCGCCCGGACGCCAAGAGTTCAGAGCGCCAGTCCCAGATTGACGAAAGCGGCAACCAGTATGGCAGCAAAGGTCAGCACCATGCCGATCTGGCGCAGAATCACGATTTGCGGGGTCTTGCCAAAGCCATAGACATGGCAAAGCCGCCCGGCCAGCAGGCACAACCCCAGCAGGTTCACCAGCAGGCCGCTGGCCCCCTGCAACTCGACCATTGCGATCAGCAGCAGCCCGAACGGGGCGTATTCGGCAAAGTTGGAATGCGTCCGCATCGCCTTGAGCATCGCGGTATCACCCGAATCGCCGTACGAAATCTTGTGGCTCCGCCGGGTGTTGATGACCCAGCCGCTAAGGCCGACATAGATGATCGCCAGCAACGCGGCGTAGATCGGCGTGATGGACAGCATTGTTCCCTCCCTGGTCGTGAAACGGGCCGCCCGGATATCCGGACGGCCCGCAGATCAGTCAATAAACTAGATCGGTCACTCCAACTCGACCAGTAGGTCCTTTGCGTCAATCTGGCCGCTGGGCTGAACGTGGACAGCCTTGACCACCGCGTCACGCTCGGCATGGATGCCGGTTTCCATCTTCATCGCCTCGATGGTCAGCAGCAGGTCGCCTTCTTTGACCTCCTGACCGGCGGTTACGGCAACGGTGGCCACAACGCCCGGCATCGGCGCGCCGATATGGTTGGGATTGCCGGCCTCGGCCTTGGGTCTTTGTGATGTCGAGGCTTTGACAAGGCGGTTCGGCACCCGGATCACGCGGGGTTGACCGTTGAGTTCGAAGAACACTTTGACTTCGCCCTTCTCATCGGTCTCGCCGATGGCCTGACAGCGGATTTCCAGCGTCTTGCCCGGATCGATCTCGGCGGTGATCTCTTCGCCCGGCTCCATCCCGTAGAAGAAGGTGCGTGTGGGCAGGGTGCGGACCGGGCCATAGGTCCGGTGGCGGCCCATGTAATCAAGGAACACCTTGGGATACATCAGATAGCCGTTCAGGTCTTCGTCATCGACCTCTTTGCCTTCCAACTGCTTCGACAGATCGGCGCGGGTGGCCTCAAGATCGACGGCGGGCACATCCTTGCCGGGGCGGTCGGTGTTGGGGGCTTCGTCCTTCAGCACCTTTTTGATGATCGTGTCGGGGAACCCGCCCGGAGGCTGACCCAGATTGCCGCGCATCATGTCGATGACGGAATCCGGAAAAGCCACGTCGGTCGCCGGGTTTTCCACGTCACTGCGGGTCAGGCCCTGACTGACCATCATAAGCGCCATGTCGCCCACCACTTTCGACGAAGGCGTTACCTTGACGATGTCGCCGAACATCTGGTTCACGTCGGCATACATCTGGGCGACCTCGTGCCAGCGCTCTTCCAGTCCCAAGGACCGCGCCTGCGCCTTGAGGTTAGTGAACTGGCCGCCGGGCATCTCGTGCAGATAAACCTCGGACGCCGGGGCCTGCAGGCTGGATTCGAACGCCGCGTACTGGCCGCGCACGGCCTCGAAATAATCGCTGATCTCGCGGATGGCCTTGATGTCCAGCCCGGTGTCGCGCTCGGTATGGCGCAGCGCCTCGACCACGGTGCCCAGCGTCGCCTGAGACGTGTTGCCCGAGAAACTGTCCATCGCGCAATCCACCGCGTCCACGCCCGCCTCGGAGGCAGCCAGAATGGTAGCGCTGGCGATGCCTGCGGTGTCGTGGGTGTGGAAGTGGATCGGCAGCCCGACCTCTTCCTTAAGTGCCCGGATCAGGATGCGGGCCGAGGCCGGTTTCAGCAGGCCAGCCATATCTTTAAGACCCAGCACATGCGCGCCTGCATCGCGCAGTTCCTTGGCCATGCCGACATAATATTTCAGGTCATACTTGGCGCGATCCGGGTCCAGAATATCGCCGGTGTAACACACGGTGCCTTCGCAGATCTTGCCGTTCTCGACCACGGCATCCATCGCCACGCGCATATTCTCGACCCAGTTGAGCGAGTCGAACACGCGGAACACATCGATGTTTTGCGCCGCCTGACGGACGAATTCCTGCACCACGTTGTCGGGATAGTTGGTGTAGCCGACGCCATTGGCCCCGCGCAGCAGCATCTGGGTCATCAGGTTCGGCATCCCTTCGCGCAGGTCGCGCAGACGCTGCCACGGGCATTCCTGCAGGAAGCGATAGGCCACATCAAAGGTCGCACCGCCCCAGCATTCGACACTGAACAGTTGCGGCAGGTTCGCCGCATAGGTCGGCGCCACCTTGATCATGTCGATCGAGCGCATCCGGGTCGCCAGCAGCGACTGGTGGCCGTCGCGCATGGTGGTGTCGGTGATCAGCAATTGCCGCTGCGCCTTCATCCAGTCGGCCACCGCCTGCGGACCCTTTTGTTCCAGCAGGTTGCGGGTGCCCATCTGCGGTTCGGCTTTCAAAGCGGGGGGCCTGGCCTCTTTCAGATCGGCGCGCGGTTCGGGGCGGTCCTTGGTTTCGGGATGCCCGTTTACCGTGATATCCGCGATGTAGGTCAGAACCTTGGTGCCCCGGTCGCGGCGTTTCTTGAAGGTAAACAGGTCCGGCGTCGTGTCGATGAATTTGGTGGTGTACTCATTCGACAGGAAGATCGGATGCTTCAGCAGGTTGATGACGAAGTCGATATTGGTGCTGACCCCACGAATGCGGAACTCGCGCAGGGCGCGGTCCATCCGGGCGATTGCCATGTCCGGCGTTGGTGCCCAGGCAGTGACCTTGGTCAGCAACGAGTCGTAATACCGCGTGATCACCCCGCCCGAATAGGCGGTGCCGCCATCCAGGCGGATGCCCATGCCGGTTGCTTCCCGATATGCGGTGATGCGGCCATAGTCCGGGATGAAGTTGTTCTGCGGATCCTCGGTGGTGATCCGCGTCTGCAACGCGTGCCCGTTCAGTTGCACATCCGCCTGACTTGCCGCGCCGGTTGCTTCAGCCAGCGTTTTGCCCTCGGCAATCAGAATCTGGGCTTGCACGATGTCGATGCCGGTGACTTCTTCGGTAACGGTGTGTTCGACCTGCACGCGGGGGTTCACCTCGATGAAGTAGAACTTGCCGGTTTCCATATCCATCAGGAATTCGACAGTCCCCGCGCATTCATAGTTCACATGGGCACAGATGCGGCGGCCCAGCTCGCAAATCTCGGCGCGTTGCGCGTCGCTCAGGTACGGGGCGGGGGCGCGTTCCACGACCTTCTGGTTCCGGCGCTGGACCGAGCAGTCGCGTTCATAAAGGTGATAAATCTCGCCATGCTTGTCGCCCAGAATCTGCACCTCGACATGGCGGGCGCGGGTGATCATCTTTTCCAGATAGCCCTCGCCATTGCCAAAGGCGGCCTCGGCCTCGCGGCGGCCTTCCAGCACTTTTTCTTCCAGTTCGTCTTCCGACAGGATCGGCCGCATGCCGCGCCCGCCGCCGCCCCAGGACGCCTTGAGCATCAGCGGATAGCCGATCTCGGCGGCCTCCTTGCGAATGGCATCCATGTCATCTCCCAGAACCTCGGTCGCCGGGATGACCGGAACATCAGCGGCAATTGCCACCTTCCGCGCGCTGGCCTTGTCGCCGAGTGCGCGCATGGTTTCGGCCTTGGGACCGATGAAAGTGATGCCGTTCTGCACACAGGCATCCACAAAATCGGGGTTTTCCGACAGCAGGCCGTAGCCCGGGTGGATCGCGTCAGCGCCGCATTCCTTGGCGACGCGAATGATTTCATCGATGCTCAGATAGGCGGCAACCGGCCCCATCCCCTCGCCAATGCGATAGGCCTCATCCGCTTTGAAACGGTGCAAGCCCAGCTTGTCCTCTTCGGCAAAGACCGCGACGGTGCGTTTGCCCATCTCGTTTGCGGCGCGCATTACGCGAATGGCAATTTCGCCGCGATTGGCGATCAGGATCTTTTTGAAGTCGGTCATGTCAGGTCCCGGTCCTACTTGTTTGGCCGTTTTTCTAGGCGGACAATACGCGCAGGTACATAGGTAGTTCTGGGTAGAACCGGCATGTTATCGCTCGCAAACGCCGCTTATATGTGCAGGCTTAATACACGCGCTGCATTGCAGCATCAATCCTGATGCCCTGACCGCGCAATTTTTCCGGGGTCTCGACCCCCAACTGCCCCATATTGGCAAGCATGTCCTGCCGAAGAATATCTATGACATGTGCGGGCCCATCTGCCCCCAGCGCGGCCAGGCCGTACAGGAAACCGCGGCCCAGCATGACAAAATCCGCCCCCAGCGCGAACGCCCGTAGTATATCCAGCCCCCCCTCGACGCCGCTGTCAAAGATCAGGGGCAGGTCCGTTGCCAAACGAATTGCGGGCAGCGCGTCGATGCCAGCGGGGGCGCCGTCAAACTGCCGTCCGCCGTGATTCGACACCCACAGGGCGTCAATTCCAGCCTGTTTCAGCCGGTCAGCATCTTCGGCGCGCAACACACCTTTGACGATGAAAGGCCCGTCCCAGTTGTCCCGCAGCCATTTGACATAGTCCATATCCGGAGAGGTGCGCAGCAAATATCCGATATGCGCTGTCGGAGGCAGATCAACCGAGTTGTCGATGTACTTATCCAGCGTGCGCATATGCGGCACCCCGCTTTGCGCCATCCCCATGGCCCAGGCTGGGCGCAGGGCGATCTGAGCCAGCAGGCGGGGTGTCAGTTTCGGGGGCTGCCGCAGGCCCGAACGGGTTTGCCGTTCGCGTCTGGAGGCCACAGGAACGTCCGCTGTCAGAACCAATGTGCGAAACCCGGCCTCCCTGGCCCGGCGCAGCATGTCTGTACGTATCTCAGGGTCCCGGGGCGGATAAAGCTGAAACCACGCGTTTTCGCCGATATGCGGGGCCAGGTCCTCGGGCATCTGGCTGGCGACCGTGGACAGGGTATAGGGGATACTCGCTGCTTTGGCGGCGCGCGCCAGATGTCCCTCCGCATCCGGCCAGACCAGCCCGGACATACCGATCGGTGCAATGCCGAATGGCAGAGGGTAATCCTGCCCCAGAAACTGAACGCCGGTGGAATAGTCCAACTCGCCATGCAGGATCGACGGCATGAGCCCGACCCGGTCCAATGCGTCGCGATTTCGCTGCCGGGCCTTTTCCGTCCCGGTTCCGCTGTCCATGTAGTCCCAGACAAACCGAGGCAACCTGCGCCGCGCGTGGCGCTTCAAATCTGCAATGCCGGGATACTTGCTGTGAAGGTCCATGAGGATTGATCCGACCTGCACCGCGATTCGGCAAGGTCTCAGGCGGCGGATGCCTCGGGCGGGGGCTTTTTTGTCACCTTTTCCCGGGTCTTGGCACAACCCTCGGGCTTCGCGCCTTTGGCCAACTGCACCTGATTGCGCCCCCTGTCCTTGGCCAGATACAGCGCATCGTCCGCTGCGCGCATCAAATCCTGCGGCATGGTCCCATGCGCCGGGTAATGCGCCACACCGACCGAGATGGTGATGCGGGGCAGCGACTTTTCACCATACCGGACCGAGACCGCCTCGACCGCTTGCCTGACCTGTTCCGCCCGCGTCATTGCATCGTCCGGAGTGTTTTCGGGCAGGATCAGCATGAACTCTTCACCTCCGATCCGGCAGGCGATTTCATCCCGGTCGCAGCCTTGCTCCAACGCGGCACCGACGGCGCGCAGCACCATGTCGCCTGCGTCATGGCCATGGGTGTCGTTGAATTTCTTGAAATGATCCACGTCCACCGCAATCAGGCTGAGTGGCGCGCCGATCTGCTGGCTGCGGCTGATCGACTTGCGCAGCGTGTCGGTCATGTGGCGGCGATTGAACAGCCCGGTCAGCGGGTCGCGCACCGACTGATCATGCAGCTGATCGCGCATCTGCACATTGGCAATCGCCATGCTGATCTGTTCGGCGCAGAGTTGCGCCAGCTTCTTGCTGGCGTGAAACTCCGCGCCGCTGCCGTCATGGGCACACAGATGCAGCAGGCCCACCGTCTCGCCATGGGCCAGAATCGGGAAGCAAAAATAGGGCCGCCCGTCATGGGGTTCGGCATGTTCGCATACGAAATCAATCTCGGACGCGCCAAATTCATAGGTTCGCCCGCGCCGCAGGCCCCAGCAGCCCTCGGGGTGGATATGCGCTTTGTGGTTCCCGCCGTTCCAGCTGGCGCAGCCATCCAGCACATCGCGCGAGTTGGAATAGACATACACGCTGCCCTCAGCCTCGGGCAGGATATGGGTCATGAAACGCGAGACCATGTCGAACAACTCGTCCAGCGAGCGGCTGGATTGCAGCCATTCATTCAACTCGCCCAGCAGGCGCACTTCGCGCGCCAGCCGCAACTGATCATCCATCAGTTCGCGTTCTTTCACCGCGCGGTTTTTCAGGCTGCGCAACTGTTGCCGGTTGCTGCGAAACACCACTGCGGCAACGGTCAGAATCGTTCCGATCATCAGGCAACCGATCAGCGCCAGAAGCGGCCGGATCTGCCCCAGAAAGGCGACCCGCAGGTCGCTGACATCAGTGAAGAACTGCACCGCCCCCAGATAGGCCCCGCCATTGGTAACCGGAGCCACCGTTTCTGCCACATCGCGGGTTTGGTCGGACTGGCCGAGCGTTGCGGTCTCGGCGTGTAGAACCTCCAGCGCGGATTTCTGTGACAGTTCGTAGAAAATGCGCCCCTTGAACGTTTCGTCCCGGCGTTCTTCCGACAGGGCTGGCGCGTGGCTGTGCGGCCCGGCCGAGGACCAGATCGCCCGCCCGGTCGCATCATAGACCTGCATCCGGAACACATCTGTCGCGCCCAGAAACCGTTTCAGAACGGCGGCTTCATCCGCGTTGATCTGACCGGTTGTAAACTCGAGCTGGAAATCGGGCATCAGGACCGAAATATGGCTTTCCCAAACCTCGGCCCGGTGGCGCACTTCGGCCTCGATCATGCGATCGACCAGCGGGTCGGCCCCCTTGACCGATATCCATCCGGCCAGCCCGACCACGCACAGCAGCCCTGCGCCCGCAACCAGACGCATGAAAATGCGCCCCAGGGTTTCTTTCTTTTGCCCGTCCACCACACCAATCCCCTTATGTTCCTGTCTGCAGCGTCGGGGGATTTCTTTGAAAAATCGTTAAAGCCTGAGGATGCAGGCAGGGTTTACACCCCGCCGAGCCCGAAAATTCATGTTATTGGGCGCGAACAAGGCGTGAACAAACCCTTTCCCTTCGCGCGCATCCGGCGTAGTTTGGAACCATGAGCAGTTTTGACGAAATGGACGCCTTCGAGGGCGCATCGCTGTCGGCGCGGGCTATGGCCCAGCGCAAAAAGTTCGAGTTGGATTTTCTCAATCCTGCGCAACGCGAAGCTGCGGAGCGCCTCAAAGGCCCGGTCCTAATCTTGGCGGGTGCCGGTACAGGGAAAACAAGAACGTTGATGTCGCGAGTAGCGTTTATTGTCAGAAACGGATTGGCTCGATCGAACGAAATTCTAGCGGTTACGTTTACCAACAAGGCCGCTAAAGACATGAAAAAACGGCTTCTAGAGTTGCCCTATGAAGTGCGACATCCGATACCTTGGATGGGTACCTTCCATTCAATATGCGCGCAGTTGTTGCGACGTCATGCAGAACTGGTTGGTCTAAAGTCTAACTTCACAATTTTGGACACGGACGATCAACTGCGGCTCTTAAAGCAATTGCTAAAGGTCAACAACATCGACGAGAAACGTTGGCCGCCGCGCAACTTGGCGGGCATTATCGACGCCTGGAAGAATCGGGCTCTTACGCCTGACAAAATTCCTGCAGCGGATGCCGGGGCCTTCAATCACAAAGGCATAGAGCTCTACGCTCAATACCAGGGTCGATTGCGTGAATTGAACGCTGTCGATTTTGGCGATCTGTTGCTGCACATGGTTGCGATCTTTCGAACCCATGAAGATTTGCAGAAGCAATATCAGCGTTGGTTCAAATACATAGTTGTAGACGAGTACCAAGATACCAACGTCGCCCAGTATCTCTGGCTGCGCCTTCTAACCGGCGAAGAAAAAAACATCTGCGTCGTTGGTGATGATGACCAGTCGATTTATGGCTGGCGTGGAGCCGAAGTTGATAACATCCTAAGGTTCGAAAAAGACTTCCCCGGCACGCACGTTGTACGGCTGGAACAGAACTACCGCTCGACTCCACATATTCTGTCTGCCGCGTCCAACGTCATTCGCGGCAATGAAAGCCGTTTGGGCAAAGAGCTTTGGACCGACCGGCAAGAAGGCGAAAAGGTTCGTCTGATCGGCCATTGGGATGGTGAGGAAGAGGCGCGCTGGATTGGCGAGGAAATCGACGCGATGCAGGGCGGTACGCGTGGGGTGCGGCCGATGAATCTCGACGAAATCGCCATCCTCGTCCGCGCCTCACACCAGATGCGCGCCTTCGAGGATCGGTTCCTGACCATCGGGCTACCCTACAAGGTGATCGGCGGGCCGCGCTTCTATGAGCGGATGGAGATTCGCGATGCCATGGCCTATTTCCGGCTGGTGGTCAGCCCGGAGGATGATCTGGCCTTCGAGCGGATCGTGAACACGCCCAAGCGCGGCCTTGGCGACAAGGCGCAGCAGACGATTCAGGTGGTGGCGCGTGAGAACGGGGTGTCTTTGGTCGAGGGTGCGCGGATTGCGGTCGACAACGGGCTGATCAAGGGCAAGGGCGGCAAGGCACTGCGCGAGCTGATCGATGGGCTGGCGCGATGGAACGCGATGACGCGGGGGCCTCGGATCGAGGTGGATGATGACACGGTCATTGACGACGGCGTGTCACCGATCCGCTACGGCGCACCCGAGCATACGCATATCGAACTGGCGCAGATCGTGTTGGACGAATCCGGCTATACCGCCCATTGGCAGAACGAAAAGACGCCCGAGGCGCCGGGGCGTTTGGAAAACCTCAAGGAACTGGTCAACCAGTTGGACAATTTCGAGAACCTGCAAGGGTTTCTGGAACATGTCAGCCTGGTGATGGATAACGAACAGGACTCGGATGGCACCAAGGTCTCGATCATGACCCTGCACGCGGCCAAGGGGCTGGAATTTCCCGTGGTGTTCCTGCCGGGGTGGGAGGACGGGCTGTTCCCGTCGCAACGGTCGATGGACGAATCGGGGATCAAGGGCCTGGAAGAGGAACGGCGGCTGGCCTATGTGGGGATCACCCGCGCGGAAGAGGTCTGCACCATTTCCTTTGCGGCCAACCGGCGGGTGTTCGGGCAGTGGCAGAACTCCATGCCTTCCCGCTTTATCGATGAACTGCCCGAGGATCATGTGGAGGTGCTGACGCCCCCGGGTCTTTATGGCGGAGGGCAGACCACGGCCAGTATCGAGACCCGCGCGGCCGAGGCGAATGTCTATAATTCTCCGGGCTGGAAGCGGATGCAGGCGCGGCAGGGGCAGTACGGAATGTCTCAGCCCCGTGAAAGCCGCAATACGGTGATCGACGCGACCGCTGTGGCCAGCTTTACGATGGGCGAGCGGGTGTTCCACCAGAAATTCGGCTATGGCGCGGTTGTCGGGATCGAGGGCGACAAGGTCGAGGTGGAGTTCGACAAGGCTGGCACGAAGAAAGTGGTCTCGCGCTTTCTGACCGCCAAGGATGATGTGCCGTTTTGAGGATTAAATCCCTTCGACCAGCACCAGATTTGCCGTCGCTGTATTCTGCCTGATCTTGGCCAGTTCCACATAATCCGGGTCGTCTTTCCACGCTTTCGCGGCGGCCAGATCCGGAAACTCCATCAGGACGATGCCATCTTCCGCCCAACTGCCCTCGATAACCTCGACGGGTTTTGAGGAAACGGTCAGCAATCGCCCGCCATGCCGGTCAAAGATCGGCATGAAGCCTTCAAGGTATTTTTGGTATCCGTCCGGGTCGAGGATGGAAATCTGAGCGATGAAATAGGCGGCCATGGGACACTCCTGAAAAACCGTTCGCGCCTTTAGCTTACATCGCTTGTGCTGAAACGAAAAACGGCGGTTCCCAGGGAGGAGGAAGGGAAACCGCCGTTCTTTTCTACATCAGGGCAGGGAGGAGGAAGCCCCGATGTATCCGGACCCGGGTTTGATCCCGGTATGAGGAAGACGCGGCGATGTCAGGGAGGAGGAAGGACATCGCCGCGCACTTTCAACATCGAGGCAGGGAGGAGGAAAGCCCCGATGTATCAGGTTCCGGCGTTCAGGGCCGGTATAAGGTGCGGCAGCATCAGGGAGGAGGAGAGACGCTGCCGCTGATTACAGACCCTAATGGGAGGAGGAAGGGCCTGATCTCGGTTATCTTGTTGGCGCTTAGCGCGCCGAGAAATCTTCAACTGCCTGCAGCGCCAGGCTGCGGATCATCGAACGGCTCAGCCCCAGATCGGCCAGTTCACGGTTCGACAGCGACGACAGTTCGCTGACTGTCTGGTGATAAAGGCGATACCGTGCGATCCGTGTTTTCACCGCCTCGATCACCGATGCAAATCCGCTTGCATGTGTGCTTTTCAGCATCGACGTGTTGCTAGCTACTGCCATGTCCATAACCCGTAAATTTTGTTGTTGCCGGTGTCGTCCGGCGTTTGCTTGAGACTGAAAATAGGCAATTGCTGCAATTGCACAATAGGTCACGTCGTCAATGCTGCTATGCAGCAAATGCATGGTTATCATAGGGTTGAGAGCGGCTGCCTGAATAAGCCTTGAAAATATATGAATTCCGGTTCGCGGGTGGGGTTCGCAGGTTTCGCGATTTCTGTTTGCGCAAACGAGACGCCCCATCTTTGAGCGCGTTTTGCTAAAATTTGTGCAAGCTGAATGCACGGTTTCTGATCGGGTTCTGTTGGGTCACGCCGTGCCGTTGGTGTCATGGGAAACCATGGGCAAAGGTCCAGAGCCGTGATTTGCGGCCCGCTGAAGACGCGCGATTCGCGGGATTTCAGGCCAAATCTGCTGGCTCGTGCCATGCGTAACCGCCGTTTGTCAGTTTTTCGGGAATTTATGGGAAAATCTGGTTGGGCAAGTTTTTGTCTATATATTGTGTTGTGTACTTATGCGCTTCGCATATAGGGTGTAAATGTCCGGCTTTCCATTTGAAATTAGTGTGTCTAAACTAGCAAGGTGCCCTTAGTGGTTGAAAATTCCTGTTGATTTCCATGAATTCCCATGGCATCCCTTATTCATCCGATGAGGACGAGGCAGCAGGGGCACCAAACGACCCCGAACCAAAATAATCAGGTTTCATACAGGCATCTCGCTTTCATCACTTCGAAGATCCGGCGCGCGGGCGAGCAGACATCCCCCCAGGTGGCGCGTGCAGCTGGACATCCCGCTCAGCGGGCCAATGCGGCGGGTTGATCAGTGGCAGCAGATCAACCCGCCGTTTTTCATCCGGGGGGAACGTGAATTTTGAGGTGGGGCGCAAGCGAAAGGGACAGTCGTCTTGGCGCGCAGGTTTAGAGGTGAAAGCCACCACAAGGTGGATACGAAGGGCAGGGTCTCGATCCCGGCCTCGTTTCGCCGTGTGCTTGAAGCCTCGGACCCCAACTGGCAGCCCGGTGACAATCCTGAACTGGTGATTGTCTATGGCGACCACCGCCGCAAATACCTTGAATGCTATACGATGCAGGCGATTGACGAGGTCGATGCCAAGATCGATGCGCTGCCGCGTGGTTCAATGCAGCGCCGGATGCTGCAGCGCCTGTTCCACGGCCAGTCCTTTCCGACCAATGTGGACGAAACCGGGCGGCTGGTGCTGCCCGCCAAGCTGCGCAACAAGATCGACCTTGAAGGCGAGGCGTTCTTTATCGCTGCGGGCGATACGTTCCAGATATGGAAACCCGAGACATACGAGGCCGACGAACTGGCCGCCACCGAGGAATGGCTGGACGATCTGCCCGAGGATTTCGATCCGATGCAGTATCTCGACGGCATCGGGGATGGGTGACGGCATGGCCGGCGCTCAGACCTCTTCCAACCCTCACATCCCTGTTCTTTTGCGCCCGTTGCTGGCTGCCGTGGCCCCTGTGTCCGGCGTCTGGCTGGACGGTACCTTTGGCGCGGGCGGCTATGCGCGCGGGCTGCTGGAGGCCGGGGCCGATAAGGTTATCGGTGTGGATCGCGACCCGCTGGCCTTTGAAATGGCGGCGGATTGGGTCGGAGAGTATGGTGACCGGCTGGTGATGCAGCCGGGCGTGTTCTCTTGCATGGACGAATATGCGCAGGGTCTTGATGGGGTGGTGCTGGACCTTGGCGTCTCGTCCATGCAACTGGATCAGGCCGAGCGCGGCTTTTCCTTCATGAAGGACGGCCCGTTGGACATGCGCATGAGCCAGGAGGGCGACAGCGCCGCCGATCTGGTCAACACCGCGACCGAGGCGCAACTGGCCGATATCCTGTTCCATTTCGGCGAGGAACGCGCCAGTCGCCGTATCGCCAGAGCCATCGTCAAGGCGCGGGCCGAGGAACCGATTACCACGACTCTGCGTCTGGCCGAGATCATCGAATCCTGCCTGCCGCGCCCCAAACCCGGCCAATCGCATCCGGCGACGCGCAGCTTTCAGGGGCTGCGGATCGCGGTGAATGCGGAATATGAGGAGTTGTTTCAGGGCCTGATGGCGGCAGAGCGCGCCTTGAAGCCGGGCGGGCAATTGGCGGTGGTGACGTTCCACTCGATCGAGGACCGGATGGTCAAGCGGTTCTTCCAATCGCGCGCGGGCAAGACGGGCCGCGCCAACCGCTATGCGCCCGAGATGGAACAGGAACTGCCGCAATTCACGCTAAAGACCCGCAAGGCCGTGGGTCCCGACGATCAGGAATTGCAGGAAAATCCGCGCGCGCGCTCCGCCAAGTTGCGTGTCGCGGTACGAACTGAGGCTCCGGCGGGGGAAATTGAGGCCCGCGTCATCGGGATGCCGCAACTTGGGGGAAGGGCAAGATGAAGAGTGTTTTGTATGTGTTGACTGCCTTGGCCGTATTCGGACTGGCGCTTTGGGCGTATCAGGAGAACTACCGGACCCAGCAGGTGGTGAAGGAAACCCAGAAACTGCAGCGCGAGATTGGCGTGGCGCAAGTGCGGCTGGCGGTTCTGAACGCTGAATGGGCCTATCTGAACCGCCCCGACCGTCTGCGCGAACTGGCTGACCTGAACTTCGAACGTCTGGGCCTGCTGCCTTTGCGCGCCGAACAGTTTGGCCGGGCAGACCAGATCGCCTATGCCGAGGACCCGGACCTGCCCATCGTCGATCCGATTGAATTGCAGGCCATCACCAATATTCAGGCGCTGGGCGAGGTGCAGATCCCATGACCCGAACGCCGCTGCGCCCTCTGGCCCGTGTCCTTGACGCCCGCGCGCGGGGCGAAAACCCCAAGGTGATCGAGCGCGAGAACATCCGCCAACGCCACGAGGATATGAAAGACCGCGCCCGCGCCCGCGCCGAGGGGCGCTTGCTGGTTCTGGGCCTGTTCTTCTTCTGCGCCTTCTCGGTGGTCGGCGTCCGCATGGGCATGCTGGCAACGTCTGAGGCGCAGGAGCCACTGGCCAGCGCGCCCGGTGCCGCCATCGCCATGCAGCGCGCCAATATCGTGGATCGTGAGGGGCGCATTCTGGCGACCAATCTGGACACCTATTCGGTCTACGCCCAGCCGCCCTTGATGATCGATCCTGTGGCTGCGGCGGATCAACTGGTCGCAATCTTCCCCGATCTGGAAAAAGAGCGTCTGGTCAAAGACTTCACCGGCGACCGCAAGTTCCTGTGGATCAAGAAACGCATCTCACCCGAACAGAAGCAGGCGGTGCATGACATCGGGGACCCCGGCATCCTGTTTGGCCCGCGCGAAATGCGGCTTTATCCCAACGGCAAGCTGGCCGCCCATATCCTCGGCGGTTCGGGCTTTGGGCGCGAAGGCGTGAGCGCCGCCGAAGTGATCGGCGTTGCAGGCGTCGAGAAACAGTTCGACGACTACCTGCGCGACCCGGCCAATGGCAACAAGCCGCTGCAACTGTCGCTGGACCTGACCATTCAGGCCGCCGTGGAACAGGTGCTGTATGGCGGCATGAAGATCATGAACGCCAAGGGCGCCTCGGCGGTTCTAATGAATGCGCATACGGGTGAGGTTGTCTCGGCGGCGTCGCTGCCGTCCTTTGACCCGAATGACCGCCCGCGCCCGCCGACCTCGGGCTTTGACCCGTCGGACAGCCCCTTGTTCAACCGTTATGTGCAAGGCGTTTATGAGCTGGGGTCCGTCTTCAAGATCTTCACCGCGGCGCAGGCGGTGCAACTGGGTCTGGTAAACTCGAACACCATCATCGACACATCGGGTCCGATGAAGATCGGGCGTTTCCCGATTGGCGAGTTCAACGGCAAGAATTACGGCAAGATCAGCGTGGCTGATGTGATCGTTCATAGCTCGAACCGGGGCACCGGGCGGCTGGCGTTGCAGATCGGTGCACGGCGGCAGCAGGACTTCCTGCAATCGCTGGGCATGTTCGAACCCACACCGTTCGAGATTGTCGAGGCGAAGGGCGGTGAACCGCTGAAGCCCAAGAAATGGGGTGAGTTGAGCACCGTGACCATCTCGTACGGCCACGGGTTGTCGACCAGCCCGATGCATCTGGCGGCGGGCTATGCGGCGATTGCCAACGGCGGGCACTATGTCAGCCCGACGATTCTGCGGAAGAGTGGCCCGCAATACGGGCCGCGCGTGCTGTCGGATAGCGCTGCGACGCAGGCGCAGAAAATGTTGCGCAAGGTTGTCACCGATGGCACTGCCAGTTTTGGCGATGTGGCGGGCTATGATGTGGCGGGCAAGACCGGCACGGCGGATAAACCAAAGCCGCGCGGGGGCTACTATGATGACAAGGTCATTGCCACTTTTGCCACGTTTTTCCCGGCTTACGATCCGAAATACGTGCTGATCGTCACGCTGGATGAACCCTCGATCGTCGCTTATGGCGAAAAGCGCCGGACGGCGGGTTGGACAGCGGTGCCGGTGGCGGCGGAACTGATCGGGCGCATCGCCCCGTTGCTGGGTTTGCGGCCCCGGCTTGAGCCTGAGGCGGGCGCTGCTATAACCCTGACCTCAAATTAGGCTGTCCAACAGAGGTGGGTCATGGGCGCAAGGACAAAGAAACTCAGCCAACTGGCCCTGACCGCGCGCGGAGGGGCCAATCCTGACATCACCGGGCTGGCCGTTGACAGCCGCGAGGTCAAGGACGGCTTTCTGTTCGCAGCGCTTCCCGGCACACGGGTTCATGGCGGCGAGTTCATCCAGTTCGCCCTGCGCATGGGGGCAGCGGCAATCCTGACCGATGCCGAAGGGGCGGAAATTGCCGCTGACGAACTGGCTGCCTCGGACGCGGCTTTGATCGTGGTTGAAGACCCGCGTCAGGCACTGGCCGGATGCGCCGCGCTTTGGTTTGGCGCGCAGCCGCAGACCATTGTGGCCGTGACCGGAACAAACGGCAAAACCTCGGTCGCGTCCTTCGTTCGGCAGATCTGGACCGAGCTTGGCCACGCCGCCGTCAACCTCGGCACCACCGGGGTCGAGGGTGCGTGGACCGCCCCGCTGGCCCATACCACGCCCGAGCCGATCACCCTGCACCGCTGCCTTGCCGAAGCCGCCGAGAACGGCGTGACCCATGCGGCGATGGAGGCATCCTCGCACGGGTTGGAACAACGCCGTCTGGACGGGGTGCATCTGACCTCGGCGGGGTTCTCGAACTTCACGCAGGACCATCTGGACTATCACGAAACATTCGAGGCGTATTTCAACGCCAAGGCCGGCCTGTTCGACCGGGTTCTGCCCCAGGACGGGACGACGGTGATCAATCTGAGCGATCCCAAAGGCGCGCAGGTGCGCAAGATCGCTGAGGCGCGCGGTCAGGAGGTTCTGACCGTTGGGCTGGGCGACGCCGACCTGTGCCTGATCCGTCAAAGGTTCGATGCCACCGGTCAGGACCTACGCTTTTCATGGCAGGGCAAGCCGTACCAGACCCGCCTGAATCTGATCGGTGGCTTTCAGGCCGAGAACATCCTGCTGGCCTGCGGTCTGGTGATCGCCTCGGGGGATGACCCCGAACGCGTGTTCGAGACCCTGCCGCACCTGACAACCGTGCGGGGGCGGATGCAACTGGCCGCCACGCGTGAAAACGGCGCGGCAGTTTTTGTGGATTACGCCCACACGCCCGACGCGGTGGCCACCGCGCTGAAAGCCCTGCGCCCGCATGTGATGGGTCGCCTGATTGCCATCGTCGGCGCGGGCGGGGATCGCGATGCCACCAAGCGCCCCCTGATGGGGCAGGCGGCGGCAAGGCATGCCGATGTGGTCTTTGTCACCGATGATAACCCGCGCAGCGAAGACCCCGCCACCATCCGTGCTGCCGTCATGGAAGGCGCGCTCGGCGTGGGTGGGAACGTCAGTGTGACCGAGGTCGGCGACCGCGCCGAGGCCATCCTGCGTGGCATCGACGCCCTGCAACCCGGCGATGCGCTGCTGATCGCGGGCAAGGGCCACGAAACCGGCCAGATCGTTGGCGATCAGGTGCTGCCTTTTGATGACGTCGAACAGGCCAGCATCAGCGTCGCGGCGCTGGACGGGAGGGTGGCATGACGCTCTGGACCGCAGCCGAGGCTGCCGAGGCCACCGGAGGGCGCGCCAAAGGTGAATGGCAGGTTGACGGCGTGTCGATTGACACCCGGACATTGCAGCCCGGTGATCTGTTCATCGCCCTCAAGGCCGCGCGGGACGGGCATGATTTCGTGGCGCAGGCGCTGGAAAAAGGCGCGGGGGCGGCGCTGGTATCGCGCGTGCCCGACGGCGTTTCCGAGGACGCGCCGCTGTTGATCGTCAATGACGTGCAGGCCGGGCTCGAGGCGCTGGGGCTGGCGGCCCGCGCCCGCACCGATGCCCGCGTGGTTGCTGTGACCGGAAGCGTCGGCAAGACCTCGACCAAAGAGATGCTGGCCAACATACTGGAGACGCAGGGCAAAACCCATGCCAGCGTGGCCAGTTACAACAACCATTGGGGCGTGCCTCTGACGCTGGCGCGCATGCCGCGTGACACCGAGTTTGCCGTGATCGAGATCGGCATGAACCACCCTGGCGAGATCGCCCCGCTGGCCCGTCAGGCCCGCCCGCATGTGGCTTTGGTCACGACGGTTGCGGCAGTGCATCTTGAGGCGTTCGATTCAGTTGCCGGTATCGCCCACGAAAAGGCGGCGATCTTCGATGGGCTGGAAAGCGGCGGTGCGGCCATCGTGAACGCGGATATCGACCACGCGGACACCCTGCGCCGGATCGCGCAGGAGCAGGGCGCGGGGATCGTCGATTTTGGCCGCAAGGCTGCGGACTATCGCCTGACCGGGGTGACGCAAGCGGCGAACTCGGTTCACGCGGATGCGTCGGTCGGAGAGGCGCAGATCAGCTTCGACGTTCAGTCGGCGGGCACGCATTTTGCGATGAACGCGCTGGGTGCGCTGGCGTCCTGCGTCGAATTGGGCGTCGGTCTGGACGAGGCCATCACCGGCCTGCGCCAGTGGTCGCCCGTCAAAGGCCGTGGCGTTCGCGAGACGCTGTCGTTTGCGGGTGGGCAGATCGAGCTGCTGGATGACAGCTACAACGCCAACCCAACTTCGATGGAGGCCGCGCTGGATGTGCTGGCCGTGTCGCAAGGCGACCGCCGGGTCGCCTTTTTGGGCGATATGAAGGAACTGGGCGCGCAGGAACATGCCATGCATGCCGATATGGCAAAGGTCGGGGCGATGGCGCGGGTCGATCAGGTGCACAGTATCGGTCCGCTGATGCAGGCGCTGCACGACGCGCTGCCGGACGACAAGCGCGGGCTGTGGTTCGCCACCAGCGCCGAGATGGCCGAACATCTGCCGGGGCTCATCAAACCGGGTGACACTGTTCTGGTGAAAGGCTCGCTCAGCATGGCGCTGGCGAAGATTGTTGACGCTCTGCGGAAAATGGGGCAAGGGGGCGCGCTTGACTGATGCCCGTACCCGCGACCGCTGCGTGAGAAAGGTTTTGCGATGCTCTACTGGTTGACCGCCTTGTCGGACGGAGGTGATTTCTGGAACCTCTTCCGTTATATCACGTTCCGTGCAGGCGGCGCCTTTATGACCGCGCTGGTCTTTGGGTTCCTGTTTGGCAAACCGCTGATCAACGTGCTGCGCAAGAAGCAGGGCAAGGGCCAGCCGATCCGCGATGACGGGCCCGAGGGGCATTTCTCGAAGGCCGGAACGCCGACGATGGGCGGATTGCTGATCGTGGGCGCGCTGGTGACATCGACGCTGATCTGGGCACGGTGGGACAATCCTTATGTCTGGATGGTGCTGTTCGTGACGCTGGCCTATGCGGCCATCGGGTTTGCCGATGATTACGCCAAGGTGTCGAAGCAGAACACCCAGGGCGTCTCCGGCAAGATGCGGCTGGCGCTGGGCATCATTATTGCCGCTTTGGCGGCGCTGTGGGCCACTTTGCATCACCCCGATGCGCTGCAAAGCCAGTTGGCGGTGCCGGTGCTGAAGGACACGCTGATCAATCTGGGGATTTTCTACATCCCGTTTTCAATCGTGGTGATCGTCGGGGCTGCAAATGCGGTGAACCTGACCGACGGGCTGGACGGGCTGGCGATCATGCCTGCGATGATCGCGGCCTCGACCCTTGGGATCATCGCCTATGCGGTAGGCCGCGTCGACTTTACCGAGTATCTCGACGTGCACTACGTGCCGGGAACCGGTGAGATATTCATCTTCACCTCGGCGCTCTTTGGCGCGGGGCTTGGGTTTTTGTGGTACAACGCCCCTCCGGCGGCGGTGTTCATGGGCGATACCGGGTCGCTGGCGCTGGGTGGTGCCTTGGGCGCAATTGCCGTGGCGACCAAGCACGAACTTGTGCTGGCCGTGGTTGGCGGCTTGTTCGTGGTCGAGGCGCTGAGCGTGATCATTCAGGTGCTTTACTTCAAACGCACCGGCAGGCGCGTGTTCCTGATGGCCCCGATCCATCACCATTATGAGAAAAAGGGCTGGGCCGAGCCGACGATTGTGATCCGGTTCTGGATCATCTCGCTGATCCTGGCGATGATCGGGTTGGCGACGCTGAAAGTCCGGTAGCTCTCGCGCCAGGTTCGGCGGACCTGCGGTCCGCCTGCCACCTATTGGGCCGGGCTCGCGCTGGTGCGCGAGCCTTTGGCGCTCTTGCCAATCCGCGCGTCTTCGGTGCAGTGTCGCGGCGCATTCGAATATCTGAAAAAGGTGGGCAGCATGATCCCGGTCAAAGGGTTTTCAGGACAGAAGGTTGCGGTTCTGGGGCTGGGCCGGTCGGGTCTGACCACGGCGCGGGCGCTGCGCGCGGGCGGGGCCGAGGCGATCTGCTGGGATGACAACCCGGCGGCAAGAGAAGCGGCTGAGGCCGAAGGCTTCCACTGCGCCGATCTGCGCCGGCACGGGTCGTTCGACGGGATCGCGACGCTGATCGTCTCGCCGGGCATTCCGCATCTGTATCCCGAACCCAACCCCGTTGTGGCCGCAGCACTTGAGGCAAGTGTGCCGGTGGACAATGATATCGGCTTGTTCTTCCGCTCGTTCTCCGGCCCGGAGTGGAACAATTTCGAAACCCCGCCCCGGGTGATCGCCGTGACCGGCTCGAACGGAAAATCCACCACGGCGGCGCTGATCCACCACATCCTGACCGCAGCCGGGCGCGAGGCACAGTTGGCCGGGAATATCGGACGCGGGGTTCTGGATATCGATCCGGGTTCGGACGGGTCGGTCGTGGTTCTGGAGCTCAGCAGCTATCAGACCGAACTGGCGCGTTCTTTGACGCCGGATGTGGCGGTGTTCACCAACCTCTCGCCGGACCATCTGGACCGGCACGGCGGCATGGGCGGGTATTTTGCCGCCAAACGCCGCCTGTTTGCCGAAGGTGGACCCGACCGGGCCGTGATCGGAGTGGATGAGGACGAAGGTGCTTTTCTGGCCGGTCAACTGTCCGAGGGGCCAGCGGATGACCGGGTGATCCGTATCTCGGTCGCACGCAAGCTGACCGGGCCGGGATGGCAGGTCTTTGCCCGCAAGGGATATTTATCGGAATACCGCAAGGGCCGCCAGACCGGCTCGATCGACCTGCGTGGGATCAAAGGCCTGCCCGGCGCGCATAACCATCAGAACACCTGCGCCGCTTATGCGGCCTGCCGGTCGTTGGGCCTTGCGCCGCGCGTGATCGAGGATGCGCTGCACAGCTATCCGGGCCTGCCGCATCGCAGCCAGATCATCGCCGAGGCGGATGGCGTGACCTATGTGAACGACTCCAAGGCCACCAACGTCGATAGCGCGGCCAAGGCGCTGAGCGCGTTCAAGAAGATCCGCTGGATCTGCGGCGGGCTGGAAAAAGAGGGCGGGATTGCCGCCCTGAACGGGGCCGCGACCGAGGTTCTGAAAGCCTATGTCATTGGCCGGGAAGCCGCGAAATTCGCCATGCAGCTTGAAGCGGACGCGCAGGTCTGCACCACGATGGAGGCCGCTGTCGAACAGGCCATGGCGGATGCCGAGCCGGGGGAAACCGTGCTGCTGGCTCCGGCTGCGGCCAGCTTTGACCAGTATGACAATTTCGAACAGCGCGGCGACGACTTTACGGCGCAGGTGCGACAACGGCTGGCTTAGCCCCGTTCTTGCAATCGCCCGCCGGTCACTTAAGTTTTTAGGCTATCAGCTTGACGCGCATCGGGAATTGGGTTTGCGTCAATGGCAGTTCAAAAAAGGGGTGCCGGAAATGTCTGCACGCAAGTTTTTCTTTGTCCTTCCCGTGGTTGCGCTGGCCGGAGCCTGCGCCAATACGGGGGCGAACTATGTACCGATCATCGACGGTCCGGTCGGGCCAAACTACCAGTCCGATCTGGCGAACTGTCAGGCTTTGGCGCGCACGCAGCCGACGCTGGACAGCAACACCGCAGGCGCGGCGGCCATCGGTGCGGCCGGCGCGGCAGCAACCACGGCGATTATCGACAACAGCGCCAGTGATCTGGGGCGCGCAGCGGCTGCGGGTGCGCTGATCGGTGCCGGGGCAAGCGCGGTCAGCAACACGCAGAACCAGGCCGTGATCGTGCGCAACTGCATGCGCGGACGGGGCTATAACGTCGTCGGCTGATGCCGCGCAACTAAGAGTGTCGGTTAACGCGCCGCGATGGCTGTTCCGGCGGCGTGTCCCGAGGACCATGCCCACTGGAAGTTGTAGCCGCCCAGCCAGCCGGTGACATCCACCGCTTCGCCAATGATATAGAGGCCGGGGACATCCCTGGCCTCCATCGTTTTCGACGACAGATCATCGGTGTCGATCCCGCCCAGAGTGACCTCGGCGGTGCGATAGCCCTCGGTGCCCGAGGGGGTCAGGTGCCAGTTGGACAGAGCCTCGATGAGATCGGTCAGCGCCGCATCGGATTGGTCGGCCAGATTGCCCTGCATCGGGATATGGTTACTCAGGTACTCGACCAGCCGTGCGGGCAGGTAGCGGGCCAACTCGGTGGTGAGCGCCTTGCGCCCGCCGCTTTGCCGCTGATCGCGCAGCAGATCGTAGAGCGGCAGGTCGGGGATCAGGTCGACCCGGATCGCCTCACCCTCGCGCCAGTAGGACGACAGTTGCAGCACCGATGGGCCGCTAAGTCCGCGATGGGTGAACAGCAGCGCCTCGTCAAAGCTGGTGCGGTCGTTTGACAGGCGGGCAGGCAGGGAGACGCCCGACAGGTCTTTGAACTTGCCATCCGAAAAGGTGAACGGCACCAGCGCCGCCCGCGTCTCGGTCAGGCGCAACCCGAACTGGCGCGCGATGTCATAGGCCAATCCGGTCGCACCCATCTTGGGGATCGACTTGCCGCCGGTGGCCAGCACCAGATTGCGGCAGGTGAGGGTGATGCGCTGGCCTTCGCGTTCGACCTCCAGCGCGAAGCCGTCATCGGTCTTGCGCAGGTCCTTCAATTCGGTCCGAACCCATAGTTCAGCCCCGGCGCGCGCCATTTCATCCAGCAGCATCTGGATGATCTGCTTCGAGGACCCGTCGCAGAACAACTGCCCCAGCGTTTTCTCATGCCATGCGATGCCGTGGCGGTTTACCAGATCGACGAAATCCCACTGGGTGTACCGCGCCAGAGCGGATTTGCAGAAATGCGGGTTCTGCGACAGGAAGTTGGCAGGGCCCGCATACATATTGGTGAAATTGCACCGCCCGCCGCCCGAAATGCGGATTTTCTCACCCGGAGCCTTGGCGTGATCGATCACCAAGACGCGCCCGCCGCAATGGGCCGCGCACATCATACCGGCTGCACCGGCCCCGAGGATGATCGTGTCATAGGTCATGCGCGCGGCATGGCGGGGTTTGCAGCGGAAGGCAAGGAAAAGTCGTGGCCATCAAGTGGTCTGGCTGCGACGGTCGTACTCAGCCCGTTTGCCAGCCGTTGGAACAGGCGACGGCCACCGTGAGCCGCCAGCCATCCTCTGTCTTTCGGGCCACGTAGTGCCCGTCAATGGCCTCGAGCAATGTCCCGTCATGCTTCAGCCTGTTGACGTCTTTAGCATCCACAATGGCAATCCCATCGCCGCAAAGCCGGGCCTCGACCGCGCCAATTGTCGTGTGGTTGAACCCCGCCTGTTCCAGCCCTTCGAATACCTTTTCCAGAAGTGCGACCAACGCGGTTCGGTCGGGCAGGGCGATGGCCCCTGCCGGGAGAATGAACATCGCAGGTTCGTCAAAACAGGCCGCAACTCCTTTCAGATCGCGGTTGTTCCAGCAGGTCAGGTATTGCGAGAACAAGTTTTGCGCTTCGCTGGAAATACGCTCCATAAGAACCTCCGATTTCAAAAGAGCTTGTGAGGTTCAGGATACCGGGCGGGGGCCACCGGAACAACGATACGCATTTGTCCTTCCTGCCAAATATTGCCGGTGCTCAACTGCCGGCAGCGCAATTTCCCCGGTGCCCCTCATTTCCCTAGCCGAAACACCAAAACCCCTGTAAACTCTCAATCAGATCCCGAAAACGGGGCGTTAACGAGGCAGAGAGTGGCGGTATCTCATGACTGAGATGGTGTATGGCGCGGTCCGGGACACGCGCGGTGAACCGATTCTTCCAAAGTGGTGGCGGACGATTGATCGCTGGACAATGTCCTGTGTGCTGATCCTTTTTGTCATCGGGTTGTTGCTGGGGCTGGCCTCATCGCCGCCGCTGGCCGGGCGCAACGGGTTCGATCCGTTCCACTATGTCGAGCGGCAGGCGTTGTTCGGCGGGCTGGCATTGATCGCGATGCTGCTGACTTCGATGATGTCGCCGACGCTGGTGCGGCGTCTGGCGGTGTTGGGCTTTTTGGGCGCGTTTGTGGCGCTGGCCTTTCTGCCGGTTTTCGGTACCGATTTCGGCAAGGGCGCGGTGCGGTGGTACTCGCTGGGCTTTGCCTCGCTGCAGCCGTCTGAATTCCTGAAACCCGGTTTCGTCGTTGTGGCAGCGTGGCTGCTGGCCGCCTCGCAAGAGATCAACGGCCCGCCGGGGCGGCTGTGGTCATTCGCGCTGTGCATGGCGATTGTGGCGATGCTGGTGCTGCAGCCCGATTTCGGGCAGGCCTGTCTGATCCTGTTCGGCTGGGGCGTGATGTATTTTGTGGCAGGCGCGCCGATGCTGTTGCTGGTCGGCATGGCCGGGGCCGTGGTTCTGGGCGGGATGCTGGCCTATTCGAACTCGGAACACTTTGCCCGCCGGATTGACGGGTTTCTGAACCAGGAGGTCGATCCGACCACCCAGCTTGGCTACGCCACCAACGCCATCCGCGAGGGCGGGCTGTTCGGTGTTGGCGTGGGTGAGGGGCAAGTGAAGTGGTCTCTGCCCGATGCGCATACGGATTTCATCATCGCTGTCGCGGCCGAGGAATACGGGCTGATCCTGGTGCTGATCATCATCGCGCTCTATTCGCTGATCGTCGTGCGGTCACTGCTGCGGTTGATGCGGGAACGCGACATGTTCATCCGTCTGGCCGGGACCGGGCTGGCCTGCATGTTCGGCGTGCAGGCGATGATCAACATGGGCGTTGCCGTGCGCCTGCTGCCCGCAAAGGGCATGACACTGCCCTTCGTCAGCTATGGCGGCTCGTCGCTGATTGCGGGCGGTATCGCGGTTGGCATGCTGTTGGCCTTCACCCGCACCCGCCCACAGGGCGAGCTGGGTGACATTCTGCGCGGACGAGGGTGATGACCACGCCTTACCTTTTGATTGCGGCAGGCGGCACCGGGGGGCACATGTTCCCGGCGCAGGCGCTGGCCGAGGCGATGCTGCACAAGGGCTGGCGCGTGCGCCTGTCCACCGACCCGCGCGGCGCGCGGTATACCGGGGCATTTCCGGACGGTGTCGAGATTGTCGAGGCCTCGTCGGCGACCTTCGCCCGTGGCGGTCTGGCGGCTAAGGCGCTGGTGGGGCCCAGGATCGCAGCCGGTGTGACCAGCATGGCGGTGCAGATGATGCGAGACCGGCCAAACGCGGTGGTGGGGTTTGGCGGCTACCCCTCGA
Organism: Ruegeria sp. AK4; assembly: GCF_056541025.1. Taxonomy (NCBI): domain Bacteria; kingdom Pseudomonadati; phylum Pseudomonadota; class Alphaproteobacteria; order Rhodobacterales; family Roseobacteraceae; genus Ruegeria; species Ruegeria sp. AK4. Next base: position 126,747 of record NZ_JBQFXS010000005.1, read on the forward strand.
TCCCCGCGTTGGGGGCGGCGACGCTGCTGAAAATCCCGCGCATGATCCACGAACAGAACGGCATTCTGGGGCGGGTGAATCAGCTGTTTGCAACCCGTGTTGCCCAGGTGGCCTGCGGTGTCTGGCCCACCGACCTGCCCGAGGGCGCAAGGGGCATTCACACCGGTAACCCCGTCCGCGCCGCCGTGCTGGAGCGAGAGGCGGCCCCCTATATCCCGCCGGGCGAATACCCGATGTCGGTTCTGGTGATGGGCGGCTCGCAGGGCGCGCGGATCCTCAGCGATGTTGTGCCGGGGGCCATTGCCGCGTTGCCCGAGTTTCTGCGATCCTACATCCGGGTGTCGCATCAGGCCCGCGATGAGGACGGCGAGCGGGTCAAGAAATTCTACCGCGAAAACGGCATCATGGCCGATGTTCGGCCGTTCTTCGATGACGTCCCCCGCCGCATGTCCGAGGCGCAACTGGTGGTCAGCCGCTCGGGTGCGTCGAGTGTGGCCGATATCTCGGTCATTGGCCGCCCGTCGATCCTGATCCCCTTTGCCGCCGCAGCAGGCGATCATCAGACCGCCAATGCGCGCGGGCTGGTGCAGGCGGGCGGGGCGATCATGATCCCTGAAAACGCCCTTGACGTTTCCGCGTTGACCCAGCAAATGACCACGGTTCTAACCAACCCCGAAGCCGCACAGAAGATGGCTCACGCTGCCTTGTCGGTCGGGGCGCCCGACGCGACCGAGCGTCTGGTCGCCCTTGTCGAGCAACTGGCGCAGAAGGAGACCGCATGAATCCAGCAACCAAATTGCCGCAGGACGTCGGGCCGATTCACTTTGTGGGCATCGGCGGGATCGGAATGTCCGGGATTGCCGAGGTGCTGTTGAACCTTGGCTACCGGGTGCAGGGCTCGGATCTGAAAGCCTCGAAGATCACAGATCGTCTGGCGCAACTGGGGGCTGAGATTTTCGAAGGCCAGCGTGCCGAAAACCTTGAGAACGCCGCCGTGGTGGTGGTTTCGACCGCGATCAAACCGGGCAATCCGGAACTGGATGAGGCGCGTGCGCAAGGCCTGCCGGTGGTCCGCCGCGCCGACATGCTGGCCGAACTCATGCGCCTGAAATCCAACATCGCCATCGCCGGAACCCATGGCAAGACCACCACGACCACGATGATGGCCGAGCTGATGGTGGCCGGGGATTTCGACCCCACCGTGATCAACGGCGGCATCATCCACGCCTACGGCTCGAACGCACGCATGGGGCAGGGCGAATGGATGGTGGTCGAGGCCGACGAATCCGACGGCTCGTTCAATCGGCTGCCCGCCACCATTGCCATCGTCACCAATATCGACCCCGAGCATATGGAGCATTGGGGCGATTTCGACCTGCTGCGCGCGGGCTTTGACGAGTTTGTCTCGAACATCCCTTTCTACGGCCTCGCCGTCTGCTGCACCGATCATTCCGAGGTTCAGGCGCTGGTCGGCCGCATCACTGACCGCCGCGTGCGCACCTATGGCTTCAACGCGCAGGCCGATGTGCGGGCCGAGAACCTAACCTACAAGGGCGGCGTCGCCCAATTCGACATTCACCTGCAATACGAAGACAAGGTGATCGAAGGCTGTACCCTGCCGATGCCCGGTGACCACAACGTCTCGAACGCGCTGTCCGCCGTAGCCGTGGCACGCCATCTGGGCATGAAGGCATCAGAAATCCGCGACGCGCTGGCCAATTTCGGTGGCGTCAACCGCCGCTTCACCAAGGTCGGAGAGGTCGATGGCGTCACCATCATCGACGATTACGGCCACCATCCGGTTGAAATCACCGCCGTCCTGAAAGCCGCCCGCCAGGCCACCGAAGGCCGCGTGATCGCTGTGCACCAGCCGCACCGCTATTCCCGCCTGTCGAACCTGTTCGAGGATTTCTGCACCTGCTTCAACAACGCCGATGTGGTTGCCATCGCCGAGGTCTTTGCCGCTGGCGAGGACCCGATCGAAGGTGCCTCGCGCGATGATCTGGTGCAGGGCCTGATCCGCCACGGCCACCGTCACGCCCGCGCGCTGCTGGATGAAAACGACCTTGAGCGTCTGGTCCGCGAACAGGCCCGTCCGGGCGATATGGTCGTCTGTCTCGGGGCCGGTACGATCAGCGCCTGGGCCAATGGTCTGCCGGATAGGTTGCAGCAACAAAAACAGGCGGTTTGATCGCTTTCTCTTAATGGCGCACAACCTGAGAGTGTGACACCTTGGGGGCAGAGCCTCGGCCCTCGGAAGGAACGTATGGACTATTCGATGATCTTTGCCGCCCTCTGGGTGGTCTGTGCCACTGTGGTCGCTTTGTTGCCCATGCGCCTGCAGTTCCCGCCGGGATTCGTCCTGCTGATCTGCGCGCCGGTGCTGATCGTCTGGCTGGGCTATGATCACGGCTGGTTCTGGTCGGTTGCGGCGCTGGGTGCGTTTGTCTCGATGTTCCGCCGTCCCATCCGCTATTACTGGCGCAAATGGTCGGGCCGAGAGATCGCGGAATGAGCTGGTCCCTCGCCCTTGCCGCCGCATGGGGGATTGCCGCGAATGTGCTGGCGATGATCCCCAGCAAGGACAATCACTGGACGCGGGCGTATATCCTGATTGCGGTCGGCATCCCCATTCTGGGCTATGTCACCTGTGAAAACGGTCCCTGGATCGGCCTGATCGTACTGGTCGCAGGCATGTCTGTGCTGCGCTGGCCGGTGATTTACCTGACCCGTTGGACAAAGGCGAAAATGCAGGGCATGAAGGCGACCAACAAGTAACGGCCGTTTTCAGGAGGCCCCATGGTCGACATCGCCACTTTCGCTTATCTGCCGCTGATCGCGCTGATCCTCGGGGCTCTTGCGGGCTTCGTCGCGGGCCGCTGGATTGGCCTCAAAGGGTTGCTATGGCTGATCGGGCTGAGTTCTGTCGCAGCACTTGCGCTGATCGTGATGTTGGCAGGCGTGGGAACCGGTGAGGAAGACCGGGCCTTTGGCCCCTTCGTCTGGCTGACCGGCGCGGTCCTGCCCTTCCTGTTCGCCGCCATCATGGGCGGCGTTGGCCGGCGCAGTCTGGCGGCACGGGCAGACGGATGACCCAGTTGCCCGACGTCCGGGGCCGCCTGACGCAGTCCCGCCCCCTGAACGACCTGACCTGGCTGCGCGTCGGCGGTCCTGCGGATCATCTGTTTCAGCCCGCAGACGTGGAAGACCTGCAGGGTTTTCTGCGCAACCTGCCCGAAGATGTGCCGATCTTCCCGATGGGCGTCGGCTCGAACCTCATCGTTCGGGATGGCGGTTTGCGCGCGGTGGTGATCCGGCTGGGGCGCGGGTTTAACGGGATTTCCGTCCGGGGCAACTTGGTCACGGCGGGCGCGGCTGCGCTGGATGCACATGTGGCCCGCAAAGCGGCGGATGCGGGTGTTGACCTGACGTTTCTGCGCACCATTCCCGGCTCGGTCGGCGGCGCCGTGCGGATGAATGCGGGCTGCTATGGCAGCTACACGGCGGATGTACTGCAAAAGGCCACTATCGTGACGCGCGGCGGAGATGTCGTTGACCTGACGCCGCAAGACCTCAACTTCCGGTATCGTCAAACAGACCTGCCCGACGGCGCGGTGCTGGTTTCGGCCACCTTCCAAGGCCCTGCGGGCGATCCAGCCGAACTGCACGACCGCATGGAAGCGCAGCTGCAAAAACGGGATGAGACCCAGCCCACCAAGGACCGCAGCGCCGGGTCGACCTTTCGCAACCCTGCCGGGTTCTCGTCCACCGGCAAGGCGGATGATGTGCATGACCTCAAGGCGTGGAAGGTGATCGATGACGCGGGCATGCGCGGGGCCACCATGGGGGGCGCGCAGATGAGCCCCAAGCACTCGAATTTCCTGATCAACACCGGTGACGCAACCGCCGCTGACCTTGAAGGTCTGGGCGAAGAGGTGCGAAAAAAGGTTTACGAAACAAGCGGCATCACGCTAGAGTGGGAAATCATGCGGGTCGGTGATCCGCTGACAGAATAAAGCCCCAACCGTCAGACCAAAACAGGCAATTAACGGCGACGGATCAAAGGCATAAACGCAGTACGGACCACCACATAAGGTCCGGGGACATTGAGGCGCACGTTGGGTATGTCGAGCAGGACAAACCCCAAAGTGGCGGTATTGATGGGCGGCCCCTCGGCGGAACGCGAGGTGTCTCTCAGCTCTGGGCGCGAATGCGCAGCCGCCCTTAGGGGAGAAGGCTTTGAAGTGGTCGAACTGGACGCAGGTCCCGACCTTTATGCGCGCCTATTGGACATCAAGCCGGATGTGGTTTTCAACGCCCTGCATGGCCGCTGGGGCGAGGATGGCTGCGTGCAGGGCCTGCTGGAATGGATGCGCATTCCGTATACGCATTCCGGTGTGCTGGCCTCGGCGCTGGCGATGGACAAGCAACGCAGCAAGGAAGTCTATCAGGCTGAAGGCCTGCCGATTGTGCCCAGCATGATCGTGCCCAAGGTCGAGGTGGTCGAGGTCCACGTGATGGAGCCTCCTTACGTGGCCAAGCCCAACAACGAAGGCTCCAGCGTCGGCATCTATATCGTGCACGAAAACGCCAACGGGCCGCCGCAGTTGGACGAGGCGATGCCCGATCAGGTGATGGTCGAGAAATATGTCGCAGGGCGTGAACTGACCGTGACCGTCATGGGCGACCGCCCCCTGACCGTGACCGAGATCATGACGGATGGCGGCTGGTATGACTATGACGCCAAATACAAGCCTGGCGGCTCGTGGCATGTGCTGCCCGCGGACATTCCGCAGGACATCTTCGACCGTTGCATGGAATATGCGGTGAAGGCCCACAACGCTCTGGGCTGCCGGGGCGTGTCCCGCACCGATTACCGCTGGGACGACAGCATGGGCGCAGACGGTCTGTTCCTGCTGGAAACCAACACCCAGCCCGGCATGACGCCAACTTCGCTCGTGCCCGAACAGGCCGCGCATCTCGGCATGACATTCGGCCAGCTTTGCGCCTGGATGGTGGAGGACGCCTCATGCGACCGCTGACCGCCACGCGCGCGCCGGTGATCCACCGGACCAAGGCTCTGTCCGGGCCGGATGCCGAGTTCGAAACCGCCGAGACGCGCGATGCGCAGCCGCTTCTGCGTTTGCGGGGCGCGAAGATGTTTGGTCGAAACGCAGGCCGGTCGGACCCTGCGCCGTCGCGGCTCAGCTACAGGTTCCAGCGCTGGATGCTGACACCCGGCATTCGTCTGGGCGTCAAGCTGGGCGTGCCGATCTGCGCCGTTGCGGCAGCGATTGGCATCTACTTTGCGTCCCCGGACCGGCGCGAGGCGGTCAGCGCTTATATCGCCGACATCCGCACCTCGATTCAAGAGCGGCCTGAATTCATGGTCAACCTGATGGCCATCGATGGCGCGGGCACCGATCTGGCCGATGATATCCGTGAAGTGGTGCCGCTGGATTTCCCGATCAGTTCCTGGGATCTGGATGTCGAGCATATGCGCGACACGATCTCGGGCCTGGACCCGGTGAAATCCGCAACCGTGCGCATCCGCCCCGGCGGCATCCTGCAGATTGACGTTGTCGAACGGCAGCCGGTCATTGTCTGGCGGACGCATGACGGGACCGAGTTGCTGGACGAAACCGGCGTGCATGTGGATCAGACAGCCTCGCGCAAGGAACACGCGCATCTGCCGTTGATCGCGGGCAAAGGCGCAGACCAGCATGTGGGCGAGGCGCTTCAGCTGTTCCGAACCTCGCGCAGCCTTGGCAACCGCGTGCGCGGATTGGTGCGCGTGGGCGAGCGGCGCTGGGATCTGGTGCTGGATCGCGGGCAGCGCATCATGCTGCCCACGGATCAGCCGGTGCGGGCGCTGGAACGCGTGCTGGCGGTGAACGAGGTGCAGGACCTTCTGGAACGCGACGTGGCGGTTGTGGACATGCGCCTTGGGCAGCGGCCGACGATCAGAATGACCAAAGCCGCCAGCGAAGACTGGTGGAATACAAAAACAGATGTGAGTAGCGGGCAGTAACGACCATGATGACCGATCTTTATCAGTCCCAACGGGCCATGCGGCAGATGCGCAGACAGGCGATGCAGCGCGGTGTTGTCGCGATTCTGGACATCGGCAGCTCGAAAATCTCGTGCCTTGTGCTGCGTTTTGACGGCACCGGACGGCTGAGCGACGATAACAGCATCGGGTCATTGGCAGGCCAGACCGGGTTCCGCGTGATCGGGGCCAGAACCACCCGCTCGCGCGGGGTGAAGTTTGGCGAAGTTACCGCCATGCAGGAAACCGAGCGCGCCATCCGCACGGTTTTGCAAGCGACCCAGAAAATGGCCGATATCCGCGTCGATCACGTGATCGCCTGTTTTTCGGGTGCCAACCCGCGATCCTACGGGCTGGACGCGCAGGTCGATCTGGAAGGTCAGGTCGTGACCGAGGCCGAGGTCGGGCGGGTTCTGAACGCCTGCGACGTGCCGGATTATGGCGCGGGGCGCGAAGTGCTGCACGCTCAGCCGGTGAATTTCGCACTCGACAACCGCTCTGGCCTGATCGATCCGCGCGGGCAGATGGGACAATCGCTGGCCGTGGATATGCACATGCTGACCGTGGATGCGGTGGCGATCCAGAACATCGTGCGCTGCATCAAGCGCTGCGATCTGGAATTGGCAGGAATTGCGAACTCGGCCTATGTGTCCGGTATTTCGTCGCTGGTCGAGGATGAGCAGGAACTGGGCGCGGCCTGTATCGACATGGGCGGCGGCACGACCAGCGTTTCGATTTTCATGAAGAAACACATGATCTATGCCGATTGCGTGCGTATGGGCGGCGATCACGTGACTGCCGATATCTCGATGGGGCTGGGCGTGCCGACAGCGGTGGCCGAGCGCATCAAGACCTTCAACGGCGGTGTGCACGCCACCGGAGCGGATGACCGCGATCTGATCGAAATTGGCGGCGACACCGGCGATTGGGAACATGACCGGCGTACCGTTAGCCGTGCTGAACTGATCGGCATCATGCGTCCTCGGGTCGAGGAAATTCTGGAAGAGGTCCGCGTGCGGCTGGATGCGGCCGGGTTCGAACATATGCCCAGCCAGCAGATCGTTCTGACCGGTGGCGGCAGTCAGATCATGGGGCTGGACGGGCTTGCAACCCGCATCCTGGGGCAACGCGTCCGGCTTGGCCGTCCGCTTCGTGTGCATGGCCTGCCGCAATCGGCGACCGGGCCGGGGTTCTCTTCCGTTGTCGGGCTCAGCCTTTTTGCGGCGCATCCGCAGGATGAATGGTGGGATTTCGAAATCCCGGTCGACACCTATGCCGCGCGCCCGTTCAAGCGCGCCGTCCGGTGGTTCCGTGATAATTGGTAAGGCACTGCGCCGGGGCATCCTCGGCGCTTGCCTGTTGCCGGGCTGGGCTGCGGCACAAACCGTGATCACGCCCGAGGCGTTTCTGGATGCCCTCCTAGGTAAAACGGTGAAATTCTACGAAATCCGCAGCGGTGATCTGGTGGGAACCGAGCAATTCCTGACCCGCACCACCTCGGTCTGGCGGGAAGAGGGGCGGGGATGCGTCTACGGTCAGATCACCACGCCCAATGGTCAGATCTGCTTTCTCTATGACAACGACCGCGATGGCATTCCGGTCTGCTGGTGGCCATTCATGCACGAAGGACGGCTGATGGTCCGGCTCGCCTCGTTCACCGATGGCGAGATTCAGGAGGTGCGCAGTATCACGGAGAACAGCCTGAACTGCCCAAGCGCCCCGATCAGCTGAAGAAACGGGTTGCGGCCCCCGGAATTATCCCTAAAGATATCCACAAGGCCCGTCAGAGGCCCCGCGGCAGGACATTGAGCAGTTTTCCGCAGTTGAATTGAGACAAATCTAAGGCGTGACGCATGTAGATGATGCGCACTGGCTTGGCATGTCTTGTAGTGATCAGCGATGTTTCCGCTATATCTCGCAGGGGCCGCGAAATGCCGCTGTCTGCTGCCTTATTTCCTCCATATTTTGTGGATTCATGCGATTTTTGACGTGACCTTTTTGCATATCAGCGGTAGGATCAAAGGCGGATAGGTAAGAAAAACACCGCTTTGGCGGGACATAAATACAGGCGGACAGAGCATGACATTGAATCTTTCGATGCCCGGGCACGACGAACTGAAGCCTCGGATTACGGTATTTGGCGTTGGCGGCGCGGGTGGGAACGCTGTCAACAACATGATTGAAAAACAACTGGACGGCGTCGATTTCGTTGTCGCCAACACCGACGCGCAGGCGCTGCAGCAAAGCCAGTCCTCGGCGCGGGTGCAACTGGGCGTGAAAGTCACCGAAGGTCTGGGCGCAGGGGCCCGTCCGACCGTTGGGGCCGCAGCAGCCGAAGAAAGCATCGAGCAGATCGTCGATCATCTGGCCGGTGCGCACATGTGTTTCATCACCGCTGGCATGGGCGGCGGCACCGGCACCGGGGCCGCGCCGATCATCGCGCAGGCGGCGCGTGAGCTGGGCGTTCTGACCGTAGGTGTCGTGACCAAACCCTTCCAGTTCGAAGGGGCCAAGCGGATGCGTCAGGCCGAAGACGGCGTTGAATCGCTGCAAAAGGTCGTCGATACGCTGATCATCATCCCGAACCAGAACCTGTTCCGTCTGGCCAACGAAAAAACCACGTTTACCGAGGCATTCTCGATGGCCGATGACGTTCTGTATCAGGGCGTTAAAGGTGTCACCGACCTGATGGTGCGTCCGGGCCTGATCAACCTCGACTTCGCCGATGTCCGCGCCGTGATGGACGAGATGGGCAAGGCGATGATGGGCACTGGCGAAGCCACCGGCGAAGATCGCGCCATTCAGGCCGCCGAGAAGGCAATTGCGAACCCGCTGCTGGACGAAATCAGCCTCAAAGGGGCCAAGGGCGTTCTGATTAACATCACCGGTTCGAATGACCTGACCCTGTTCGAACTGGACGAGGCGGCCAACCGCATCCGCGAGGAAGTGGACCCCGAGGCCAACATCATCGTCGGCTCGACCCTCGACACCGCGATGGAAGGCGGCATGCGGGTGTCGGTTGTTGCCACCGGCATCGACGCCACTGAAAAGACCGAAGATGTGCCGGTCGCGCGCCGTTCGATGTCGGCCCCGCTGACCCGCACGGTTTCGGCGGAAGAGCCCGAGCTGGAACAAGTGGTCGCTGCCGAGGCTGAGGAAAAATCGGACATCGCGCCCTCGCTGTTTGAAACGGTGGATGAGCCCGAGCGGGACGACAGCTGGCACGCGGACAAGGTTGCGTCGTCCAAGCAGGACGATGACGGATTGCCGCCCCCGGCCTATCAGCCGCGCGTGGCCGAGTTTGAGCCGCAGCCCGAGCCTGCGGAACCGGCGCCGGAAAGCTATGTTGCGCCGCGCGCCAACACGGCCGGAAACCCCTCGCCCGAGGCGCTGCAGCGCCTGCAGGCCGCCGTTCAGAACTCGCCGTCCGGCCAGCCGCGTGCGGCCGCGCCCCGGTCGCCTGAACCTGCGCCGCAACCGCAGGCCGGGCAGCAGGAACGCCGGGGTTTTGGCTTCAACAAGCTGATCGACCGGATGACCGGCCACGCACCGGATACCCCTGCGCAACCGCCCCGTCAGCAGCCCACAATGCGCCAGGCTGACGCTACGGCACCTGCGCATGATGAGGCGGATCCGGATCAGGAACGGATCGAAATTCCGGCCTTCCTGCGCCGTCAGGCCAACTGATCGCGGTAACAAATTAGGGTCAAAGGGCCGCCGTTTGGCGGCCCTTTCTCTTTTGTTTTCATTGCTTTAAAGTGTTGTCAGCAGGGTTTTGCCGATCTGTCACATTCATGTTTCATTCGGTTGCAAAGAGTGAGTTGAGCCTGAGCCGTCTCTTCCTTAACTGAGTGTCCAACGCAGCCGTCACAGGCTGAACACCACTCAACTGAGGCTAAATTTGCAACATACGCTCAAATCTCCGGTGACGTTCAAAGGCGTGGGACTGCATGGCGGTCAGCCTGCAACCATGGTTCTGAAACCGGCTGCCGCCGGTCACGGCATCTGGTTCAAGCGGACGGATATTGAGCTGGGCAATGCCCTCATCCCCGCAATCTACGATGTGGTCGAACGCACCCCGCTGTGCACCCGTCTGGTGAACGAGGCCGGTGTTTCGGTTTCGACCGTTGAACACATCATGGCCGCTTTGGCCGGGTGCGGTGTGCATAACGCTCTGATCGAGATCGACGGGCCGGAAGTGCCGATCATGGACGGGTCGTCCATCGATTTCGTGCGCGGGATCATGGCCAAGGGTGTCCGCCGTCAGGCCAGCCCGGTTCTGGCCTACGAAGTGCTGAAACCCGTGACCGCATCGCGCGAAGGCGCCAGCGCGTCGATTGCTCCGGCGGACGGTCTGATCATCGATTTCCACATCGATTTCGAAGACGACGCCATTGGCGACCAGACCAAGACGCTGGACATGCGCAACGGGTCCTTTGCCCGCGAACTGAGCGATTGCCGTACATTCTGCCGCCGCACCGATGTCGAAGCGATGCGGGAAAACGGGCTGGCCCTTGGCGGCACGCTGGAAAACGCGGTTGTCGTGCAGGGTGACGAGGTGCTGACACCGGGCGGTTTCCGCCGTGCGGATGAGGCGGTGCGCCACAAGATGCTGGATGCGTTGGGCGACCTCTATCTGGCAGGCGGCCCGATTCTGGGGCATTTCACCGGCGACAAGTCGGGCCATTCGATGACGAACACGCTGCTGCGCAAACTGTTCGAAACCCCCGGTGCGGTGCGTCCGATCCTGTGCACGCCCGAACAGGCCGCGCGTTTGCCGGGCCAGGGCCTTGTTCTGGACGAAATTCCGGAAGTTGCCTGACCTGATCAACTCTGACGACATTTGCGCCAGAGCGTGGATAAGGCGTTTTGCACCGGAAATATCTATGCTAGACCAAGGCCTGATCCGGGGCGGGCCCCGTTAGGTAAGACGACAAGGATGGGCGGTATGGTTGGCAGCAAAGCGGCAGTCAGATTCGCAGGTGCGATTCTTCTGGCAGCAGCGTTGGCGGCGTGCAGCAGCAAAGGTGCGGACCGCGATCAAAATCTGGAAGGCTTCACGCCGGAACAGATTTATACCCGCGGTGAGTTCGAACTTTCCCAGAATCGCTCGGACGATGCGGCGTGGTACTTCTCGGAGGTCGAGCGTCTTTACCCCTATTCCGACTGGGCCAAACGCGCGCTGATCATGCAGGCGTTCTCGTATCACAACGACAAGAATTACGAAGAAAGCCGCGCTGCCGCGCAGCGTTACATCGATTTCTACCCGACGGATGAAGATGCGGCTTATGCGCAGTATCTGCTGGCGCTCAGCTATTACGACCAGATCGATGAAGTGGGCCGCGATCAGGGCCTGACCTTTCAGGCGCTGCAGGCCCTGCGGACCGTGATCGAGGTTTATCCGGACAGCGAATATACCACCTCGGCGGTTCTGAAATTCGATCTGGCTTTTGACCATCTGGCCGGCAAAGAGATGGAGATCGGGCGCTACTACCTGCGTCAGGATCACTATACCGCCGCCATCAACCGCTTCCGCGTTGTCGTCGAGGATTTCCAGACAACATCGCACACGGCTGAGGCGCTGTATCGTCTGGTCGAGGCATATCTGTCGCTGGGCCTGCTGGATGAGGCGCAGTCGGCGGGTGCGATCCTGGGCTACAACTACCAGTCCACGGAATGGTATGACGACGCTTACAAGCTGCTGACTTCGCGCGGTCTTGATCTTAAGAGCCGTGGCAACAACTGGCTGTCCACAATCTACCGTCAGACCATCAAGGGTGAGTGGTTGTAACGGCCATGGCTGAAGGCGAGGGACGCTAAAGACCCGATGCTGCGCGCCCTTGATATCCGCGACATGCTGATCATCGACCGGTTGGAACTGACGTTTCAGCCGGGTCTGAACGCGTTGACCGGTGAAACCGGCGCGGGCAAGTCGATCCTGCTGGATTCGCTGGGATTTGTGCTGGGCTGGCGCGGGCGGGCCGAACTGGTCCGTCAGGGCGCCGCGCAGGGTGAGGTCGTGGCCGAGTTCGAACTGCCCGACGATCACCCCGCCCATGCCGTTTTGGCCGAGGCCGGACTGCCCGGTGGCGAAGAGCTGATCCTGCGCCGCGTCAACACCGCCGAGGGGCGCAAAACCGCATGGGTCAACGACCGGCGGTGCTCGGGCGAAGTGCTGCGCGCGCTGTCAGAAACCCTGATCGAGTTGCATGGCCAGCACGATGATCGCGGCTTGCTGAACCCGCGCGGCCACCGCGCCATGCTGGATGCCTATGCCGGGGCAGGGGATCACCTTGCCGCCGTGCATGACGCGTGGACACAGATGTCCCGCGCCCGCAAAGCGCTGGCTCAGACCGAATCCGCGCTGGACGTCATGCGCGCCGAGGAAGAATTCCTGCGCCATTCCGTCGCCGAACTGGACCAGCTTTACCCGCAGCCGGGCGAGGATGCGGAACTCGATGCGCGCCGCCGCATGATGCAGGGGGCCGAACGCATCCGCGACGACGTGGCCCGCGCCTTCGACCTGCTGGGCGGGGACGGGGCCGAGGGCGCGATGGCCGACGCCGTGCGCTGGCTCGAAGGGGTCGCGGACAATGCAGGCGGTCAGTTGGAGGAACCGATTGCTGCTTTGGGCCGTGCGCTGATCGAACTGGGCGAGGCGCAGGATGGGGTCAACACCTGTCTGCAGGCGCTCGATTTCAATCCGGCGGAACTGGAACAGGCCGAAGAACGCCTGTTCGCCATCCGCGCGCTGGCCCGTAAGCATGATGTCGGGCCGGACGATTTGGGCGCCTTCGCCGATACCCTGCGCGACCGGTTGAGCCGACTGGACGCGGGTGATGCCGACCTGAGCGACAAACGCGCCGCCGTGGATGCGGCGCAGGCGGCCTATGACGCGGCAGCGAGTGCGCTCAGCGCCTTGCGCCAACAGGCTGCTGGACAGTTGGACAGCGCCGTCATGACCGAACTCGCGCCGCTGAAAATGGAGCGGGCGGTGTTCAAAACCGAAATCACAGCCACCGATCCCGGCCCCGAAGGCACCGACGCGGTGGCCTTCACCGTCGCCACCAACCCCGGCGCGCCCTCGGGCCCGCTGAACAAGATCGCCTCGGGCGGGGAACTCAGCCGGTTTCTGCTGGCGCTCAAGGTCTGCCTGACCGGCGAGGATAGCGCCCGCACCATGATCTTTGACGAGATCGACCGCGGCGTCGGCGGTGCCACCGCCGATGCGGTGGGCCGCCGTCTGGCATCGCTGGCGCAGGGCGGGCAGGTTCTGGTGGTGACGCATTCGCCCCAGGTCGCCGCACGGGCCGCGCATCATTGGCGGGTACAGAAACAGGTGACGGACGGCCAAACCCTGTCGACCGTGATCCCGCTGGCGACCCCCGACCGGGTCGATGAAATCGCCCGCATGGTCGCAGGCGACACCATCACCGACGAAGCCCGCGCCGCCGCCCGCGCCCTGCTGGACGCGTAAGGCGTAACACTCGCCAACAATCCCCCGTAAACTGACTTTTCTCAGGTCCTCGCGTGGCTTACTAAGGGATATGAATTGATCCCCGAGGGCAAATGACCCAGTCCACCCGCACCGTTCTGCGCAACCAGTTCAATCAGGCTTTGGCCGCGATCCGGGATGCGTGGCAGGTCATGCGCCGGCGCGGGCCAAGCCAGATCCAGTTCTGGTTCATCGCTCTGGCCATCGGGATCGCGGCGGGCTTCATGGCGCTTGGGTTCCGCAAAGGCATTCAGGCCCTGCAAGCCTATATCTACCAGACCGAAGACATCCTGCTGCTGCACAGCCATGCCGAAAAACTTCCGTGGATTATGGTGTTCATCACGCCCGTGATCGGCGGGCTGGTTGTCGGCGTGATCCTGCATAAATTCACCGATGACGGGCGCGTGCGTTCGGTTGCCGATGTCATCGAAGGCGCCGCCGTGACCGACGGCCGGGTGGAAACCAAGGCGGGTGTCGCATCGCTCTTTGCCTCGCTGATCACACTCAGTTCCGGCGGGTCAACTGGGCGTGAGGGGCCGGTGGTGCATATGGCAGGCGTCATCTCGACCTGGGTCAGCAACCGCATCCACGCCGACGGGATCACCGGGCGCGATCTGCTGGGCTGCGCCGTGGCTGCCGCCGTCTCGGCCAGTTTCAACGCGCCCATCGCCGGGGCAATCTTCGCGCTCGAGGTGGTGCTGCGCCACTTCGCGGTTCACGCCTTTGCGCCCATCGTCATCGCCTCGGTCGCGGGGACGGTGATCAACCGGCTGGAATATGGTGACGTGACCGAGTTTGTTCTGGAAACCCCCGGCTCGCTGCAGTTCTACGTCGAACTTCCCGCTTTCCTGATCCTAGGGCTGATCTGCGGGCTGGTGTCGCTGCTGCTGATGCGTTCGATCTTCTTTGCCGAGGATATTGGCAGCCATGTTCAGGCCCGTCTGTCCCTGCCGCGCTGGCTGCGGCCCGCCGTTTCGGGGGCCATGCTGGGCCTTCTGGCGATCTGGTTCCCGCATATCATCGGCGTGGGGTATGAGACGACGATCCGGGCCTTGGCCGGAGACCTCGTGCTGACAACGGCGATCCTGTTTGCCGTTGTCAAGACGGTGGCCGTGGCCATCACGATGGGCGGGCGCATGGGTGGCGGTGTGTTTTCCCCCTCGCTGATGATCGGTGCGCTGACCGGGCTGGCCTTTGGCCTGATCGCCACCGGCTTGCTGCCGGATGTGTCGGGCACCCACACGCTTTATGCCTTTGCGGGCATGGGGGCTGTCGCGGCGGCGGTTCTGGGTGCGCCGATCTCGACCACGCTGATCGTGTTCGAACTGACCGGAGACTGGCAGATCGGTCTGGCGGTGATGGTCTCGGTCTCGATGTCCACCGCGCTGGCCTCGCGCCTTGTGGATCGGTCGTTCTTCCTGACGCAGTTGGAGCGGCGCAATGTGCATCTGGCCGCGGGGCCGCAGGCCTATCTGCTGGCGATGCTGCGGGCCGGGGCGGTGATGCGGCCAATTGACGATGAGCGCTCGATCACTAAGGACGAGGCGCGCGCCCTGATCGATCAGGGCCTGTGCGTCAAGGCCAGCGCCACGCTCGAGGCCGCGATGCCCTATTTCGACCGCGAGGACATCCCCTGCATCCCTGTTGTCATTGTCGATAAGGACGGTCAGGAAGAACCGGTCGGGGCGCTGTATCACATCGACGCGCTCAAGGCTTACAACCGCGCGCTGGCCGCCACCGCGGCCGAGGAACACTCCTAGCCCTTATACACCGTGGCCGCATCCCCAAGGTAGTTGTCCCAGGCAAACCAGTACGAGATATGGCCTGCCACCCGGGGCAGCCGGGTTCCGTCGGGGCCGATCAGCTCCTCTTCGGCCATAGTCCATTTGCCACCCGCCTGATCCACCAAACCGCCATCCGCAGCGGTAAAGCGGTACGACTTGCGCTCATAAGCCCGCACCGTGCGTCTGTCGGAATTGCCGACCAGAACCAAGGGACGGTCGGCGATTGCGTCGTTGATCACGCGGGTCCGGCTGAACGCCTCCAACGGCCATGCCCGCGCCGCGCCGAACTGGCGGATGGCGAAGATGTAATCCTTTTGCCGATGCTCGGACTGATCCACCAGCGCGGGGAACATCAGGTTGGGTGACGCGAAGTAGTCGCGATACACGACCCCCGAGCCGTAGTTTCGCCGGTGACCCGTCTTCAGCGACAGAACCCTGCTGTCGGGATGCGAGGTTTTCCAGCTTTCCCACGTGGTGATCACCACCGGGCGCTGCTTCAGCGTGATGCCGCTGTCCACAAGCGGGCCGACAACCGGCTTGCCGGTGTACTGGTTCCACAACGAATGCGTCTGCCGGTCGAACATCAGCTTGTTGGACCGGTACAGGAACCCGGACGAGCCAAAGACAAACGGCTTCCGCCGCGCCTGCACCTGCGTTTCAAACAGAATGCCCGATCCGCAGAGGGTGCAATAGGCCAGCGCCACGGGCACGCCGCCGATTACTTCGTTGAACATCTCGTGCCAGCCCATGATCCGCAGCGGATAGGCGCGTACATCGCCGTTGATCGCGACCCCGAAGACCAGATCGCTGCCCTTCAGATAGCTGGCACCGGAGGCCGGGATAAGTGTCGGATTGTCCAGCGAGGGGATGCCGTCCTTGTGCACGCCGCCCCACGAGATCTCTTCCAGCCGGATCTTCATCTTGTCCCGCTGCAGGTACTGAGGCCGCAGGAAAACGTCGAAATTCGCGTCGATCCCCAATAGAACTTCGCGTTTGAACGGGATCAGCGAGGGGTGGGGCACCACTTGCGGGTTACGCTCTTGCCACAGCATCCACTCGAACCAGTCGGTGCCGAGTTTCTGGCCTGTCAGCGCCTCCATCACCTCGGCGATATCGTCCCGCCGCCGGTCGGAATAACGCATCGCCGTCAGCAGGCCCGGAACCACATCCGGGTTTCCGCGATCTTTCAGGTAGGCCATGCTGTCTTCGAACTGGGTTCTGCTTAGGTAAAGCGTGCTGCGCAGCGCATCGAGCACCGGGTCCTGCTGGGCCCAAAGCGCGCCCGGCATCAAAGCCCCTGCGCCAACCATTCCTGCAAAGCCGCGACGTGATAAATGCATGACACCCTCCGATCACATCCCACACCAGTTTGCCCCCTGTCGCGATCACTTGCATGCAACAGGTGCGTGAGCGGGGCGCGTCACAAGATGCATATGCCAGCCATTTCAAAGCAAAGGGGCACGCGGCGGTTGCATCGCGCAGCCAAATTTGAAAGACAAACCATGTCTTTAACAGGATTGTAAAACATGCCCGACAGCCAGATCGCCACACGGCTTCTGTTTTTGCTCCTGTTGTTCTGCGGGACCATTTGCAGTTCAATGATCATCCCCTTCATGGGCTTCTTTCTGGTTGACGGATTGGGATACCAGCCCTGGATCATCAGCGTGTATTCCGTACTGGCCGTCAGCCTGACGCTGGTAGCCAACAGGCAATTCGCCCGGCGGATCGATGACGGGGCCCGCGTCTTCCCCCTGATCGGGGTCGCGGCGCTGGGCTTTCTGACGGCCTGCTTTGCCCTGTCCCTGTCGCCTGCGCTGTGGACCGTGATGACCGTGGGCGTTCTCGGCTTCGGCATCAGTTCCAGCGCCGTTTCGACCATGTTCAGCCTGGGCGGCAGCATCGCCGAGCGCGACAGTATCGAGCGCAGCCGCTTCAACGCCTATATGCGCGCCACCACATCCACCGCCTGGATGATCGGACCTGCGGTGACGTTTCTGGTCGCCGACCGGTTTGGGGCCAACACCGTGTTTGTGGTCGCGCTTGGCGTCGCCCTAATCTGGCTGGCCTTGTGGTGGACTACGCTGCCGCGCGACATTGCAGCAAAGGCCAAACCAGCCTCAGCCACGCCCGAGGGCGCGACACCAGCGCGGGGCCTCTGGCTGGCGGCGGGTTTCGTGTTCTGCCTGTCGCTGGCGCATTCCCTGACGTTTACCTCCCTGCCGATCTTCTACGTGCAAGAGGTCGGGTTGCCCGGCTACGCACCCGGTCTGGCCTTCAGCATCAAAACCTTTGTCGAGGTTCTGGCCATCTTCAGCACGCCGATGATCATCGCGCGGTTCGGTATGCGCCCGGCACTGATCGCAACGACCTTGCTGGCGGTGGTGACAATCCAGTTGCTGGCCGCAGTTCAAACCTTCCCGCAGATGCTCGCCGGGGCCGCGCTTGAGGGGCTGTATTATGGCTTCTACGCCAGCCTCGGGATCAGCTATGTTCAGTCCTTCGCCAAGGACCGTCCCGCGCATGCGACGGCGGTTTACTGGAATACGCTGATGGTTACCGGCCTGCTTGCGGGCCCTGCGGTGGGCCTGATCGCGCAAGCTTATGATTTCCAGATGGTGGTGCGGGTTGCGTCTGGTGTTGCCCTGGTGGCCGCGATCACGCTGATCGCGAGCCGCCCAAAGGAAAAGGTTGCGGTTTAGATCTGCTCGACTTTCACCGAATCTGCCGGATAAAACGCCAGATACTCTTTCAGCTCGCCGACCGCCGGGGCCGGGTCTTCATAGCTCCACGCGGCATTTTCCGTGACCGAGGATTTGTTCACGATGGAAAAATGCACCGCATCCCCTTTATGAGGGCAATGCGTGACCTTGTCCGTCCGGTCCAGAAAGGCCATCGCGATGTCCGAGCGGGGAAAGTAGATAACAGGCGCCAAATCGCCTTCTTCCAGCGCCAGCGCGTTGCTCGTTTCGCCCAGTATCGCGCCGCCGGAACGGACGCTCCATTTTCCTGCGGCCTTTTGAATTGTAATCTCGGTCATGTATTCTCCTTCCCTCGCGGATGTCGGGGCCTCTCCTCTGCCCATTCTATGTAACAGTTCGGTGTCAGATCGGCGCGGTTGCGGCATCCAACCACAGTTGCGCGTCAAGGCCCAGCCTTGGCCTGACTTTTGCCGCCACGTCGCTGTGATAGGCGTTCAGCCAGTTGCGTTCTTCGGCGGTCAGCATATCGGCCACGATCAGGCGGCGGTCGATTGGCACATAGGTCAGCGTGCGCCAGTTCAGCATGGCACGCTCGGCGTCGCCGCCGGGCAGGGCGGGGGCCTCTTGCACGACCACCAGGTTTTCGATGCGGATGCCAAAGGCACCTTCGCGGTAATAGCCCGGTTCGTTCGACAGGATCATGCCCGGCTCCAGCGGCACATGGCTGACCTTGGACAGGCGCTGCGGGCCTTCATGCACGCTCAGATACGCACCGACCCCGTGCCCGACCCCGTGGTTGAAATCCTGACCGGCCAGCCACAAGGGCGCGCGGGCGATGCATTCGATATCGCGACCGGCCAGACCCACCGGCCAGCGCTGCATCGACAGAGCGATCATGCCTTTCAGAACGCGGGTGAAACAGGCTTTTTCCTCGTCGCCGACCTCGCCAATGGCAATGGTGCGGGTGATGTCCGTGGTCCCGTCCAGATACTGCCCGCCACTGTCCAGCACCAGCAGATGACCGTTCTGCAGCAGGCTGTCGGTTTCCTCGGTCACGCGGTAATGCATGATCGCGCCGTTGGGTCCGGTGCCCGCGATGGTATCGAACGAGATATCCTGCAGCACATTGTCCTTGCGGCGGTTGTCTTCCAGCCGGGTCACGACCTGCGTTTCGGTCAGGCTGCCGGGTTCCTGCGCATCCAGCCAGCACAGGGTCTCGACAACCGCCACCGCGTCCCGCAAATGCGCCTCGGCACTGCCGGCGATTTCGGCCGGGTTCTTGCAGGCCTTGGGCAGCGCGCAAGGGTCGCCGCCATCTTCCATCCGATCCCCCAGCGCGTCGGCCACGATCTGAGGCAGGGTGTTGGGGTCGACCTGCACCTTACCCTCCAGCGCTGCAACCGTGCCCAGAAAGCCCTCGGGCTCAAAGACCGAGACGTGATCGCCCAGATGATCCCGCACCTCGGTCAGCTTGGCGGCGGCCATGAACAGATCAACCCGGCCATCGGCATGCAGAATGGCAAACCCGTGCGCGACAGGGTTATAGGCAATGTCCGAGCCGCGAATGTTCAGCAACCACATGATCGAATCCGGCAGGGTGATCACCGCAGAGGATTTCCCCGCCTCGCGCAGCGTCCTCGCCAGACGCGCGGTCTTGCTTTCTGCCGTCTCACCGGCAAATTCAATCGGATGCGCCTTGACCGGGTTCATCGGAGGGGCGGGCTGATCCGTCCACACGCGATCCACCAGATTGTCACAGGGCACAAGCTCGATGCCGCTGCCATCCAACTCCTTGCGGGTGCCGGAGATCTGACCTGCGGCATGCAGCCACGGATCAAAACCAACCTTGCCGCCATTTGGCAGTTGCTCTTTCAGCCAGACACTCAGGCTGACATCCGGCCATGGCACCGGCGTGTAGTCCTGGGCCACCTGCGCCTTGACCTGCGTGCGATATCGCCCGTCGATGAACACACCTGCCACATCCTTTAGCGCGGCGCAGAACCCGGCTGATCCGGTGAACCCGGTCAGCCACGCCAACCGCTCGTCCCGGGGGGCGACATATTCGCCCTGATGCGCATCTGCACGCGGGATCAGAAACCCGTCCAACCCTTCGCCCGCCAGTTCCGCCCGCAAGGCCGCCAGCCGGGGCGGCCCCTGTTCCGGGCGCGCGGTCACTTTGAAAGACTGGAACATCTCACACCTCATGCAAACGGGGGCTGACCCCTTCATCTTTTTGGAAAATACTCCCGCCGGAGGCAAGGCCAGCCCTAGCTGGCCTTTTTCATTCCCATCACCCGCGCCCGCGCGCGCGGATCGCTGTCGAACAGGGCGGCCAACTGCTCCGTCATCGCGCCCGCCAGTTGCTCGACATCCGTAATCGTCACTGCCCGATCGTAATACCGGGTCACATCATGGCCGATCCCGATGGCCAGCAACTCGACAATCTTGCGTTTTTCCACCATCGCGATCACGTCGCGCAGGTGTTTTTCCAGATAATTCGCCGGGTTGACGCTGAGCGTTGAATCATCGACCGGAGCGCCATCCGAAATCACCATCAGAATCTTGCGCTGCTCGCGCCGGGCCAGCATCCGGCGATGTGCCCATTCCAGCGCCTCGCCGTCGATGTTTTCCTTCAGCAAGCCCTCTTTCATCATCAGACCCAGATTGGGCCGCGCCCGCCGCCAGGGCGCATCCGCGCCCTTATAGATGATGTGCCGCAGATCGTTCAGTCGCCCGGGTTGCTGCGGGCGGCCATCGTTCAGCCACGCCTCACGCGCCTGACCGCCTTTCCACGCCCGCGTGGTGAAGCCCAGAATTTCGACCTTCACGTTGCAGCGTTCCAGCGTGCGGGCCAGAACATCGGCACAGATCGCGGCGATGGAAATCGGGCGGCCGCGCATGGACCCCGAGTTGTCCAGAAGCAGCGTGACGACCGTATCCCGGAATTCGGTATCCTTCTCGACCTTGAAGCTCAGCGGCGTCGTCGGGTTCGCCACCACCCGCGCCAGACGGCCTGCGTCCAGTATCCCTTCCTCACGGTCGAACTCCCAGGACCGGTTCTGCTGCGCCTGCAACCGGCGTTGCAGCTTGTTGGCCAGACGGCTGACGGCCCCCTTCAAGGGCTCCAGCTGCTGATCCAGATAGGCCCGCAACCGTTCCAGCTCCGCCGGTTCTGCCAGATCCTCGGCGGCAATCTCTTCGTCATAGCTGTTCAGATAGACCTTATAATCCGGGTCGGCCTCGGACGCGGGCGGCGGGGCGGGCGGCTCCAGCGGAGCCTCGCCTTCGGGCATCTCGGCCTCATCGCCCAGTTCATCCTCGGCCATCTCATCCATCGAGACCTGCGCCTGAGACTGATCCTGCTGTTCTTCCTGCGTCTGCTCGGGTGTTGCGTCCGGGTCCTGCTCGTCCTGTTCATCCTGTCCGGTGCTGTCGGGATCGGGCTGTTCTTCGGCATCGTCTTCGGCCTGATCTTCCTGATCCTCGTCCAGTTCATCCGGGTCGTCGCCCAGCTGGTCGCCGTATCCCAGATCCTTGATCACCTGACGGGTGAATTTGGCGAACTCCGCCTGATCTGACAGGATGTCCTGCAGGTTTTCCAGCGTGCCCCCGGCCTGTTCCTCGATGAACCCGCGCCACAGGTTCATGACATTCGCCGCCGCCGGAGGCAGATCGCGCCCGGTGGCCAGATGGCGGATCAGATAGCCCGCCGCCACCGACAGAGGGGCCTCGGCAGGCTGTTTGCACTGATCATAGCCGCGCCGGATCGCCTCATGCCCGATCTTGACGTCGATGTTCGAGGCCGTTCCCGGCATATCCCGCGCGCCCATCGCCTCGCACCGGGCCACTTCCATGGCCTCATACAGGTCGCGCGCTATGTCGCCCGGCGGTGCATAACGCGCATGGGTCGCATCATCATGATATTTGCGCTGCAAGGCCAGAGCGTCCGCCGTGCCGCGGGCCAGCAAAACCTCTTCCCGCGTCATCCGGCGGCTGACCTGCGGCAAGCGCATCGACTCGCCCGTCATGCCCGACGGATCGACCGTGTAGGTGACGTTCAGTTCGGGATCGTCGGCCATGACCTTGGTGGCCTCGGCCAGAGCCTTCTTGAACGGATCGGCGGGGTTGTCGTTGGGTTTGCTCATTTTTTGCCGAACCTTTCCAGACAGGTAGCCTTGTCAGCAATATACAACGGGAGATCAGGCACGCGCGACGGGATCTCAATCGGTCCAAATGAATCCATATAGTACTGGAGATACGATGCATCGGAGTCAGCAAGATCCTGTTCAGCCAAAGTGAGGTTTTTTGCGAAATCTATACTAACGACCCAATCGAAAGGCGCTCCAAGTTTCTCTTGTCTTTCCGACACTGGATTTGAGCGCATAATCATCCGGTGTATTGTTGCAGCGTCGAGTAACCCTCTGCATCTTGCAACAACAAAGGCGCTGTTTTTGGCTTCCTGATGTTCTGCAATTGAAACCATAGCGGGCGCAGGCGGTAGTTGCCCTTGCGAGGCGGACGTTGCGGCGTGAATGGAATCCGCCAAGCAGCAAGCTGCTGCTATCGTGGCAATGATATGCCCGGTTCTTCTCACCCCAAACTCGCGCTTGCCGCGCTTTCCGGCAGTTCCTCGTCAAAACAACGCTGATAGAACTCCGCCACGGTCTGGCGCTCCAGTTCGTCGCACTTGTTCAGGAAGGACAGACGGAAGGCATAACCCACATTGCGGAAAATCTCGGCGTTTTGCGCCCAGTTGATTACGGTCCGGGGGCTCATCACTGTGGACAGATCGCCGTTCATGAAGGCGGTCCGGGTCAGGTCGGCGACGGTGACCATCTGGCTGACGGTCTTGCGACCCTTTTCAGTGTTGTAATGGGGCGCTTTCGACAGAACGATCATGGTCTCGGCATCGTGGCTGAGGTAGTTCAGGGTCGAGACCAGCGACCAGCGGTCCATCTGTGCCTGGTTGATCTGTTGGGTGCCATGGTAGAGGCCGGTCGTATCCCCAAGCCCCACGGTGTTCGCGGTTGCAAACAGGCGGAAGTTGGGGTTGGGCGTGATGATCTCATTCTGGTCCAGCAGGGTCAGCTTGCCGTCATGCTCCAGCACCCGCTGGATCACGAACATCACATCTGCGCGGCCCGCGTCGTATTCGTCGAACACGATGGCGACGGGGTTGCGCAGCGCCCAGGGCAGGATGCCTTCGTGGAACTCGGTCACCTGCTTGCCGTCGCGAAGCTTGATCGCATCCTTGCCGATCAGGTCGATCCGGCTGATATGGCTGTCCAGGTTCACACGTACAGCCGGCCAGTTCAGGCGCGCGGCGACCTGTTCGATATGGGTTGACTTGCCAGTGCCGTGATAGCCTTGGATCATCACCCGGCGGTTATGGGCAAAGCCTGCCAGAATCGCCAGCGTGGTTTCCGGGTCGAATTTGTAGGTCGGATCGACGACGGGCACGCGGTCGCTGCGGTCGGCAAAGCCCTTGACCGCCATGTCCGTATCAATGCCGAACACGTCACGGACCGAGATATCTTCGGTAGGTTTCGCGTTGATGTCGATTGATCCGTCAGCCATGCGCCTTGTCCTTATCCTTTGGCCCGAATTGCCGGGTTTGAACCTGTGTGTGGTGCAACATATTGCGGGCAAGGGCAAGGGAAAGCCGCCCGCGCCGTGACGTCGGCGGATGTTTCTTTGAAACTGGCCTTATCGGTGCCCGGGCTGGCGCCGCCCTAGCCGTTTCCGGGCGGCTCGAACCGCAGCCTGACCAGGAAAGGTTCCGGCTGGGCCGAACGCAGCATCTGAAAGACCCGGATTTCGAGATGCCCGGGCAAATCGCCAAGGAACTGCCGGTCGTTGCGCGCGTCATAGTAGCCGGGAACCGTGATCGAGACGTTCCGGCCGCTGGCAAGCTCGATGCTCATGTTCTGGCCGCGGGGGAATGACAGGTCGTAGCAGATGAACCCCTCGGGCGGGGCATCTCCGGGGATGTCGCCGATGGTGAATGTGCTGTCCAGGTCCAGACGCAAACATCCCTGGGCCTGGCTTTGATGGGGCGCAATGCAGAGTAGCCCCAACAGGATCAATGGAATGAGACGCATATCCCTCGCCTTTCTCAAATGCAGCAACGCAAAAACAAGACCGCAAAGGTCGATCAAATGACATGCCTAGAATAGCGGATCGGGTGGAAAAAATCACCCAAAAGCCCCCTTGCAGTGAAACTGCGGGGGTGCGCCTGTTTCAGATCGGACGCCCGTGTCAGTCAGAGCGTCCGGTCGAAGTTATTTGAAGTTCCGGCTGTCTTTGATCTGATCCCAGGCCCAGACAACCTCTTGCAGCTGCTCTTCCTGCGACCTGTCGCCGCCGTTCATGTCCGGATGCAGGACCTTGATCAGTTTTTTGTAGGCCTTGCGCACCTCGGCCTTGGTCCAGCTGTCATTGGCTTCGAGAATCTCAATCGCGCGGCGTTCGGTGGGGGGCAGGCGACGGCCGCCACCGCCCGAGGTCCGGCCCTTGTTCTGTGTGCTGTTTGCGCCCAGCACCTGATGCGGGTCCTCGATGCCCAGCCGGGCCCAGGCGCGGGCTTCGGGGTCGCCCATCGGCTTGGTTTCGCGTTCCCACACTTTGTCCTTGGACCGTTGCGCGTTCAGTTCAGCCTCGGTCGTGCCGTCGAAAAAGTTCCATTTCTGGTTATATTCGCGCACGTGCTGCTGGCAGAACCAGAAGAAATCATCCAGCACGTCCGGTGCTTTGGGCGCGCGGAACTTGCCCGGCTCTTCGCAGCCTTCGTGGTCACAGATCCGGACCGAGGTTTCAGACGCACCCGACATGCCCCTGCGCCCACGCGGGTTTTTCTTTTTGGCGCTGGAAACGGACATATCGAATCCAAAGGGGTCTGACTTGGCCATATACTGATCCTCACGAACGTGTCTTTTCGACTCGGAGGCAGCAGTTTAATCTAAGCAGCCGAAAGTAGAAGAGGGGGGCGGCAAAAATTTTGCCGCTGAGCAGAAAAATGACCGTGACCGACGAAATCCGCGACCGCCTGCAAGCCGCCTTTGACCCGCGTGAGCTGGAGGTGATCGATGACAGCGAAAGCCATCGCGGTCACGCGGGGTATCAGGACGGCGGCCAGAGCCATTTCAACGTGCGCATCCGCGCCGCCGCGTTCGAGGGCCAGTCCCGCGTCGCCCGCCACAGGGCCGTTCACAAGGCACTGGGTGATATCGTGCCGCGCATTCACGCCTTGGCGCTGGATATCGGAACCTGACAGGGGACTGAACAGCCCCTGTCAGAATCCGATCCGGTTAACCTGCATCCATCTGCGCCGACGGGGTGGAATTCGAAATCTCGCGTTCTTCTTCCGTCATGTCTTCCTCGATCCCTTCGAACAGCGGGGTCGACAGGTACCGCTCGCCGGTGTCAGGCAGCATGACCAGCATGACCGAGCCTTGCGGTGCGTCTTCGGCCACTTTCATCGCAACCGCAAAGGTCGATCCGCCTGAAATCCCGGTGAAGATGCCTTCTTCCGCGGCCAGACGGCGGGACCATTCGATGCCTTCGGGGCCGGGAACGGGGATCATCTCATCATAGTAGGAATTATCGATCGCCTCTTGCAGCACCCATGGAATAAAGTCCGGCGTCCAGCCCTGAATCGGGTGCGGCTCGAAATTGGGGTGGCTCTCGGTCGGTTGATGCGCGCCGTTGCGGGTGTTGGTGTAACCCGACGACACGATGGCGGCATTGGAGGGTTCGGTCAGAATGATCTTGGTATCCGGACGTTCTTTTCGAAGCGCCCGAGACACGCCGGAAATCGTTCCGCCGGTGCCATAGCCCGTGACCCAATAGTCGAGCTTACCGCCGTCGAAATCCGCAAGAATTTCCCGCGCGGTGGTGGTTTCGTGAATATCCGCATTTGCGGTTGTTTCGAACTGGCTGGCAAGGAACCAGCCATTCTGTTCGGCCAGTTCCTTGGCCTTGGTGTACATGCCAAAACCCTTTTGAGCCCGTGGGGTCAGCACGACCTTTGCACCCAGAAAGCGCATCAGCTTGCGGCGTTCGACAGAAAAACTGTCGGCCATGGTCACGACCAGCGGATAACCCTTGGCGGCGCAAACCATCGCCAGCCCGATGCCGGTGTTGCCCGAGGTCGCCTCGACCACTGTTTGACCGGGTTTCAGTGACCCGTCCCGTTCCGCCGCTTCGATGATATTCAGCGCCAGCCGGTCCTTGACGGACCCTGCGGGGTTAAATGCCTCGAACTTCACATAGACCGTCACGTGATCCGGAGCGATCCGGCCAACGCGGATACAGGGCGTATCGCCGACCGTATCCAGAATGCTGTCATACAGGCGCTTGCGCCCGTGGGTCTGCCGTATTGCCATCTCAAAGCCCCCTTTTGTTGCATCGTTAACATGCCACAGCGGGGGTAAAATTGATAAGACTCTTTGGCGCGGTCGCGCGCGGGGCGGTGCCTTGGCCTCAAATGGCCCGCTTCCGCCTACGGCTTTTCAGGCTCTTCCGGACTGTCCTCAGGTGTTTTCAGCGTCAGCGGCGGGTCCTTCGCCTCTTCCGCAATCGGCTCAGGGGCCTGTACCGTTTCGGGCCCCGGGACCGGCTGGGCCAGCGGCACGCCCTCGGGTGTTTCCGTGGGCGATGGCGTGGGAATGACGGCCTGTTCAACCGCACGCCGGAACACCAGCACATTGCGCCAGTTCGTGGTCGATCCGGTCAGGCCCGAGCGTTCCTCGCTGGGCAGCAGCTCGGCCCGCTGGTATTCCCAGCCGTCCTGACCCATCTGGTTCAGCACCTGCTCGACCGAGGCGGCAAACCGGCCCTCGGCGGTTTTGACACCCTTGGCCTTGACCCCTTTCTGCGGGGCGGGGACGACCTTGTATTCGTAGCGCTGCATCAACTGATCCTTAGTGCCTGTTGCCGCCAACTTATCAGGTTGATCCCGGCGGGAAAGAGACCTTGCCCCACCGGCACATTTCAGCCCTTGCCCTGCGCCGCTTTGGCCACAACCGACAGGCACAGCTCGGTCGCCTGTGCCATGTCCTGCACCGAGATCCATTCCAGCGGCCCGTGAATGCACTGCATGCCGGTGAACAGGTTGGGGCAGGGCGTGCCGAACTCGGTCAGGCGCGAGCCATCGGTGCCGCCGCGGATCGGGACGGAAAGCGGCTCGATCCCCAACTCGCGGCAGGCGTCGCGGGCCAGATCGACCGGAGTCATGTCCTTTTCCAGCCAGTAGCGCATGTTGCGGTACTGGTGGCTGATGTCGCAGGTGATCTGCGCGCGCGGTTCGGTGGCCTGCACGGCATCGCAGACCTGACGCACGATGTTGCGCTGCGCCTCCAGCCCGTCCATCTCGAAGTCGCGCAGGATCAGCTTGATCTCCATCTCCGAGGAACCGCCGCTCAGGTCGGTGATGTGGATGAACCCTTCGCGCCCGTCGGTGGTTTCGGGCGTCATGGTGGCCTGCGGCAGCGTCTGCACGATCTTCGCCGCCAGATGCGCCGCGTTCACCATCTTGTCTTTCGCCAGTCCGGGATGGATCGAAACGCCCTTGACCCGGATCACCGCCTGATCGGCCGAGAAGCTTTCATATTCGATCTCGCCCACCTGCTGACCGTCCAGCGTATAGGCGAAATCCGCGCTAAGGTCCTTGGGCAGTTGCTCCGTCACGCCGCGCCCGATCTCTTCATCCGGGGTGAAGGCGATGCGGATCGGGCCGTGGGGGATGTCTTTGTTTTCAAGCAGATGCCGCGCCATCGTCATCAGGATCGATACGCCCGCCTTGTCGTCCGACCCCAGCAGGGTGGTGCCGGATGCGGTGATCAGGTCGTGCCCGATCTTCTCGGCCAGATAGGGGTGTTCCTCGGGCGACAGGACCAGATCGGGATCATCGGGGAACGAAATATCGCCGCCGTTATATCCTTTGATCACCCGTGGTTTGACGCCTGTGGCATTGAACTGGGGTGCGGTGTCCACATGGGCCAGAAAGCCCACGGTCGGACCCTCAGCCGTGCCGGGGATGGTCGCCACGACCACGCTGTCGCCGGTCAGTTCAACATCCTGCGCGCCGATTTCGGTCAGTTCCTTTTGCAGCAGGTGCAGCATATCGAACTGAATGTCGGTGCTGGGGGTCGAGGCCGAGTTTTCGTCGCTTTGGCTGTCGATGGCCGCGTACCGCATCAGCCGGTCTTCGAGTTCCTGATCAAATCTTTTCTGCATGGCACCTACCTCTCTGGTGCCGAAGAAAGAGCGGAAACAAAAACGGAGTCAAGCCGATGGCCTGACTCCGTTCCGTTTGGGCAGCCGGGGACTTACGATCCCAGCTTTTTGCTCACCAATTCGTTCACGGCCTTCGGGTTGGCCTTGCCGCCGGTGGCCTTCATCACCTGACCGACGAACCAACCGGCCAGTTTTGGGTTCACCTTGGCCTTTTCGACCTGCGCCGGGTTGGCGGCGATGATCTCGTCCAGCGCAGCCTCGATGGCGCCGGTGTCTGTCACCTGTTTCATGCCGCGCTCTTCGACGATTTTCGCCGGGTCGCCGCCTTCGGTATAGACGATCTCGAACAGGTCCTTGGCGATCTTGCCCGAGATGGCGTCCGAAGCGATCAGGTCGATGATCCCACCCAGTTGCGTGGGCGAGACCGGAGACTCGGTGATGTCGTGGTCTTCTTTCTTCAGGCGGCCAAACAGCTCGTTGATCACCCAGTTCGCGGCCAGTTTACCGCTGCGGCCTTTGGCGACCTCTTCGAAATAAGCGGCGCTTTCGACCTCGGCAGTCAGGACCGAGGCGTCATAGTCGGTGAGGCCGAATTCGCTGATAAACCGTGCCTTTTTGTCGTCGGGCAACTCGGGCAACTTGGCCGCGATGTCGTCAACCCATGCCTGTTCGATCTCCAAAGGCAGCAGGTCGGGGTCGGGGAAGTAGCGGTAATCATGCGCTTCTTCCTTCGACCGCATGGACCGCGTCTCACCCTTGTCCGGATCGTACAGGCGGGTTTCCTGATCGACCCTACCGCCGCCTTCGACGATGGCGATCTGACGGCGGGCTTCGACCTCGATCGCCTGCTGGATGAAGCGCATCGAGTTCATGTTCTTGATCTCGCAACGGGTGCCCAGATGCGAGAAATCCTGTGTTTCCTGATATTTCTCATAAGCGCCCGGCAAGCAGATCGAGACGTTCACGTCCGCCCGCAGGTTGCCGTTCTGCATGTTGCCGTCGCAGGTGCCCAGGTAACGCATGATCTGGCGCAGCTTGGCGATATAGGCGGCGGCCTCTTCCGGCCCGCGAATATCGGGGCGGCTGACGATTTCCATCAGGCAGACACCGGTGCGGTTCAGGTCGACAAAAGACATATGCGGGTCCATGTCGTGGATCGATTTGCCCGCGTCCTGCTCCATGTGGATACGCTCAATCCGAACCATGCGCGCGGTGCCGTCGCCCATCTCGACCAGCACTTCGCCTTCACCCACGATGGGGTGATACAGCTGCGAGATCTGGTAGCCCTGCGGCAGGTCGGGGTAGAAATAGTTCTTGCGGTCGAACGCCGATTTCAGGTTGATATCCGCCTTCAGGCCCAGCCCGGTGCGCACCGCCTGTTCCACACAGTATTCGTTGATGACCGGCAGCATTCCCGGCATCGCCGCGTCCACAAAGGCCACGTTCGCGTTCGGCTCAGCCCCGAATTGGGTCGATGCGCCCGAGAACAGCTTGGCATTGGATGAGACCTGAGCGTGCACCTCCATCCCGATCACCAGTTCCCAGTCGTGCTTGGCCCCGGCAATGGTTTTGACTTTGGGCATGTCGTAGGTCAGGTCGAGCATGGCGCGCCTCATATCCGCAGAAATCTAAGCCTGCGTATTAGGCGCGCCGCGCCAAAGGGGCAAGGGGGAATCAGTGCTGCGACAGGCGCAGGCCCGCAGGGGTAAAGGTCACATCCATACCGCTATGCAGTTCGTCGCGGAACAGATCGCCAATGGCCCGCAGGGCGCAGCGATGACCACGGGCGGCAAAGCGCTCGGGCGAGTTGATGCGGAGACTGTTGTTGAAGCCGTTGGCGGCATGGGCCCAGATCAGCGGATAGAGCTCGGTCAGGTGGTCGCGGATCAACCAGTTCGCCGCCTCGCGCATCTGGGCGCGGACCGCGTTGGCTTGCGGGCTCAGGCCGGTACCGCCCTGCATCGTGATGGCGCAATAGGCGGACAGCGTGTTGATCATCGGCTGGTCGGGGCGCAGCCGCACGATGTCGTGCAGGCCCTCAAGGAAATATTCGACGTCCAGCCGCGCGCAGGCGTCTTCGTCCAGCGCGATGGCGTCGAATTGGACCCAGGTGTAGCCGCCCGCGCCCCAGATGCTTTGGGTCCGGGCCGCGTTGCGCAGGGCCTGGAGTTCCAGTTCTTCATAGCTGCCGAACCAGCGCGGCAGCAGGTGGCTACCCATGGCGCGCATATGGCGCTGGTTGTTCGGGTCCAGATCGATCAGACGTTCATATTCGTCCCCAACCCGGGCCGAGGTTTTGCGCTGACCCGCCAGCAGAGAACAGGCGGCCGCCGCGACCAGCGGGCTGTCCGGCGCAGCTTCGCGGCACTTGGGCAGGATCGCCGCCGCGCGGTCGAAATGCGCGGCGCAGCGCGAACGATGAAGCGGCGGCAGGGCGCTGTCCAGCGCGTTGCCGCGCCAGGCCCAGGCCAGATCGATATGCGACAGGGCGACGACCACGGCCAACATCGGGTCATCGGGACGGTCCGACATTTCCCCTTCCAGTTCCGAGATACCGCCCAGCAGGTCATAATCGGAAATCGCCTTGCCATCGGACAGGGCATGTTCAGCGGCCATCACAACGTCGGAACGTGCGCCAAAGGCCAGCAGATCGGCGATGGGCATGCCATCCGGGGCAGCCTCGCGCGCCTCATCTGCCGCGCGCATTTCCGCTGACAGGTCGTCCCAGCGGTCCTGACGCGCCAGATAGCGGCCATGTTCAATAGTGGTGTGGCTCAGCAGGTCACCGGATTCGGATTTTGCGACGGGAATGCTGATCTGCCCCTGATCGGGCAGAGCGGCGGCCAAAGCGGCCTCGGTCGCGCAAATCTCGGGCGCGGATTTCGATGAAGATGCTGATAATCTGGCTGAAAGCGCCTGGAATACCCGGAACATGGCAAAACTCGAAACTGAAAAACTGGTAACTTAGGCATGAACTTTGGCCGCTATCCCCGCCCAAATCAAGTTAATTGCGGGACATTTTAGAAAAACGCGGGTCAATCCGGCCACAGTCAGGGGATCGTTTCAGAAAACAGTGAAATGATGCCGTTTGACGCGAAACCCCGCTTGCTGCAGCACATCTTCGAATACGCGGTGCGGGGGAATCGACTCGTCCGGCAGGCGAATCCGCTTGTCATTGGTCAGAACCATCGACACGCGCACCGAGAAATCCCAGCGGGTGTCGAAGCGGAAATAATCCACGTCGCTCAGGTCGATCTGACCCTGCCGTTTGCCGGAAAACCAGCGCAGTTGCGTCTGATCCAGTTGCAGCCCCGCGCTGCTGTCCTGAAACACGTCCCAGACCGCAGGCAGGGTGGTCAGGGCCAGCGTCCCGACAATCCACCATGCGGCATTGAACAGGATCATCAGCGCCAGTAAGGCGGCATAGATTCCGATCAGAATGAATACCGTGCGCGAGTTCCTGTGGTGGCGTGTAAAGGTGTAGGGTGTCATGCGCCGAGGATACGGGACACCATCTCGGTCGTGTCGCGCGACAGGTTTGGTGTTTCCGCGATGCGGGTCAGTTGCGCGCGCATCAGGTCTTGCCGATCTGCGTCATAGCGTTTCCAGGTCTGGAAGGCCGAACACATCCGCGCTGTCGTTTGTGGGTTCACCGGGTCCAGCCGGATCAGCCAGTCTGCCAGCACCTGATAACCCGCGCCATCGGCCTGATGGAACCCGGCATGGTTCATCGCCAGCCCGCCCATCACCGCCCGGAAACGGTTGGGGTTTTTCCAGTTGAAATCGCTGTGCTCGGTCAGACGGCGCGCGGTTTCGGGGGTTGCTTCGGGCGCGGCCATCCCGACCTGCAGGCCGAACCATTTGTCCATGACAAGCCGGTCATGCTGCCACTGATCGTAGAACGCGGCCAGTTCCACTTCGCCCTTGCGGGCGCGTAGCAGGCAGGACAGGGCGGTCAGTTGCAGTGTCATGTTGTCGGCCTTGGCATAGGCCTCGGCCGCCATTGCCCCGCCATCCAGGCGCGAGGTCAGGGCCAGCGCTGCGCTGCCCAGGGCGCGCTTGCCCGATTGTTCGGCGTCGGGCGCATAGGGGGCTTCGACCAGTGCTTCGCTATGCAGCCTTGGCAGCAGGTCCTGCATGTGCTGCGCGGCGGCTTGTCGCAAGGTCTCCACGGCGGTCCAGATCGCCATCGGGTCTGGCGTGGTGCCAGCTTCATGCACGGCGGCGGCCAGTTCCGACTGGGTTGGCAGACCCAGCATCAGGGCGCGATAGGCCGGGTCCAGCGTCGCGTCGCGCAGAACCGCCAGCAACCCGTCCAGATATTCGGCGTCCGGGGTGGCCTCGTCCTTGATCATGCGCAGCAACGTGTCCTGCGCCAGCGAGCGTCCGGCCTGCCAGCGGTTGAACGGATCGGTGTCATGGGCCAGCAGGAACGCACGCTCGGCATTCGAGGAGCTATGTTCAAGGATCACCGGGGCCGAGAATTCCCGCAGGATCGAGGGCACAGGTTTGGCCGCCAACCCGGTGAAGGTGAAGCTTTGCTGCGCTTCGGTCAGTTCCAGCACCTCAGTCCCGCGTACTTCATCCCCGTTGGGGCCCAGCAGGCCAACGGCGACCGGGATCACCTGCGGCTGCTTGTTGTCCTGACCGGGCGTGGGCTCGGTGCGCTGCCCAAGGGTCAGGGTGTAGGTGCCATCGCCCCAGTCCTCGGACACCGACACACGCGGCGTGCCGGATTGGCTGTACCAGCGCTTGAACTGGCTCAGATCGCGGCCAGTTGTGTCCTCGAACACCTTGATCCAATCCTCGATGGTGCAGGCCTGCCCGTCATGACGGTCGAAGTAGAGGTCCAGCGCCTTGGCGTAAGCCTCATCACCCACAAGCCGTTTCAGCATGCCGATCACCTCGGCGCCTTTCTCGTAGACGGTTGCGGTGTAGAAGTTGTTGATCTCCTGAAAGCTTTCAGGCCGCACCGGATGGGACAGCGGGCCATTGTCCTCGGGGAACTGCCGCGCGCGCAGGTCGATGGCATCGTGGATACGTTTGACCGAGGCCGAGCGCAGGTCGGATGTAAACTGCGCATCGCGGAAGACCGTCAGCCCTTCTTTCAGGCACAGTTGGAACCAGTCGCGGCAGGTGATGCGGTTGCCGGTCCAGTTGTGGAAATACTCATGCGCGATGATCGCCTCGATCCGTTCGAAATTGGCATCGGTCGAGGTTTCGGGGCTGGCCAGAACAGCGGAGGAGTTGAAGATGTTCAGCCCCTTGTTCTCCATCGCGCCCATGTTGAAGTCATCCACGGCCACGATGTTGAACACGTCCAGATCATATTCGCGGCCATAGACGTCCTCATCCCATTTCATCGACTTCTTCAGCGCCTCCATGCCAAAGGCGCATTTGCCTTCGTCACCGGGACGGACCCAGAGGTTCAGTTCCACGTCGCGCCCGGATTTGGTGGTGAACTGGCCGGGATGGGCGATCAACTCGCCCGCAACAAGTGCGAACAGATAGGCGGGTTTGGGCCACGGGTCGGTCCACTCGGCCCAGCCATCGCCCTTGCCCGAGGGGTTGCCGTTCGACAGCAGAACCGGCAGATCGCCGTTGATGCGCACGGTGAAGGTGGACATCACATCGGGACGGTCGGGGTAATAGGTGATCTTGCGGAACCCTTCGGCCTCGCACTGGGTGCAATACATGCAGTTGGACATGTAAAGACCTTCGAGCGCCGTGTTGTTGCCGGGGTCGATTTCGACCTCGGCCTCCCAGACGAAGGGGGCGTCCGGGACTGCAACGGTCAGGCCCTTTTCGGTGATCTCGGGCGTGACTGCGGCCCCGTCGATTGATGCGCGGATCAGGGTCAGGTCTTCGCCGTGCAGAAAGAAGGTGCGGTCGGTCGCCTCGGGGTTCGGGCGAAATGCGATACGCGAGGTGACGCGCGTGGCGTGGGCGGCCAGATCAAAGGTCAGATGCACGCTATCCACCAGATAGCCGAAGGGCGAATAGTCTTTCAGGTAGATCGTGGTGGGGGCAGCGTCGCGCATCGGGGGCCTCGCATCGGTTGGAGTTTGGCGCGACGTTATGGGGATCGGGGCAGGGCTGCAAGCGTCAGAGGGCGTGCAGCTTTGGTAATATTTTTTGACCAAATATCCGGCGGTAATGTTGCCTATCGGAAACTTTCGTCCTAACTGATGAGCGCATACAATCGCACACAAAGCGGGAGAATCGGAACATGAGCGGCAGAATAAGTCGGAACGGGCTGCAGATTGCTGAGGAACTGGCGGACTTCATCGACACGCGGGCCCTGCCCGAAACCGGTGTTTCACCCGAGGTGTTCTGGGCGGGACTGGCCCGTATGGTGGAAGAACTGGGACCGAAAAACCGCGAACTTCTGAGCAAGCGTGCGGATATCCAAAGCCGCATCGATGCCTGGCACGAGGCGCGCAAAGGGCAGGCACATGATGCCGAGGCTTATCAGACCTTTTTGCGCGAGATTGGATATCTGGTGGAAGAAGGCGAGGATTTCCAAATTGACACCTCGAATGTCGATCCCGAGATCGCGCAGGTCCCCGGACCCCAACTGGTCGTGCCGATTACCAACGCCCGATATGCGCTGAACGCCGCCAATGCGCGTTGGGGGTCATTGTATGATGGCCTTTACGGCACCGACGCGATGGGAACGCCCGCGCCGAAAGGCGGCTACGCTAAGGGCCGCGGCGCGCGCGTTGTGGCGCGGTCACGTGTCTTTCTGGACGATGTGTTTCCGATCCATCTGACCAGTCACGCGGATGTGCGCCGCTACCATATTCAGGACGGTCAGTTGCTGGTGGATGACCAGCCATTGCTGCAACCCGAAAAATTCGTGGGCTATCGCGGCAACCCCAAGGCGCCTGAAGCGGTTCTGCTGCGCAATAATGGCCTGCATGTCGAACTTGTCTTTGACCGGGCGCATCCGATCGGTGCGCGGGATCAGGCGGGCTTGGCGGATGTGGTGATCGAAAGCGCGATGTCCGCGATCATGGATTGCGAGGATTCGGTGGCCTGTGTCGATGCCGAGGATAAGGTTTTGGCCTATTCCAACTGGCTGGGCCTGATGAAAGGTGATCTGGAATCCTCGTTCAGCAAGGGCGGCGAACACGTGACGCGGTCGTTGAACCCGGATCGCGAATATACTGCGCCGAACGGCGACACGCTGACACTGAAAGGGCGGGCGCTGCTATGGGTGCGCAATGTCGGCCATCTGATGACCAACCCGGCGGTTTTGGATGCCGATGGCAACGAGATACCCGAAGGATTGATGGATGCGCTGATCACCGCGATGATTGCAATGCATGACTTGCAACGGGACAGCGGCAACTCGGTTCATGGTTCGGTCTACGTGGTCAAACCCAAGATGCACGGCCCCGAAGAGGTCGCTTTTGCCGATGAGATATTCGATCAGGTCGAAGACATTCTGGGTCTGCCCCGCCATACGGTCAAATTGGGCGTCATGGACGAGGAACGCCGCACCTCGGTAAACCTGAAGGAGTGCATTCGTGCCGCCAAAAGCCGGGTGGCCTTTATCAATACCGGCTTTCTGGATCGCACCGGCGACGAAATCCACACCTCGATGGAGGCGGGGCCATTCAGCCGTAAGGACTTTATCAAGCGCAAGGGCTGGATCACGGCATATGAAAACCAGAATGTCGATATCGGTTTGGAATGTGGTCTGCAGGGCCGGGCCCAGATCGGCAAGGGTATGTGGGCCATGCCCGACCTGATGGCGGCGATGTTGGAGCAGAAGATCGAACACCCCAAATCCGGTGCCAATTGCGCATGGGTGCCCAGCCCGACAGCGGCGACCTTGCATGCGATGCACTATCACAAGGTGGATGTGCTTGCGGTTCAAAACAAACTCAAGGCCGGTGGGCGGCGCGCCTATGTCGATAGCCTGCTGGATATTCCGCTTGCCGCCTATCGCAAATGGAGCCCGGAACAAATTCAGCGCGAGGTTGAAAACAACGCGCAAGGCATTCTGGGTTATGTCGTGCGCTGGATCAATCACGGGGTCGGATGTTCAAAAGTGCCCGACATTAACAACGTGGGCCTGATGGAGGATCGCGCAACGTGCCGAATCTCGGCGCAGCATGTGGCCAACTGGCTGCATCACGGTATCGTCGACGAGGCACAGGTCATGGCCGCGATGCAAAAGATGGCCGCCGTGGTGGACCAGCAAAACGAGGGCGATCCGGATTACATACCGATGGCCCCTGCCTTTGACGGCATCGCCTTTCAGGCGGCCTGTGATTTGGTGTTCAAGGGGCGGGTGCAGCCCTCGGGCTATACCGAACCCGTGCTGCACGCGCGTCGGCTGGAGTTGAAAGCAAGCACTCAAATGGCGGAACACAAGGTCAGCGCTTAACGCTGGCCCTGCCTCGATTAACCCTTCTGGAAAGAGGAACCTCTTATGACGGTGTCATTGCGCAAGGCGCGAACAATCATCCGAAAGGCCCTTGAAAAAGGGCGTGAGATGGATCTGAAACCCTTGTCCGTCGTCGTTCTTGACGCAGGCGGACATGTGATTGCGTTCGAACGCGAAGACGGCGCTGCGCCCGGTCGGTTCGCGATTGCGCAAGGTAAAGCCTATGGTTCGGTCATGCTGGGCATGGCGGGCACGGCGCAGATGCAGCGGGCCGAGGCGCAGGCCTATTTCATGGCCTGCGTGAACGGCGTTTATGGCGGTCAGGTGGTGCCGGTTCCGGGGGGCGTTTTGCTGCGCAACCGCAAGGGGGACATCATCGGCGCAGTCGGCGTGACCGGCGATACATCCGACAATGACGCAGCTGCGGCAATGAGCGGAATTGAGGCAGCCGGTTTGACGGGCGAGATTTAATCTCTGCCCGTTCAAGGCCTGAGGTTCCTGTGTGAACAGGGACCAATTCCCTGATTGCATCTGATTTTTGGGAAAATCTTCCAGAAATCAGCGATAATTAAGAACGATACGTGCGAATTCGAACATGTTCCTGCGCTATGGCGCAGGGCGTGTTCTGTTGCACGTTTCCAAGTCTGCGGATAGCTTCCTTGTTAAACAATGCAAAAACAAGGAAAGCGGAATGGCTCGACCCGTCGTCGGAATTATCGGCAACTCTTACCTCATGAACGATCAGTATCCGACGCATGCGGGCGGGACGATGAATTCGGATGCGGTTGCCAATGTGTCCGGATGCCTGCCGCTGCTGATCCCGGCTGATCCGCGTTACGTCTCGGTCGATGAGTTGCTTCAGGTCTGCGACGGTTTCCTGCTGACCGGCGGGCGGCCCAATGTGCACCCCGAGGAATACGGCGAAACCGCCACCGACGCCCATGGCGATTTCGACCGGGCGCGCGATGCGATCACGTTGCCTCTGGTCCGGGCCTGCGTGGATCGAGGGCAGCCCTTCATGGGCATTTGCCGTGGCTTTCAGGAGGTCAACGTGGCCATGGGCGGAACGCTCTATCCTGAAATCCGCGATCTTCCAGGGCGGATGAACCACCGCATGCCGCCGGACGGCACGCTGGAAGAGAAATTTGCCCTGCGCCACGTGGTGTCGCTGACCGATGGTGGCGTGTTTCACCAGTTGTTCGGCGCATCCGAGGTCATGACCAACACCCTGCACGGGCAGGGCATCAAGACCATCGGCCAGCGCATTGTGATTGACGGCCACGCGCCCGATGGCACGCCCGAGGCGATGTATGTCAAAGGTGCGCCCGGCTTTACCCTGTCGGTGCAGTGGCACCCCGAATGGGACGCGATCAACGATCCGGTCTCGCGCCCGCTGTTTGAGGCGTTTGGCGAGGCTGTGCGGTCGTGGTCGGCAGGTTCAGGCGCGCGTTTTCTGCAACAAACCGCGTAGGTTAGGCACCGGCCCGACAGTGAGGCCGGACCGGTGCGTCGCGATCAGACCAGCAGGTTGAACTGGTTGCTCAGCGGCAGGGTGCGGGCGCGTTCTCCGGTCAGATCAAACAGCGCATTGCCAAGCGCGGGCATCGAGGGGGGTGTGCCCGGCTCACCTGCGCCGCCCATATGGCGGTTGGTCTCGAGAACGCGCACCTCGACCTGCGGGGCCGTGTGCATGCGCAGCGCGTCATAGTCAGGGAAGTTGAACTGCTCGACCTCGCCCTCGGCAAAGGTGATTTCGCCGTAGCAGGCCGCTGACAGGCCATACATCATGCCGCCAAACATCTGGGCCTTGACGTTTTCGGGATCCAGAGCGATGCCCATGTCACAGGCGATCCACGCTTTGCTGATGCGGATGGTGCCGTCTTCGTCCACCACCTCGATCACCTGAGCGACCGGCGTGCCAAAGCTGTAGGTGAATGCCACGCCGCGCCCGACGCCCTCCGGGGTCTGGCCCGTCCAGCCTGACATCTCGCGCACGGCCTCCAGACAGGCGGCAGAGGGCGCGTGTTCGTTTTTCATCAGTTCCAGCCGGAACTCCAGCGGATCGCGCCCGGCGGCATGGGCCATCTCATCCATGAAGGTTTCGTGGAAGAACCCGTTGTGGCTGTTTCCGACTGAGCGCCAGAAGCCTACCGGGACGGCCAGATCGGCGATATGGCCGCTCATGCGGTAATTGGGCACGGCGTAGGGTTGGTTGAAGAACCCTTCGACCAGCACCTTGTCCGGGCCCGCACCGGGCATGCCGGTGTAGCGCGTCACGGCCTGCTGGGTGCAGGATTGCGAGGCGACCTTGCCGTCGATCAGAACCGCCTGACCGTCCTTGATCGCGCCGCGCATCCGCGCCAGCGCGCCGGGGCGGTAAAAGTCGTGGCGCATGTCTTCCTCGCGGCTCCAGGTTGTCTGAACCGGGGTGCCGGGGACGGCCATTGCGACCTTGGTGGCAATCTCGCCAAAGTCCAGCTCACCACGACGGCCAAAGCCGCCACCCAGATAGGTGGTGTGGATCTGAACCGCGTCGGTGTCCAAACCGGCCGTGTTGGCGACCCGGAACTGGATCAGGGTCGGGGCCTGATTGCCGCACCACAATTCCAGCGCGTCGCCAGTATAAAGCGCAGTTGCGTTCATCGGTTCCATCGTGGCGTGGGCGAGATAGGGCACCTGGTATTCGGCCGTGATCTCGGTTGCGCCGCCGGGCGTGACGCTGACGTCACCATCATCGCGCATGGTCGAATTGGGCGCGTCGTCGAACGCCTCGGCGATCTTGGCGAAAATCGCGTCGGTTTCGGGCGGGTAGGGGGCATCGCCCCAGTCAACCTCGATGGCCTCGACCGCCTGATTGGCCAGCCATGTGTTGCTGGCGATGACCGCAACGCCGGTGCCAAGATCGACGATTTTCTCGACGCCCGGCATGGATTTTGCGGCGCTGTCGTCGAAACCGTTCATCGCGCCGCCCAGTTTCGGGTTCATGCGCACGCTGGCGAATTTCATGCCCGGCAGGCGGACATCCACGCCGAACTCGGCGGTGCCGGTCGCCTTTTCAACCATGTCCAGCCGGGGCTGCGTCTGACCAAGATAGCGCCATTCCGACGGATCGCGCAGGGGGGCCTCGACGGGTTCGATCAGCGCGACTTCTGCGGCGAGGTCGGTATAGGCGATCCGGGTTCCATCGGGCGCGATCACATGCCCCGAGGCTGTTTTCAATTGATCCAGCTCAACCCCCAACCGGTTCGCCGCCGCCTGTTTCAGCGTCTCACGGGCCGAGGCTCCGGCCTCGCGCATCCGCTCAAACCCGTCCTTCATCGAGGTCGAGCCGCCGGTGACCTGCAGGCTCAGAACCTTGCCGATCCCGCCCAGAGCCTCCCCCAGATTGTGTTGGAAATCGGAAACGTCATAGCCCTTGTTGGGCAGGCTTTCCCCGATCAGAGCCGAGTTGTAATAGGCGGCAGCCGCAGGGCCGTGCAGGACCGTGATCTGATCCAGATCCACGTCCAGTTCCTCGGCAATCAGGGCGGCCCATGTGGTTTTGACGCCCTGACCCATCTCGGCGCGCGGCGCAAAGAGCGTGACGCCGTTCTGATCAATCAGGACAAACGGGTTCAGCGCCGCCTCGCCCTCAGCCGGTTTCAGCGGGTTCGGGGCCGGGCGGTTCACATAATACACACCAAAGGCCACCCCACCCGCAATCGCGGCAGAACCGATCAGGAAGGTGCGGCGGAGGATTTTACCGATTCGGGCCATCGCTTACACCTCCTTCAGCTTGGACGCGGCGTCGTGGATTGCGGCGCGGATGCGGGGGTAGGTGCCGCAGCGGCACAGGTTGCCCTGCATGGCGTCGTCGATCTCCGCATCCGTGGGGGAGGGGTTTTCTGCCAGCAGCGCTGCGGCCTGCATGATCTGGCCCGACTGGCAATAGCCGCATTGGGCGACCTGATGGTCGACCCAGGCCTGTTGGATGGCTGCCATCGCGTCCGGAGTACCGACGCCTTCGAT
Source organism: Ruegeria sp. AK4 (assembly GCF_056541025.1). NCBI lineage: Bacteria > Pseudomonadati > Pseudomonadota > Alphaproteobacteria > Rhodobacterales > Roseobacteraceae > Ruegeria > Ruegeria sp. AK4. The sequence continues at coordinate 167,416 of NZ_JBQFXS010000005.1, forward strand.
CGTGGTCACATCGCCCCAGACATCCGACAGGGCGACTTGGCACGACCGCACCGCCTCACCGTCAATGTGGACCGTGCAGGCCCCGCAGGCGGCAACGCCGCAGCCGAATTTGGTGCCGGTCAGACCGATCTCGTCCCGCAGCACCCAAAGCAGGGGAACATCGTCAGGCAGGTCCACCTGATGTTGCTTGCCGTTGATTTTCAGACCCGTCGCCATGGCGCACCTCTCGTAGCTGTGGCTGGTTTCTGACATATTTAGCGCAAAGTGTCAGTGTGTCAATTGACAAAATAAACAAAAGATGTCAGAGGTTCATCTATGACGGAAACCTCTGATGACTCACGGCAAACAGCGATCCTGAACTCGGCCTTTCAGGCTTTTGCGAGCTATGGGTTTCGCAAAACCTCGATGGACGACATCGCACGCGGTGCGGGCATGTCCCGTCCCGCCGTCTATTTGCACTACAAGAACAAAGAGGCGATTGTCCGCAGGCTCACAGAGCTGCACTACGAGGAAAAGATTGCCGCTGTCGGTCAGGCGCTGGACGGCGACGGGCCTGTGTCCCGGATTCTGAAAGACGCGGTCGGTGCCCAAAGCGAAGGCATGGCCGCCATTCTGGCCTCGCCGCACGGGCTCGAGATGCTGGACACCACCAAATCCATGTCGACGGATATTGTCGAGAAGGGCGAGGCGCAGCTGACCGCGCTCTATTCCGCCTGGCTGGCGCGGGAAGCGACGGCTGGCCGGGTCAAGCTGACGGCGGGCCCGGATGAGACGGCGCAAACCATCACTGCCTCGCTCAAAGGGATCAAGATGACGGCCTCGGGCGCCGAGGAGTTCGAGACGCGAACGGCGCAGTTGGCCGCGTTGCTCGGGGCCGGGCTCGAGGTTGGATAAACCGCTGACGGGTTCGATTCAGGGCCGACATAAATTGCGGTTCTATCGATGCGACATCCTGTTTTTTGCCATTGTGGCCTGAAACCGGTAGGACGTGGTGCAGAAGCGACATGTGCCATGCGTGTCGTCACCCAGAAGGATCGCGCATGCGCCGGATCGACATACCGCCTGTCTGGCTTTTGGGATTTGCCTTGCTGGCCTGGCTGCAGGCCAATTACCTTGGCTTCGGGCTATCCCTGTCGGGCGGCGTCACGCAATTGCTGAGCGGTATTTTGATCGGCGGTGGCATAGTGCTTGCCCTGCTCGCCGTTCTTGAGTTCCGCCGTCACAAAACCACCGTTATCCCGCATGAAACGCCCTCGGCCATGGTGCAGACCGGTATCTATAAGCGCAGCCGGAACCCGATTTACGTGGGCGATGTGCTTATCCTTGCAGGCCTGATCTTACGGTTTGACGCTGTTCTGTCGCTGATACTGGTACCGATATTTGTCTGGGTGCTCGAACGGCGTTTCATCCTGCCCGAAGAAGATCGCCTGCGGCGGACCTTCCGAATGGATTTCGCCAGATATGAACGACAAACCCGGCGATGGATATGAGACGGCCAACCGATAAAATCACGTCGGGAATGCTGCGCTTGCGAAATAATCTTGCGCGAGATACATGATTGCTTAACAAACGATGCTGAACACCTGCTCAGCCTGAATGAACATTAGGGGGACTGCCAGTGAAGATAGGCACACCGAAGGAAATACTGGACGGAGAGAACCGGGTTGCGATGACGCCGGACTCGGCAGTTCAGCTACAGAAACTGGGTTATGACTGCGCCATTGAAAAAGGAGCAGGGGCCGCTGCCGGGTTTTCGGATGCGGCCTATGAGGCCGTTGGCGTTGAGATCGTCAAGACTGCGGCCTCGTTGTGGAAGACCTCGGACATTGTCGCCAAGGTGCGTATCCCGACCGAGACCGAGCTGAAGCGGCTGACCAAGGGCAAGACGTTGATTTCCTTCTTCAATCCTGCGGGCAATGAAGAGGGGATGGAACTGGCCAAGTCCAAGGGTGCCAACGTCATCGCCATGGAGATGGTGCCGCGTATTTCCCGCGCACAGAAGATGGACGCGCTGTCGTCCATGGCCAATATCGCGGGCTACCGCGCGGTGATCGAAGCGGGCAACAACTTTGGCCGTTTCTTCACCGGTCAGGTGACGGCGGCGGGTAAAGTGCCGCCTGCCAAGGTGCTGATCGTGGGTGCGGGCGTGGCGGGTCTGGCCGCCATCGGGACTTCGACCTCGCTGGGGGCCATCACCTATGCGTTCGACGTACGCCCGGAAGTCGCTGAACAGGTCGAATCCATGGGCGCCGAGTTCGTCTATCTGGATTTCGAAGAAGAACAGCAGGACGGCGCGGCCACCGGCGGCTATGCCTCGGTCCAGTCCGAGGAATTCCGCAACGCGCAGCTGGCCAAGTTCCGCGAGCTGGCGCCTGAGATGGACATCGTGATTACCACCGCGCTGATCCCCAACCGCCCGGCACCGAAGCTGTGGCTGGAGGATATGGTCAAGGCGATGAAGCCGGGTTCGGTCATCGTCGACCTTGCAGCCGAGCGTGGCGGCAACGTCGAAGGCACCGTGCCGGATGAGAAAGTCGTGACCGACAATGGCGTGACTATCATCGGCTATACCGACTTCCCCAGCCGGATGGCGGCGCAGTCCTCGTCGCTTTATGCGACTAACATCCGCCACATGATGACTGACCTGACGCCAGAAAAGGACGGTCAGATCAACCATGACATGGAAGATGATGTGATCCGCGGCTCGACCGTGACCCATGAGGGTGAGATCACCTTCCCGCCGCCGCCACCCAAAGTGCAGGCGATCGCGGCGCAGAAGAAGCCCGAGGTCAAGGAACTGACCCCGGAAGAGAAAAAGGCGCAAGAGATTGCGGCCTTCAAGGCGCAGACCAAGCAGCAGTTCACCCTGCTGGGGGTCGGCGGTGCGTTGATGTTGCTGGTGGGGCTGGTTGCCCCGGCCAGTTTCATGCAGCATTTCATCGTCTTTGTGCTGGCGATCTTTGTGGGCTTCCAGGTGATCTGGAACGTCTCGCATTCGCTGCACACGCCGCTGATGGCGATTACCAACGCGATCTCGTCGATCATCATCGTTGGGGCCTTGATGCAGATCGGATCGGGATCGTTCCTGGTCATTCTGCTGGCGGCGCTGTCCGTCTTCATGGCCGGGATCAACATCTTCGGCGGTTTCCTCGTAACCCGGCGCATGCTCGCCATGTTCCAGAAATCTTAAGGAGGCCGGGCACATGGAATTTGGCTTCACTACTGCCGCCTATGTCGTTGCGGCTGTCCTTTTTATCCTTTCGCTCGGCGGTTTGTCGAACCAGGAAAGCGCCAAGCGCGCGGTCTGGTATGGCATCGTCGGTATGGCGCTGGCGGTCTTCGCCACGCTTGTTGGCCCGGGGTCGGGCCTGTGGTTGCTGTCGATCCTGCTGATCATCGGCGGCGGTCTGATCGGTCAGTACGTGGCGCAGCGCGTCCAGATGACCGAGATGCCGCAACTGGTGGCCGCGATGCACTCGCTGGTCGGTCTGGCGGCTGTGTTCGTGGGCTTCAACGCGCATTTCGAGATCGGCAACGTGGCGCAGGTCATGGCAATTGCCGACAGCGCGAAAGAGGCGGACCTGTCTGATCTGGGCGCATTTGCCAAGCTGATCGCCAAGAAAACGGCGGCCGAACTGGCGATCCTGCATGTCGAGCTGTTCCTGGGCATCTTCATCGGCGCGATCACCTTTACCGGCTCGGTCGTGGCCTATGGCAAGCTGGCGGGAAAAGTGACCTCGGCGGCGACCAAGCTGCCCGGTGGTCATGCGCTGAACGCGGCGGCGGCGGGTCTCTCGCTGATCTGCCTGATTTGGTACACCTCAACCGGGGGTCTGTTCCCGCTGATCCTGATGACGCTGGCGGCGCTGTTCATCGGCTATCATCTGATCATGGGCATCGGCGGGGCCGACATGCCGGTGGTTGTGTCGATGCTGAACAGCTATTCGGGCTGGGCCGCGGCGGCGATCGGTTTCTCGCTGGGCAACGACCTGCTGATCGTGGTCGGCGCGCTGGTGGGCTCGTCGGGTGCGATCCTGTCCTACATCATGTGTAAGGCGATGAACCGGCATTTTGTCAGCGTTATCCTCGGCGGCTTCGGCGGCCCGCAGGGTGAGCAGATGGCCGTGGAAGGCGAACAGATCGCGATCGAAGCGGATGGTGTTGCTGCAGCCCTGAACGACGCCGACAGCATCGTTATCATCCCGGGCTATGGCATGGCCGTGGCACAGGCGCAGCAGTCGGTCTCGGAGCTGGTCCGCAAGCTGCGGGCCAAGGGCAAGAATGTGCGCTTTGCGATCCACCCCGTTGCGGGTCGTCTGCCCGGGCACATGAACGTGCTGCTGGCCGAGGCGAAGGTGCCTTACGATATCGTTCTGGAAATGGACGAGATCAACGACGACTTCCCGGATACGGATGTCGCCATCGTCATCGGCTCGAACGACATCGTGAACCCTGCGGCGCAGGAAGATCCCAACAGCCCCATCGCCGGCATGCCGGTGCTGGAATGCTGGAAGGCCAAGCAGGTGTTCGTCTCGAAGCGCGGCCAGGGCACTGGTTATTCGGGCATCGAGAACCCGCTGTTCTTCAAGGAAAACACGCGGATGTTCTATGGCGACGCCAAAGCCTCGCTGGACAAGCTGCTGCCGATGATCGACTGATCGACCGGAAGTGTTAAATTGCAAAGGGCGCCTGCGGGCGCCCTTTTCTTTTTTGTTGTTGGGGGGCTTTGCCCCCCAGCGGCCCCCCAGGATATTTTTGGCCAGATGAAGCAGGCGGGGTGTGGTACATTGGGATCAGGTTGGAGGTCTGTGATGCAGAAGGTGAACGGCATAGGCGGTGTGTTCTTTCGTGCCAAAGATCCTGCGGCGTTGGGCGCTTGGTATGAGAAACATCTGGGCGTCCAACACTATGATCCGGTGCCGTGGAAGCAGCGTGAGGGCTACACAGTGTTTGCCCCATTTGCGGAAGACACGGGGTATTTCGGCAGGTCCGAGCAGCAGTGGATGATCAATTTCCGTGTCGATGATCTGGCCGCCCTGACCGCGCAGCTTGAGGCTGCCGGGATCGCTGTTGAGACCAATCCCGAATGGGACAGCGAGGTTGGAAAATTCGCCCGCATTCACGATCCCGAGGGCAATCCGATCGAGCTGTGGCAGCCAAATCAATGAGATAGCGGCTTTGTATACCGTTGCATTCGTGTAAGTATATGAAATAAAAAGAGAATTGATGTATTCCTGATGTGTCGTATAGTGCGCAGCAGGAAACGGAGCCATTGATGACCCCCATAGACGACCATCCCCTGCGCTATGCGCTGGCCAACGAGCTGCATGCGCGGCCGTTTCCGGTTGCCAATGTGCCCTGTACGGTTGCCTTTCTGGCGATCAAGAAGCCGGACAACGCCGCTGGTCGGGATAAAAATGACGATATCGCCCATCTGACCGATCTTCTGGACCGCCACGGCGCGCCGCATCCGCAGCCCGCTGCCACGCATTACGCAGGCCAGATTGGACGTCACTGGCTGAAATGGGAGCAACATACTGAGTTCGTCACCTATACCGCGATTACGCCGAACGTGAGCGACCGGGCGTTCAATCCCGCTGATTTCGAGGTGTTTCCGCCGGATTGGCTGATGTCCAGCCCCGGGCAAAGGGTGACTTCCGTTCTGATGCGGGTGGTTCAGCGCCCGGATGACGAACAGGTCAGAGCTTGCCTGTCCGACTGGTTTGAGCCCGAAAGCCTTGCTGTCGCCGGTGTGCTGGATGGCGCGGCCATTTGCGCCAGCGATTTCAGGATCGATCCGGCGGGGCATATGCGGTTCGCCCTGTTTGTCTCGGACGGGACGGGCAACAGGCGGACGGGACGGGTGATCCAGCGGCTGTGCGAAATCGAGACCTACAAGGCCATGTCGATGCTTGGCTTTGCGCGGGTCAAAAGCCTGATGCCGCGCATAGGCGAGTTGGACAAGCGGCTGTCAGACCTGATGGTCGAGATGACGGATGGTGGCAATCTTCCCGATGATCTGCTGCCGCAGCTTCTGACAACCTCGACCGAGTTGGAAACTCTGTCGGCGCGCTGTGCCTTTCGGTTTGGAGCCACTGGGGCTTACGAGGCCATCGTGAACCAGCGGATCGAAGTGCTGCGCGAGGAGCGGTTTCAGGGCGGGCAGACCTTTGCCGATTTCATGATGCGCCGGTACGACCCGGCCATCCGCACGGTGAAATCGACGGAAAAGCGCCTGCAGACCTTGTCGGACAGGGCCATCCGCGCGGGTGAGTTGCTACGGACAAGGGTGGATGTCGAACGCAGCGCGCAGAACCAGGCGCTGCTGGAAAGCATGGATCGCCGCGCCGATCTGGCGCTGCGGCTGCAGCATACGGTTGAGGGGCTTTCGGTGGTGGCGATCAGCTATTATGCCGTGTCGCTGGCCGGTTACCTGCTTTATCCGCTGACGCAGGCGGGGATCAGCAAGGGCACGCTGACGGCTGTGGTCACGATTCCGGTCGTGCTGGCCGTCTGGTATGCCATTCGCCGCATTCGCCGCCGGTTGGAGTAGCGGCTTGCCAGCTTCGCAAAGCGGTGTAGAACGGATCGCGATCAAAGAGTGTCGAACCGGGAGTTTCCAGTGATCGGAGTTGTTGCTGCGTGGCGGGCTGTGGCCGCCATGTTCATTCTGAACGGTGCCCTGTTCGGCATCTGGGCCTCTCGCATTCCGGCGGTGCGTGATCATCTGAACCTCAGCCACGAAGACTTGGGGTACGGTTTGCTGTTCATGGCGGCAGGGGCGGTCATTTCGTTTCCCATCACGGGGCGGCTGACGGACCGGTTTGGCGCGGTGGCAGTGACGCGGGTGATCGCGGTTCTGTACACTCTGTCGCTGGTCCTGCTGGCGCTGGCGGACAGCTTTGCGTCCTTGGCGCTGTTTCTGTTCATCTTCGGGGCCTTTCACGGCTCGATGGATGTGGCGATGAACGCCTGGGCTGCCGAGGTCGAACAGCGTTTTGACAAGCCGCTGATGTCCTCGTTCCACGCCATGTGGAGCCTTGGGGCAGGGTTGGGCGCGGTCAGCGGCTTTGTGGCTGTGCAAGTCCAGTTGACCGTGTTGCAGCATTTTCTGGTGGCAGGCGGTTTTGTGGTTCTGTTTGCCTTGGCTTTGTCTTGGGTTCAGTGGACATCGTGGCGGTCTGCGTCAAAACCGGGGTCGATATTCGCCTTGCCCTCGGGCGCGCTGATCCTTGTTGGCGTCACCGCGTTGTGCGGGGCGTTGGGCGAAGGGGCCGTTGCGGATTGGAGCGCGATTTTCCTGCGCGACGCCATCGATGCGGCCGAAAGCGTGGCCGCGCTTGGCTATGCGGTGTTTTCCGTGGCGATGGTGGTTTGCAGGCTTGCGGGTGGCGTGGTGATCGCCCGGTTCGGCCCTGTCGCCTCGGCCCGGTTTGGGGGGCTCTGTGCGGCGTTGGGGGTGTTCTGTGTTGTGTCCGCAGGCGCTGTGCCGCTGGCCCTGGTCGGGTTTGGGATGATGGGCATCGGCTATGCGGTGATCATGCCGCTGGCCTTCAGCCGGGCGGCCAATGACCCGAACGTGCCCCCGGGGCAGGCCATCGCCAGTGTCGCCACGCTTGGATACGGAGGGTTGCTGATCGGTCCGCCGCTGATCGGGTTTCTGGCCGAGCTTTTGACCTTGCGGATGGCTTTCGCGGTTCTGCTGCCGCTGGCCGTTCTGATCGTCGTATGCGCCGGCGCGCTGAAGCGCGCCGACTGAGTTTGCTTAGCGCCCGCGAATACGCGGGTCCAGCGCGTCGCGCAGGCCATCGCCCAGATAGTTGACGCTGAGAACGGTCAGTGAGATCGCCAGACCGGGCCAGAACACGCGCTCGGGGTATTGCTGCAGGTAGTCGACACCATCGAACAGCAACCGGCCCCATGTCGGGAAGTCGGGCGGGAAGCCCAGCCCGAGGAAGGACAGCGCGCTTTCGGTGATGATCGCCGTGGCGATCCCCAGCGTGGCCGAGACCATGATCGGCGACAGCACGTTCGGCAGGATATGCCGCGTGATAATCTGGCTGTTGCTGGTGCCGATGGAACGCGCGGCCAGAACGAACTCACGCTCTTTGATGGCCAGCACGTCGCCGCGCACGATCCGCGCCGTGGGCATCCACGATGTGATGCCGATGGCGCAGACAATCAGGATGAAAATCCCGCGCTCAAGCCCGAAGGCGGCGGACAAGGGTTCGCGGAACAGCAGCATCATGACCAGCAGCAGCGGCAGCAGGGGCAGGGCCAGGAACAGGTCCGTCAGGCGCATCAGCGGGCCGTCGAGCCGTTTGAAGAACCCGGCCAGAACGCCGATGAACGAGCCCAGAAACAGTGCCAGCAGCATCGCGGTAATGCCGACCGAGACCGAGGTCTGCCCGCCGGACATCATCCGCGCCATGATATCGCGGCCCAATTGGTCGGTGCCGAACGGGTGCGCCAGAGATGGCCCCTGATTTCGTGACCGGACATCGATCTGCGTCGGGTCGATGGTCCAAAGGAATGGGCCCAGATAGACGGCGGCGACGATGAAGATGAACATGACCGCCCCGATCATTGCGCCTTTGTGGGTCTTGAACTGATCCCATACATCGCGCCACTGACTGCGGGGCGGGGTGGCCAGTTCCTCCATCACATCCGCTGTCGGAAGGGCGGTCGAGGCCGGGGCCAGACCTTCGTCGGGGATCAGCGTGTCTGATTTGTCGTGATCAGTCATAGCGAATCCTCGGGTCCAGAATGCCGTAGAGTACATCGGCCACCAGGTTGAACAGCACGATCAGCACGGCAAAGATGAAGGTAAGGGTTTGCACCATCGGCAGGTCGTTGGCCTGAATGGCGCCGATCAGCAACTGGCCGATGCCGTTCACCTTGAAGACCTGCTCGGTGATGATGGCACCGCCGAAAATGGCCGGAATCCCCAGCGCAATCACCGTGACCACGGGGATCATCGAGTTGCGCAGGACGTGGACCATGACGACCGTGTATTCGCTCAGCCCCTTGGCCCGGGCGGTGCGGACGTAATCCTGATTGAGGTTGTCCAGCATCGAGGCGCGCATGAAACGTGAAAGCTGCGCGGTGATCTGCAGCGCCAGAACCATGACGGGCATGATCATCTGCTTCAACTGCACTACGAAGCTATCCCAACTGTTGACCACATGGGTGGTGTCATAGATCGACGGGAACCAGCCCAACTGGACCGAGAAGATCACGATCACCAGCACGCCCGAGAAGAAGGGCGGGACCGAAAAGCCGACCATCGACACGAATGTGCCCATCTGGTCGAACCAGGAATACTGGCGGTACGCGGAATAGATGCCGATGGGCAGCGCGATCAGGATGGCGACCACATAGGCGGTGCCGACAACCCACAGGGTCTGCGGGATACGCTGAACCACGATGTCCATGACGGGCGAACGGGTCTGCCACGAAATCACGCGCAGGTCGCCTTCGGAAAAGGTGGTGCCGAACATGTGGTCGATCAGAACTTGCGGTTCGATCCAGAAGAACTGCACGATCCATTTCCAGAACCGGATATGCATCGGCTGGCCGAGGCCAAGCGCCTCGCGCATTTGTTCGCGGACCTCTGCAGGAACGGTCAGGGGTTGACTTGCCATTGGATCGCCGGGGGCGAGTTCCAGAAGCAGGAAAATGACGAGGCTGATGAATATGAGCGTCGGAACCGCCAACACCAGCCGTCTTATTGTGAAGTTGAGCATTCAAAGGCGCCTTTGTATATGCGTCTTATTATTGGAGCGGACTGCAAATGGCCGCGCCCCGATGATGATCGGGGCGCGGCTTTGCACTGTTAACGTTTAGGAACCGGTCTTGCGATACCAGTCTGCGACGTTCCACATTTCGCTGTCCCAAACATTCAGGACCACGCCACCCAAGGTGTTCGAGTGGGCGGAAATCCGGCCGCGATGAACCAGCGGAATCATCGCCCCGCCTTCAACCGCCATATCGTTCAGTTTCTTCCCGATTTCAGCACGTTGCTCGAAATTTGCGGTGACTGCCAGTTCGGCATGCAACGTGTCATATTCCTCACGGCACCAACGCGAGATATTCTGTCCTTGCCACTGCGTATCCGGGCGCGGCGCGTCGGAACACAGCAAGTTGGCCAGATACACCTGCGGGTCGGTTCCAGAGTAGGTGTTGGCGTACATTTCCACGTCCGCGTAGAACTTCTGGAACGTGTCCGGGCTGCCCGGGTCACCGCCAAAGAACACGGATGCGTTGATGTTGCGCAGTTCGGATTCGATGCCGATCTCGCTCCACCACTGCTTGATCAGGGCCTGGAAATCCTGGCGCACAGCGTTGGTCGAGGTTTGGTAGAGGATCTTCATCGGCACGCCGTCCGGCGTTTCGCGCACTCCGTCGCCATTGGTGTCCTTGTAGCCAGCCTCTTCAAGCATGGCTTTCGCGCCTTCGATGTCCTGCTTGTCACAGGTGAGTTTGGTCGAGTTGAACGCGTCCGGCGCAGGAATCCAGTTACAGGTCACCTTACCAGCCGTGCCATAGCCGATCTCGACCAGCAGCGGGCGGTCGATGGCCAGCGACATTGCGTTGTAAACCGCCGGATCGGTCAGGAAGGGATGCGGATGCTGAGCCGTCGAGCGCTCACCTTCCGGCAAATCGGGTGAAGGGTTGGTCTGGTTCAACATGATGCGTTCGACCAGCGGTCCAAATCCTGCGACCGGAGTACCTTTGCCGCCTTCTTGCATCTGTGCGATCACTTCAGGTGCCAGTTGCAGGTTCCAGGCATAGTCGAACTCACCTGTTTCCATGACTGCGCGGCCAGCCGCAGTTGCGTCGCCGCCGCCTTTGAAGGTCACGCTGGCAAAGGCTGGCTTGGCAGGATCGCGGTATTGCTCGTTGGCGGCCAGGGTAATCACGTCATTCGGACGGAATTCCGTCACCGTGAATGGGCCGGTGCCGATCGGATTGAAGTTGGCGTCGGTGCATTCCGGAGCCTTGGTTCCCAGACAATCTGCGAATTGCGCCGCTTGAATAATCGGGCTTTCGCCGCCGACAAACGGACCATAGGGGTTGGGTGTCGGGCTTTCGAAATTTACAACAACCGTCAGATCATCCGGTGTTTCCACACTGGTAACACCCTCGAACTTCACAAGCTGTGCGCAACCGCCCTCGGGGTGCGTGCAGTATTCATGCGTGAATTTGACATCAGCGCTGGTGAAGGGGCTGCCATCCGACCACACGAGGCCAGACGAAATCTTCCATGTAATCGAGGTCAGGTCTTCGGACACGCCGCCGTTCTCAACGGTCGGAACTTCGTCAACCAGCCAGGCTACAATCTCGCCCTTTTCATTGTACCGCGCCAGCGGTTCGATCACCAATGCAGAGGCGTCAATGTCCTTGGTGCCGCTCGACAGATAGGGGTTCATGATCGAGGGGGCTTGCCAATAGATGATGCTGACGTTGCCGTCCGATCCGCGCTCGGCAAAGGCCACAGGCGCCATCGCCGTGCTTGCGATCGCGCCAAGCAAAAGGGTTTTGATTTTCATCATACACTCCATGTTGGACACATACGTGTCTCTGTATTCTCCGCGATGCCCGCGGATTGGCGTTGCCGCTTTGGGTTTTAGGGTGTTGAAAAACAACGATAACGGCAGCCACACAAGCGTGTATTCCGTCTTCTCCCCAAAACGGTTACCCGGCGTATCGAAACAGAGTTTTAGAAAATTGCAAGCCTTGCCTTCAGGAAAACCGGCAATGGATTTGACTTTTCCCGCCCCGCCGCCTTAGCGTTTGGCACTCAAACCAAAAAGCCGCCAAGGGGAGAGCGCGCGTGCTGGATCAGCCTATTGCCCAAATCAAAAAACTGCGGGTCGAGTTTCAGACAAAGGACGGCCCGGTCGTGGGCGTCGAGGATGTCTCGTTCGAGGTGAACCCAGGCGAAACCGTATGTATCGTTGGCGAATCCGGGTCCGGCAAGTCGGTGTCATCCCTGTCGCTGATGCGGCTGGTCGAGTTCGGCGGAGGCGAGATTGCGGGCGGGCAATTGCTGTTCGACCGGCGCGATGGCGATGAGATGAATCTGGCCGACGCCGATCAGGATCTGATGAAACAGATTCGCGGCAACGAGATCGGGATGATCTTTCAGGAACCGATGACGGCTCTGAATCCGGTCTTTACGGTTGGTCGACAACTGACCGAAGGCCTGCGCATCCACAAGGACATGTCCAAGGCACAGGCCGAGGAGCGGGCGCTGGAACTGCTGCGTCAGGTGCGCATCCCCGAACCCGAACGCCGCCTGAAACAGTACCCCCATGAACTGTCCGGCGGGATGCGGCAGCGCGTGGTGATCGCGATGGCGATGGCTTGCGAGCCGCGGCTGCTGATTGCCGATGAACCGACAACCGCGCTGGACGTGACCATTCAGGCCGAAATTCTGGCGCTGATGGACCGGCTCAAGCGTGAAACCGGTACGGCGGTGATGTTCATCACGCATGACATGGCCGTGGTTGCGCAGATGGCGGACCGCGTTGTGGTCATGTTCCGCGGCAACAAGGTTGAAGAGGGTACGGTTAACGAAATCTTCGAAAACCCGCAGCATGACTACACCAAGGCGCTGCTGGCGGCGGTGCCTAAGCTGGGAGAGATGCAGGGCAAAGCCGCGCCCGAGCCGATGAAGCTGCTGGGCATCGAAGGGCAGAACATCGCGCCCATCCCCGGCACCGAAGAAGTGCTGCTGACCGTCAAGAACCTGACCACCCGGTTCCCGGTCAAAGGCGGCCTGCTGCGCCGCACGATTTCGAATGTGCATGCGGTCGAAGATGTTTCGTTCACGCTGAACCGTGGGCAGACGCTTAGCCTTGTGGGCGAGTCGGGTTGCGGCAAATCCTCGGCCGGGCGCTCGATTCTGCGGCTGGTCGAACCGATGTCAGGCGAGGTCGATCTGGACGGCGTCGATATCATGAAGCTGGATCAGAACGGCTTGCGCAAGGCGCGGCTGGATATGCAGATGATTTTTCAGGACCCGTTCGCCTCGCTCAATCCGCAGATGCAACTGGTCGATCAAGTGGCCGAACCGATGCGCAACTATGGTGTTGCTTCGGGCTCGGAACTGCAGGACCGCGTGGCACAACTGTTCGACAAGGTGCAATTGCCGCGCAGCTTCATGCGCCGCTTCCCGCATGAGATGTCGGGCGGTCAGCGCCAGCGCATCGCCATCGCCCGCGCCCTGGCCCTGAACCCCAAACTGATCATCGCAGACGAGGCGGTCTCGGCGCTGGATGTGTCGGTGCAGGCGCAGGTTCTGAACCTGATGATGGAACTGCAATCCGAACTCAGCCTGTCCTATCTGTTCATCAGCCACGACATGGCGGTGGTCGAAAGGGTCAGCCACCACGTCGGCGTGATGTATCTGGGCCGGATCGTCGAACTTGGCCCCCGCGCGCGGGTGTTCGAGAATCCGCAGCATGCCTATACGCAAGCGCTGATGAAGGCGGTTCCGATTGCCGATCCGAACAAGCGGAAATCGGAAAAAGACTTGAATTTCAAGCCGATCCCGTCGCCAATTCACCCAATCGGCTACACGCCCGAACCCTCGCAATATAACGAGGTTGAGCCGGGGCATTTCGTCCTGACCACCGACAGCGGATATTGACCTGATGGCACAGCGCCTGACGCCGCTTGAGATCATGACCAAGCTGATCTCTTTCCCGACGGTAAGCCGCGAAACCAATCTGCCGTTGGTCGACTGGGTCGAAGATTATCTGCGCGGTCACGGGATCAAGCCGCATCGCTGGCCGGACCCGAACCAGCCGCACAAGGCGGCGCTGTATGCCCATGTCGGCCCATGGGAGGACGGGGCGGTTGTTCTGTCCGGCCACACGGATGTCGTGCCGGTGGACGGTCAGCCGTGGGACACCGATCCGTTCACGGTGACCGAGGCGGACGGCAAGTATTTCGGGCGCGGCACCTGCGACATGAAGGGGTTTGACGCGCTGGCGATCTGGGCCCTGGTCGAGGCACAATACGCCGGGATCGAACGCCCCCTGCAACTGGCGCTCAGCTTCGATGAAGAGGTCGGCTGCACCGGCGCCCCGCCGATGATCGAAGCGATGCAGGGGGTTCTGCCGAAAGGCTCGGCCGTGATCGTGGGCGAACCGTCGATGATGCAGGCGGTCACGGGGCACAAGGGTGGATTTGGCTTTGATACCCATATCGTGGGGTTCGAGGTTCACAGCTCGATCATGCATACCGGCGTCAACGCGATCATGGAGGCCGCGCCTCTGATCGACTGGGCAAACTCGCAGAATGCCAAGAACAGGGCGGCCACACCCAGCGATACAGCCGCTGTGTTCGATCCGCCCTGGACGACCCTTCATGTCGGTATAATCGAAGGCGGGACGGCGCATAACATCACCGCCAAGGATTGCCGGTTCATGATGGATTTCCGAACCGTCCCGGATGAACGGAAAGCCGATTGGCAAGAGGCTTATTTCCAGCAAGTGCGTCGGGTCGAAGCCCATATGCAGGCCGTGCATCCCGAGGCGCGGATCGAACTGTCCGAGCGCTTTTCGATCCCCGGACTGGTGCCGGAACCGGATGGCGAGGCCGAGGCGCTGGTGCGGGCCCTGACCGGCGACAATGCCAGCCATGTTGTCAGCTATGGCACCGAAGCAGGGCAGTTTCAGGAGGCGGGCTATTCCGCCGTCATCTGCGGCCCTGGCGACATCGCGCAGGCGCATCAGCCCAACGAATTCATCTCGATTGCGCAATTCGAGGCCGGGCACAAATTCATGGAACGTCTGGTGCAAAAGCTGGCGCACTGACCCGCTAGGCACCGGAAGAAAGGCCCCCGTATGCCCGTAAAAAACAGACTTGCGGAAATGCAGGACGAGATCACCAAATGGTGCCGCCACCTGCATGCGCATCCCGAATTGATGTATGACGTCCACGAAACGGCGGGTTTTGTCGTGGACCGGCTGAAAGAGTTTGGCGTGGACGAGATCACGCCCGGGATCGGAAAAACCGGCGTCGTTGCCGTGATCAAGGGGCGCACGGATACCAAAGGCCGGGTGATCGGGTTGCGGGCCGATATGGACGCGCTGCCGATTGAAGAGGCGACGGGGTTGGACTATGCCTCGACCATTTCGGGCAAGATGCACGCCTGCGGGCATGACGGGCATACTTCGATGCTGCTGGGCGCGGCGCAATATCTGGCCGAGACGCGGAATTTCGACGGCACTGTGGTGCTGATCTTTCAGCCCGCCGAGGAAGGCGGCGCAGGCGGTCTGGCCATGTGTCAGGATGGGTTGATGGAGCGTTGGGGCATTCAGGAAGTCTATGGCATGCACAATATGCCTGGCCTTCCGGTCGGCGAATTTGCCATCCGTCCCGGCGCGCTGCTGGCCTCGTCAGACGAGTTCGAGATCACCGTCACCGGCAAGGGCGGTCACGCTGCGGCACCGCATGAGGCGGTCGATACGACGCTGGTGGCCTCGCATATTGTTGTGGCTTTGCAATCGGTTGTCTC
Source organism: Ruegeria sp. AK4 (assembly GCF_056541025.1). Taxonomy (NCBI): domain Bacteria; kingdom Pseudomonadati; phylum Pseudomonadota; class Alphaproteobacteria; order Rhodobacterales; family Roseobacteraceae; genus Ruegeria; species Ruegeria sp. AK4. The sequence continues at coordinate 182,948 of NZ_JBQFXS010000005.1, forward strand.
GCGCACCGTCAATCCGATCAAGCGTGTGGTGTTGACGGTCGGAACGTTTGAAACCGACAGTGTGGCGTCCAACGTGATTGCGCACACGGTCCGGCTGAAGGGGACAGTTCGCACGCTCGATCCGGAATATCGCAGCATCGCCGAACAGCGCGTGCGCCGGATTGCGGAAGATACGGCCTCGGCTTTTGACGCCAGGGCCGAGGTCGTCTGGACGCCCGGCTATCCCGTGACGGTGAACTCCGAAGCGGAAACCGGCTATGCCGCCGAAGCCGCCGCTGCCGTGGCGGGCAAGGTGAATGACAGCACCGATCCCATCATGCCGTCCGAAGATTTCGCCTACATGCTTGAAGAACGGCCCGGAGCCTACATCTTTATCGGCAACGGGGACACGGCGATGTGCCACCACCCGGAATACAATTTTGACGACAACGCCATTCCCGCCGGCTGTAGCTGGTTTGCCGAGCTTGTGGAACGACGATTGCCTATTGCCTGAAACAGGGAGAATGACATGCCGATCAAAAACCGTCTTGCGGAAATGCACGAGGAAATCACCGGCTGGCGGCGTGACATTCATCAACATCCCGAAATTCTCTATGACACTTATCGCACCAGCGCGCTTGTTGCGGAAAAGCTGAAAGAGTTCGGCTGTGACGAGGTCGTGACCGGTATCGGTCGCACTGGTGTCGTGGGCGTGATCCGGGGCAAGACCGACACGCAGGGCCGCGCGATTGGTTTGCGGGCGGATATGGATGCGCTGCCGATGCAGGAGCAGACCGGGCTGGACTATGCCTCGCAAACACCAAATGCGATGCATGCCTGCGGCCATGACGGCCACACGGCGATGGTACTGGGCGCGGCAAAATACCTGGCCGAGACGCGGAATTTTGACGGAACGGCCATCGTGATCTTCCAGCCGGCGGAAGAGGGCGGCAACGGGGCCGAAGCCATGTGCAAGGATGGCCTGATGGACCGGTTCGGCATTCAGGAAGTCTATGCGATGCACAACGTGCCCGGCGTCCCGACCGGGCAATTCGCCATCCGGTCCGGCCCCTTGCTGGCCGCTGCGGATGAGTTCGACATTCATCTGGAGGGGCGCGGCGGCCACGCCGCCAAACCGCAGGATACCGTGGATACCACCGTGATGCTGTCGCAGCTGATCGTCGCGCTTCAGACTATTGTGTCGCGCAATGCGGACCCGATTTTGCAGGCGGTTCTGTCGGTGACATCCGTCGAAACCTCGTCCAAGGCGTTCAACGTGATCCCGCAATCGGCGCAGGTGAAGGGCACCGTGCGCACCCATTCAAATGAGATGCGCGACCTAATCGAAAAGCGCCTGACCGAGGTCGCCTCAGGCGTCGCCGCGACGATGGGCGGCACCGCGACCGTGACCTACACCCGGGGTGTCCCGGTGACGATCAACGCCAAGGACCAGACCGGCTACGCCGAAGAGGTCGCCAGATCGGTCGGCGGCAGTTGCGCCGAGGCTCCGATGGTCATGGGGGGTGAGGATTTTTCCTTCATGCTGGAGGAACGTCCCGGTGCCTTCATCGTACTGGGCAACGGAGAAGGCGCGGGCCTGCACCACCCCGAATACAATTTCAACGACGAGATCATCCCAATCGGATGCTCGTGGTTTGCCGAAATGGTCGAGCGCCGGATGCCGGCGGCTTGAAATAGGAGAGAGAAGATATGCCAGTCAAAAACCGCTTTGCCGAGCTACAGGGTGAAATCACCGAATGGCGACGGGACCTGCACGAGAACCCGGAAATTCTGTTTGAAACCCACCGCACCAGCGCCATGGTTGCGGAAAAGCTGAAAGAGTTCGGCTGCGATGAGGTTGTCACCGGCATTGGCCGCACCGGCGTTGTGGGGGTGATCAAAGGCAAGTCGGACAGCAAGGGCAAAGTGATCGGCCTGCGCGCGGATATGGACGCGCTTCCGATTCATGAGGCGACAGGGCTGGACTATGCCTCGAAAACCGATGGAGCCATGCATGCCTGTGGGCATGACGGGCATACCGCGATGCTTCTGGGGGCTGCCAAGTACCTGTCCGAGACCCGCAATTTCGACGGAACCGTGGTGGTGATCTTCCAGCCCGCTGAAGAGGGCGGCGGCGGCGGTCGCGAGATGTGCGAAGACGGCATGATGGATCGCTGGGGCATTCAGGAGGTTTACGGGATGCACAACTGGCCGGGTAAACCGGTGGGCAGCTTCTCGATCCGGCCCGGTTCGTTCTTTGCCGCCACCGATCAGTTCGATATCACGTTCGAGGGGCGCGGGGGCCACGCGGCGAAACCGCATGAAACGGTGGACACCACAGTGATGACCGCGCAGGCGGTGCTGGCGCTGCAGACCATCGCCTCGCGCAATGCGGACCCGATCGATCAGGTCGTGGTGTCGGTCACGTCGTTTGAGACATCGTCGAAAGCGTTCAACGTGATCCCGCACACGGTGCGGATCAAAGGCACCGTACGCACCATGAGCAAGGACATGCGCGATCTGGCCGAGCAGCGGATCAACGAGATTTGCAACGGGGTTGCGGCGACTTTCGGGGGCACGGCGGATGTCACCTATATCCGGGGTTACCCGGTCATGGTGAACAGCGACGAGCAGACTGAATTTGCTGCGGGCGTGGCACGGTCGGTGTCCGGTGACTGCGAAGAGGCGCCGTTGGTCATGGGGGGCGAGGATTTCGCCTTTATGCTCGAAGAACGCCCGGGGGCCTATATTCTGGTCGGCAATGGCGACACGGCCATGGTGCATCACCCGGAGTATAACTTTAATGATGAAGCGATTCCGGCAGGGTGTAGTTGGTGGGCGGAAATCGTGGAACAGCGGATGCCTGCCGCGTAGTCGAGGCGTCGTGGGGGCTCTGCCCCCACACCCCCGGGATATTTTTAGACAGATGAAGTTGGATCCTGCTCTGAAGCGCTCAGGTTGAGCGATGTGCAGAGAGTGGTGATGACCGTGTTGAGCGCGTCTTTTTGAGTGTTGACGCAGGCGCGGGCTGCGTTGCGGGCCTTGGTGAGAGCTGCGTCGCCTGACAGCCAGGTTTGGACTGTGTCTGCGAGCTCCTGCGCTGTGCGGACCTCGGTTGCGCCTCCGATTGCGATCAGGGGGGCGAAGGTTTCGGCGAAGTTGAAATAGCCCGGGCCGGTGATCACGGCAGCCCCGGCCTGTGCCGGTTCGAACGGGTTGTGGCCGCCGATTTCTTTCAGCGAGCCGCCCAGAAAGACGATCGGGCAAAGCGCATACCAGGTGCCGGTTTCCCCGAGCGTGTCGGCGACATAGACTTGGGTGTCAGGGGTTATCTTGACGTTGTCTGACCGGAGGGCAGCAGTCAGTTTGGACTTGCCCAGCAGCGCGGTGATTTCCCCGCGACGCTCGGGGTGGCGGGGGATCAGCAGCAGCAGAAGGTCAGGCCAGCGTTCCAGCAATTGACGGTGTGCCGCCAGAACGGTTTCTTCCTCACCCGCATGGGTCGAACTGGCGATCCAGAGCGGTCTGTCGCCGATCTGGACGCGGATGTCGTCAAGCGTTGTCTGATCCACAGGCAGCGGGTCGGACATCGCCTTGAGATTGGTGCCGGGGTGCACCCGGTCAGGACGCGCGCCCATCGCCACAAGATTGGCGGCGGTTTTGTCGTTCTGCGTCAGGAACAGGCGGAAGCGGTCCAGTATGAAGCGCGCGGTCCTGGGCCGTTTCTTCCAGCCCGCGACGGATTTTTCGGACAGGCGGGCGTTGAGCAGGGCCAGCGGCACGCCGCGCCCGGCGCTTTCGACGATCAGTTGCGGCCAGATCTCGCTTTCGACAAATATCCCGGCGTTGGGTTTCCAGTGGTCCAGGAACCGCTGCACCGGCCCGGCAGAGTCCAGCGGCGGGTATTGGTGGCGTGTGCGGGGCGGCAGGCGTTTTTCGATCAGCGCGGCAGAGGTCGGGGTGCCCGAGGTGATCAGAAACTCGGCGTTTGGCAGCCGCTCGCCCAGCCGTTTGATCAGGCTCAGCACCGACAGGCTTTCGCCGACGCTGGCGGCGTGGAACCAGATCAATTGGCCATCGGGGCGGGGTGTCGTGGCGTGGCCGAGCCGTTCCCGCTGGCGCTCCGGTGAAACACCTGCCGCTTGCAGCTTGTTCCGAACGGTGCGCCACGCCAATGGCGAGGCCACAGCAGTAAGGCCGCAATACAGATGGTAAAGCAGCGTTGGCTGGCCTTCGTGGTCGGCCATGTCAGCCGCCCGTGTGGCTCATGTGGCGGCTCATCTGGCCGTCGACAGCCTGACGGGAATAGTCGAAATCGTGGCCCTTGGGCTTGAGGTTGATCGCGGCGCGGATTGCATCCTCGAGCGGTTGCTCGGTCTCGGGGTGATCGCGCAGGGCGCCGCGCAGATCGGCCATGTCTTCTTGCCCGAGGCACATATAAAGCTCGCCGGTGCAGGTCAGGCGCACGCGGTTGCAGCTTTCGCAGAAATTGTGGCTGAGCGGCGTGATGAAGCCGATCTTCTGACCGGTTTCCTCGAGCCGGACGTAACGGGCGGGACCGCCGGAGCGTTCTGCCAGATCGGTCACGGCATAATGGTTTTCGTATTCCTTGCGCACATCCTTGAGCGACCAGTACTGGTCCAGACGATCCTCGTTGCCGATATCACCCATGGGCATGACCTCGATCCAGGTCAGGTCCATGTCGCGTTCGGCGCACCATTCGGTGATGCGGGGCAGTTCCTCTTCGTTGAAGCCTTTCAGCGCCACCGCGTTGATCTTGATCCGCAACCCAGCCTTTTGCGCCGCATCAATGCCGTTCAGCACCTGTTTCAGGCGGCCCCAGCGGGTGATGTTGGCAAACTTGTCCTCGTCAAGCGTATCCAGCGAGACGTTCACCCGGCGCACCCCGGCGGCATACAGGTCACCGGCGAAACGATGCAGTTGCGAGCCATTTGTTGTCAGCGTCAGTTCCTTCAGCGCGCCGCTGTCCAGATGCCGGGTCATGCTGTTGAAGAACGTCATAATGTTGCGGCGTACAAGCGGCTCGCCGCCGGTAATCCGCAGCTTTTCGACCCCCATCTTCACGAAGGTTGAACACATGCGGTCCAGCTCTTCCAGCGTCAGCAGGTCTTTCTTGGGCAGAAAGGTCATGTTCTCGGACATGCAATACACGCAGCGGAAATCGCAGCGGTCCGTGACGGAGACGCGGAGATAGGTGATGGCACGTGCGAACGGGTCGATAAGCGGAGCAGTCATGCGACATAGGTAAAGCTGGAACCCATCTGCGGCAAGGGCGAACTGCGCTTTGGGCTGGTACAGATGCGTCGAGGACAGTAGGTTTCGGGTATGAGATATGCGTTTGTAGTTCTGGGTGTTTTTGTCGCCGGCTGTGATGCTGTCCGGTCCACCACGGATCGTGTGTTCGGCGGGGATGAAGCCCCTGCCGAAGAAACACCCGTCGCCGCTGAAAGCACGGTGTACACCGAGACTCCGGTCGCCACGGCGGGCTGGGTCGGGGCCAAGAGAACGGTTGCCAGCCTGGGTGATCCGACAACGCCGGGCCGCTGGATGCAAACGCCGCTTGTCGATACCGAAGTGACGGCGCGTGTGGTGGTGCCCCGAACCGGGGCGCAGGCCTATATCACTCTGGTGCCCGAGCGGGGGCCCGAAGGGGGCGGCAGCAGGCTTTCGCTGGATGCGATGCGGGAATTGTTGATACCGTTTGACGAGTTGGTCGAGGTCGAAGTCTACGCCAACTGATCTTTCAGGTATTTGCCGGCCTCGCGGCGGGCGAAGGGCTTCATGGCGTCCCCATGCTCGTCCAGAAACGCGATCACGCGCGCCGGGTCATGCTTGGACAATTCGCGCAGCCACCACGCGACGGCTTTCTGGATGAACCAGTCGCGGTCCGGGACGTATCCTGCCGCCCAACCCAGGATCCGGTCGCGCCGTTGCAGGTCGTCCGGCTTGGGGTGGTTTTGCTTGGTCCAGGGCAGGGTGGCCACCAGCGCGGCGCGGCGGGTCCACATGTGATCGGCCCTTGTCCACTGTTCAACCTGATCCAGACGTGACGGATCGGCTGATAGCCGCTTTTGCATCGCCATACAGGCGTGATCGGCCACGGCCCAGGCATCGAAATCCGGCAGCCAGCTTTGCAGGAGGTCCCAGACCGCCTCATCCGGTCGGATCCGCGCCTGTGTCAGAAGTTTTGTGGAAGCAACGCGGGCTTCGTGGATGTTTGTCTGCCACAGCGCGTCAGCGACGGCCACCCGGTCAGGGATATCAAGCTCCCGACGCCAGGTTTTGGTCAGATCGTTCAGCACTGGATTCGGAACGCCCAGATAGGGGCGGTCGACCTTGTGATAGGCCGCTACCTGCTCGGCACGCTCAGCGTCGGCATGGGCTTTGATCTGATCCAGATAGGCCTGCACGGCAGCTCACTCGACCGTCACGGATTTCGCCAGATTGCGCGGCTGGTCCACATCCGTGCCTTTTGCCACCGCCGTGTGATAGGCCAGCAATTGCGCCGGGACCGAATACAGGATCGGGGCGAGGCTGGTGTGGATATGCGGCATTCGGATCGTGCTCCAGACGCCATCCTCGGCCTCGGCAATGCCGTCATCGTCGGACACAAGGATCACCTTGCCTTTGCGGGCCATCACCTCTTGCATGTTCGAGACCGTCTTGTCGAAGACCGCATCGCGCGGGGCCATGACCACAACCGGCATGTGCTTGTCGATCAGCGCAATGGGGCCATGCTTCAACTCGCCCGAGGCATAGCCTTCGGCGTGGATATAGCTGATTTCCTTGAGTTTCAGCGCGCCTTCCATCGCCAGCGGATACATCAGTCCGCGGCCCAGAAACAGCACATCGCGCGCCTCGGACAGGCGCTGGGCGGCTTTGCGGATGGCGCGGTTCTGATCCAGCGCGGCGTTCAGGACCGAGGGCAGGCCGCGCAGGGCGGCAGCATGATCGGCGATTCCCTCGTCACTCAGCGTGCCACGCTCGGCGGCGGCCTTAAGGGCCAGCATCAGCAAAACGCTCAGCTGGCAGGTGAAGGCCTTGGTCGAGGCGACGCCGATTTCGACGCCCGCATGGATGGGAAGGGCGATGTCGCTTTCCCGCGCGATCGAGCTTTCGGGGACATTGACGACCGAGACGATCTTGTCCGCCTTGCCTTCGCAATAGCGCAAAGCGGCCAGCGTATCGGCGGTTTCGCCGGACTGGCTGACGAACAGGGCCAGCGTCCGGTCGGTGATCGGCGGTTCGCGATAGCGGAATTCGCTGGCGATATCGACCTCGACCGGCATTTTCGCCAGTTGTTCGAACCAGTATTTCGCGGTCAGGCAGGCGTAGAACGCCGTGCCGCAGGCCACCATTGTCAGGCGGTCGAGCTTGGTGAAATCCAGATCAGTATCCGGCAGAACCACACGGTCGCTGCCGGTGGGCAGATAGGACCGGATCGCCTCGGCCACCACCACGGGCTGCTCGGCGATTTCCTTGGCCATGAAATGCTTGTGCTCGCCCTTATCGGCGCGCGCGTGATCCAGCTTGATCTTGCGCTTCTCGCGATTGGCCAATTCACCCGCTTCGTTGCGGATTTCCAGCGAGGTGCGGGTCAGAACGGCGCGGTCGCCCTCTCCAAGGTACGTGATCTGATTGGTTAGCGGGGCCAGAGCGATGGCGTCAGAGCCCACATACATCTCACCCTCTCCATGACCGATGGCCAGCGGCGAACCCTTGCGTGCTGCCACGATCAGGTCGTCCTGACCATCGAACAGGAACGCCAGCGCAAAGGCGCCTTCCAACTTGTCGAGCGTCTTGAAGGCGGCCTCGACCGGCGACAGGCCGGTTTTCATATAATGCTCGGTCATTAGGGCGACGGTTTCAGTGTCCGTTTCGGTCTGAAATCCGACCCCGTGTTCCGCCAGTTCAGCACGCAGTTCGCGGTAATTCTCGACAATCCCGTTGTGAACCACGGCCACCGGCCCCGCCTTGTGCGGGTGCGCGTTGGTGACGGATGGCGCGCCATGGGTGGCCCAGCGGGTGTGCCCGATCCCGGATTTTCCGGGCAGCGGGTCATGCACCAGCAGGTCGCTGAGGTTCACCAGCTTGCCAACGGCCCGCCTGCGCCCCAGCGCGCCGTCATTGACAGTTGCGATCCCCGCGCTGTCATATCCGCGATATTCCAGCCGCTTCAGCGCCTCGACCAGAATGGGGGCGGCCTCGTGCTGCCCCAATACGCCAACAATTCCACACATGGTTCTCAGGCTCCTTTGTCGCGGCGAGCCTTTTTCGCCCTCAACATATCAAACAATTTACGCGCATAACCCGGTTTGTTTTCCTGTTTGGCGCGGGCCACGGCCAAGGCATCGGGTTCCACATCCTTGGTCACAACGGTTCCGGTCGCCGTCATCGCGCCGTCGCCCAGCGTCACCGGTGCGACCAGCATCGTGTTCGACCCGATAAAGACGTTGTCCCCGATCACCGTGCGGTGCTTCATCACGCCATCGTAGTTACAGGTGATCGTACCCGCCCCGATATTCGTCGCAGCCCCGACCGAGGCATCGCCGATATAGGTCAGGTGGTTGACCTTCGCGCCCTCGGCGATTTCGGCATTTTTGATTTCCACGAAATTACCGATGCGCGCGTTTTCTGCCAGTTCCGCGCCGGGGCGCAGGCGGGCATAGGGGCCGACAATGGCGCCTCGGCTGACATGACAGCCCTCCAGATGCGAAAACGCCCGGATCGTTGCGCCGCTTTCAACGGTGACGCCGGGGCCGAAGACCACGTTGGGCTCGATCACAGTATCCCGTCCGATTACCGTGTCCGCCGCCAGATAGACCGTGTCGGGGTCCATCAGTGTCACGCCCAGATTCAACAGCTCCGCTCGCGAGCGGTTCTGGAACACCTTGTCCGCCGCAGCCAGATCGGTGCGGGAGTTTATGCCCAGCGTCTGAGCCTCGTCACAGGCGACGGCCGTGACGTTCAGGCCCCGGTCACGGGCGATTTCCACGACATCTGTCAGGTAGTACTCGCCCGCCGCATTGTCGTTCTCAACCGCGTCGATGAGCGACATAAGTACCAGCGCGTCACAGGCCAAAAGGCCTGAGTTACAGAAGGTTATGGTGCGCTGTTCATCCGTGGCGTCCTTGAACTCGACGATACGTTCCAGCACGTCGCCATTCATCACAAGACGACCGTAGCGCGCGGGATCGGCAGCTTCGAACCCCAGGATGACCAGATCGTTCGCGGCCCGGGCTTCGATCATTCGTTCCAGAGTGTCGGGCTGCAGAAAGGGCGTGTCGCCATAAAGGACAACGACGTCGCCCGTGAACCCCTCCAGCGCATCCCGCGCCTGTGCGACCGCGTGTGCGGTGCCCAACTGCTCTTCCTGCACGGCGATCTGCGCGGTTTCGTCTTCGGCTTGCGCAACCTTTGCCACCGCCTCGGACCCGTGGCCGGTGACGATCACGGTGCGCTCGGGCGACAGGACGGAACCGGCGCGCATCGCGTGCACCAGCATCGGGGCCTGGGCGATGGGATGCAGGACTTTTGGGATATCCGAATTCATCCTGGTGCCTTTTCCGGCGGCAAGGATGACAAGGGCAGTGGTCATGAAATCGTTTTCTCTTTGTGTTTTGTTGCCGTCCGTTTTATCCGCTGGGGGCAAAGGCGCAAGCGGTTCGGGCATCAAACAAGATTGCCGTTTGCAACATCTTATGGCGGGAACCTGCCGAGCAAGGAGGCAAAATGCGCACGGTCATCTTCGATCTGGACGGCACATTGGCGGATACATCCGGCGATTTGCTCGAGGCCGCGAACCATTGTTTCCGCCATATGGGCCATGGCGACGTGCTGGTTCACGGGCAGGATTCCGGGGTTGCCTTGCGCGGCGGGCGGATGATGTTGATGCATGGTCTGAAGCGGGTCGGCGACTATGACGAGCAGACGGTTCTGTCATACTATCCGATGCTGCTTGAGGCTTATTCGCAGGCCATCGACACCCACACGGAATTCTATCCCGGTGCGATGGGCGCGGTTGAGGCTTTGAAGTCCGCAGGATACGGCGTGGGGATTTGCACCAACAAGCCCGAGGCGCTGGCGGATCAACTGCTGACGCAGATGGGCGTGCGCAATCAGTTTGCGTCGCTCGTGGGGGCCGACACGCTACCGGTGCGCAAGCCCGACCCCGAACCCCTGCGCGAAGCTGCGCGCCGGGCCGGCGGGCATCCGGACCTGTGCGTGCTGATCGGCGATTCCGATACAGACCGCAATACCGCCCGCGCAGCGGGTGTGCCCTCGGTACTGGTGACATTTGGCCCGTCGGGTGCCGACATGGCCGCGCTGGAACCCGAGGCGCTGCTGCATCACTTCGACGATTTGCCACAAGTGATCACCGGGTTGATCGGTGCGGCTGCATGATCCCTTGACCCGGACGGGATGGAGCCCCAGAACAAGCCTATGACCGAGACATTCACTGGCAGCTTTACCCAACAGGAACCCATCCCCGACGAGGCGATCGAGGCCGCTTTGGCCGTTTTGCGCCACGGACGGTTGCATCGCTATAACGTCGCCCCGGGGGAATTGGGCGAAACCGCGTTGCTGGAACAGGAATTTGCCGCCCAGATGGGGGCGAAATACTGTCTGGCGGTGTCGTCGGGGGGCTATGCGCTGGCCACCGCTTTGCGGGCCGTCGGGGTGCAGCCGGGCGATCCGGTTCTGACCAACGCCTTCACCCTTGCGCCGGTGCCGGGGTCCATCGCTTCGGTCGGGGGTAGGCCGGTCTTTGTTGGCGTGACGGAAAGTCTGACCATCGATCTGGACGATCTGGAGGCAAAAATTGATCAGGCGCAGGTCCTGATGCTGAGCCATATGCGCGGGCATCTGTGCGACATGGATCGGCTGATGCAGATATGCGACGATGCCGGAGTGATCGTAATCGAGGACTGCGCCCACACGATGGGGGCCGCGTGGCACGGGCAACTGTCAGGGCGGCAGGGGGCTATCGGGTGCTATTCCTGCCAGACCTACAAACATGTCAATTCGGGCGAGGGCGGTCTGCTGATCACCGATGACGAGGAGCTGGCCGCAAAGGCGACGATGCTGTCCGGCTCTTATATGTTGTACGAGCGCCATCTGGCCGCTCCGGGACCAGAAGTGTTTGAGCGGATCAAATACACCACGCCCAACGTTTCGGGCCGCATGGACAATCTGCGGGCGGCGATCCTGCGTCCTCAGTTGCGTGATCTCGATCGGCAGGTCGAACGCTGGAACGAGCGCTATGCAGAGATCGAACAGGGGCTGCGTGACACGCCCGGTCTGACCGTTGTGGCGCGGCCCGAGGCGGAGACGTTTGTCGGCTCATCGATCCAGTTCCTGCTGCTGGACTGGTCGCCCGAGCGGATCGACGATGTGATCAAACGCTGCGCGGCCCGTGGGGTCGAGCTGAAATGGTTCGGCGGGGCCGAGCCGACCGGCTTCACCTCGCGCTACGACAGTTGGCGTTACGCGGACAGCGCGCCCATGCCCGCAAGCGACCGCATTCTGACGGCGATCATGGATATGCGGGTGCCGCTGACCTTTTCGCTTGAGGATTGCCGGCTTATCGCCCGCATCATTCGCGCCGAGGTGGGCGCGGTCTATCAGTCGTAATCCAGCGGAGTGCGCCTGCGGCGCACGCATGATGAGCAAAAGCCGCCCTTTCGGGGCGGCTTTTTCGATTTTGTAACGCTCATTGACCGACTCGGACTGCGCTGGTATCTAGTTATTGAACACTTGTTCATTAATTTCGAAAAGGGAGGCGCGGATGTTCACAGCGGTGATGCAATTCGATGTTGGGGAAGACGTGAACGCGCTGCGCGAGATGGTGCACCGCTGGGCACAGGAACGGGTCAAGCCGATGGCGGCTGAAGTCGATAAATCCAACGCGTTTCCCAATGAGCTTTGGCGTGAAATGGGAGATCTGGGCCTGCTGGGTGTCACGGTGCCCGAAGAATATGGCGGCGCGGGCATGTCTTATCTGGCGCACACAATCGCGGTTGAGGAGGTGGCGCGGGCCTCGGCTTCTGTGTCCTTGTCTTACGGCGCGCATTCGAATCTCTGCGTGAACCAGATCAAGCTGAACGGCACGCAAGCGCAGAAGGAAAAGTACCTGCCCCGTCTGATCTCGGGCGAGCATGTGGGGGCTTTGGCGATGTCCGAACCCTCGGCGGGGTCTGACGTGGTGTCGATGAAACTGCGGGCGGAAAAGCGCAATGATCACTACCGCCTGAACGGCAACAAATACTGGATCACCAACGGGCCGGATGCTGACACTCTGGTAGTGTACGCCAAGACCGACCCCGACGCCGGGTCGCGGGGGATCACGGCGTTTCTGATCGAAAAAGAGATGACCGGGTTTTCCACCTCACCCCATTTCGACAAGCTGGGGATGCGCGGATCGAACACGGCCGAGCTGATTTTCGAAGATGTTGAAGTGCCGTTCGAAAACGTGCTTGGGGAAGAGGGCAAGGGCGTCGCCGTTCTGATGTCCGGGCTGGATTACGAACGCGTGGTTCTGGCCGGGATTGGCATCGGTATCATGGCGGCGTGTCTTGATGAGGTCATGCCGTATCTGGCCGAGCGCAAGCAGTTCGGTCAGCCCATCGGCAATTTCCAACTGATGCAGGGCAAGATCGCGGACATGTACACCGCGATGAACTCGGCCCGGGCCTATGTGTACGAGGTCGCCAAGGCCTGCGACCGGGGCGATGTGACCCGTCAGGATGCGGCGGCGTGTTGCCTTTATGCGTCCGAGGCGGCGATGACGCAGGCGCATCAGGCGGTACAGGCGATGGGCGGGGCCGGGTTTCTGGCCGATGCCCCGGTCAGCCGGATTTTCCGCGATGCCAAGCTGATGGAAATCGGCGCAGGCACTAGCGAGATTCGCCGGATGCTGATCGGCCGGGAATTGATGAGCGAAATGCTCTGACAAAAACGCCCCGCGGTCGAGGGAAATCCGCGGGGCGTTTCACACGAGGGATCAGAAGCGATGGACGTAGGATACGCCGACCAGCCACGGATCGATCTCGGCAGTGCCGATGTCGGCACCGTTCAGCTTGACGTCCGAGTCGATGTCGAACCAGCGGACGTTCAGACGCACAGCGCCGTTTTCGGTGACCTGGTAATCCAGACCGGCCTGCAGCGCGATGCCGAAGGATTTGTCGAGTTCCAGATCGCCCAGCGGGGATTTCTCGTCAAAGAAGATCGTGTAGTTCAGGCCCGCACCGACATAGGGCTTCCACGCGCTGTTTGTCGGGAAGTGATAGTTCAGCGACAGGGTCGGCGGCAGGTGATCGACGCTGCCCGCGTCAACGCTGCCACCCAGCTTTATGTCGTGGGTGTAGGGAGTCGAGGCCAGCAGTTCGATCCCGAGATTGTCGCGGATGAAGTATTCGACGGTGAAAATCGGGCGGGTGTCCGCGTCAATGTCGGCGTCGAGCCCGGCAAGGGTTCCGTTGTCGGATTTCGGGTCCAGATAGCCGACACCGACACCGACGGTCCAATCACCCTGCGATTGGGCGAGTGCGGGTGCGGCCAGTGCAGCCAATGCGGCGGACAGGGTCAAAGCGGCGAGTTGCTTGGTCATATTCATGCCTTTGCTTCTGTTGATGCTCCTGATTTCGCAGGGGCAGGGCGGGTACACTCTGATCTGCATCAAATTCAGGTCAGGTGTTCGCGGCGCGCGTTCATCGGGAAGATGCTGGAAAACAAGGGAAATCCGTGATGTCGGGCGCTGGACGCATACCGGGTTTGCACCCTGATGGCGGCTGGGACATTCCGGACCGGCTGAACATGGCGCGGCAATGTCTGGATCATGCGTCTGACAAGGTGGCGCTGATCGATCTGACCGGGGATTCGGCGCGCAGCGTTACCTACGCAGAACTCACCCCGATGGTGGACGGGATAGCCCGTGTGCTGTTGGCCAAATCACAGCCGGGGGACCGGATCGGCGTGCTGCTCAGCCAGTCCCCATGGTGTGCGGCGGCGCATCTGGCGATCTGGAAGATCGGCGCGATATCGGTGCCTCTGTTCAAGCTGTTCAAGCGGGATGCGCTGGCCTCTCGCGTCGGTGACGCAGGCGCGGGGCTGGTGCTGACCGACGCCGAGGGCGCGGCGTTGCTGGGCGATCTGGCCGAGCCGCTGATGGCGGATGAGATCGGTCAACAGGGTGCCCCCGTGCCTTACGCTGACACCGGCCCCGAGGACCCGGCGGTGCTGATCTACACCTCGGGTACCACCGGCAGCCCCAAGGGCGCGTTGCACGGCCATCGGGTTCTGACCGGCCACCTGCCCGGCGTTTCGATCAGCCACAACCATCTGCGTCCGGACGATTGTCTGTGGACACCCGCTGACTGGGCCTGGATCGGAGGCCTTTTCGATGTGCTGATGCCGGGTTTGGCGCTGGGCATTCCGGTTGTTGCCGCACGGTTGGAAAAGTTCTCGCCCGAAGCCTGTGTCGATATCATCATGCGGGGCGGGGTGCGGAACGTGTTCTTTCCACCGACGGCGCTGCGAATGCTCAAGGCAGCGGATCAGTCGATCCCCGGTCTGCGCTCTGTCGCGTCAGGTGGTGAGCCTTTGGGGGCCGAGATGCTGGCCTGGGGGCAGCAGGCATTTGGCCTGACGATCAACGAGTTCTACGGCCAGACCGAATGCAACATGGTCGTGTCCTCCTGCGCGCAGGATTTCCCGGTGCGCCCCGGCTGCATCGGCAAACCGGTACCGGGGCATGAGGTTGCGGTGATTGATGAGGATGGTCAGCCGACTGATCAAGAGGGCGACGTGGCGATCCGGCGCGGCTCGGCCTCGATGCTGCTGGAATACTGGAACCGGCCCGAGGCGACCGCCGAAAAGTTCCGCAGCGACTGGCTGATCACCGGTGATCGCGGCGTGTGGGAGGGCGATTATCTGCGTTTCGTGGGCCGGGACGACGATGTGATCACCTCAGCTGGTTACCGCATTGGCCCGGCAGAGATCGAGGATTGCCTGCTGACCCATCCGGCGGTGGCAACCGTGGGCGTGGTCGGCAAGCCCGATCCGCTGCGGACCGAGATCGTCAAGGCCTATGTGGTGTTGAAGCCGGGGGCCAAGGTGACGGGCGCGGAGTTGCAGGATTGGGTCAAGGACCGTCTGGCGCAGTATTCTTATCCGCGTGAGGTGGCGTTTCTGGAGGAACTGCCGATGACGGTGACGGGGAAGGTTATTCGGAAGGAACTGAAGGCGCGAGCCGAAAATGAAAGGCATGTTTTGTGAATTTATCTATTAAAAATCATACTTGCGCAATTTTTCTACTTTTCTCCTTTGCAATGCCGACGGCATCCAAGGCCGAAGAACCCGTTGGTCAGCAAGTTGTCGACGATGCTCAACTCATTGAAAAGTGTTTGAACCGCATTGACCCGGCTCCGAGCAATCCGCCAACAATGTCTTATGGTCATTGCGAAAATTTGGTGGAAAATGCTTGCTATCAAGCCGCAGAATACAAAGACGACCCCACTTGGCGTCGTTGTTTGGTGAGAGAAACTGAGGCATTTCATTACATAGCGGCAAGAGCGTTGGAAGAAGCCGTACAATCTACGAGCAATCCAGACGTCGGGGAGCGCCTTGTGCGGTCGCAAGAGATTTGGGAGGATTTTCGTGACACGCACTGCCGAACGTTAGCTGACCGATATGCCAGCGACAGTTTCTTCTCCTCTGCCCTCGCCATCTGTGAATTGAAAATGACGTCTGACAGAGCTGTGTTTCTCAGGGGATATTCTCTTGATTATTACGTGGAAAGGTACTGAGGGATGAAACTCACGTCCAAAACCATTCCCGCCTCCGAGGGCTTCAAAGCAAATCGCTCGGCCCATCTGGACGCGCTGGCGCAAATCTCTGCCGCTGCCGAAGCGGCCCGCATAGGCGGTGGTGAGAAATCCCGCGCGCGGCATGAATCTCGGGGCAAGATGCTTCCCCGCCGTCGGGTGGCGAATTTGCTGGACCCGGGGTCTCCGTTTTTGGAAATCGGCGCGACGGCGGCGCATGGGATGTATGGCGATGCCGCGCCGTGCGCCGGAGTCATCGCGGGGATTGGTCGGGTGCAGGGCCGTGAGGTCATGGTGGTGTGCAACGATGCCACTGTGAAAGGCGGCACCTATTACCCTCTGACAGTCAAGAAACACCTCCGCGCGCAGGAGATTGCCGAGGAAAACCATCTGCCCTGCATTTATCTGGTCGATAGCGGCGGCGCGAACCTGCCCAATCAGGATGAGGTCTTCCCCGATCGCGACCACTTTGGCCGTATCTTCTTCAATCAGGCGCGGATGAGCGCTAAGGGCATCCCTCAGATCGCGGTGGTGATGGGGTCTTGTACGGCGGGCGGGGCATATGTGCCTGCGATGTCCGATGTGACGATTATCGTTAAGGAACAAGGGACGATCTTTCTGGCCGGGCCGCCCTTGGTCAAGGCCGCGACCGGAGAGGTTGTCAGCGCCGAGGATCTGGGCGGCGGTGACGTGCACACGCGCCTGTCCGGTGTGGCGGATTATCTGGCCGAGGATGATGCCCATGCGCTGGCCCTGGCGCGTCGCGCGGTCGGGTCGCTGAACCTGCGCAAACCGCAAACGGTCGATTGGGCCAGCCCCGAGGACCCGGCCTATGACCCCGAAGAAATCCTGGGCGTTGTCCCTGCCGATCTGCGCACGCCCTATGACATCCGCGAGGTGATTGCGCGGCTGGTCGATGGATCGCGCTTCGATGAGTTCAAGCCCCGGTTCGGTGAAACACTGGTGACCGGCTTCGCCCATGTCAAAGGCTGCCCGGTCGGGATCATCGCCAATAACGGCGTCCTGTTTTCCGAGGCCGCGCAAAAGGGTGCGCATTTTGTCGAGCTGTGTTCGCAGCGTCGCATCCCGTTGGTTTTCCTGCAGAATATCACCGGATTCATGGTTGGTCGCAAATACGAAAACGAAGGCATCGCGCGGCACGGGGCCAAGATGGTGACGGCGGTGGCGACGACCTCGGTGCCCAAGATCACCATGCTTGTCGGAGGGTCTTTCGGCGCCGGGAACTATGGCATGGCCGGTCGCGCGTACCAGCCGCGGTTCCTGTGGACCTGGCCGAACTCGCGGATTTCCGTGATGGGCGGAGAGCAGGCGGCGGGTGTGTTGGCCACCGTCAAACGCGACGGGATTGAGCGTCAGGGCGGCACATGGTCCGCCGAGGAAGAAGCAGAGTTCAAACGCCCAACGCTACAGATGTTCGAGGAACAATCGCACCCGCTTTATGCCTCGGCCCGGCTGTGGGACGACGGCATCATAGACCCGCGCAAATCCCGCGATGTTCTGGCCTTGTCGTTGAGAGCTGCGTTGAACGCCCCGATTGAAGAGACGCGTTTCGGCGTGTTCAGGATGTGACGATGGCTAAGAGTATTCGCCGAAAATTCTCGGGCGGCAACCCGGCGTTGGCTGTTGGTTTGAAGAAGGGGCTGGTAAAATGTTCAACAAAATCCTGATTGCAAACCGGGGCGAGATCGCTTGCCGGGTCATGGAAACCGCTCAGAAGATGGGCGTGGCCTGTGTGGCTGTGTATTCGGATGCGGATGCCTCGGCCAAACATGTGCAGATGGCGGATGAGGCCGTGCATATCGGTGGCGCGGCCCCGGCTGAGAGTTACCTCAAGGGCGATGTGATTATTCGGGCGGCTTTGGACACCGGCGCGCAGGCGATCCATCCGGGCTATGGGTTTCTCTCGGAAAATCCCGATTTTGTGGATGCGGTTGAGGCTGCGGGGCTAACCTTCATCGGCCCCTCGGCGGACGCGATCCGCAAGATGGGTCTGAAAGACGCGGCCAAGGTGCTGATGGAGCAGGCGGGCGTGCCCGTTGTGCCCGGCTATCACGGTGACAATCAGGACCCCGAACATCTGTCCGGTGCGGCGGATGCCATTGGCTATCCGGTTCTGATCAAGGCCGTCGCCGGTGGTGGCGGCAAAGGGATGCGGCTGGTCGAACGGTCCGAGGACTTCGCGACCGCCCTGGACAGTGCACGCGGCGAGGCGCGGACCGCCTTTGGCAACGACGCAGTGCTGGTCGAGAAATTCGTGGCCAAGCCGCGCCATATCGAGGTTCAGGTGTTCGGCGATGGCACCCATGCGGTGCATCTGTTCGAACGCGACTGCTCGTTGCAGCGGCGGCATCAGAAGGTGATCGAAGAAGCTCCGGCCCCCGGCATGACACCCGAGATGCGCGAGGCGATGGGGCAGGCGGGCGTGCGGGCGGCTGAGGCGATTGGCTACATGGGCGCGGGCACGGTCGAATTCATCGTCGATGCCTCGGACGGGCTGCGCCCGGACCGCTTCTGGTTCATGGAGATGAACACGCGCCTGCAGGTCGAACATCCCGTGACCGAGGCGATCACCGGGGTCGATCTGGTCGAATGGCAGTTGCGGGTGGCGGCGGGGGAAAGTCTGCCGAAACGTCAGGGCGATCTGACGATTAATGGCCATGCGTTCGAGGCACGGCTTTATGCCGAGGACGTGCCCAAAGGCTTCCTGCCCGCAACGGGCCTGCTGACACATTTGCGCTTTCCGGCAGGATGCCGGGCCGATAGCGGCGTGCGGGCGGGGGATACTATCAGCCCGTGGTACGATCCGATGATCGCGAAGGTGATCGTGCACGGGCCAACGCGCGCCGTTGCGCTTGAGACTTTGCATCGGGCACTCGGGGAAACCGAAGTGGGCGGCACGGTGACGAACCTCGCTTTTCTCGGGGCTTTGACACGGCATGAGGGTTTTGGATCGGGCGACGTGGATACTGGTCTGATCGGCCGCGACCTCGACGCGCTTGTGCGCGAGGCCGAGGTTCCCGCGGTCAGTTTCGTGGCCGCCGCGATGCATGCGCTTGGGTTGGTGGACACGCGCGCCGAGACCGGGTTCACCCTGTGGGCGCCGCTGCACCGCGCGGTGCAGTTGGTGCATGGCGAAGATGTGGTCGATCTGGATGTGCAGGTCGAAGGGCCAAACCGGCAGCTTTGGCAGATCGGTGAAACGACGCTCGTGGCCGAGTGGCGCGACGGAGTTTGGCGCATCGATGGTCGGTGGATGCCGAATGTCGAGCGCTCCGGCTCCAGAATCACCGTGTTTCTGGATTTTGGGCAGGAGTTCGAGATCGTTGACCCTCTGGACCGCGATGCCACCGCGGCGGGGGATACCAATGTGATCGAGGCCCCGATGCCCGGTCTGGTCAAGGCGGTGTTTGCCACCGCGGGGCAGGCCGTGAAAGAGGGCGACCGGCTTGCCATTCTGGAGGCCATGAAGATGGAACATTCCCTGCTGGCCGCGCGCGACGGGGTAGTAGCCGAAGTGCTGGCACAGGACGGTGCGCAGGTCGAGGCCGGGGCGGCGCTGGTCCGGTTGGAAGAGGATTGACCTGGCCCGTGCATTGCGTGGCACAGTCGGGATATCCGTATTTGAAACGAGAAGAAGCCGGGAGGGGCGCGCTGATGAAAGAACGGGTCGAGATTTTCGAGGTCGGGCCGCGGGACGGATTGCAGAACGAACAGCGCGAGATCCCGGTGGCCGAGAAAGTGGCGCTGGTGGATTGCCTGAGCCGGGCCGGGTTCAACCGGATTGAGGTTGCCAGCTTCGTCTCGCCCAAATGGGTGCCGCAGATGGCGGGCAGTGCCGAGGTTCTGGCCGGGATCACACGGGCCGGGGGCGTCCGTTACGCGGCGCTGACACCCAACATGCGTGGATATGAGGACGCCTTGGCGGCGAGGGCGGATGAGATTGCGGTGTTTGCCTCAGCCTCCGAGGGGTTTTCGAAGGCAAACATCAACGCGACGATTGCCGAATCCATCGAACGGTTCGTGCCGATCCTTGAGGCGGCGCGGCATATCGATCTGCCGGTCCGGGGCTATGTCTCATGTGTGACCGATTGCCCCTATGACGGTCCGACCCCGCCCGAAAAGGTGGCCGAGGTGGCGGATGCTCTGTTTGCCCATGGCTGCTATGAGATATCGCTTGGCGATACGATTGGGCAGGGCACGCCGGACAAGATTGCCCATATGCTGCTGGCGGTGCGCGAACGGGTGCCGGTGACGCGGCTGGCCGGACATTTCCACGACACCAACGGGCGGGCGATTGACAACATAGATGCCTCACTGGCGCTGGGCGTGAGGGTGTTCGATACCGCCGTGGGTGGCTTGGGCGGATGCCCCTTTGCGCCCGGTGCTGCCGGGAATGTGGCCACCGAAGCGGTTGCCGCGCATCTGGAGCGGTTGGGGTATGAGACCGGTCTGGACGCCGAAGTGCTGGAAGAGGCCGCGCAGATGGCGCGGTTCATGAGGGGCTAATATGTTTGAGACGATCACTGTGGCAACGGACGCGCGGGGTGTCGCGAAGCTGACCCTGAACCGGGCCGAAAAGCATAATGCGATGTCGGCGCTGATGATTTCGGAACTGACGCAGGTGGCATCCGCGCTGGGGCAGGACGATGCGGTCCGGGTCGTTGTTTTGACCGGCGCAGGCAAGACCTTTTGTGCTGGCGGCGATCTGGGCTGGATGCGCGACCAGATGGCGGCAGATTCGGCCACCCGGTTTGCCGAGGCGCGCAAGCTGGCGGAAATGCTTCAGGCGCTGAACACGATGCCGAAACCGCTGATCGGGGCGTTGCAGGGGAACGCGTTTGGCGGCGGCGTTGGGATGGCCTCGGTCTGCGACACCGCCATTGGCGTGGAGACGCTGAAAATGGGCCTGACCGAGACGCGTCTTGGTCTGATTCCCGCGACCATCGGCCCCTATGTGACCGCAAGGATGGGTGAGGCCAAGGCCCGCCGCGTGTTCATGTCGGCGCGGCTGTTCGATGCGGCGGAAGCCGTCGATCTGGGTTTGCTGGCCAAGGCGGTGCCCGCAGACGGGCTACAGGATGCCGTGGAACACGAAATCCGCCCCTATCTGTCCTGTGCGCCGGGGGCTGTCGCCTCGGCCAAGGCGCTTGTGCAAAGCCTGGGCCCCCGGATTGACGACGACGTGATCGACCAGTCCATTCAGGCCTTGGTTGCACGTTGGGAAACCGATGAAGCGCGCGAAGGGATTGCCGCGTTCTTCGAAAAACGTAACCCCCGGTGGAACAACAAAGATTAACTTTGCCCGGATAACCCCGAACCGGGCGGACCGCAGATGATTCCCCCGTACCCTGTCAAGCCCAGGATTGATGCGGTGCGCGCTTGTGTTCGGTTGACCCTCTGACCCCGCGCGGATAGAGAATGGCCAGTCAACACGCCAATTGACCGCGCGCCTTTATATTGGGGGGCGCAGGAAAGGAGCTTTACGTGGAAGACCTGCTGCGGGAATACCTCCCGATTCTGGTGTTTCTGGCCGTGGCCGTCGGCCTTGGAATCGTCCTGATTCTGGCTGCTGTCGTTCTGGCTGTCCGCAATCCCGACCCCGAAAAGGTCAGCGCGTATGAATGCGGGTTCAATGCATTTGACGATGCGCGGATGAAATTCGACGTCCGCTTTTACCTCGTCTCGATCCTTTTCATCATTTTCGATCTCGAGATTGCCTTTCTGTTCCCCTGGGCCGTGGGCTTCCGCGACATCAGCGATGTGGGCTTCTGGTCGATGATGGTGTTCCTGGCGGTGCTGACCATCGGCTTTGCCTATGAATGGAAGAAAGGGGCCCTGGAATGGGAGTGATGACGGGTGCCAACACCGCCGGCGTCGACAAGGAAGTCGCCACCCAGGCCCTGAACGCCGAGTTGCAGGACAAAGGGTTCCTGCTGACCTCGACCGAAGACATCATCAACTGGGCACGCACCGGCTCGCTGCACTGGATGACCTTTGGTCTGGCCTGCTGCGCGGTTGAGATGATGCATACCTCGATGCCGCGCTATGATGCGGAACGGTTTGGCATCGCGCCGCGCGCCTCTCCGCGTCAGTCGGACGTGATGATCGTGGCCGGAACTCTGACCAACAAGATGGCCCCGGCGCTGCGCAAGGTTTACGACCAGATGCCCGAGCCGCGCTATGTGATCTCGATGGGCTCCTGTGCCAATGGGGGCGGGTACTATCACTACTCGTATTCAGTCGTGCGCGGCTGTGATCGGGTTGTTCCAGTGGATATCTACGTCCCGGGTTGCCCGCCGACGGCTGAGGCGCTGCTGTACGGTCTGATGCAGCTGCAACGCAAAATCCGCCGCACCGGCACAATCGTACGCTGAGGGAGAGGGCAGATGAGCGAAGCACTCAACGAACTCGGCGCGCAGCTTGAATTGAAACGGGCCGATTGTGTTCTGTCCTGGGATGTCACCCATGGCGAGTTGAACGTCGATGTGGCCCCGTCGAATCTTGTGGAATTCGTGGAATTCCTGCGATCCGACCAGAACTGCAAGTTCTCGACCCTCGTGGATATCACCGGCGTTGACTATCCCGAACGGGCCAAGCGGTTCGATGTGGTCTACCACTTCTTGTCGATGTACCAGAACCAGCGCATCCGCCTGCGGGTGTCGGTCCGGGAAGAGGATATGGTGCCCTCGATCACCGACGTGCACCCCTCGGCTAACTGGTTCGAGCGTGAGGTTTTCGACATGTTCGGCATCCTGTTCTCGGGCCACCCGGACTTGCGGCGCATTCTGACGGATTATGGCTTCCGCGGCTATCCGCTGCGCAAGGATTTTCCGACCACCGGCTATACCGAGGTGCGGTATGATGAGGCGCAAAAGCGCGTGGTCTATGAACCGGTGTCGCTGGTACAGGAATACCGCCAGTTCGACTTCATGTCCCCGTGGGAAGGTGCGAATTACATCCTGCCCGGGGATGAAAAGCAGGAGAACGAATAATGGGCGGCATCTGGTGGTTGATCCTGTCGGCACTGACCATCATCCCGATGGTGAAGATTCTGCCGTTTTTCGGAATCAACAAATACTGGTGCCTTCTCTGTCTGATCCCATTCGGCACAATCGCGTTGCTGTGGTGGGTCGGGTTGAAATTGCAGGAACTGGAGCGCCGCTGAGATGGTGACGATGCTGGGGGAACTGATCGCGCTGGGTGCGCTGGGGGTCCTGCTGGCAGGGGCCGCAGCCAAGGCGGCTGAGGCGGAAAAGGTCCGGGTACGGGCCGAAGCGAAGAAGAGACGAGGGCGGGTTAGGTGATCCCATTCTGGACTGAGATTTTTGAGTTTGCGACGGCGGTACTTGTTGCCCTGCTGGCATTCTCGCAAATTAAAAAAAACTCTCTTTACAGGTGTCTACTGATTTTTGATCAGTTTGATGGGGCGGGAATTCAAAGGCTTATGAAGGGAAAACGTCGAGTTTCTAATGTGAGATTCGGACGGGAGTACGGATGATGGACGGTTCAAGATATGATGACGGCAGCACGGACGCGCTGAGCGGAGAACAGAAGATCCGCAACTTCAACATCAACTTCGGCCCGCAACACCCTGCGGCGCACGGGGTTTTGCGCCTTGTGCTCGAGCTTGACGGCGAGATTGTCGAGCGGTGCGACCCCCATATAGGCCTGCTGCACCGTGGTACCGAAAAGCTGATGGAAAGCCGGACGTACCTGCAGAACCTGCCGTATTTCGACCGTCTGGATTACGTGGCGCCGATGAACCAGGAACATGCCTGGTGTCTGGCTATCGAAAAGCTGACCGGGGTAGAGGTGCCGCGCCGGGGCTCGCTGATCCGGGTTCTGTATTCCGAGATCGGGCGCATCCTGAACCACCTGCTGAACGTGACCACACAGGCGATGGACGTGGGCGCGCTGACGCCGCCTCTGTGGGGGTTTGAAGAGCGCGAAAAGCTGATGGTGTTCTATGAGCGTGCCTGTGGTGCCCGCCTGCACGCGGCTTATTTCCGCCCCGGTGGTGTGCATCAGGACCTGCCGCCAGAACTGCTGGACGATATCGAGGCGTGGAGCCACGAGTTCCCCTCGGTCATGGATGACATTGACGGGCTGCTGACCGAGAACCGCATCTTCAAGCAGCGCAACGCCGATATTGGCGTTGTGACCGAGGATGACATCCAGAAATACGGCTTCTCGGGCGTGATGGTGCGCGGATCGGGTCTGGCATGGGACCTGCGCCGCGCGCAGCCCTATGAATGCTATGACGAGTTCGAATTCCAGATCCCCGTCGGCAAGAACGGCGACTGCTACGACCGCTATCTGGTGCGCATGGAAGAGATGCGCCAGTCGCTGCTGATCATCCGTCAGGCCATCGCCAAAATCCGCGAATGCCCGGGCGACGTGCTGGCGCGCGGCAAGATCACCCCGCCGAAACGGTCGGACATGAAGACCTCGATGGAAAGCCTGATCCATCACTTCAAGCTGTATACCGAAGGCTTCCACGTTCCCGCAGGCGAGGTCTACGCCGCCGTTGAGGCCCCCAAGGGCGAGTTCGGCGTCTATCTGGTCGCCGACGGCACCAACAAACCCTACCGCGCCAAACTGCGCGCACCCGGGTATCTGCACCTGCAAGCCATGGATCACGTTGCCAGAGGCCACCAACTGGCCGACGTCGCCGCCATAATCGGCACCATGGACGTTGTGTTTGGGGAGATTGACCGTTGAGCGCCGTTGTAGCAGCTTGGGTCGCATCTGTTTGCGCTGTATTTGCGTTGCTGTTTTCCGGATACCAGACATTCATGCTTAGGCGTAGTTTGGCAGTACCGTTCGAGGCAAATTTGCAGGTCCGACAGATCGAAGCGTGCGCTGAAGTGGTGCGCGCTAGCTCTCGGTTCTCCATGAGGAAGGCTGTCTACGATATTCTTGCTAATGTTAGAGAAGCTGAGGCCGCAACGGCAACTGCGGACGATGGTGGGAAACCTCGCACTCAATACATCCAAGGGTCGCATTTCAGCGACACATTTGATGCAGGCTTCAAATCAGCGGCAGCGGAGGACATCTCATTGATGAAGGCGCTATCGGAACTAAAAATCTACTCGGGAACGCAAACAGAAAAAGCGCTCGAGGGCTTAGAGGCCGAAATCCAATCACTGGCTCAAATGATGTTTGCGGGTCGTTCCAGCGGAGATGAAGTATCACGACAATTCTCTAAGCTCGACGAGCAATTGTTGCGTGTGCGGACGCTCTGCAAAGACGTTATGTTGGGCAAAACAAAGGTGCTCTCATAATGCTCCGCCGTCTTCACCCCGAACAACCCGAAAGCTTCGCCTTCACCGCTGCCAACCGGCAATGGGCCGAAGCGCAGATGACCAAGTACCCCGAAGGCCGTCAGGCCAGCGCAGTGATCCCTCTGCTGTGGCGTGCGCAGGAGCAGGAGGGCTGGCTGAGCCGTCCGGCGATTGAATCCGTCGCCGACATGCTGGGCATGGCTTATATCCGCGTGCTCGAGGTGGCGTCGTTCTACTTCATGTTCCAACTGCAACCGGTTGGCTCTGCGGCGCATATTCAGGTGTGTGGCACGACCTCATGCATGATCTGCGGGGCCGAGGATCTGATCGCGGTCTGCAAGGACAAGATTGCCGCCAAGCCGCATGAACTGTCCGCCGATGGCAAGCTGAGCTGGGAAGAGGTCGAATGCCTCGGCTCCTGCACCAACGCGCCGATGGCGCAGATCGGCAAGGATTATTATGAGGATTTGACGGCGGAAAGCCTCGGCAGGATCATCGATGATTTGGTGGCCGGAAAGGTGCCGGTGCCCGGTCCGCAGAACGGGCGTTATGCGGCGGAACCGCTGAAAGGGCTCAGCAGCCTGACGGAGTATGAGGCCGGGAAACCCAAGTACAACGCGAGCGTCGAACTGGCGACCGATCTGGGCGATACGGTCAAGCGCATCGACGGGACCGAGGTGCCGATCCTGACCCCGTGGCTGGGCAAGGATGGCAAGGCGACCGCGACCAAGGCGGCTCCGAAACCGCCGAAAGCGCCCGCGCCTGCTAAGCCTGCGGTCAAGCAGGCGGCTGAGGCGAAGGAAGCGCAACCCGAAACGCTGACTGCGGCGCGGGACGGCAAGGCGGATGATCTGAAGATGCTGAAAGGCGTCGGGCCGAAGCTGGAGCAGACGCTGAACGAACTTGGGTTCTACCACTTCGACCAGATCGCGAAATGGACCCCGGAACAGGTGGCCTGGGTCGATGCGCGGCTGAAGTTCAAAGGCCGGATCGAACGCGATGGCTGGATCGAACAGGCGGCCAAGCTGGCAGCGGGCGAAGAGACCGAGTTTGCAAAACGTGCCAAGGAAGACGGCACTTACGAGGATTAAGACAGGTGCCCAGCGGGGCATCGGGATGAGATGGACAAGGACAAGGAACTGGCCATAGCCCGCAAGGGCCGACATATCGGCATCGTCATCGCCGTGACGATGCTGCTTTGGCTTGCCATGTCTTTTATCGGCCCGCAGCTGGGGCTGCCGGGCCGCTATGCTCTGCTTTTTGATTTTGCCGCTTTGGCAGGATTCATTTATGCGGGCGTCAACATTTTTCAACTCTGGCGCATGCGTCAGGATAGCTGAAGGTAACACGGGATGCTCAAGGATCAGGACCGGATCTTTACCAACATCTACGGGATGCACGAGCGGACGCTGAAAGGCGCGCAGGCTCGGGGGCATTGGGATGGCACCGCTAGCCTGATCGAAAAGGGGCGCGACTGGATCATCCAGACGATGAAGGATTCGGGCCTGCGTGGCCGCGGCGGTGCGGGTTTCCCAACCGGTTTGAAATGGTCTTTCATGCCCAAGGAAAGCGACGGGCGCCCGGCCTATCTGGTGGTAAACGCGGATGAATCCGAACCCGGCACCTGTAAAGACCGCGAGATCATGCGCCATGATCCGCATACGCTGATCGAGGGCTGCCTGATCGCGTCTTTCGCGATGAATGCACATACCTGCTACATCTACCTGCGCGGCGAATATATCCGCGAGCGTGAAGCGCTGCAGGCCGCGATTGATGAGGCCTATGACGCCGGTCTGTTGGGCAAAAACGCGGCTGGATCGGGCTGGGATTTCGATCTGTTCCTGCATCACGGGGCCGGGGCCTATATCTGCGGTGAGGAAACGGCGCTGCTGGAAAGCCTTGAAGGCAAGAAGGGCATGCCGCGTATGAAACCTCCGTTCCCGGCGGGCGCGGGTCTCTATGGCTGCCCGACCACGGTGAACAACGTGGAATCCATTGCCGTTGTGCCGACCATCCTGCGGCGCGGGGCCGACTGGTTCGCAGGCTTTGGCCGTCAGAACAACGCGGGCACCAAGCTGTTTGCGATTTCCGGCCATGTGAACAACCCCTGTGTGGTCGAAGAGGCGATGTCGATCCCGTTCGAGCAACTGATCGAAACCCATTGCGGCGGTATTCGCGGCGGCTGGGACAATCTGCTGGCGGTGATTCCCGGTGGCTCTTCGGTGCCGTGCGTGCGCGGGGAAGACATGCGCGACGCGATCATGGATTTCGACCACCTGCGCAACGATCTGGGTTCGGGTCTTGGGACGGCGGCGGT
This sequence comes from Ruegeria sp. AK4, assembly GCF_056541025.1. NCBI lineage: Bacteria > Pseudomonadati > Pseudomonadota > Alphaproteobacteria > Rhodobacterales > Roseobacteraceae > Ruegeria > Ruegeria sp. AK4. Next base: position 210,394 of record NZ_JBQFXS010000005.1, read on the forward strand.
GATCGTGATGGACAAATCCACCGATATCATCAAGGCGATCTGGCGTTTGTCCAAGTTCTACAAGCACGAAAGCTGCGGTCAGTGCACGCCCTGCCGCGAAGGCACCGGCTGGATGATGCGTGTGATGGACCGTCTGGTGCGGGGCGAGGCCGAGTTGGAAGAGATCGACATGCTGTTCGATGTGACCAAACAGGTCGAAGGCCACACGATCTGCGCGCTCGGCGATGCGGCGGCCTGGCCGATCCAGGGCCTGATCCGCAACTTCCGCGAAGAGATCGAAGATCGCATCAAGGCGCAGAAATCGGGCCGAACAGGCGCAATGGCAGCGGAGTAAGAGCTATGGAAGCACTGATCGAATATTCCCACGCAATCGCTTCGGTTGTGATTTTCACTCTGATTATTCTGCTGTTGGCCCCGTTTTCGGCACTGGCGAAGCAGGGCAAAGGGTTGGCTCCGGGTGCGACGCCGGAACAGGACTATGGCGATCAGGCCTATCGCCTGAACCGCGCCTACCTGAACGGAACCGAAACACTGCCTGCTTATCTGGCGGTGGTGATGGCGGCGATTGTGATGGGGGCGAGCCCGTTCTGGGTCAACCTGCTGGCCTCGGTCGCGTTGCTGGCGCGCTTGGCAATGCTGGTGATCCACATCCGTGGGATCGGAAAGCCGCATAGCGGATTGCGCTCGGTCCTCTATGTGGTGGCTTGGGCCTGCATGTTTGTGATGGGGCTTATGGCGTTGGTGGCGGCGTTTTGATGATTGGAAACGGAACATACCTCCTGCGCGCCAGAAAACCCGTCGCCGCGGTTCTGGTTTTGTCGCTGGTGACCGCCTGCGGCCTGATCAAACCGTCGGAAGACCGGATTTTGTTTGATGGCAAGTCCTTTCGGGCCAAGGCCAAGGTCGTGGACAAGAAAACGTCACCGACCGACTTTACCGTGGTCGTCAATGGCGTCTCGGCCTCACTCGATGGCGCGCGCGAGGCTGGCCGTTATGAGGGGACAAAATTCTGCATCCAGAATTTCGGATCGTCCCGCATCGCCTGGAAAGTCGGGCCGGATACCGAGCCTCAGAATCTTCAGATCAGCGATAACAAACTGACATTTGCGGGAACCTGCCAAAGACCATGAGCCGCGCAGTTGCATATCATGACATTCCCGGGCGGTTGCTATCGCATAGCAAACCGTCTGGCCTTTGTTTTGGGATATCCAAAACGAAAGGAACAGTCATGTCTGTTGCAAAAACGCTTGTTCTGGCCACGTTGATGACCGTGCCTGCCGCCGCGCAGGCCAAGCCCCCCTTGAGGGATGTCAAAGAGATCGACAACGAACTCTACTACATCGCCATCGCAAATGAGATTTCCGAAGTGTGCCCGTCGATCAGCGGGCGTCGGTTGAAGGCGATCAGCGTGATGTGGGGTCTGCGGTCCAAAGCGAACAATCTGGGTTATTCGGACAGCGAAATCCGAAACTACGTCGAGTCGGACGCCGAAAAAGACCGGATGCGCACCAAGGGTGAGGCGTATCTGGCGCAGAACGGCGTGTCCTACGACAACCCGGAAACCTTCTGCACGCTGGGGCGGAAGGAAATCGAAAGAAACAGCGCCATTGGCGTGTATTTGAGGGCGAACTAGGCGATGTCTGACCTCCGCAAGATCAATATCGACGGGCAGGAAATCGAAGTCGATGGCGCGATGACCCTGATCCAGGCTTGTGAGCAAGCCGGGGTCGAGGTACCGCGCTTCTGCTATCACGAGCGTCTGTCGATTGCGGGCAACTGCCGGATGTGCCTGGTCGAGGTTGTGGGCGGCCCGCCCAAGCCTGCTGCGTCCTGTGCGATGCAGGTCCGCGATCTGCGCCCCGGCCCGGAAGGGCAGGCTCCGCAGGTCAAGACCAACTCGCCCATGGTCAAGAAAGCCCGCGAAGGGGTGATGGAGTTTCTGCTGATCAACCACCCGCTGGATTGCCCGATCTGTGACCAAGGCGGTGAGTGTGACCTGCAGGATCAGGCGATGGCCTATGGTGTCTCTGGCTCGCGCTTCAAGGAAGCCAAGCGGGCGGTCGATGATCTTGATCTGGGGCCGCTGGTCGGCACCGCAATGACCCGCTGCATCAGCTGCACCCGTTGCGTGCGGTTCACAACCGAGGTCGCCGGGATCACACAGATGGGCCAGACCGGGCGAGGGGAAGATGCCGAGATCACTTCGTACCTGAACGAGACGCTGAATTCCAACCTGCAGGGCAATATCATTGATCTGTGCCCCGTTGGGGCGCTGACCTCGAAGCCTTATGCTTTTACCGCGCGCCCGTGGGAACTGACCAAGACCGAGAGTATCGACGTGATGGATGCCTTGGGCTCGAACATTCGCGTGGACACCAAGGGCCGCGAGGTGATGCGTTTCCTGCCACGCAACCATGATGGCGTGAACGAGGAATGGATCAGCGACAAAACCCGTTTTGTGTGGGACGGCCTGCGCCGTCAGCGACTGGACCGGCCTTATGTGCGCGAAAACGGCAAGCTGCGCCCGGCCACCTGGCCCGAGGCGTTGGGCAAAGCCGCCGAGGCGCTGAAAGGCGCCGAGAAACCCGCCGGGATCGTGGGCGATCTGGCCTCGGTCGAGGCTGCCTTTGCGCTGAAGCAGATGATCGAAGGGCAGGGCGGCGTCGTCGAATGCCGCACCGATGGGGCCAAGCTGCCTGCGGGCAACCGGGCGGCTTATGCCGGGACGGCTGCCATCGAAGACATCGAAACCGCCGAGCGTATCCTGCTGATCGGCACCAACCCGCGCGACGAAGCGCCGGTTCTGAACGCGCGTATCCGCAAGGCGTGGATACATGGGGCCGAGGTCGCTCTGGTCGGGCCTGCGGTCGATCTGACCTATACCTATCATCACGTGGGCGATGACCGCGCGGCGCTGAAACAGGTTGTCGACATGGGCGGCGATGATGAGATCAAGGGCAAACGCTCGCTGGTCATCGTCGGTCAGGGCGCCTTGCAAGAGGCGGACGGGGCTGCCGTTCTGGCCGCCGCGCAGACCGTTGCCGCCAATACCGAAAGCGGCCTGATCGTCCTGCATACAGCCGCCGCGCGTGTCGGTGCGATGGATGTGGATGCCACCAACGAAGGCGGCATGGACGCGGTTTCGGCGGCGGACGTCATCTACAACCTCGGCGCGGATGAGGTCGAGATCGGCGAAGGCGCGTTTGTGATCTATCAGGGCAGCCACGGTGACCGGGGCGCGCACCGCGCCGACGTGATCCTGCCGGGCGCGGCGTACACCGAAGAAAACGGCCTGTTCGTGAACACCGAAGGCCGTCCGCAACTGGCGATGCGCGCCGGTTTCGCGCCGGGTGAGGCCAAGGAAAACTGGGCCATCCTGCGCGCCCTGTCGGCGGAACTGGGCGCAACGCTGCCTTACGACTCGCTGGCGCAATTGCGCACCGCGCTGATCGAGGCGGTACCGCATCTGGCCCGGATCGATGAGGTGATCGAGAATGAGGTTCAGCCACTCGAGGCCGGAGCTTTGGGCGACGCCACCTTCCGCAATGCGGTCAGGGATTTCTACCTGACCAACCCGATTGCCCGCGCCTCGCAACTGATGGCCGAGCTGTCGGCGCAGGCCAAAGCGCTGAACGCAGACAGGATCGCCGCAGAATGATCCGCCCCACAGACATATCCAAGACGACCCACGGTGTGAGGACCAATGGCTGAATTCTTTAACACCCCAGGCGGCATCGCCATCATCATCCTGGCGCAAGTGCTTGCAGTGGTTGCGTTTGTGATGATCTCGCTGTTGTTCCTTGTCTACGGCGACCGCAAGATCTGGGCTGCCGTCCAGATGCGCCGTGGTCCCAACGTGGTGGGCGTTTACGGCCTGCTGCAATCGGTGGCGGATGCGCTGAAATACGTGGTCAAAGAGGTCGTGATCCCTGCGGGTGCCGACCGTACCGTCTTTATGCTGGCACCGCTGACCAGTTTCGTTCTGGCGATGATCGCCTGGGCGGTGATCCCGTTCAACGACGGCTGGGTTCTGTCCGATATCAACGTCGCGATCCTGTATGTCTTCGCCGTATCCTCGCTGGAAGTTTATGGCGTGATTATGGGCGGTTGGGCGTCGAACTCAAAGTATCCTTTCCTGGGCTCTTTGCGTTCGGCGGCGCAGATGATTTCTTACGAGGTCTCGATCGGCCTGATCATCATCGGCGTGATAATCTCGACGGGATCGATGAACTTCGGCGACATCGTGCGGGCGCAGGATGGCTCGTTCGGGTTCTTTAGCTGGTACTGGCTGCCGCATTTCCCGATGGTCTTCCTGTTCTTCATCTCGGCACTGGCCGAAACCAACCGCCCCCCGTTCGACCTTCCGGAAGCGGAATCGGAACTGGTCGCAGGCTATCAGGTCGAATATTCGGCCACGCCCTTCCTGCTGTTCATGGCCGGCGAATACATCGCCATATTCCTGATGTGCGCCCTGACCTCGCTGCTGTTCTTCGGCGGCTGGCTGTCGCCGATCCCGGGCCTGCCGGACGGCGTGCTGTGGATGGTCGCCAAGATGGCGTTCTTCTTCTTCCTCTTCGCGATGGTCAAGGCAATCACCCCGCGCTACCGCTATGACCAGCTGATGCGGCTGGGCTGGAAAGTCTTCCTGCCGTTCTCGCTGGCCTGGGTGGTGTTCGTGGCCTTCGCGGCGAAATTCGACTGGTTCTGGGGCGCGTTCGCCCGTTGGAGCGTAGGAGGCTGATATGACCCAAATCGACTATACCCGCGCTGCCAAATACTTCCTTCTGCAGGACTTCTGGGTCGGCATGAAGCTGGGGTTGAAGTACTTCTTCGCCCCCAAGGCCACGGTGAACTATCCGCACGAAAAGGGCCCTTTGTCGCCACGGTTCCGGGGTGAACACGCTCTGCGTCGTTACTCGAATGGCGAGGAACGCTGCATCGCCTGCAAACTGTGCGAGGCGATTTGCCCGGCCCAAGCCATCACTATCGACGCCGAACCGCGTGAAGACGGCAGCCGCCGCACCACGCGCTACGACATCGACATGACCAAATGCATCTATTGTGGCTTCTGTCAGGAGGCCTGCCCGGTCGATGCCATCGTCGAAGGCCCGAACTTCGAATTCGCGACCGAAACCCGGGAAGAGCTGTTCTACGACAAGGAAAAACTGCTCGACAACGGTGAACGCTGGGAAGCCGAGATTGCTCGCAATCTGGAAATGGACGCACCGTACAGATGACTGACAGCCCGACAAATCCGTTCGAGCTGATGATGAAGCAGGCTCAGGACATGGCCAAGGCGATGAACCCGGCGATGGAGAACTTCTCGCCCAAGGGGTTCGAGGCGCTGTGGCCAACCATGCCGAAAGAGGTCATGGAGATGATGTTCGGCAACACCGTCAACAAGGACGGGCTGGATGCCAAGACCCGCCTGCTGCTGACGCTGGCCGGGCTGACCTGCCAAGGGGCGCAGGCGGATTCGGCGGTGCGCCAGACCGTGCGCCACGCGCTGGAAGCGGGCGCAAAGAAACAAGAGATCGTGGAAACGATCGGTCAGATGTCGGTCTTTGCCGGCATCCCGGCCATGACCCGCGCGCTGGATCTGGCGCAAGAGGTCATGGGCGATAACGAGGATGAGGATCAATGACCGTCTTTGCCTTCTATCTGTTTGCCATCAGCGCCATCACCGGCGGGCTGTTCACGGTGATCAGCCGCCAGCCGGTGCACTCGGTGCTGTGGCTGATCCTGTCCTTCCTGTCCTCGGCGGGGCTGTTCGTGTTGCTGGGGGCCGAGTTCGTGGCGATGCTGCTGATCATCGTCTATGTGGGCGCGGTCGCGGTTCTGTTCCTGTTCGTGGTGATGATGCTGGACGTGGACTTTGCCGAGCTCAAGGCTGAGATGGCGCGCTATATGCCGCTGGCCCTGCTGATCGGTCTGATCATCCTGATGCAGTTCGTCATGGCCTTCGGCGCCTGGGACAGCGCGCAGGGTGCTGCGGCCAATCTGGCCCAGCCGGTCCCGGCAGACCGCCACAACACTGAGGCGCTGGGCGTCATCCTTTACGATCAATACTTCCTTCTGTTCCAACTCGCGGGCCTGATCCTGCTGGTGGCCATGATCGGCGCTATCGTTCTGACCCTGCGCCACCGTCAGGACATCAAGCGTCAGGACATTGTCGGCCAGATGATGCGCGACCCGGCCAAGGCGATGGAGTTGAAGGACGTAAAACCGGGGCAGGGGTTGTGAGGTTTTCCAAGCTCATAGTCTTGGCTTCGTTAGCCATGGGCGTTTCGTTTGACGCGAGAGAGGCTTTTGCCTGCTCCATAGAAGAGCCGAGCAATGCCCAGAAACGGAAAGATAACCGCCAAGCGCGGGTTTCAAGCGAACCTGTTGTTATTGGTCAACGCTGCGAAATGTCGAATGTTGGAATACGGGACCGCTTAAAAACTGGGGCGGCAATGGCTCTTGGCGGTTCTCGTTTTTATCAAGTGATTGACCATGGCAAAGGCCAAGTCATCGACGTGATCGTCGGAGACTGCGCTTCACGTGAAGTAATGCGCGTTTTCAGTTTTGAAGAATGGTCAATCGAAAAGTTGGACTCGGCGTGCAACCTTGTTGGACGGGAACCCGTTTCGTTTTTAGAGCCCAATAGTCCGTTTTCACTCACAGAAGGCTCGACTCTTGCCGAGTTAAGAACCCATCTGTCGGCGTATTCAGATCAGGTCACCATCGACGAAGACCTAGAGCCACTGTTGTTGGATGACCTCGGCAAAAAAGTACCCAAAAAGGATCGTTTTGACCCTCTTTGCGGCTGCAAACTCTACTACCCCGACTCGCCAGGAGCGAAGCTATGATCGGACTTGAACACTATCTTACGGTCGCGGCGACGCTGTTCGTCATCGGCATCTTCGGTCTCTTCCTGAACCGCAAGAACGTCATCATCCTGCTGATGAGCATCGAACTGATGCTGCTGGCGGTGAATATCAACCTCGTGGCGTTTTCCAGCTTCCTCGGCGATCTGGTCGGGCAAGTGTTTACGCTGTTCGTGCTGACCGTGGCGGCGGCCGAGGCGGCGATCGGGTTGGCCATTCTGGTCTGCTTCTTCCGCAACCGTGGCACCATCGCGGTTGAAGACGTCAATATGATGAAGGGGTAAGGGACTATGGAAACAACCATCCTCTTTGCCCCGCTGGTGGGCGCGCTGATCTGCGGCTTTGGCTGGCGATTCATTGGCGAGAAAGCCGCCATGTGGACCGCCACGGGCCTGCTGTTTCTGGCCTGTCTGCTGTCGTGGATCGTGTTCTTCACCTTCGACGGGGTGACGCAACAGATCGAGGTCATGCGCTGGATCGAAAGCGGCTCGCTGTCGACAAGCTGGGCGGTGCGTCTGGACCGGCTGACCGCGATCATGCTGATCGTGGTGACGACCGTCTCGGCGCTCGTGCACCTCTATTCCTTCGGCTACATGGATCACGACCCGCAGTGGCGCGAAGGCGAGAGCTATAAGCCGCGTTTCTTTGCCTATTTGTCCTTCTTCACCTTCGCCATGCTGATGCTGGTGACGGCGGATAACCTTGTGCAAATGTTCTTCGGATGGGAGGGCGTGGGCGTCGCCTCGTACCTGCTGATCGGATTCTATTACCGCAAACCCTCGGCCAATGCGGCGGCGATGAAGGCATTCATCGTGAACCGCGTGGGTGACTTCGGCTTTGCGCTTGGGATTTTCGCGCTGTTCTTCCTGACCGACAGCATCAACTTCTCGGACATCTTCGCCTCGGCCTCGACGCTTTCGGAAACGCAGTTGCATTTCCTGTGGGGTGAATGGACCGCCATCGAAGTCATCTGCGTACTGCTGTTCATCGGCGCGATGGGCAAATCGGCGCAATTGATCCTGCACACGTGGTTGCCCGACGCGATGGAGGGCCCGACGCCTGTGTCCGCCCTGATCCACGCCGCGACCATGGTGACCGCGGGTGTGTTCCTTGTCTGCCGCATGTCGCCGCTGATGGAGTTCGCGCCGGGCGCGACCGGGTTCATCACGTTCCTCGGGGCCTCGACCGCGTTCTTTGCCGCGACCGTGGGGCTGGTGCAGACCGACATCAAGCGCGTCATCGCCTATTCGACCTGTTCGCAGCTGGGCTACATGTTCGTAGCCGCTGGCGTCGGCATGTACTCGGCAGCGATGTTCCACCTGCTGACACACGCGTTCTTTAAGGCGCTGCTGTTCCTTGGCGCCGGTTCGGTGATCCACGCGATGCATCATGAGCAGGAGATGACCGAGTATGGCGGTCTGCGGAAGAAGATCCCCTATACCTTCTGGGCGATGATGATCGGTACGCTGGCCATTACAGGCGTCGGTATCCCGCTGACCCAGATTGGCTTCGCCGGGTTCCTGTCCAAGGATGCGATCATCGAAAGCGCCTTTGCCGGTGGCACTGGCTATGCGTTCTCGATGCTGGTGATCGCGGCGGCGTTTACCTCGTTCTACAGCTGGCGGCTGATCTTCCTGACCTTCTATGGGGAAGAGCGGGGCGACAAGCATACTCATGACCACGCCCATGAAAGCCCGATCTCCATGCTGATCCCGCTGGGTGTCCTGTCTCTGGGCGCGGTGTTTGCCGGGATGATCTGGTACAGCAACTTCTTCGGTCACGCGGATAAGGTCGGCAAGTTCTACGGCATTCCGGTTGCGGAAGCGTCGGAACATGCCGAGGCCGGAGACCACGCCGCCGACACATCGCATGGCGATGACAGCCACGCTGACGACAGCCATGACGAAGCCCACGCGGATGACGGTCATGGTGAGAAAGACGCCCATGGCGGCGATCATCACTATGCCTTTGTCGGCGAACCGGGCGAGGGCGCGATCTATATGGGCCCGGACAACCATGTGCTGGACGACGCGCATGCGGCTCCGAAATGGGTCAAGGTCTCGCCCTTTGTTGCGATGCTGCTCGGGTTTGTGGTGGCCTATTGGTTCTACATCGTGAACACCTCTCTGCCCGCGCGGCTGGCGCAGAACCAGCGTCCGCTCTACCTGTTCCTGCTGAACAAATGGTATTTTGACGAGATCTATGACGCGATCTTCGTCAAGCCCACCGTGGCGCTTGGCCGGTTCCTGTGGAAGCGCGGCGATGGCAATACCATCGACGGCTTCCTGAACGGGGTTGCGATGGGCGTTGTTCCCTTCTTCACCCGCCTCGCAGGCAAGGCGCAGACCGGGTACATCTTTACTTACGCCTTCTGGATGGTCTTGGGGCTAGCCGCCCTTGTCACCTGGATGTCGATCGGCGGAGGCGCGCACTAATGGACAATATCCTATCTATTGTCACCTTCATCCCCGCTATCGCAGCAGGCATTCTGGCCCTGTTCCTGCATGGCGACGATGCCGCTGCGCAGCGCAATGCCAAGTGGATTGCCCTGCTGGCAACGACTGTGACTTTCTTTGTCTCGATCGGCATCTACACGGGCTTTGATCCCTCGAACACCGGCTTCCAGATGGTGGAGGAAGGCGAGTGGCTGCTGGGCCTTAAATACAAAATGGGCGTTGACGGCATCAGCGTTCTGTTCGTGCTGCTGACGACCTTCATCATGCCGCTGACCATTCTGGCCAGTTGGCAGGTGACGGACCGCGTCAAGGAATACATGGTGGCCTTCCTGCTGCTGGAAACGCTGATGCTGGGCGTGTTCATGGCGCTGGATCTGGTGCTGTTCTACTTGTTCTTCGAGGCAGGCCTGATCCCGATGTTCCTGATCATCGGCATCTGGGGCGGCAAGGACCGTATCTACGCGAGCTTCAAGTTCTTCCTCTATACCTTCCTCGGCTCGGTGCTGATGCTGGTGGCGATGGTCGCGATGTATGCGGATGCGGGCACCACGGATATCGAGGCGCTGATGCTGCATCACTTCTCGTCCGAAGGGTTCAGCGTGCTGGGCATCTATATCGTCGGCGGCATGCAGACGCTGATGTTCCTGGCGTTCTTCGCGTCCTTCGCGGTGAAGATGCCGATGTGGCCGGTGCATACCTGGTTGCCGGATGCGCACGTGCAGGCCCCGACGGCGGGCTCGGTCGTGCTGGCGGCGATCCTGTTGAAGATGGGCGGTTACGGCTTCCTGCGGTTCAGCTTGCCGATGTTCCCTGTGGGCTCGGCTGTGATGACCGATCTGGTGCTGTGGATGTCGGCGATTGCGGTTGTCTACACCTCGCTGGTGGCGCTGGTGCAGGAGGATATGAAAAAGCTGATCGCCTATTCCTCGGTCGCGCATATGGGCTTTGTGACCATGGGCATCTTCGCGGCGAACCAGCAGGGCATCGACGGCGCGATATTCCAGATGCTCAGCCACGGGTTCATCTCGGCGGCGCTCTTCCTGTGTGTCGGCGTGATCTACGACCGGATGCACACCCGCGATATCGAAGCGTATGGTGGTCTGGTGATCCGCATGCCCGCTTATGCGCTGGTCTTCATGCTGTTCACCATGGCCAATGTGGGCCTGCCGGGCACATCCGGGTTCATCGGCGAATTCCTGACCCTGATGGGTGCCTTCCAGGTCAACACCTGGGTGACGGCGGTGGCCGCGACAGGCGTGATCTTCTCGGCGGCTTATGCGCTGTGGCTGTACCGCCGCGTGGTGTTTGGCGATCTGATCAAGGAAAGCCTGAAGGCGATGACCGACATGAGCTCGCGCGAGCGACTGATCTTCGCCCCGCTGATCATCATGACCATCCTGTTGGGGGTCTATCCGTCGCTGGTGACGGATGTGATCGGCAATTCGACCGCCGCGCTGATTTCGAACTATGACACGGCTCTGGCCGCGGCTGAGGCTGCGACCCAGACGGCCGCCTCGCATTAAGGGAGCTTTGGAGGCATGATCCAGGCTGATCTCACAATAATCCTGCCGGAAATCGTTCTGGCCGTGTATGCGATGGCCGCTCTGATCGGGGCTGTCTATACCACCAAGGACGCGCTTGCGCCGGTTCTGGTCTGGACCACGGCGGGGCTGATGGCGCTGCTGTCGTTCTGGATCGCCACCAACGGCGGCGGGACCAACGTGGCCTTCAACGGGATGTTCGTAGATGACGGGTTCTCGCGTTTTGCCAAGGTTGCGATCCTGCTGTCTGCCGCGGCGGTTCTGGTGATGAGCCAGGATTACATGGCGCGCCGCGATCTGCTGCGGTTCGAGTATCCGCTGCTGGTGGCTCTGGCGGCTGTGGGCATGATGATGATGGTCAGTGCGGGCGATCTGATGTCGCTTTATATGGGGCTGGAACTGCAGTCGCTCTCGCTCTACGTCGTCGCTGCGCTGCGCCGCGACAGCGCAAAATCGACCGAGGCCGGTCTGAAATACTTCGTGCTGGGCGCGCTGAGTTCGGGCCTGCTGCTGTATGGTGCCTCGCTGGTCTATGGCTTTACCGGCACCACGCTGTTCTCGGGCATCATCGCGACGGTTCATCACGGAGACGTCTCTCTCGGCCTGCTGTTCGGCCTGATCTTCCTGATCTCGGGTCTGGCCTTCAAAGTTTCCGCCGTGCCCTTCCACATGTGGACCCCGGACGTGTACGAGGGATCGCCCACCCCGATCACCGCCTTCTTTGCCACCGCGCCGAAAGTTGCCGCGATGGCACTGTTCGCGCGCCTGATGCATGACGCGTTTGGCGGCATCATCCAGGATTGGCAGCAGGTGATCGTTCTGCTTTCGGTTCTGTCGATGCTGCTGGGGGCCGTGGCCGCGATTGGTCAGCGCGACATCAAACGGCTGATGGCGTTCTCGTCGATTGCCCATATGGGCTACGCGCTGATCGGCCTTGCCGCCGGGACCGAGATGGGCGTCAAGGCGATGCTGATGTATCTGGCGATCTACGTGACGATGAATATCGGCACCTTCGCCTTCATCCTGATGATGGAACGTGACGGCAAGCCCGTCACCGATATCGATGCGCTGCGGCAGTATTCGAAACGCGATCCGGGCAAGGCGCTGGCGGTACTGATCCTGATGTTCAGCCTTGCAGGCGTGCCGCCGATGCTGGGCTTCTTCGCCAAGTTCGGCGTCTGGCAAGCGGGTGTCAGCGCGGACCTGACCGGGTTGGTGATCGTCTCGGCCATCGCCTCGGTCATCGGTGCCTTCTACTATCTGCGGATCGTGTTCTACATGTATTTCGGCGAGGAAAACGAGGACCCGATCGAAACTTATTCGACCCCGGTTCTGTGGGTCGCCCTGATGGGATCGGCCGCGCTTATGCTGATCGGTGTTTTCTATCAGTTCGGCGTCGAAGGTGCGGCGGCAGCAGCGGCGGCTACACTTGTCAACTGATGTCCTGAAACGTCAAACGCAGGGGGCTCGGTCTTTGGACCGGGCCTTTTTGACATGAGCGAATGGCCCCAAGGCTACGGCCTGCATGTGCTGCAAGAGGTTGATAGCACCCTGAACGAAGCCGCGCGCCTTGCGCCCACGGCCCAGGGACCGGTCTGGATCATGGCGCATCACCAGACCGCCGCGCGCGGACGGCGCGGGCGGGCGTGGGCGAACCCCAAGGGCAACCTTGCCGCGACTCTGCTGATGCGCCCCACCGGCGAACCCGAGCAGGCCGCGCTGCGCAGTTTCGTGGCGGCCTTGGCGCTGTTCGATGCGTGTGTGGCCGTGACCGGGCGTGCGGCGGGCCTGTCGCTGAAATGGCCCAATGACGTGTTGCTGAACGGCGGCAAGCTGGCTGGTATCCTGCTGGAAAGCACCGGGCAGGGGCGGGGTGTGACGCATCTGTCCATCGGCATCGGCGTGAACCTATCCGAAGCGCCCCGAGCCGACATGCTCGAACCCGGTGCCGTCCGCCCGGTGTCGCTGCTGTCCGAGACCGGCGCGCATGCGAGCGCCGAGGATTTTCTGACCGAACTCGCCGCCGCCTATGCCGACTACGAGACGCAATTCACCACCTACGGGTTCGAACCGATCCGCACCGCGTGGCTGGCGCGCGCCGCCCGGTTGGGCGAGGTGATCACCGCCCGGACCGCAGCGTCAGAAACCGTCGGCACCTTTGAAACGGTGGACGCCGGGGGCAACCTTGTCCTAAACACCGCAAAAGGCCGCGTCAGCATACCGGCGGCGGATGTGTTTTTCTGAAGGGGGCTCAGATGCTTCTGGCCATCGACTGCGGCAATACAAATACGGTTTTCTCGATCTGGGACGGTGAGAGGTTCCTGTGCACGCTGCGCACCTCGACCCACCACTCGCGTACGGCGGATGCCTACTTCACGTGGTATTCGACGCTGGTGAAACACTATGGGATCGAAGCGGACATCACCGATGTCATCATCTCGTCCACCGTGCCCCGGGTTGTGTTCAATCTGCGGATCTTTGCGGATCGGTTCTTTGGCTGCAGACCGCTGGTCGTGGGCAAGCCCGATTGCCTGCTGCCGGTCCCGCCTCGGGTTGATGAGGGCACGGTCCCCGGACCGGATCGACTGGCCAATGCAGTCGCCGCGTTCGACCGCCACGGCGGGAATTCGGTTGTCGTGGACTTTGGAACCGCAACGAATTTCGACGTTGTTGCAGCGGACGGGGCCTATGTCGGCGGCATCATCGCGCCAGGGGTGAACCTGAGCCTGGAAGCACTGCATCAGGGCGCAGCGGCGCTGCCGCATATCGACATCACCCGGCCCGAAAAAGTGATTGGTACAAATACGGTTGGCTGTATCCAATCCGGCGTGTATTGGGGATATTCCGGTCTGATCGAAGGGCTGATTGCCCGCATCAAGGCCGAATTCGGGATGCCGATGAAAGTCGTTGGAACCGGCGGGCTCGCCCCGCTGTTCGATCAGGCCGACGTTGGGTTCGACGTTATCGAAGATGATCTGACGATGCATGGCCTGACCGTGATCCATCGTTACAATAAGGAAAATGGCTCAACATGAGCAGTGAACGACTGATCTACCTGCCGCTGGGCGGAGCGGGCGAAATTGGCATGAACGCCTATGTCTATGGCTATGGCAAGCCGGGGCAGGAACGGCTGATCCTTGTGGACCTGGGCGTGACCTTCCCCGACATGGACACAACGCCGGGGGTGGACCTGATCCACGCCGATATCGCGTGGCTGCAGGAACGCGCCGACCGGCTCGAGGCTGTTTTTGTCACCCACGCGCACGAAGACCACGTGGGTGCCGTGGCCCATTGCTATGACGCGCTCGGCGCGCCGGTTTATGCCCGCGCCTTCACCGCCAACATCGCGCGCCGCAAGATGGAAGAACACGGCCACCCCGAAGACGCCGTGCGTACGGTTTCGGGCTGGCCCGAGCAGGTCTCGGTGGGGCCCTTCACCGCCGGGTTCCTGCCGGTTTCGCATTCGATCCCCGAAAGCGCGGCGCTGGTTATTGACACTCCGGCAGGGCGGATCGTGCATTCAGGGGACTTCAAGCTGGACGTAAACCCCGTAGTGGGTGAGCCGTTCGACCCCGATCTGTGGGCCGAGGTCGCCAAGAGTGGCGTCAAAGCGCTGGTCTGTGACAGCACAAATGTGTTCTCGCCGCATGAAGGACGCTCGGAATCCGAGGTCGGCCCCGAGATTACCAAACTGGTCGAAGGTGCCGAGGGGATGGTGGTGGCGACCACATTTGCCTCGAACGTGGCGCGGGTAAAAACACTGGCCGAGGCAGGCCAGCGGGCCGGGCGGTCCGTCGTTCTGCTGGGCCGCGCGATGCGCCGGATGATCGAGGCCGCGACGGAAACCGGCATCCTGTCGGACTTTCCCAAGGTGATCAGCGCGGAAGAGGCGGTAGACCTGCCACGCCAGAACCTGATGCTGATCGTCACCGGTAGCCAGGGCGAACGCCGCGCCGCCAGCGCGCAGCTGGCACGCGGCAAGTATCGCGGGATCGAGTTGAAAGAGGGCGACCTGTTCCTGTTTTCCTCAAAAACCATCCCCGGCAACGAACGCGGCGTGATCTTCATCATCAACCAGCTCAGCGAAAAGGGTGTGGATGTCGTGGATGACAGCTCGGGGCTGTATCACGTCTCGGGCCACGCCAACCGGCCCGATCTGGAAAAGGTACATGCGCTGGTCGATCCGCAAATGGTCATCCCAATGCACGGCGAACACCGTCATCTGCGCGAACACGCCAAACTGGCCGAGGCCGGCGGCCGCACCGGCATTCTGGCAGTGAACGGCACCATGCTGGACCTGACCGGGAACGCGCCGCGGGTTGTGGATTACGTCGAAACGGGCCGGACTTATCTGGATGGCACCGTCAAAGTGGGGGCGCTGGATGGCATAGTTCGGGATCGTATCCGCATGGCGCTGAACGGCCACGTCACGGTAACGGTCATTCTGGATGATGAGGATGAGCCGCTGGGCGAGCCCTGGTGCGATACGATGGGTCTGCCGGAAACCGGCACCTCCCGCGCCGCGCTGGTTGAGGTGCTGGAAGAGGATCTGAACCAATTCCTGATGCGGGCCGATGCCAAAACCCTGCGCGATGACGACAAGCTGGAAGAGGCGATGCGCCGGATCGTGCGCCAGACTGCCAAGACCGAGATTGGCAAAAAACCCGAAGTCACCGTGGTGATCAGCCGGATGAGGTGACCACTTAGTCGGCCTGCGGCATGGGATAGCCTTTTAGGCGCAGGAAAAGGTTCTGCTCGTCCTCATTCTTGTAGAAGGGGACGGAATCGGGCGGCTCGGGGGTCGTCACCCGGGCTGCGATTTCGGCCAGAACGACCTCGGTTATGAAGGGCAGGTCGAAATCCCGCGCCCGGTCAAGTTTGACCCATTGCAGATGCGACAGCTCGTCCGAGGCGCGGCTGAAATCATCCAGATCGCCCTGAATCGCCCCGGCATCGACCAGAAAGAACCGCGCATCAAAGCGGCGGGGGCGACCGGGCGGGGTTATGGCCCGGAAAACGAATTGCAGCGCCTCGGCCGAGGGTTGAAACCCAAGCGCGGCGAAGCTGGCCCAATCATCGGGCGCGTCGCCCTGCCATGCACCCGGCTGGCCCAGAATCAGGCCGGTCTCTTCCCAAAGCTCGCGGATTGCCGCGATGGCAAGGGCGTGTTCCAGACCGGGCTGCGATTGTTCACCCAGCCGATCGTGGCAAAGCGCCGGAAGCGGCGAAGCGAGCGGCACGCCAGCGTCTTCCGGATCGACCGCACCGCCGGGGAACACGAACTTGTTCGGCATGAACGCCGCTTTTGCACCGCGCTGACCCATCAGTATCGACGGATCGGTCAGTCGGTCGCGCAGCACGATCACCGTCGCTGCATTGCGGATTGCGGTTTTGTCTGGTGTCATGCCTGTGGTCACGAGGCCTTGTCGAACCCGTGCATGCGCCGGGCCCACTGATAGGCAACAACCGCCCCTTTCAGGCGCGGCAGCAGGAAAAGCGACAAGGCCACGCAGCCGATCGAAAAGCCGATGGCCATGGTCCACGGATCAGGCCGCCAATGCACATAGGACACATGCAGCGCCGGTGCCAGCAAGTGACCGACCAGCAGAATCGTCAGATAGGCCGGCCCGTCATCGGCGCGATGGTGAAACAGCTCCTGCCCGCAGTTCGAGCAGGAATCGTTGACCTTCAGGTAGCTGTGCAGCAGCTTGCCTTCGCCACATTTGGGGCATTTGCACCGAAACCCCTTGACCAGAGCGGGCCATGTCTGGCGCTCTGTCCCGTCCGTGGTGTCGATCGTCTGATCCGTCATAATATAACTCGCGCGTTCATCTTTGCCGGATATTGCGCCTGTTTTGGCCAATATTAAAGGGGGGTGCGTCGCTTTGCATCGCCCCGAACGGGAAAACTCTTGTGAGCGTCGACAGGGGCCGTTTCGAAAAAGTTGAGATACTGGCGACGGAAACCCGGCCCCGCCGCGTTTGAATGGGTATGAGCAGCGGCAATCAGGTCGCGTCAACAAGGGAAAAACCGATATGAAAAGCTCGAAATTCATCACGGCCATTGTTCTTTCGGCGGTCGCAGTCACAGGCACATCCGTTTTGGCCGCAGGCCCGAAAGACCGCGAGCCGGTTTCGTTTCAGGAACTGGACGCCAACAATGACGGTCAGGTGACACAGGAAGAAATGCTGGCGCATCGCAACCAGCGTTTCACGCAGGCCGACACCGATGGCGACGGCCAGCTGAGCGTCGAGGAAATGCAGGCGGCGGCCCAGCAAAAGGCAAACGACCGGGTCACGAAGATGTTCGACAAGTATGACGCCAACAGCGACGGATTTCTGAGCGACGATGAGTTGCCCAAGCCGCGCCGGGCTGACAAGATGTTTGATCGGATGGATGCGGATAACAGTGGCGGCATCTCAGAGCAGGAATTTGCCGATGCGAAGGACAAGATGGGCCGGCATCACAAGAAGCGTGCCAAGGCGGGCTCTGACGACAACTGATGCGGGATGGAGGATCTGACCTCCCACTTGCAACAGGTTCGCGGTGCGGATTGCGCCGCGAACGACCTCAGCGACGATGTGTTGCTGGGGCGCTTTGCCGATGGCGACGCAAAGGCCGCGCGGATTTTGACCGACCGTCTGGGGCCGCGCAGCTATTCTGTCGCGCTGCGCATGCTCGGGAACCGGGCCGAGGCCGAGGATGTGACTCAGGACGCGATGATGCGGCTGTGGCAGATGGCACCGGATTGGGTTACGGGGCAGGCCAAAGTGTCGACTTGGCTCTACCGGGTGACGCTGAATCTGTGCGTCGACCGCAAGCGCAAGAAGGCCCCCGACCGATTGTCGGACGTGCCCGAGCCCGAGGACGGCGCGGCCAGCGTGGTCGACCGGATGCAGGACACGGCGCGCAAGGACGCGCTGCAGGTTGCGCTGTCGCAACTGCCTGACCGGCAACGGCAAGCGGTGATCCTGCGCCATATCGAGGAATTGCCCAACCCCGAGATTGCCGGGATCATGGGCATTTCGGTAGAAGCGGTCGAAAGCCTGACGGCGCGGGGAAAACGGGCATTGGCGGCCATATTGGCCGGGCGTAAGGACGAACTGGGGTATGACGATGGCTGATGACAACATGGAACTGGATCAATTGTTTGCCCAGGCCCGGCAGGATCGCCCGGCGCTGCCGGATGATCTGGCCGAGCGCATCCAGACCGATGCCGAAGCGGTTCGGCTGGGGCGTCTCAGAACCGCGCGCCAGCCGCGTTGGATCCGCATTCTGAACAGTATCGGAGGCTGGCAGGGCATGGGCGGACTGGTTGCCGCCAGTGCGGCGGGCATCTGGATCGGCTTTTCGGCCCCTGGATTTCTGCCTGACCCCGCAGGTCTTCTGACCGCGCAGGACACCTCGTATCTGGTGGCTGACCTCGGGTTCGACACCACCTTTCTGGAGAGCACGGAATGAGCGCTGATCCCAAACCGAAACGGCGTTGGATGCCGATTGTACTGGTCGTTTCACTGGCCCTGAACCTTCTGATTGTCGGTATGGCGGCTGGAACAGCGCTGCGGCTGAAGGGCGGTGATCACGCCAAGTCACCGCCGGGATTTGCCTCGGCCCTGTACCGTGCGCTGCCCAAAGAGGATCGCAAGGCGATGCGCGGCGAATTGTCGGGGCTGCACAAGAAGGGTTCGAAAAACCGCAAGCAGGACTTTCAGGAACTCAGTCAGGCCCTGCGCGCGGTGCCGTTTGATCCGGCTGCCGTTGAAAACCTGTTGCAGCAGCAGGCGCAATCCATGGCCGATCTGCAGGTGGCTCTGCAAACCCAGTGGCTGGACCGCGTGACCGACATGAGCGATCCGGAACGTCAGGCCTATGCGGATCGATTGGAAGAGGTCGTGGATCGCGGCCCGCGTGGCCACAAGAAAAAGGACTGACCGGATCAGGCGGCGTTTTGCCTGATCCAGACCTGATTGCGCCCGGCCTTTTTCGCGGCATAAAGCGCCTTGTCGGCGGATTTCAAAAGGTCTTCGGCAGGTTCCGGCGCGCTGTTTTGGGACAGGAAAGCCGGGGCGGACATTTTTAGCCCGATGCTGATGGTGACATCAACCGAGCCGTGGTGATCGGGAAGATGGAACGGCTTTTCACAGATGCGGGCGCAAAGAGCCTCGGCCAGTTTCAGGGCTTTGGTTCGTGACGTGCTCGGCACCACGATCACAAACTCTTCCCCGCCGATACGGGCAACGAAGCCTGTTTTGCCAAGAACGTCCCGCATACGCGCGGCGGCCTGGCTGAGAACCAGGTCGCCGCCCGCGTGACCGAAACTGTCATTGATGGCTTTGAAATGATCGAGATCGGCCAGCATGACGGCAAACCCTCGACCGGTCTTGACCGACTGGCGTGCGATCAGATTCAGTTCGTGCATCGCGTAGCGCCGGTTGTAGAGGCCGGTCAGCGGGTCGATCCACGAATCCGCGATACCCTTTTTCAACGAGGCCCGCATACGGTCCATCCGCGCTTTGCGGGCGATCTGGTTTTCCAGCCTCAGCAACACTTCCTGCCCGCAGAACCCGCCCAGGCAGACGGCATCTGCGCCCCGGTCCAAAGCCTCGGCCGCGCGGGCGGCGTTGTTGTCCTGCAGCACCCCGATCAGAACCGTGTTCCGCGTGGCACCGCGCGATCTGAGATCGGCAAGAGTGCGCAGGCAGGATGGGTCTGCGTCCAGCTCGACCACAATCGCGTCCGGCACCGCGCCAGACAAAACGCCCCGCAGGTCGGATTGGGTGGACCAGGTCAGGTTGCGGCCCGACTGCCCGTTCAGCGCCCTGAGCCATGCCGCGCCGGTGCGCGCCGTGTTGGTCAGGATACCCACATGTGCAGGCTTGCGTGGGGCGATCAGGTCGGCAGCGGGTTCCGCAAAACCGATCGATTGCGGGCCGTCTTTGACATGCAGCTCCTGCGTGTCGGCACGAGCCCGCAACAGGCTGCGGATGCGCGCCAGCAGCAAGGTGTCCTTGAACGGGTGAACCAGCACATCGTCCAGCCCATCGGCCAAGGCCCGCAGCCTTGCACCCTTGTCATTCTGAACCGCGATTGCAACGACCGGAACATCCGCAAGGTCCGGTTCATCAGCGATCATCTTCTTGACCTCTGCCGCCGTTCCATCGGGCAAGGTCTGGGCGGTCAGCACCAGATCGGGCCGGGTGCGCCGAAGAAGGGCTGGCAGGCCTTTCAGTTTTTCCCCCTGAACCACGTGATACCACGCCGCCGTCAGCTGAACCTTCAGCATGATGCGATTTGTCGATACCCCGTCGAGGACGAGGATGGTTCCCTGCACGGACATAGTTGCTCACCATTGATTGCATGCGTGAACAAAGTGTTTATGAGTCTGGTTAACAAACCCTTTCCAAGCCTGCGATCCGGGAAAAATTAATGTCCATCTCCGACGATTCTGCGCAAACGCTGGCCCTGAAAGCTCTGGGCTGGCTGGTCGGGAATGAGGAACTTCTGCCTGTTTTCCTGGGCTCAACCGGACTGACTGCAAGCGATCTGCGCGACCGGGCGGCCGAGCCGGAATTCATGGCCTCGGTGCTGGATTTCCTGATGCTTGACGATTCGTGGATCATGGCGTTTTGTGACGCCAACGCAGTCGCCTATGACCAGCCCGCACAGGCGCGGGCGGTTTTGTCGGGCGGCGCGGATATCCACTGGACCTAACTCTTACTGCCGCAGGAGCCCCCTTATGCCCATCGAAGCGATCTTGTTCGACAAGGACGGCACGCTGTTTGATTTTGCCGACACATGGGGCACCTTCGCGCGCACCTTGCTGCTGCGCCTGTCCGACAACGACACGGCGCGCGCCGCCGAGTTGGGGCAGGCTATCGGCTTCAACTTTGAGCGCGAGCATTACGCGCCCGACAGCGTCGTGATCGCCGGAACGGTCGAGGAAATTGCCGAAGCCCTGCATCCGCATCTTGAGGACATCGACCGCGCTGAGCTGATCGCGTTGATGAACCAGGAAGCCGCCGCCGCGCCGCAAGCGCCTGCTGTGCCCTTGGGGCCGTTTCTGGAAGGGTTGAAGGAATCGGGGATCAGGCTGGGTGTGGCGACGAATGACAGTGAACACCCGGCGCTGCAGCATCTGGAATCGGCGGGGATAAAAGAGCATTTCGACTTTATCGCCGGGTATGACAGCGGCCACGGGTTCAAGCCCGGACCCGGCCAGTTGCTGGCTTTCGCGACCCATATCGGCGTCGATCCGGCCCGAATTGCCATGGTCGGCGACAGTTTGCACGACCTTCAGGCCGGGCGGGCCGCCGGAATGACCACAATCGGCGTGCTGACCGGACTGGCCGAGGCCGAAGCGCTGGCCCCGATGGCGGATGTCGTGCTGCCGGATATCGGGCATATCCCGGCATGGCTGGCGCAAAACTGACCGCACGAAGCTGAAATTCGGCGAGTCAGGTTAGAAAACCGACACAACCTGTCGCAGACAGAGCGGCCTGCTGCCCCGCTTCGGGGCTTGCTTGAAGGAAAGCAAAAGCAGGAGGTGATGATGGCTGACACCACAACTCGCAAACGTCGTGGCGGCGGGCGTGCCGGAGCAGCCGCGCGTCGGGGTAGCGCTGCCATCGATCAGATGCCCTGGAACCCGCCGGTCAATATCGACCGACCCACCGAGCCGTTGGATCAAGCGGGGGTCGAGGCGATCCACGATGGCGCGATGCGCATCCTCGAAGAGATCGGTGTCGAGTTCTACAATGAAGAGGCCATCGGAATTCTGCGCCAGGCCGGGTGCATCATAGACGGTGACAACGTGCGCATGGGCCGCGATTTCGTGATGGAAATGGTGGCGAAAGCGCCAAGTCAGTTTTCAATCACGCCGCGCAACCTGAACCGTAAGATCGAGATCGGCGGTAAGAACCTGCTGTTCGGCAACGTGTCCTCTCCGCCGAATTACTGGGACATGGAGATCGGAACCAAAGTTCCCGGCAATCGCGAGATGTGCCGAAATCTGCTGAAGCTCACGCAGTATTTCAACTGTATCCACTTCGCAGGCGGCTATCCGGTTGAGCCGGTGGATCTTCACGCCAGTATCCGGCATCTGGACGTGCTCTACGACAAGCTGACCCTGACGGACAAGGTGATGCACGCCTATTCGCTTGGCAAGGAGCGCGTCGAAGACGTGATGGAGATGGTCCGCATCGCGGGCGGCCTGAGCCACGAAGAGTTCGAGGCAACCCCCCGGATGTACACCAACATCAACTCAACCTCGCCGCTGAAGCATGACCATCCGATGATCGACGGCTGTCTGCGTCTGGCGCGGCGGGGGCAGGCGGTGGTGGTGACGCCGTTCACGCTGGCCGGAGCGATGGCCCCGGTGACCATGGCGGGCGCGGTTGCCCAGTCTTTGGCCGAGGCCTTGTGCGCGATTGCGCTGTTCCAGTATGTGCGGCCGGGTACTCCTTCGGTGATCGGCACGTTCACCTCGAATGTGGATATGAAAAGCGGTGCACCGGCCTTTGGAACGCCGGAATATATGCGTTCGACCCAGATGACCGGCCAGATGGCGCGGTACTATGGCCTGCCGATGCGGTCCTCGGGCGTATGTGCCGCGAATGTACCGGATGGGCAGTCGATTTGGGAGACATCGAACTCGCTATGGGCGGCGGTGCAGTCGGGGACGAATGTCGTTTACCACGCTGCGGGATGGCTTGAGGGCGGGCTGATCGCCAGCCCCGAGAAGTTCATTATGGATTGTGAAATCCTGCAGCAAATTCAGCGGTATATGGACCCTGAACTGACAGCGACCGGCCCGGATGAGATCGCGCTGGACGCCATTCGCTCGGTCGGTAATGACGGTCATTTCTTTGGCATCCAGCACACGCAAGACCGTTATACCACCGCGTTCTACCAGCCGTTCCTCAGCGACTGGAAGAACTACGAGGGCTGGGACGCGGCCGGCGGTATCTGGACGGCGGAACGCGCGCATCACATGTTCAAGGAAATCATCACCAGCTTCGAGGCCCCGCCGATGGATGACGCCATTCGCGAGGAACTGGCGGACTTCGTGGAACGGCGCAAAGCCGAAGGCGGCGCGCCCACGGATTTCTGACACTCAAAATCTTCGCATATCCGAGCAGAGCTTGTCGTTTTGTTAAGGATTGTCGGGCCAGATTGGGGGCGTAACCAATCCGGGGCATCTGATGCATGGTCTGATCAATCGGGCGCTACAGTCGTTTGTCTGCGCAACCTACGGGCGCCCCTGCTGGCAGCGCGTGACCGGGGCGGCAGGTCTTGGCTTTACCGAATTTGAAGCCATGCTGGTTTATGACGATGCGGTATCGGCGCGGGTTCTGACGGCGCTGAGTGACGACCTGAACCGCCCGCAGGCAGAGATTCTCGAGGATCTTGGCACCTACCTTGTGTCGCACCCGAACACGGAAGGGCTGCGCCGTCTTCTGCGCTTTGGCGGGGTGACTTATGTGGAGTTTCTGCACTCGCTGGATGATCTGGCGGATCGGGTAAGGTTGGCGGTCTCGGACCTTGCACTGCCTGCCCTTGAACTGCGGGAGCTGAACGCCGCCGAATTCCAACTTCTCTGCTTTCCCGGTCTGCCGGGCTATTCCAGCGTCATGGTCGGTGTGCTGCGGGCTATGGCGGACGACTACGGGGCGCTGGTGATGCTGTCGCGTGACGGGGTACAGGGCGAGGCCGAGGTGATCTCGGTCATGCTGGTCGAAAGCGCTTTTGCCGAGGGGCGTCATTTCGATCTGGGGGCGCGGAACGGATGATGCAATCGGATAAGCTTGCCGGTTTGCTGGAAACGCTTTGCCCGATGTTCGTGTTGGTGGATGACGGCGGCTGTATCCGGCAGGCCGGTCCGACGCTGCAGAAACTGCGGTCTGATACAGTGCTGATCGGCCGGAACTTTCTGGATGTTTTCGAACTGATCCGCCCGCGTGCGGTGACAACGATGCCTGCACTCATGTCGATGGCCGGGGCGCGGGTGCACTTGAAGTTCCTTGATGAACCGCGCACGGCGCTTAAGGGTCTGGTCGCGCCGCTACCCGATGGGGGCGGGGCGGTGATCAACCTGTCGTTCGGGATTTCGATACTGGACGCAGTGCGCGATTACGCGCTGACCAGCGCCGATTTCTCGGGCACCGATCTGGCAATCGAACTGCTGTATCTGGTCGAGGCGAAATCAGCCGCGATGGAGGCATCGCGATCCTTGAACCTGCGCCTGCAAGGCGCGATGCTTGCGGCGGAAGAGCAGGCATATACCGACACGCTGACGGGGATAAAGAACCGGCGCGCCATGGATCACATGCTGGGGCATTTGATTTCGGCCAATTCGAGTTTTGCGCTGATGAACCTGGATCTGGATTTCTTCAAATCGGTGAACGACAGGTTGGGACATGCCGCAGGTGATTTTGTTCTGCAAAACGCTGCCCGGATCATGGTCGAGGAAACGCGCGGCAACGACATGGTGGCCCGGGCCGGGGGTGATGAGTTTGTGATTTTCTTCAAAGACCTGAACGACGAAACTGTGCTTGCCGCGATTGCGGACCGCATCATCACGCGCCTGCAGGAGCCGGTGGTCGTTCAGGGTGAAACCTGCCGGATTTCTGCCAGCATCGGCATGGCCCTGTCGACCCAATTCAAACAGCCAAATGCTGCGGCGATGTTGAAGGCGGCGGATCAGGCCTTGTATCAGGCCAAACGCGCTGGGCGATCACGCCACCGGCTGCATTCGACCCTGTCCAGCGCATGACGTTGTGTGACCCATCGCAGAACCGATGCCGCAGTCAGGCGCGCGCGCCTTCGGAAAACGCGCGCCGCAGTTTTTCGGCAATCCGGGTTTGGATCGGGGGCAATTCGCCCACGACCGGCATCACATGGCCTGTGAAATGCGCCCGGTTCAGTTCCTCGGGGATGTCGTCCAGAACATGACCTCCGACGCACGCAAAGAAAGGCAGGCAGAGGGCGTTCTCTCCGGTGCCACTGGCGGCGTCAGCGATGGAGGGCGGCTCCTCAACAAATCCCACGCGGATGGATTTGAGCGTAAGCAACTGGCCCAACCGGGTCGAAAACGCGTTGGCCACGGCAGAGGGGTTTCGACTGCGGCCAGACCCGTGCGCAGCGATCACCAGATCGGTCGCGGCCACATCCCATTGCAGCCCCGCCGCCGTGTCACGCACGGCATCCGCCGCCAGCCGGGGCAGGTCCGGGTCGATGCCCAACGGGTCGAGGATGCGCAGATTGCGGTCGCCGATCCGTTTCGGCAACGCGCTGGTCACAAACCACCCTTTGGCCATGAACAGAGGGTAAATCACGGCCCCCTCTGGCAGGTTGTCCATTTGCGCCTCAAGCGCGCCGGGCGCGGCCAGGGTGGCCGAGTGTACGGAAACCGACCCGGCCAGCGCGTCGACCTTGGCCGCGAAAGACGCAAGGGCTGCCTCGGCCGGGTCCGGGTCCGAGGGCTGGCCATGAGCGACGATAATGGCATGCGGCATGCGCGGGTCTCCTGTCTGAGTGCGCGAAAGATGTGTCGCCGGACACAAAAGTCAAACCGTGATTAACCCAGAAGGGTCAACCAGAGCCAGACGGTCAATATCGAAGCGGCGGTCCCGAGCAGGACGGATGAGGCGGCAACCCGCTTCGCCCGACCATACATGGAAGCGAAGATATAGGCGTTGAAGCCCGGAGCCATCGCTGCGTTCAGCACGCCGGACCGGAACAGGTCCTGCGGCAGCCCCACGGATTTGCCAAACAGCCAGACAAGGCTGGGATGCAGCATCAGCGAGATGCAACAGACATAGGCGATGGTGCGCAGATCGCCTTCGGGTTTGTACTTGACTAGAACACCCCCAAGCGCAAACAGCGCCCCCGGCAGCGCCGCGCGTGTCACCAGTTCCAGTGCCTCGTCCACAACGGCCGGGATGGTCAGACCGGACAGATTGACCACAAACCCCAATCCGATACCCAGGATCAGCGCGTTTTTGAACATGGCCGACAGAACCGACCGGGCCATATGCGCGCCGCTGTGACCCCGGTTGCGGACAACCTCCATCACCGTGATTCCGACGCCGTAGCAGAAGGGCGAATGGAAGGCGATGATCGCGTAGTTCCCGGTCAGGTTTTCCGGTCCATAGGCGCGTTCGGTGATCGGAAGGCCCAGCAGGACCGAGTTCGAGAACAGGCAGCAGAACCCGATCGCGACGCAATCCTCCCAATCCCGGCCAAAGATGATGCGTGCGCCGAACAGGCCGACCGTGAAACACAAGGCTGCCGCCGAATAGAAGCTGGCCAACAGGCGGGGATCGAAACTTGCGCTGAGATCCAGATGCGCAATCGCCAGAAACAGCAGGCAGGGAATGGCAAAGCCCTGCGTGAACTTCATCAGCCCGTCAACGTGGACTTCCTTGAAGTACCCGGAGCGTGTCGCCGCATAGCCGGCACCGATCACCAGAAAAACCGGCAGGATGACGTTGATCAGGTTCTGAAGCATGCCGCCCCCGCTGGCTGTGCCGCTGACGATATCCGGCAGGCGCGGGGCAGGGCCTTACAGCGCCTGATGGATCACCATGCCGTCATAGGCGGGGGTGATGTAGTCGGGTGTCTCGGCCTCGACCGTGGCATAGTCGAGGTCGATATGCATGTTGGTCAGGATGGCGCGCTGGGGCCGCAGTTCCTCGATCCACCCCAGAGTCTTTTCCAGATGCGCGTGGGTGGGGTGCGGCGCGCGGCGCAGGGCGTCGATGATGAGGCAATCCAACCCCTCCATCTCGGGCCAGGCGTTGTCGTAAATCTCAGCGACATCAGGCAGATAGACGAGTTTTCCCAGGCGGAACCCCAAAGAGTCTATCGAGCCGTGATTGACCTTGAAGGGGTGGAAAGGGATCGGGCCGCCGGGGCCGTCCACTTCAAACGCACCGTCGATGGATTTGAGGTCAAGGATCGGCGGATAGGGTGAGCCTTCGGGCTGGATGAACGCGTAACCGAACCGCCCAAGCAGCGCGTTTTGCGTGTCGCCGTCGGCCCAGACCGGAACGCGCGTCTTCATGTTGAAGACGATCATTCGAAGGTCGTCGATGCCGTGCACGTGATCCGCATGCGAGTGGGTATAGACCACCCCATCCAACCGCCCGGTTCCCGCGTCCAGCAACTGGCTGCGCATGTCCGGCGAGGTGTCGATCAGAACCGAGGTCGTGCCCTCGGGCCCGTCCCGTTCCACCAGCATCGAGCAGCGGCGGCGGATATTTCTTGGGTTATTGGGGTCGCATGCGCCCCATTGACCGCCCAGACGGGGAACGCCGCCGGATGATCCGCAGCCCAGAATGGTGCAACGCAATTGGGTCATGCAGCGGCCTTGTAGTGGGCCGCTTTCGAAAACAGCCGCTCGAAATTGGATTGCGTCTGGGCCGCGAAGGCGGCGTAGTCCATGCCGAACACCTCGGCCCCTTTGCGTGCCGTGTGGGCCGTATAGGCAGGCTCGTTGCGTTTACCGCGATACGGTGGTGGTGCCAGATATGGCGCGTCGGTTTCGACCAGAATGCGGTCTACCGGGGCGCTGGCGAAGATGTCGCGCAGTTCCTGACTTTTGGGAAAAGCCGCGATGCCGGACATGGACAGGAAAAAACCAAGGTCCAGGGCCGCTTTGGCCAGTTCGCCCGAGGATGAAAAGCAGTGCATGACGCAGGAATAGGGCGCGTTGCGGTATTCTTCGGTCAGGATGCGGGCCATGTCGTCATCGGCGGCGCGGGCGTGGATGATCAGGGGCAGGCCGGTGCGCTGGGCCGCTTCGATATGGATGCGCAGGGATTGCTGCTGAATGTCCTTGCTTTCGGCGGTGTAGTGATAATCCAGCCCGCTTTCGCCGATGCCGACGAATTTCGGGTGCTGCGACAGGGCGACCAGTTCGTCCACCGTTGCCATCGGCTCGTCAGCGGCGCTCATCGGGTGGGTGCCTGCGGCGTAGAAGACCGGCGCGTGCGCCTCGGCAATGTCGCGGACGGTGGGTTCGTTGCGCAAGCGGGTGCAGATCGTGACCATACGGGTAACGCCAGCTTCGGCGGCGTTGGCGATGATCTGGTCCAGTTGCCCTTCGAAATCGGGGAAATCCAGATGGCAATGGCTGTCGGTGATCTGGGGGGTGTCGCTCATCTGCTCTGACCGGCGGTTTCCTGTATCTTGAACACCGTATCTAGGACCAGAGCGGCAGGGTCAAGGTTCACCGCCTGACCATGGCGCGCGCGGGCTGTGATTGTCGCCGCAACCTCGGCCCAGCGGCGGGCCTGATGCGGTGAGGCGGACAGGCGCGTCAGCGTTTCCGCCTCGTTCGGGGCGGCCTCGGGCAGTGGGGGTGCCCCCGTTGCCCCGGTCAGCGCCAGCCGGGACAGGGCCACGTCGATCAGCGTCAGCAACAGGTCAAACCGTTCCGCCGCGCCGCGCTGGGCGGCGGTTTCGGCCAGGGCCAGCGCGCGTTGGCGATCCATGCGGGGCAGGGTGCCCAGAATGGCGATGAGTTCGGCGTAAATCTCCAGCCCACCCAGATTGATCAGGCGCACCGCGTCACCCACCGATCCGGCGGCGAGGGCGGCCAGATGGTCCGTCTTACCCGGCAATTCGGCCCCGGTCTGGGACAGCGCGGCCTGCATGTCCTCGGACCCCAGAGCGGACAGGCGCAAGGTGCGGCAGCGCGACCGGATCGTCGGCAACAGGCGTGACGGCTGGTGCGACACCAGCAGCAGCGTTGTCCGCGCGGGCGGTTCTTCGAGCATTTTCAGCAGAGCGTTTGCAGCGCTGACATTCATCTCGTCCGCCGCATCCACGATCACCACCCGGCGACCGCCATCGGCAGAGGACAGGCCGAAGAATTTGCCCAGCTTGCGAATGTCATCGACCACGATCTCGTTTCGCAACCGGCCCTGATCGTTCAGCGAACGGGTGATCGCCGCCAGCCCCGGTTCCGCCCCTGCCAGAATGCGGTGCGAGACCGGGTGTTCGGGGTCGATATCCAGCGTTTCAGGGGGTGGGGGCGCACCAAACAGCCCGCCATCATCCGCCGGGGGCGTCGCCAGCAGGAACCGCGCGATCCGCCAGGCCAGGGTCGCCTTGCCAACCCCGCGCGGCCCCGTCAGCAACCAGCCATGATGCAGGCGATCCGAGTTGAACGCCGTCAGAAACGCCTGTTCCGCCGCGTCCTGCCCGAACAAACGGGTGGTTTCACGTGGGTGAGGTGCGCCGGGGGCCTGATCCGGGGTTGGGGTATCGTCGCTCATCTTCTATCGCAGGGCTGCCATGACGATGTCTGTCACATCCCGGGCGACACTGTCCATGTCCCGATTGCCGTCGATCACGCGAAAACGGTCCGAAAACTCCTCGGCCAAAGCCAGAAACCCGGCTCGCATGTTCTGTTGCAGGGTCGGGCCGAAATCCTCGAACCGTTCTTCGGTGCCCTGCCGGCCCTTGGCGCGGGACAGGCCGGTTTCGGGGTCCATGTCGATCAGCAGAGTTATATCCGGCTCGCGCCCGATCATCAGGCTGTGCAACTGGTCCACCACCCCGCGCAGATCACCGCGCGACAGGCCCTGATACATGCGGGTGCTGTCGGCAAAACGGTCGCAGATCACAACCTTCCCCGCGACCAGCGCAGGTTCGATCGTGCGTTCCATATGGTCACGGCGAGCGGCGGTGAAGAGCAGTATCTCGGTCTCCGCCGACCAGCGGTCCGGATCGCCTTCCAGCACAAGCCTGCGGATTTCCTCGGCCCCGGCTGAACCACCCGGTTCGCGGGTCAGCACAACTTCATGACCCGCCTCACGCAGATGCTGCGCCAGCATCCGCGCCTGTGTGGATTTTCCCGAACCGTCAATGCCTTCGAAGGTCAGAAACAACCCCGGGCGCGTCACATCGACTCCAGCGGAGTATTGATCACGTCTTTCAGAACGATCCCGCCAACGGTCATCATCCGCACCAGAAAGCCGCCAAGGGCCACATCTTCAGCCGCGACCAGAGGGCGGCGGATTTCCGGCAGCCCTTCGGGTTTGATCACCAGTTC
The DNA here is from genome assembly GCF_056541025.1 of Ruegeria sp. AK4. NCBI lineage: Bacteria > Pseudomonadati > Pseudomonadota > Alphaproteobacteria > Rhodobacterales > Roseobacteraceae > Ruegeria > Ruegeria sp. AK4. The sequence goes on from NZ_JBQFXS010000005.1 coordinate 240,320, forward strand.
GGCCAGTTGCTGGCCCTTTGCCACGGGCGCATTGATGGGGCCTTCGTAGACCACCTCGGCCTCGACATTTTGCGTGCCCAGAACCGGGAACAGCACGGACAGGTCGCCCTCGGGCACCAGCCCGACGGTGCTTTTCTCACCCATCCACAGCTTGGCTTCGGCTATCGGCGTTTCCGCGTTGGCAACTGTCCTCTCGACAAAATTGCGAAACGACCAGTTAACCACGGCCTCAGCCTCCTCTGCGCGCTGGCCGGTGCTGTCGAGGCCCGAAAGCACAAAGATCACCCGCCGGTCGCCTTGCTTGGCCGAGCCGACAAGGCCATACCCGGCCTCTTGCGTGTGGCCGGTTTTCAGGCCATCCGCGCCGATATCCAGTTTCAGCAGCGGGTTCCGGTTGCGTTTGTTCGATGGCGCGCGCCCGTCAAATTCGTACTCTTCCTCGGCGAAGAGCGGGTAGTATTCAGGGAAATCGCTGATCAGGCGGTCCGCGAGAACGGCCAGATCATGCACCGACATCATATGACCTGCGGCGGGCCAGCCGTTGGAATTGGCGAAGTTCGAGTTGTCCATGCCCATCTGCTTGGCCCGCTGGGTCATGTAGCGGGCAAACCCGGCCTCGGTTCCATCGGGGCTCAGCGCTTCGGCGATGACCACACAGGCGTCATTGCCCGACAGAACGATGATCCCGCGCAGCAGGTCCTCGACCGTCACGCGGTCCTGGGTATTCAGGAACATGGTCGAGCCGCCATAGCTCATGGCGTGTTGCGACACTGGAAGGGTTTCGCTGAGTGTCAGCCGCCCGTCCCGCAGCGCCTCGAACGCCACGTAAAGCGTCATGAGCTTGGACATCGAGGCAGGCGGCAACGGCTGATCCGCGTCTTTGGACAGCAGCACCGTGCCGGTCGTCTGGTCCATCACATAAGCAGCACGCGCCGAAGTGTCGAACGCTTGGGCCGGTACCGCCAAAAGTGCCAGCGCCAGAACGGAATTTCGCAGTGAGGACAGCATAGATCGCCTCCTATCTCAGTTGGACACGGTGAACGCGTCGGAAAAGCCCAGGTCTTTCACATCGCTCTGCATGGCCCGGCGCTCGGCCCGGTTTGTGGCGGGGCCAACGAGAACGCGCCAGACGGTCTTATCCTCGGTCTCTAACTCGCGCACCTCGGCGGCCATTCCGTTTCGGCGGATCTTTTCAGCCGCGCTGTTTGCATTCACTTCGACGCCAAAGGTCCCGATCTGCACATAGGGTTTCGACAGCGAAGATGTCGCCGCCGGAGCCGTAGCGGCCACGGGCGTTGGGTCCGACGCCTCGATTGCGGCGGCGGCACCTTCGATGGGATCAAGCGGCGTTTCGGTGATCTCGTTCGGGTCTTTCTTCTGCCACCATTTCCGTTTCGCGGGCTTTTCGGCGGGCGCTTCAACTGGCGCATCTGTCAGGGCAGGGGTTGCAGCCGCGCTGGCCACTTCGGTCGCGGCACTGGCGGTTTCGACCGTCGCAGCGGTGGCCGCCGTGGCTGCACCCGCGGCTGCGGCAGTCGCGGGCTCTTTCTTTTGCCACCATTTGCGCTTGGCCGGCGTCTCGGCCGCTTCCGTTTCCTCAGGCTCTTTGGCAGAGGTATCGGCGTCAGCGCTTGCAGTTTCTTCGCTCGCTTCCGTCGGGGCCTCGTCGGATGCAGCAACCGCCGCTCCGGTCGCAACAGCGGCACCTGCCGCCGGTTCCTTCTTTTGCCACCATTTTCGTTTCGCGGGTTGTTCCGTTTCGGTTTCGGCCACTTCGGTGGCCTCATCCGTTACGTCTTCAGCTTCAGTATTTTGGGTCTCGGTGTCTTCTGCAGGGGGCGGAGTTTCCTCAATCGTCTCGCGGCGCAGGGCGACGACCTGAATCTTGACCGGCGCGCCCGCCAGCATCCCAAGTTGTTCGGCGGCGGCGGACGACACCTGCAGGGCCGGTCCGGGCAGGTTCCGTTCGCGCCGAAAAAGCGCGCCGACCACAGTTTTGTCATTCGCGGCGTTCTTGATCACCACTCGTTCAGGCTGGTCCACATCGGGATGCGCCACCCAGATGCCGCCAAGCGATGGCCGCCCGTCCCAAAGCCCGGCCTCGGACACCTCAAATACCTCGGGCGCTTCAATATCGCGCTGTGAGGCTTTGGAGACACTGGGTAAAAGCTCGGTTTTATTGCTGTCTCCCGCGGCGTCGGGTGCCTCGGTATCGCTTTGTGATAATGCGGCCTCATCACACCCCGACAATACCGTCAGGGTGACGGCGAGAATAGCCAGTCCTCGCGGTTTTGCGCCTGTCTCAGTCGCTCGCTTCATCTGTGTCATCCCTTGCCTGAAGGGGCTGCGTTTCCCGAGCCCCGCCGCCAACCGACTGGTTCTGCATGCCAGCCTGATACGGTCTTATTTCGGGATCATAACGCGGCTGCGGAGCCATGGAAAGACTGCCGCGCGGCCTTCGGCAAGATTTCCCGATTTCGACTTGCCTCTGCACCAACTTGGCCTTAGACCCGGCCCCACGCGGGGAGGTGGCAGAGTGGTCGAATGCGGCGGTCTTGAAAACCGTTGGGCGTGAGAGCGTCCCCAGGGTTCGAATCCCTGTCTCCCCGCCACTCATACCTGTCTCACTTCAGTTGTGTTTTCTGACCCGGAATTGTGCCGCAATTCCTGCGAGTTGGCGCGTGCGCTTTCAATCAGAGACGGAGCAGACTGTACATTCAAAGCGCAATTCCGGCCGCAGTCTCAGTGCCGCATTTTGGCGGGGTCGCTTTGGGCTGGATTTCCCTGATAACCTGCAATTTACAGGGAATTTCTGCAAAACAGTTCTGAGTTCCGTCATTCCTCACTTAAGAACTGTATGTTTTCCAGAGGTTTATGTTGCAAATTCCCTAAAACGTGGAACAGGGAATTTTCTCGTGGGAACAGGGAATTGTTCCGCCGGATCAGGGAGGGCGAACCCTGTATCAGGGACGCAGGATCTGGAGCTATCAAAAGCCGAACAGGCGTTCCTGTTCGGACCAATCAAGTGGGTGGGTCACGCTGACCAAACGTTTGAGTGTAAGTTCGGGTGGCTGGGTGCCGTCGAGAATCGCGGCCTGAATCTTCGGTGAGAGAAATGCGAGCTGGGCACGGGTACGGATGAATGCGCCGGGAACGCTTTCGCGGCGTGCAATCTCCATCAGTTGAACTCCAGCTTTCAGATCACGGGCCCAGCCATGGGCGCGGATCAGCATGGACCGGAGGTGGGGATCAGGTTGGGGTGCCATATCTCCGGCGATGACCTTGGCCTCGACGCCGCGGCGGCGCAGATCGAAAGATGCGGTGACGTGGGTGAGGTCCGGGTGCAGATACTCCGCAGCAGTGCCAAATGCGCTTGCCAGAGTTTTGGGGTTTAATTCGAGGTCAATGTGTCCTCGTGCGATTCCACCGCTGGCCAGAATATCAACGCCGACCTGACCGCCTTGGTGTTGAAGCCGGGTTACTAAATCCGCAACTGAAGTCTGAACTGCCTCGGCTGACCCGGCCTCCGGCTGCGCCAGAACTCGATGCGTGATTGCGGCGTCTTGCAGATGTCTGACGATGACATCAATGACAGCGTTTTCCAGCGCAGGGCCGGGCAGTCGCCAGCCGGAGATATCCTTTCCGCCCGAGATGAGTCTGTTGGAGATATAGTAGCTCAACCGTCGGCCTGTGCGGGTTGTATGGGTTGGCGTCAACCGATCACCAGTTTCGTCCTGCAGCAGACCGGTGAGCCAGGCCCCGGGGTCATTGGTGTGTTGGCGCTCATCGGAACCATCACGTGCCCGGGAGCGGTTGGAGGCCCGTCGCATTTTTTCCTGCACCCGGTCCCAGATGTCCTGGTCGATGATCGCTGGATGTTGTCCGCCCCAGATCTTATCCTTGTGGCGGATTTTTCCGAGATAAACCGGGTTGCGCAGCAGGTAATAGATCTGGCCGCGTGACAGCGGACAATCCCCTTTCACGCTGCCATCTGTCCGAAGAACCCGTTTTGACCGCAGTCCTTCTGCCGTTGCCCGTTCTTCTACTTTGCGAAGGCAACCCAGCTCGTCATAAAGCCCAAAGAGATGCCGGACCGTTCTGGCCTCATCTTCGTTCACCACCAGCGTTCTTGCTTTTGGATCGGGGTGGCGGTCATAGCCCAGGGGCAGGTTGCCACCCATCCAAAGCCCCTTTTTCTTGGACGCCGCGATTTTGTCGCGAATACGTTCGGCGGTGACTTCCCGTTCAAACTGAGCAAAGGACAACAGCACGTTCAGGGTCAGCCGGCCCATGGAGGAAGAGGTGTTGAAGGCCTGCGTGACGGACACAAAGGAACAGTTCGCCTGTTCCAGCCGTTCGACCAGCTTAGAGAAGTCGGCAAGCGACCGGGTCAGCCGGTCAATCTTGTAGACCACCACCATGTCAATACGCCCGGCATCGATCTCTTCAAGAAGGCGCTGAAGGGCAGGGCGCTCTAGGGTGCCGCCCGACAGGCCACCGTCATCGTAGCGGTCTGGCAAAAGGGTCCAACCTTCGTGCCGCTGGCTGGCGACATAGGCCGCGCAGGCCTCATGTTGCGCATCCAGCGAATTGAAGTCCTGATCCAGACCATCTTCTGAGGACTTGCGCGTGTAGATGGCACATCGGGTTTTACGGCGCGGGCTCATTTGGCCCCCTTGCCAGAGAGTCCGAAGAAACGCGGCCCTGACCAATGCGCACCGGTAATCTCTCGGGCGATGGCCGAGAGCGAGCGATGGGACCGACCGTTCCAGGTAAAACCATCCCCTGTTACATCGACCATATGGGTCACGCCATTCCACTCGCGCAGCAGGCGCCCGCCTGGTTTAAGGGTAGGGCATTTAGGCCGGGGCTTTTTCTCACAGCCCTTTCCCAGCGTGGCTTTGGCATGCCGGGTTAGCCCGCCATGACGGCGAGACTGCATCTCAAAGGCAATGAAACGGCGCAGGAAGGGTTGGCTGAGCATGGCGGGTGCGGGTTGATCAAACAGTTGCTGCCAAAGCGTGACCAGATCCGATCGACCCATGGCGGCGAGATCGGCGACATCGCTGATCTTCGTCATGACTCGCCGCCCTTGTTTGCTGTGAGGTGATATGTGGAAAAACCATGTGGCTTGTCGGATTCGCGTCGTTCAATTGTGACGCCTTTCTTCCGTAACCCACTCAATGCCGCTCGGACCGAATGAGGCTGCCATCCCGTTGCTTTGCAGAGCGCCTCAAGGCTGGCGCCGCTTGGGCGACGCAACAAGGCTTGCACCTTGTCAATTTTGGTTTGTTTCGATTTGGACATGTATCGTCTCCTCTGATCCGGGGCTGGCGGAATGCCAAACCCCGGTACCGAGGAGCGCCCGAATGGCTCGGGCGTGGATCCAGTGATGCGTGGTTCACAGCAACAGTCCAGCTCTTTCTGGGGCAGCCTCAGGAGGGGTGTGTTTTGCGGGGCGCTGCTGCCGTACCCCCGATTATTCGTCAACAATCTTAATTGGTTACTTTTTGCTTGGGGGTTGCAATTGCAAAAGCCCGCGCATAGATTCTAGCCAGCCCTGCAAGGGACAAGGTCCCACGGGGAGGTGAATACATCTCCCAGGCAGCGTTCGGCGCCGCTTTTTTGCGGAGTAAGACCGAGAGCATTCGAAGGGGCAACGAACCGGATCGATTGGTCCGGAGAGTTGCTAGTCGTGCTCTCTCCGAATTCCCAACACGATCCTTTCTTGTCGACGCTAACGAGCGTCAAACGAAAGGAGGCGGTTATGCCTGCCAAAAAAACACAGAGCGACGCCAAGGCGTCCAACACGCCGATCTGGATGGCGGACAAAGTCGTCCAATCTCAAATCAGCCAGATCAAGCCCTACGCCAACAACAACCGCGTGCACGCGGCCAAGAATATCGACAAGCTCAAAGCGTCGGTGGCCAAGTTTGGCTTTGTCACACCGATCCTGTTGGATGGTTCGGGCACAATCATCGCGGGTCATGGCCGCTATGAGGCCGCCAAGGCTCTGGGGTTGAAGTCTGTGCCGACGGTTGTCGCGGATCACTTGTCAGACGCGGAAGTACGCGCCCTGCGCATCGCGGATAACAAGCTGGCGGAATTGTCCGACTGGAACGAAGATGCTCTGCAGATTGAATTTGCTGAGCTGATGGATCTCAGCCTTGATGGCGAGCTGGACTTTGATCTGGATATCACCGGGTTCGAGACGCCGGAGATTGACATCATCATCGATAGTGCAGGCGAGGCCACGGAGACTGAAGCAGAAACTGTTGAGACGCCGGACCCTGCGGCACCGGCAATTACGCAGCCGGGCGACCTTTGGATTCTTGGAGATCATCGCATCTTCTGCGGGGATGCCCTGCAAACCCAGAGCTACGACACCTTGCTGAAAGGCGAGACCCCACAGATGGTCTTCACTGATCCGCCTTACAACGTGCCGGTCAATGGGCATGTCCGTTGCGGCACCGGCGGCGATCATCGCGAATTTGCCATGGCGTCGGGAGAAATGTCGGACAGCGAGTTCCGTGGCTTTCTTTCAGAGGTGATCAGTCGGTTGTTTGACTGTCTGCCGGATGGGGGCATCGCAATGATCTGCATGGACTGGCGTCACATTGAAGAACTGATTGCGTCCGGCAAGGCAGGTGGCTTTGATCTCATCAATCTCTGCGTCTGGAACAAGACCAATGGCGGGATGGGCAGCCTTTATCGGTCCAAGCAAGAGCTGGTTTGCATCTTCAAGAAGCCCGGTGCACCGCATATCAACAATGTCGAACTGGGCAAACACGGGCGCTACCGGACCAATGTTTGGGATTATGCGGGGGTGAACAGCTTTGGGGTAGGGCGCGAAGCGGACCTTGCGGATCATCCCACAGTGAAGCCGACAGCTTTGGTGGCAGATGCCATCATGGATGTGAGTCATCGCGGCGATGTTGTGCTGGACGCCTTTGGCGGGTCTGGCGCGACCTTGCTGGCAGCAGTGAAAACAGGACGCCGGGCGCGGCTGATTGAGCTCGACCCGGCCTATGTCGATGTCGCCATCCGCCGTTGGCAGGAGATGACCGGTGAGAACGCCGTGCATTCGGTGACCGGCCAGACGTTCGATGCGCGTTCTGCGGCCAGCGACACCACCTCGAAGCAGGAGGCGGATCATGTCTGACGATACGAGAGAGTTTGAGGTGGGCTACGGCAAACCGCCCAAAGCGACCCAATTCAAGAAAGGCCGATCCGGCAATCCTAAAGGGCGGCCGAAAGGTGCCAAAGGAGTGAATGCCAGCCTGAAACGCGAACTGGAAACCAAAATCACAGTCCGCGAGGGCAACCACGAAACCCGGATTTCCAAGGCCGAGGCAATTGCCAAGCGGTTCACGGCCGGTGCGTTGAAGGGCGACACGAAATTGTTGTTGGCGCTTCTCAAAGTCGACGCCGATCTGTTCGGTGGGACAGATGATGGGTGCGAGCAGGATGGCGCTGCTTTGAAGGGGCCGGAGACAGTTGATTATGAAATCCTCCGGGATTTCTTTTCCAGCCAACTGGACAGTGACAGTGGTCCTGAAAATGAGGAGGCGGAAGATGACGGCTCCTGATCCCCAAATGGTCTTGCAAGCCGCTCGCGAGGTTTGCCGGGATAATTTCTTTCCCTTTGTGTGGCGTGTGTTTGACACGCTGCATCAAGGGACTGACCGCAGCTTTGATCCGGCCTGGCATGTGCGGGCCATGTGCCATGAGCTCGACAATGTCCGCGTAGGCGAGAACAAGCGGTTGGTCATCAACATCCCGCCCCGGTGCCTGAAATCGGTCACCGTGGCCGTTGCATATGTCGCTTATCTTCTCGGTCATAACCCCAGCGCCAAGAACATTGTTGCCAGCTATGGGTTGGATCTGGCGCGCAAGCATTCCGAGGATTGTCGTCGGATCATGTCCGCACGCTGGTACCGGGAAATGTTCCCTGAAACGGTCTTGGCTAAAAAGGGCAACACCTCAGAAGAAATCCGCACCACAAAGGGAGGCAGCCGTAAGGCTGTCTCCATTGGCAGTTCTGTGACTGGACATGGCGCTGATTACATCATCATCGATGACCTGCTGAAAGCCGGAGATGCGGGCTCCGAGGCCGAACTGATCAAGGCGCAGGAGTTCATTGAGGGGACCTTGCTGTCGCGCTTTGACAACCCGGCCGAAGGGCGTGTGGTTATGGTTGCACAACGGTTGCACGAGATGGATCCGCCTGGTTATCTGCTGGAACGCGGGACCTATCGGCATCTGAATCTGCCTGCCATCGCCGAAGACCATGAGACGGTGCCTCTTGGGCGCGGAAAGGTCATGCGCCGCAAACCGGGTGATCTCCTGTGCCCGTCGCGCCTGGATCAGAACACGCTGGATACCAAGCGTCGTGAAATGGGCGCAGCTGTGTTCAATTGCCAGTATCAACAGAACCCGATTGCGCCAGACGGATCGCCGCTGCGCTGGGAGTGGTTCGGCACCTATGAGACAATCGAAGATCGTCGCTGGTATCAGCTTGTCGTTCAAAGCTGGGATACGGGGATGTCTGCGGATCCCAGGTCCGACTTCTCGGTCTGCACAACTTGGGGGTTCCGCGAAAACGCGTGGTACCTTCTCGACGTCTGGCGTGGGCAGGTGGACTACCCAGACCTGAAAGCCAAGGCACTGCAGCTTGTCAGTCGCTGGGATCCGGATCGTGTTTTGATCGAGGATGCCGCTTCTGGCAAACCGCTTTTCGATGAGTTGTTTCGTGATGACCGCCGGCGGTACGACCGTGTCAAACCTGATAAGGACAAGGAAACCCGGTTCCAGTCCGCGTGCGGTCCTGTCGAAGAGGGCAAGGTGTACCTGCCTGCAGACGCGCCCTGGCTGGCGACGTTCAAACGCGAACTGCAGTCCTTTCCACGCGGTCGCAATGACGATCAGGTCGACAGCTTTGCCCACTTTGTGAACTGGTCCAAGGGAGTGGGGTTCTATCGGGCGCTAGGCCATGATCATCAGATAAACATCGAACGTCGCGAGCGCCGTCGCGAGCGGATCAGACGGCGGTAGAACAGAAACCAAAGTTCGAGGCCGGTAGTCGGCCTAGAACCGCCCAGCGAAACCTTGGTCATTGGGTCCGAAGGGCGGAAACCGGAAGTTCGCTGCAGGTGCCAACAACTCTTTGTGCTGGCATCGAAGCGGACCTTCAGATTGCCAAATGTGCGATCAACTGAAAGTGGGTGACGGAACCGCGAAATTGCGTTCTTGTTCATCAGAGAACCACATTTACTTGGCATATACATACAACAATATTGGATTACTCTCGTCGGTGGATAGACAAAGTAATTAAGTGAAAAAGTGATTTACAGTATCGCTCAGTCTCTAGTCGGTTGACGCAAAGCGAGAACCAGCAGACCCGACGCCGGCCGCATCCAAGTATTAGGGCCAGTTGTCGGACACCCCTGTTTCCAGGCCATCGTTCTTTACGCTCCTCTGAGCCGAATTGCTTTCACTTTGAACATGCTGTACGCGGATTGCCCGGCAAACGCTCTGACAGACTTTGGAACACTGCGTACAATACCGGTATCATAAGAAGGCCGAGGGTGCTGTCGATGATCATGCCTGCAAAGACTGGATAGCCGATAGACACCCGGCCCGCCGCGCCCGCACCGCTGGCCAGCATCAGCGGCAGCACGCCCATGATAAAGCATAGGCCCGTCATCGTGACCGGCCGGAACCGCATGTGGGCGGCCTTGATCGCCGCATCATCAATAGATATGCCTTCATTGCGCCGCATGTTATGGGCAAATTCGACAACCATGATGGCCTTCTTTGCGGCGAGGCCGATCAACAGAACGATCCCAATCTGTGCGTAGATATTGTTGTTGATGTTGGGGATGAATTGCAGCGGAATGAGCGCGCCCAGAACCGCAAAGATAGTGGACGCCATGATCGCAAGGGGCAAAATCCAGCTTTCATATTGGGCGACCATAAACAAATAGGCAAAAACCACCGCAAGCGCCAGGATAATGAGAACGAGGTCACCGGCTTGGACCTCCTGCAGTGATACGTCCGTCCACTCTAGGATGTAGCCTTCGGGCAGGGTGCTCGCGGCGACCTGCTCAACCAGCGCGATGCCTTCGCCAGAGCTGACCCCCGTTTGCAGCTGGGTACTGATCGACGCTGAATTGAACAAGTTGTAGCGATAAAGGATCTCGGCCCCCAGTTGCGGCTTGACGGTCACGAATGTCCGCAGCGGCAGCGCGGTGCCTGACGCATTCTTGACATACACTCCTTCAATCTCATCCAACGATTGCCGGTGTTTTGCATCTGCTGACATGACCACCCAATAGACCCGGCCGCCGCGCACGAAATTGTTCACGTACAGTGACCCAAAACTTGCCTGCAGAGCGGTGAAAATCTTGCTAACATCCACTTGCAGCGCTTCGGCCCGGTCTCGGTCTATATCTAGGAAATACTGGGGTGCATTGGCTGACATGGAGCTGTAGGCCTGCTGCACTTGAGGCTGTTTCATCAATGCGGCAAGCAAGCCGTTTTTAACCGCATCAAACTCCTGCACGTCATGGGACTGCAGATCCAGCAGTTGTGCCGACAGGCCGCCTGCCTGCCCGACGCCGGAAATAGCAGGTAGTGGGAAAACAAACGAGGTCGCCTCTGGTCTTGTCGCGAGAATATCGTTCAAGGCGAACATGATGTTATACCACTGGGTTTCCTTGGATTTCCTCTCGTCCCATGGATCGAGAAGCATCACCAACATACCTACATTTGACTTGTCCCCGGCGATCAGGCTGAACCCTGCAACCGACGTCACCGAAGCAACTCCGGGGTGCTCTTTGACCTGTTCGCCGATGTCCAGCAACACCTCTTCGGTGCGCTGAAGCGATGCACCATCGGGCAGGGTAATGCTGGCAAAGAGAACGCCGTTGTCTTCGGGCGGGATAAACCCGGTGGGTGTGTGCAGGAACAGATACACGGTTCCGGCCACAACGCCAGCGTATAGGATCAGGCACAGGGCCTTGAACCTCAGCGTGAGCCTGACCAGTGCCACATAGACATCCCGGCATCGGTTGATCGCTTTGGGTATGATGCGGGCAATCCCTTTGGGATGCCCGGTTTTACGACTTAGAAACTGAGCGCACAGTACCGGGCCTAGCGTGAGGGCGTTTATTGCAGAAAGGGTGAAGGCAAAGGTGATTGTCAGGGCGAATTGAAGGTAGATGCGGCCGGTAATGCCCGGAAAGAAGCAGACCGGTATGAACACGGCGGCCAGAACAAAAGTTGTTGCGATGATCGGTCGCGTAACCTGCGACATGGCCTTGAGCGTTGCCTCGCGCGGCTCCAGACCGTCTTCTTCCATGATCCGTTCGGTGTTTTCGATGATGATGATCGCATCATCAATCACCAGAGTGATGGCCAGTACCAAAGCAAAAAGAGTGATCATATTGGCGCTAAACCCAATCAGGTAGATGAGAGCAATCGTCCCCAGAAGGGACACAGGGATGGCAACCGCTGGGATGATCGTGGCGCGTATGCTCAGCAGGAACACAAAGGTCACGGCAACAACGATGGCGGCTGTTATGGCCAGTGTTGTGATTATCTCTTCGATCGACTGACGCACCGCGTCGGTCACGTCATAGGCAAGGATGTATTCTACATCATCGGGGAATTGTTGGGCCAGTTTTTCGATCTCGGTCTGTACGGCTGTAGAGACATCGATTGCGTTGGCTCCGCTTTCCTGAAAAATCGCAAGGATCGCGGAAGGCTGACCGTTGTAGTAGGCGATGGCGGAATAGTTCTCAGCGCCTAATTCGATGCGGGCAATGTCCTTAAGACGCACAAATGAGCCGTCATCCTGCGCTTGAACAATGATGTTCTCGAACTGTTTTGGATCGTCCAACAGGCCTTGAGCATCCAAAGTGAACTGAAACGCAGTCGTTTCATCGTCGAACGGGGCCGCGCCAATCTGCCCTGCTGCGGCTTCGATATTTTGTGCCTGTATCGCGGCTTCCACGTCAGTGGCATCAATGTTAAGGGCCGCCATCTGATCCGTGTTCAGCCAGATCCGCATGGAATAGTTCAACTGACCAAACTGCGTTGTTGCACCCACTCCGTCGATGCGGCTGAGAGGGTCTTGCAGGAAATCCGCCGAATAGTTGCTCAGAAACAGTTGATCGTAGGTTTTATTGGGCGATACCAGGTTAATCACCTGCAGCATGTTGCTGTTCTGCTTCGAGGTGGAAATCCCTTGCTGAGTCACCGTCTCGGGCAGAAGCGCTGTGGCCAGCGCGACGCGGTTTTGCACATTTACCGCGGCAATATCCGGGTCGGTGTTAATATCGAAAGTGATTGTCAGACTGTATGTACCTTCGCTCGACGACGAGGAGGACATGTAGATCATGCCCTCAACTCCGTTCACTTCTTCTTCGATAGGTGTTGCCACAGCGTCCCGGATCAGAGCAGCATTAGCGCCGGGATAGCTCGCTGTGACCTGGATCTGTGGCGGAGCGATTGACGGGAATTCGGCGATGGGTACCAATCGGGTCGCGATGGCACCCAGCAGAACCATAATCACAGCCAGAACAATGGCAAAGTTCGGACGATCAATGAAGAATTTGGATAGCATATTAAGGACTACCGCTTAGGATTGGTTCTCGGTCGGGGTGACTTTTTCATCCTCCCGGACCCGTTGCAGACCCTGAACGATGACCAAGTCCCCGGCCTGCAGGCCCGAAGAGACCACCCAGTCAAGACCAGTTTGTGCCCCCAAGGTAACATCCTGCCGTTTTGCGACGTTGTCGCTGTTCACAACAAACACGAAGTGACCCTTTTGGTCCAATTGGATGGCGGTCTGAGGGATCACAACCACTTCTTTGGCATTAGGATCGTCGAAGGTGACCGTCACCACTTGTCCGGGGATCAGCAGACCGTCAGAGTTTTCGAATGTGGCACGGATTTCAATCGTGTCGGTTGCCGCTTCGATTTCGTTGCTGATGTAGGTAACCTGCCCGCTTTGCGCATAGGTCGCCCCGCTACTCAGTTCCAGCCGAACACCCAGCGTCGATGTATTTTGTCCGATCAGTCCTTGCTGCCGCTTTTGGATCAGATCACGCTCGCTGACGTAGAGGCTGACATAAATCGGATCGACGCTGGTGATGGTCGCAAGCACGCCGGAGTTTGAGCTAACAAGATTGCCAACGTCGACGTTTGACTTCGATATGCGACCGTCGATTGGGCTGGTGATCGTTGTATAGCTTAGATTGATTTTCGCCTGTTCCAGTTCCGCTTCGGCCTTACTGACCGCAGCCTGATCCGCGCCAAGCGTTGCCTGTGCCGAGTCAACCGTGGATTGCGGAACATCGTCGCGCTGCAGCAGGGCCAGCTGACGCTCGTAGTCCACCTCAGCGCCTTTTGCGGTCGACTTTGCGCCGTTGACCGTCGCAGCGGATTGATCGACCAGCGCCTGGTAGGAATCTCGTTCGATCTCAAACAGGATATCGCCTGTTTTGACCAGCCCACCTTCGACGAACTTTCGCGCATCTAACGTGCCTTCGACACGCGCCATGATATCCACCGTGCTGATCGCCTCGACACGGCCCACATAGGAATCTGTCATGCCTGATTTTTGGGTTTGGGCCTTCAGGACAAGCACACTTGGTGGGGTCGCATCAGTCTGCGCATGAGCGGCCGCCGAAACAAACAAAAGAGCTGTTGCCAGAACGAACCAAACACTTCGCATCAACTCAAATCCACCTTTGTATGAAAACAACTGTTGCGAGCGTTGCATTGGTTTGCCCGTCAGTCAATCATTCAGGCAGCCGGACCTCCATTGGCGCCTTGCGACCCGAACAAAGTGAGAATGGCGAAATGAACACCGCGCGCTTGGTGAACCTACCTGACCGTTTCACCGATCGCGGTTGATGAATTGGCAGGGGCAGCTATGACTGAACTATCTTCTCAATCGAGACAGGGACCGTATGAAGCGCCTCATTCAAATAGTCGGAACTGTTCTGGTCTGTATGATCCCTCTTGTGCTGATTTACGCCGCAAGCGTGTTTTTCTATGGCAGGTACTTTTACGACAGCCAGTCTGAACTGCCAGGCTGGCCGGATACAAAAGACTTTGATGATCCGCTGGAATGGCGTACCGACGATCCCAAGCGGGTGCGCATACTGGCGATGAACGGTGGCGCCTTATATGGTCTGGCAGAGCTTGAAGTTCTGAAGGCGCTTGAGGAGAAATCAGGCAAGCCTGTACACGAACTTTTTGACTTTGTAGCCGGATCATCGACCGGAGCAATCATAGCCGCGCTGTTGTTCAGCCCCAGCGGGGAGAACGGACAACCGATCACGGCCGAAAAAGCGCTGGAGGACTATGAGCAATATGCAAGAGAAATTCTGGGAATCCCTATTTATCATAAAATACTGACGGGCCATGGTCTGTTCGGCCCGGCCATCCCAAATGAGGGCCGCTTTAGAGTGTATGAACAAGCATTTGGTGACACTAGGTTCAATGACCTTCTGCGCCCGGCTATGTTCCCGTCTTATTCGCAGAAAGAGAACGGACTTAGAGTGTTCCGAAACTGGGATACTGTAGAAGGCAACATCTATCTACATTCACTTGTAACGGCGGTGACCAGTGCTCCGGTTTATTTTCCTGCGGTTACGTTCTCGGGCGAACATGCATCTGGGGAATTCCTTGGGGATGCTGCCATGATTTTGAACGCTCCGGGTGAAATCGCGTATCTGCACGCGCGCTCGAACCTGCCAGAACATCAGGAATTCGTAGTTGTCGCGCTTGGAAGCAAGCTGCGACAGCCTGTATCACCCGCGACCGCCGAAGGTGGCGGATTGATTAAGTGGTTCTTTCCTATGATGCATATGGTTTTCAACGGAGAAGCGACGGTCAGTTCGCACGCATTGCAAAGACATGCGGATTTTGAGTCGTCCATTGATATAGACAGCTATTTCCTGTCACCAGACGCGGTGACAGGCGTCAATGGGTTCAATCCTAAACAAGAAAATATCGACCAGATTCGGGCCTCTGGCCAGCGCTATGTCAAAGAAAACACTGAGTTGATTGATAAAGTTGTGAAGAAGCTCACCAACTAGATTCAGTAACACATGTCTCGATACCGAAAACTCTGGGTTTTTATGGGGCACTTTGATTGGCAGGTGGGTCCGGAAGCGATTTGTCGTTTGACTATTCGGCAAGCCAAATACGAGCGGGTATTCCAATATATATATCTGCATCAACTCCGGTCGTTCGTGAACGCCAAAAATAATTGAAGTTTGGGCTGGATCATCAGCAAAGAGGACGGATACACCGGAAGATCGCTCGTCATCGGAGTTACATAGCGCGCTAGACTCAGAACCCATGGCCTTTACTCGATGATCTGAGGAATCGAGACCTTTGGTTTGCGTAAGTACAAGCTGGACGCTTGCAAGGATAAGATCAGAGACACACGCCTTGGGTCACTCACTTCAAATAGTTTTGAATGAACTCCGGCGATTGTTCAATGTAGTCACTCCTGATAGCGTCTGCCGCAGTTTTGAGGACCGCCGCATCTGCCCCTGAGATTTCTGTGTATGTCGTGCCGACCGCGCGCATTTGCTCCTCGAATGCAACTCTTTCATCTTCAAGTTGCAACCAACGCGCGGCTAAGGTGTTTGACACTTCTTCAATCACGATTTGTCTGTCGCGTTCACCGAGCGAAGCGAGCCAGTCATCGTTTAATACGGCACCGTAAAACCCGACGCGCATGTCAAGATCAACCAATACATATTCCCCATCGGTTGGGCCAATCAGGTTCCATCCGGCGAAAGACGTTAAAACGACATCTACCCTCTTGTCTCCTAGGATCTTTGGCAACTCAGGCGCTGGAAAGTTGACGCCTTTCGCTCCAATCGCTTCCAGGTAATCCGTCAGCATTGGCGACCCTGGTACGCGGACGATCTTTCCCGGCAGCTGGTCAACACTGGTCAGAGGGTTCTTACTCACAAACAGAGTGTATCCGGCCGGGGCTAGACCCAAAATGTCCAGGCCCACATTGTGAAGCCGGTTTGAAAGGTCGTCTACTAGCGCCGCGTGGCCTTTTGCATCGCGAATGGCAAACAAGTCGATGCTATACGGAAGCGTCAGCAGCATGAATTCGGGGGCAAAGCGTTCAAGACGCGCCACCGGAGGCCAGACCATCTGAACTTGATTGTTGACCAAGGCGTCCAGTGCGGTGTCTTCATTCGGAAACAAACCCGATTCTGCACTAAAGAACTCGGCTTTGATCCGCCCCTTGGTTCGGTCCCGAATCTGGGTCACCAAGGACGCCAGCAGTTTAGATTTCGGATGCGTGGACGGCGTATCCGAATACACACTCATACTTACTTGCGAAAGCGCCGCCACAGGAAGAAACATCATACAAGCAAAAGCTGTAGCTACCGATAGCATTCTCATAACAACACTCTCCTGTATGGATACTTTGGTGCCAGTCCTCTCTATCCTAGGTTTCAAGCGGCGCCTTGTAAAATCACGCCAATCGCAAACCACGCAAATCTCGCGATCAATACGAATACAGTTAGAAACGCCGGCAGACGTAAGAAATGGGCAAGCTTTGTCGCGCTGAGAAGAAGCTTCACGGCGACGGGGTGCATCGAGCTATCGAGGCTTCCTAAAGCAGTGTATGACAGCGTAATGGCTCTCTATCATCCTTCGCTGCCTCTGCTCTCTGGTGTTTTACCAGAAGAAGATGGCCACTCTGTGTTTTGGCAAACATTCGGTAACGAAAATGCGCCAGCTATTGTGCTGCTGCACGGAGGGCCCGGCGGTGGGACGCGTCCGCAAATGGTTCAGTTGTTCGATCCGGAACGTTGGCACATTGTGACAATTGACCAAAGAGGGGCGGGGCGCTCCAAGCCGCACGCGGGCGACAGCGTGGATGGCCTCACGGCGAATACGACAAAACACCTGATCCATGATCTTGAACGATTACGCGCAAGTTTGGGGCTGGCGAACTGGTACATTTATGGTTCTTCATGGGGTACCACGCTTGCCGTGGCCTACGCGCTGGAACATCTGGACCGGGTGAACGGTTTAATCCTTGCGGCGGTGGCAATGACATCCAGCGAAGACCTCGACTTTCTCTATTTTGGAGCCCGTCGGTTTTTGCCCGAGGCACATGAACAGTTCCATGCTTTAGTACCCGAAGCTCACGACGGGATTGAAATTGCAGCCGCTTACAACGATCTTCTGATGGGTGAGGACGCAAGCTTGAGGTCCGCTGCCGCGCTCGCGTGGTGCACATGGGAAGCCGCCGTAGTAAGCTTGGACCCCCGCGTAGAGCCCAATTTATCTTACGATGACGAACGCTTTCGGCTTGGTTTCGCAAGGGTCGTCACCCACTACTTTCGCAACCTTGCCTGGCTCGACACGCCATTATTAGAGCAAGTCTCCAAACTCGCTGATCTAAAGACATATCTTATCCACAGCCGGCTCGATCTCTCGGCTCCTTTGTGGACACCTTGGCGTCTGCATAGGGCCCTGCCTCGATCAGAACTCGTTATTGTGCCGGGTGGATTGCACGGAACCCTTTATGGCCCCCTTGCCGATGCCATCATCGCCGCAGCGAACAAAGCACTGCAGTCGCAATAACCTGTCTTTAGCTGACGACAGATTTCAACTCTCAGCACGGACGAATTACCCTGAGGGCGTTTTTTCCGGTTTCTCGGTCAGCGACAGGGCAAGATAGACAGAAATAGCATTAAGCCCGGCCAGAACGATCAATGGAAACAGGACGCTTTGGATTTGCGCCACCAGTCCAAGCACCGCAGCGAAAATGATCCCGCCTATACCTGCCACCGCGTCTGCGAGCGCGACCATATATGGGCGATTAGTGTCAGAGGACATCGAAAGCAGATACAAATACCGTCCTTCAGTTTCCCCACCGATTCCAAAGGACAGAAAAAAGATCGTTGTGGCATAAACCCAGGGGTTGCTGGCCAGGCCGAACAGGTCGAATCCAATCGCCATAAGCGCCGAAAGGCAAGCGATCATAGACGCGCCAGCGATTGTGTAGCGGATCGACTTGCGAACAACCCGGCGCCACAAGATCGCGCCAAGTGCGCGTCCAGCACTTGTTGCCGTAACGAAGATACTCAGGATGTGCGGAGTAGACAGGTGAAATGTAGCCGCATGAATTGTGTAGAATGGCGTCGCCAGTTCGACTGACAAAAAGAAAAGTCGCGCGACGAGGAAGCGGCGGAACCAGGCAAATTGGAGCGCCAGGGACCAACCCCGCGAAACCTGATTGAAAAAGGTCTCTTTCTCCTCGGAAGCCTCCGGATTGCTAACCTCTTCGGGCGATTTCGTTAGTACAAGTCGAAACATGCAAAAGCACGAAACCAAAAGTGCCAGCACACCCAACCAAAGCAAAACACGATGTCGCTCGAACGGAGTTTCTCCTGTCATCAGCGCTCGTGTGGCCCAAACGAGGACTATCGCTATGATGCAACTTAGTGCCAGTTGCGTGAAGATGATCTGCCCTCGTTCTTCGTCTTCGAGTTCCGACCCGTAGATGTGGTTACTGCCCAAGGCCCAGATTCCGTAGCAACAGCCAACTACCAAGGCGACCAGCACAAACAGCACCATGACGACCCCATTGGGAAGTGCCGCACCCGACAACGCCAAAACGACTAGGACCAAAGCAATGACAAGGTTGGGAAGGATCATCGCCTTTTTGGAGCGTTCCCCCACGCGCACATACGGAGACATCACGGCTTCAGCAACAATACGAGCACCCTTTACACATGGAAGAAGCAGCCCCGCGAGAAATTGGGGAGCCCCAAGCGCCAGATACAAAAATGGAAGCACAATGCTCGGGCTGGCGAGAATATCGGACAAGGAATCCGCAATGCCACCCCAAAGTAGGTACGCGCGGTTCTTTTTCCCCGTTGAACCCGCTGGCTTGTCTGAGCCACTCATCGCGCTGAACTTTTTGCCATAGATTGTGCCTCGACCCGCTGGCTTGCATTGCCGATCTTGATATCATCATACACGTAGTTTTTGCGAACTTACCCAATGGAAGGAGGATCAACCAACATGAGTGTTGCAGACCTGTTTGACACCGCCATTGCCCGCCTCGAAGCGCAGGACAAAAAAGCTTTCAATCCAAAGTTTGGCGTTGGTGCATACCGTCACGAGGGCGCGAGCTGCTTGTTTGGCGGTATGATCGAAGATGAATTCTACGAACCCACAATGGATGCGCATCACGACGAGTTGGGCAACGTCGTTGCGCAATCGCCTGCGCACAAAGCACCGGTGCTGAAAGCGATCCAGTCTTCTACCGGTGTAAATCTGCTTGATCGTCTGACCGTTGAGGATATCCAAACCATTCATGAAATACACGAAGTGGAGTGGCGACCAGGGCATTCCTTCAGGGACCTCCTGCCATCCAGGATTTCAGCCAAGATATGGTCCACGGCCTCCAGCAAATAAAATTCGTTGATTCATTGTATCCTGTTCGACGTAAATCTGGTTAATTGCAAATTTCGCTCGCGCAGCGAACGGCAGGAAAGAGGGCTGCGGTCGCAGTATCCAGGTGCTCAGCTGAGTGACCGCTTTGGGCCGCTTAAGTGGCGGAAAGAAATCACGGTATCACCTTAGATATCAGCGCTATCGCTCAGATTAAACTAAGTTGGCTATGCCAATTCGATGGCCATCGATTTCAGGTGGCGCATGTCGGTACCGCAGCATCCTCCAAATACTTGGATCGACGGATTCTGCCTCGCAATCGCGGCAATCTGCTTACCAAGTTCAATTGGATCGCCTTCGTCCAGCTCATCTGCTTCGTCAAGTTCCGCATGCGAGCAACTCGAAGCGTTCGCCACCATGCCTCTCAGCCGGGGGTGGTTGCCAAGCGCTCCGGCGAAATGGGTCGGATGAGCGCAGTTGACCATAAAAAACAGCGCCGCCGAGTCGGTTGCCTCGTCGATCTGATCAATTCCGTCCACAAGTTTGGTCCCGTCCGCCAGACACCCGTCCGTTTCGACAACCAGAGACATGATGATCGGCAGATCTGCGTCTCCGGCGGCGAGGATGCATCCCGCAGCCTCACTTGAACGGTTGAACGTATAAGCGGTGACCAGGTCGACGCTTGTGTCTTTCAGGCTGTGCATTTGTGCGGCGTGGTATTGGCGTGCATCTTCGACCGTCACCGGAGGGATGTCGGCGTAAGGATCATAGCGCGGGCCGATACAGGCCGACACCAGTATATCATTGCGAGCGGAAGCTTGGCGCACGTCTTCCATTAGACTGACCGCGTCTTTGTTCACCTCAACGAGCCGTTCTGCATCGTACCCCAAAGGCGCTGCCCGGTCGGCGTTCGCCATCCATGTGGGCGCATCAAGGATGCATCCGACACTCATTTCACCGGCGAGATCGACAAGTGCCTGCATTTGACCAGCCAGTATTGCCCTGGTGTCAGGTTCTTCCAGCAATGGAAACGACGCGAAACCGGGTAGCTCAACCCCATGATTAAATATCAGGTCTGTGCCAGTGCCGGCATAAACCAGAAAGGTCTTGTCACCTTCGAGTGGGAACTGTCGCGCCATTCTGATCCACGCCTATTGCTGTCAAATCTTCATAGAAATCTACATTGTCTTGGGTCTCCTGTGAACCTTAGGGCGACGACAGGGTGTCTTCCCTGAGCATGACCTCATCTGGCCGGGCAACTGGCAACCGCAGCGAAATTCTTTTTCTGCGGGCTGCACCGCAGCGTCATCAAGCCCTTGCCGACGCCCGATTTGGTCCGCCATCAATTGGCTGGAACCGCGTAACCCCGTACACCATTAGTGGTGGGTCCGCAGAGTTATTGCTGATTGTAAATGCTTTGAAGGCCCTTAAGATGAGTGGCAATCTTTGGAGGACCAGATGAGAGTCCTACGGATTAGCCTGCTTTTGGCGACACTCGGTGTTCCCGCCAGTGCTGACGAGCAACGCATCGAAATCAACAATGTCTACCCTCTAAATCAAGAGAACTTTGACCTTGGGGATCACATTTTTCACCTAACAGACAATCGGGGTGGTTTCGAAGTAATTGAGGGTCCAATGGATGATGGGCCTGCCAGATGTTTGGGTTCTGGATTTGGATTTGAAGACGGCACCAACTCAATCAATGGAATATGCGTTTTCGGTGAAGGTGATGACACTTTTATCATGCGATGGAAGGCCGGGGAAAAAGGCGAGGCAAACACTTGGGAAATCGTCACCGGGACGGGGCGCTACGAAGGAATGACTGGCAGCGGCATAGCGACAACAGATATCGCCTCAGCATACCAAGCGCTGCCCCTGAGGCGAACTCATATTGTCGGAACCGTGGAAATCCCGGACTAAGACGGCAGCGGATCTAGTATCTGTCCAGTTTCGATTGGTCTCGAACTAATTCGGTCTTAAGTGGCTTTTGCGGCTTGGCCTCAATCCTTCCGGGATAACTTGCATTAGTGCGGCGTACGTCCGCTTAGTCCCACGAAATGTGAGTTCGTGTATCGTCCGCCAGCACCTCAAACCATCATACCCATGGAGCAAACGCCGCTGATGCACTAACGATCATTTTGGATCAGTCAGGTGAGGCTGCTCAGCAAAGTGGAATTCTGCACCACCGCCGTCTCAAAAAAGCCCTTTCCGTAATATGGTACGGTCAGACATCGGGAGGGATCCAGATATGCTCGAAAAGGTAACAATCGCATTGTCCATGTTTCTGATTTCGGGGCAGGCCTTTGCGCTTGATTGTGGAGATGTATCCAATCCCTGCAAAATAGACACCGGTGAATACCACATCGCCCTGCCAGATGAATGGCGGGGCGGGCCGGTCGTGATGCACTTGCATGGTTATGGCGGGTCCGGAGCAAAGGTACTTAAAAACAAGCAGTTCGTCGAAACATTCACTGCGCGGGGTTATGCGTTTGTGGCACCGACCGCATTGCCATGGCTGGAAGGAAAACCTGCTGACTGGTCGGTTAGGGATGGGTGGATTACCTATCCCCGCTCTGATGTCAGGTTTCTCCGTGACGTGCTGGCGGATCTCGTGATCCGTGCAGACGTAGACCCGGACCAGGTGCTGCTGACAGGGTTCTCACGAGGTGGTTCCATGGTGTGGGAAGTTGCGTGCCTCGCGCCTGACCTGGCGCGTGGCTATGCTCCTGCGTCCGGTGGCTTCTGGCTTCCCATGACCCAGGAGTGTCTTGACCCGGTACATATGCTTCATACGCACGGTTTCACTGACAAGGTTGTGCCGCTTGAGGGCAGATCAATACACAATGAAGAGTTCGATATCACCATTACCCAGGCCGATGTCTGGGAGGGTCTTTCGTTATGGCGGCGAAGAAACGAATGCCAACACAACGCGACAGAAAACGAAGTGACGGCCAATCTTTGGCGCAAACGGTGGGAATGCGAACACGGTAGTCTTGAACTCTTTTTACACGACGGTGGGCACGGCTATCCAAAGGAATGGGGAACGATGGCGCTCGACTGGTTCGAAAGCCTGGAAAACTGACGAACCACGAAATCACAGCGGTCGGGTGATCGCTCAGCCAAAACTAGCCCATTTGCTCCGAGGCACACCGTGTCGGGTGAACTTCACTTACCCTTAAAGGAAATTGCCCAGATAGCAGCAATGATGACACCGGCGCAGGCGGCGGACACCAATGCGATAGCGCTGAAGAACAAACGCGGCTGGCTGGAGCGGCGGATAATCGAAAAATGAATTCTTATCTGGCCTCTGAGTAAACCACCCGCTGCCATGGATATTGCAAAAAGGCCAAGTGACAGCGCACTGGAACCGCCCCATAGCCGTTGCCATTGCTCATTCTCAGTCACTGACAGCAGTAAACCGGTTAGGACAAAAAAGCGCTGCGAAGAGCCACATCAGATAGGTAGAAATAATCAACCCGGTGACCGCACGCCTTGGTCAATCCAGTAGTTGACCAATGCAGTTTCCGCTAACTCACCGAGATCAGGATGGTCGCTAAAATAGTACAGAAACCTCAACACGGCCTCGTTCTGTGCAGGCGTCAATTGGTTGAACTTGGACTTCCTGAACTCATGCAGCAGTTCTTTCGATGTGCCGGGGTCGAGTGCAAGTAGGATGCTTTCACTGGCATATTCCGGACTGTCTGAATTTCGCAGAGTCC
Organism: Ruegeria sp. AK4; assembly: GCF_056541025.1. Lineage (NCBI taxonomy): Bacteria > Pseudomonadati > Pseudomonadota > Alphaproteobacteria > Rhodobacterales > Roseobacteraceae > Ruegeria > Ruegeria sp. AK4. Next base: position 263,503 of record NZ_JBQFXS010000005.1, read on the forward strand.
AAAGCAGATACGCGGGCAAATAATACTGAAAGGCCTTGGCGCTGAAGGCAGTGGGGGCTGCGTACCCGTATACGATCATTTGATCGGTCATCTCATGCCATTTGACCCCTCCATAGAATTCAAGAATATCCACGTCATCCATACTTTCGGGGTGAAGAAGTTCATCATCAGCAGGTGGATCAAGGCCGTCAAATGCAGCAGTGATCCGGGTTGCAAGAGCTTCCGTTGTTGTCGTTACCTTTGGCATGGTGACATATTAAACTGGCTGAAACCCCGAAATCGAGTGATTGCCATGGACACCGGACAGAGGCTTTTTCAGGATATCGTTCGAAGTTCAGCAGCGGAGATGAAGAAGCTACTTTGGGGCAGCAAAATTGGGTTGTATGTTTAGAAATGTATTGCGGAAGCCGGGTGTCCTTAGTGTGTTACAAAGAGCGCCCTTGATCGATTTGGGAAAAGATGATGAGCGGCGATTCTGAAACCTACCAAGGAATCTGCTACTGCGGCGCATGTAGAGTTTCTACTGTCGGTGAGCCGATGGTTATGGCTTATTGTCATTGCCACTCTTGTAGAAAATGGCATTCGGCGCCGGTCAATGCCTGGTGCCTCTGGTCGGCAGACAATGTCTAGTTGTCAGGACCGACGGTTCACTCGGACAAGAATGATGAAAGCCATCGTGTTTCCTGTGGTAAATGTGGGGGTGCATTGGTGAATATCAAACCCGGAAAGGACATCGTCGCGGTCTACGCAATGTCGCTGGCTGAATCTGGTTTGAGCTTCGAGCCGGCCTTTCACATCTTCTACGGCGAGCGTGTTTTCGACATGGCCGATGGCCTGCCGAAATGGCAGACGGTCCCAATATCGTTCGGTGGGGATGGGGTTGCTGTGGCTGAACCGGATAAAACCGGTTGGATTTCCTTGAACACACGAGCCGAAGGGTGAAACGCAAACTCACCTCGATCTTGGCTGCCGACATTGTCGGCTTCTCGCGGCTTGTGGAAGCCGCCGAGGAAGCCACGCTGGCGCGTCAGAAAGAACTGCGCGTGTCCGTGTTTGATCCCGGCATCAAGCAGGCAGGTGGTAAGATTATCAAGTCAACGGGCGACGGATTTCTGGCCGAGTTTTCAAGCGTAGTGGAAGCGGTACGGTTTGCGATAGCGGCGCAAGAAGCAGTTCGCTCAGAGGAAGAATCCGCTCCTCAAAATCGGCAGATCAGTTACCGCATGGGACTTCACATAGGCGATGTGTTTGTTGATGATGGCGATATCTATGGTGACGGTGTGAATCTCGCAGTTCGCTTAGAGGGCGCAGCCCCGACGGGCGGGATTTGCATCTCCGCTGCCGTTCGTGACCAGATCGTTGGCGTAATGGACGAGCTATTTGCGGATGTCGGTGAATTGACATTAAAAAACATCTCGCGCCCGATCCGCGCCTTTGTTTGGCCCCCGGACCAAGATGGTGCGCAGGACAGTGTCAGCACACCACCCATCGGTGGTACATCCAGGAAACCGACCATAGCCCTCGCGGCATTCGAAGCCCTTGGCAGCAATGATGATGCCAAGATGCTGGCAGAAGCCTGCAATCACACCGTTGAGGCGGCGCTTGCCAATCTTACGGGATTGGATCTGATCGCTCTCAACGCGGACCCAGACCATATCGCTACGGCGGTGTTTCAGGCCTCTGGAAACCAGGTCCGCGCCACCCTAAAGCTACGCGAGACGAGCACGTCAGCAACCTACCTGACCCAGCGGATGAACGGTGATCTTTCCGACCCTTTCGTGGCAGAAGATCTGTTGTCAGGGGAAATCGCGACAACGATCCGATACGGAATTCTGCAACGAATTGCTGAGCACGCGGCCGAGACTGAGACAAGCGACCCCGAGGTAATGCTGAATCTTGCGGGGCATTACATGATGGGATCGCAGCCCGAAGAATGGGAGGCGGCGGGTCGTCTGCTGGACAGGATCCTGACGGTCCAGCCACGCAATTTCATGGCCGTTGGGATGAAGGCGAACACGTTGATCGGCGAATTGGTATGGGGTTACCGTCCGATAAGCCTGGAGGATATCGAAGCCGCCGACTCCGGGCTGAGCAAGGCGGTATCGTTGAATGACCAAAGCGACTACTTGCACCTGATCCGGGGGATTTATCACTACGGCATTACCGGCGATTTGGATGCGGCGGTGCGGTGTGTTGAACGTGGGTTCGAAATCAGTCCGCAGTTTGCCCAGGGGCATATGGTGCTGGGCTGGATTCAGAACCTGATGGGCCAACCAGAGTTAGCACTGAAGTCCATCAAAAAGGGCTCATTTTCTCTGGCCAAGAACCGGATATATCACCGTGTCCCACAAGCGTTGGCCCAGACATATCTGGTTATGGGCGACTTCGAGAATGCCATCGCCAATGCCAACCGGGCTCTACAAAACTCGCCGGGGCTGCCGGTCGCGCAATTGTATCTTGCCAGCGCAGCGGGTCAGGCCGGTCTAAATGCTCAGGGAGAAAGGGCGCGGGAGGCCCTTTTGGCATCAGATCCGGACTTCCGGATTAGCGGCGTGCGCAGTTTCCATTTTCAGGATCCCACACGGTGGGACGCAATCCTAGATGGGCTTCGCGCGGTGGGGCTGCCTGAATAGAAGTTCGCCCGAGACAGTGTCGTGTGCAATTTGAGTTGGATGCGATGATCGGTTTCCAACTCCACGAGACGTGCTCACAATCCTAAACCTAAATTTGGATTTGCAAGCAGTGAAAGCGCTCAATTCGCAATGCGGACGTCGATGACGATTTGTTCAGCGAAAATTTCTTAACCCTGGAAAGTGGCAATTTTTACTGATGCTAACTTTCGCAGTCACAGCGAATGCCGCGAGCGTGGGCTGCAATAGCAGCATTCGGAGGCGATGTTCAATGTCCAGTTCGGGCTGTCCTCGACAGAGCGAGACAGTGCCAGGTTTAAGATACTGCCATTACACTGATGGCAGCAATTATCCCGGTGCGGGCCTTTAGCATGTCAGGCCAAATAAGATTCAAACGCACGGCGTTACTCCAGGAATTGCACCTCGAGTTTTCCGGACAATTGAACGCTAATTATTTCGGTCGGACCTGACCCCGCCGTCAGGACTTTGTGTGCGGTGCCGGCCGGGATTATCAGAATATCACCAACGGTCACTTCCGTTGTGTCGTCTCCAACAATTACATGTGCCTGGCCTTGCCTGACGATATAGACTTCATCGTATGGATGCTTGTGAAGTGGGGGACCTTTGCCTGCATCGCTGACTTCATTGAAAAGAAATGACACGCCCACGCCGGCATCCGCCCCTTCGAACTTTCCGTTCCAACCGTCGCTAGAAGCCCAGTCAGCTTTTCGGAGAAGTCGCCAAGACATGGAAAGTCCCTCTCTTTGAGACGGGCAGTATAACAACGGCGCAACCATATGCCAGCTTCGTCCCAAATTCAGACATTGAGACCGTTGGCTCGGCCAAAATCGGTGTAGAAGGAATCGCTGGTTAGTTTTGTGCGCGTTTGCTCATCGAGTGCTCCGGAGTCGTGCACAATTTTGCTGATACCAGAGCCTTCAATGATACGGTTCACCAAATTGAACACGCCGCAAACCTGAATAGCATCGAACAATGCTTCTTCTGACCATCCAGCATCGTAGACCGCCTGTGAGTCCTCTTCTGTCATACGGGCAGGTGAGAGTGTGAGTTTTGCGACGTAGGCGAGAATGGGCCGGATCCGAGTATCCACCGAGGCAGAGTTTGGATCCTCCATCAGTGCCTCAATCACCTTTGGATCAATGCCATAAGCACGGGCAAAGACTGTATGGGCGTCGTAGCAATATGAGCATGCATTCAAACCAGAAACATAGGCGGCAATAAGCTCCCGCTCAGAAGCAGAAAGTTCGCTCTCTCCCCGCATTACTAGGCTTTCATACTCACACCATGGAGCCAACTTTTTTGGAAACATCTGAAATACGTCGCCGAGCGTAGCGCCGTCGGAAAGTGACGGGAAAAGCCTTTTCATTTGGTGTCCTCCACGACAAGAAATCTTGACAGAAATATGTGCTGCCCAAAACGCCTCATTGGCATCAGACTAACATCTCGCTCGGTCTTCACAAATGTCAGCTTGGTCCGCTAGGCCGTGAGTTCGACTACCGACGGACATCGCTCCCGAAGCGAAAGTCCGGTTCGGTGAAGCTGCATTGCAGCGTGAGCTTACACGATGAATGGCTGGAATGGGCCGTCACTATCCGAGCGTAGGTTTGCCGTGCCTACGTGCTGGCACTGCTCCAAGGACCGCACCGTGCTCATTTTGCTCATACGACGCCGCGCAGCGAATGTCTGGTCGTCAATGCGCGGCCGCACTGAGCGCAAAACCCAGTTGTGAGATCAAAGTGTGAGGTCCCAGGTTTCTTGCACGCTCTCACTACCAAAGTGATACCCGGAAACGCGCTCTGTCAAAGTGAATCCGAATCTAGCGTAGAGCGCGCGTGCGACTATCTGTGTCTCGTGGGTCATTAACGTCATGCGTTTGAACCCTGATGCACGTGCGTGATTCAGACAGATCGTCATTAAACGCTTGCCCAAGCCCATTCCGCGGGCCTCGGGTTCCAGAAAGAACAATCGCAGTTTCGCGACGCCGGGTTCTTCTGTATTCATGCAAAAAATTGATCCGAGCCGCGTCTCGCCGCTATGAGCAATAAAGGCGCGGTTTCCATCAATGCCTTGGACCGGCAAAAAAGCCGCCAGGATTTGCATGACGAGCATTTCCATGCGGTAATCAAATTCATAATCCGTGTAATAGGTCTCGGCGTGCCGATTGACGACCCATCCGGCGTCGCCCGGGGTCAATTCGCGAAACTCGACTGGACCCGACAGGTCAAATGATCTCACCGCCTGCTCCAAGGCCCGGGCGACGCGCCCTGCATCTGCCCCATCCAATCGCTTGTGGACTTCAAGCGCCATCCGGTCGACAAGCTCGCTAAACTTCTGGTGCCCAGATTCAGTAAGATGAAGTTCCTTTTGCCGTGCATCATGTTCAGAAGGTTTTCTTAGAATCCATCCGGATCGCTCAAAGTTCTTCAGGATACGACTGACATAGCCTTCGTCGAGGTCCAGGGCATTGGCGATCAACCGGGCAGTTGAGCCATTTTGCACTCCGATCTCATAGAAAACCCGCAGTTCTGTGAGGTTCATTCCACTACCGCCGTAGTCGGGGGAGAACAAACCCATTCTCTGTGTGTAGAACCGATTGAAGGCGCGAATTGTCGAGATGTGATCCATATTGCAATCCCATTTACTTGACAAATTCAAGTAATATGGAGTTGCTTGATTTTGTCAAGTAAAAGTAAGGAATGCTGTAGCGCCAACGTAAAGACTGCGTCCCTACATTCTCAATGGCTAAAATCGCGTGTGGGCCAAATTCAAAACTAGTGTTGGTCTAATAAGGTCCGGAAAGGGCCGTCTACGCGTTCAGCTGACGGCGGGGTAGGGGCCTGTGCTGCAACGGCACCGAGGTCCGGAATGAGCCCAAACTAACGGATGCTGCAGGCGTTTCGAATGGCCGCTTTTGCTCGCCAATCTTCAGATTGAAAAGCTCATTACCAACCGCAAGAGCTCGATCTGGCTGTTCACGCCGACTTTTTCATACACGCGCCTAAGGTGCGTACGTGCAGTGTTCTTTGTGACGCCCATAGCTTCTGCGGCTTCTGAGAGTTCCATCCCCTTGGCAATCAATCTGACGATATCAGTCTGCGTATTTGAGAGCGAAAAGATCGCCTGAACAATGTCGATCTGTTCTGAGAGATCGGTGCCAGGTCCAAACAGAATGTACACGCGCGCGTCCGCAACTTTGACCCAGCAAAGCATCAAGCCGCCGTCGACGTTTTCGCCCAAGACGACGGGATACTTGACCTCACCTCCGCCAGCATTTTTTGCAAGATTGTAACTTCCGAACGCGGTTAGCTTGTGAGCGCCAGAAATAGCGTCGTAGAGTTTCGCATTCCACGACGGCTTCGAGGCACGGAGTTTTCCATTACTGAGGGCAAGGCCATCGAAAGTCTTCAGTTCCGCCTCGGCGGCTTTATTCATCCAAAGGACGCAACCATCCACAGCGACTTCTAGCACCGGGTCCTCAGTGTCTCGGAGCGGTTCTGCCCAACAGCCATGAAATACAATTCGCCATTCTCCATTTTTGTGTTCTAAGAGGCGAAAATTGTGTGAATGACTTGGTGTTGCTCGAGGATTGGACGTGCTTGTGACAATCTCTTCATAGGTTGCCCAAGCGAGGTTATCGCTAACCTGGATTTCAAGGCCTTCAAACCGTACGTCTGCTTGGACTGGATCGGGTTCGGCGTCCATCGCATCAAACACATTCCGACGAAATTCATCGAACGAACGCGCAATTTGCATCGTTCCGCATTCCATAACGCTTCGAAAACGAGTGTCATCGACCCAACACCTCAACCAAGTTTCGCGGTCCCTCGCAAGATAGCTTTCTATGTCGGTTTCAAGCACGCTCCGAATAGCATCATGGACGTTAAGTTCTGTGATCGTGGACCGAGGCATACTCATTAGCTCGTAGTTGATTTGGAAGATGCTACTCCAGCAATGGGCCAACGCAAACCATCTGCAGTGCGGGTTCCTTCTACCTTATCGAAGACCCTTCTGACACTAACGAAAATTGACTTAAGCGTACTCGGCTCCGATCCGGCAAAGAACTCGAAGTACGCGTCTTGTTCAGCTTTGCTACGCCCCGCAAAGTCACCGTGGGCTTTGGCATTACGTGAGATTTTTGCCCAATTCGCCATTGTCTTGCTCCAAGTTAATGATCCTTGGAGCTAACTAGCATTGGTAGAAGTTCAGCTTTGTCACCCGCGCGGACGACAAGCGCCCAGCCTTGGACAAAAACAATATGAAAGCCGACATTGCTTGCTCCGAACCAGTGTCCGCTTTGTCCGCATAGCGGACATTCATGCAAGCTGTAGCGAATGGCTGTTTCTAGCCCGAAAGGGCCCAATGCTGCGCGTTTATCGAAGGTCAGCTTGACGAGGCAAAGCTCCAATACGTTTGCCAAACGAAATTTGAACATAGGCGCGAAGCCATCCTCATGCTAATTTTAGAGAGGATTTGTAGGGCGGGAAGCTGTTGGATCGCCAACACACAAAAGAGATTGACCGTGTCTTAAGCGGGTTCGATACAGGGAGAGACCGGCTTGTCGCGGACAGCTGGCAGCGCTGCGTTGAAACCTATGGTATGGATCCCTCACGGCAGGAACCCGCGCATATCCTGCCTGACACCAAATTCCGTGAACATCTGGAACAATCGGAACGTCTGATCGCAACAGCGCGCTCGGGGCTGCAATCGTTGTTTGCGCAGGTTGCAGGGCAGAACTACGTCCTGCTGCTTGCTGATGCGGATGGCGTCTGCGTCGATTTCTTTGGCGACCGGAACTTTGAGGACGAACTCAGAACTGCCGGTCTTCATCTGGGATTCAAGTGGACGGAAGAGTTGGCAGGAACGAACGGGGTAGGGTCGTGCATCGTTACAGGTCAGCCGGTGACGATCCATCAGGGGGATCATTTTTCGATCACGCATACGCCGCTGTCTTGTACGGCAGCGCCTATTTTCGATACCAAAGGTGGTCTTGCGGCTGTTCTGGATGTTTCGTTGTTGCGTGGCCCTTCGCCTAAGGCGTCGCAGAATCTGGCCATGACATTGGTGACGAATTCCGCCCGTCGCGTCGAGATGGCAAACCTGATGGCATCGACCAGGCGCGATTGGGTCCTGCGCTTTTCAGCAAGCCCCGAATTTCTTGAGGTCGATCCTGAAGCGGCGGTTGCAGTGGACGGAAGCGGCAAGATCATTGGTATGACCTCGGGGGCCCGACGCGCACTGGACCCGGACGGTTCGGGCCACCTGATCGGGTCGCAATTGCAGGACTGGCTTGAAATCAGTGTTGATGACATGCCCGAATTCATGCGCGGCAGGCCCTCAGAAGACCGGGTATTGCGCCTCAAGGACGGGCGCGCGCTCTATGGTCATGCCGTTGCACCACAGACGTCGCAGATGACGGCGGCCCTGCGCAAGCGAGAACAGGTTCTGCCCGGAGCCCTTGGCAGTTTTGCTGGGCCGGATGCGGACCTTCAGCAGCTTTTGAACAATGCTGCACGTCTTGCACCGACCAGCCTGCCGCTTTTGCTGACTGGTGAAAGCGGCACGGGCAAGACCAAACTGGCGCGTGCGATCCACATGGCCGATCCTGCGAGACAGGATTTCCACACAGTGATCTGCTGCGATACCGAGACATTCGATTTCTGCCAAACCATCGACCCCGGCACGCTGTACCTGCGCGGTGTTGAAGACCTGAGCGAGCCAGCACAGGCCTCTCTTTTAGCAGTGCTTGAGCGGCGGGCTGATCTGAGGATCATTGCCTCATGTCGGCAGCCCCCGGCAGGATTGCAGGGCGGTCTGCGTGAAGATCTGCTGCACCGGATTGCGGGGGCCACATTTTCTCTGCCGCCTTTGCGCCACCGAGCGGATCTGGATTGGCTAATTGATCGCCTGCTTCGACGGTTTGCAAGCCATGATATTCACCTGTCGACAGTCGCGCGCGCCGATCTGAAATCACGACTATGGAGCGGCAATATTCGTGAACTGGAACATCTGCTGCACAGCGCGGTCGCCCTGTGTCAGGACAACATCATCGACTTGACGGATTTGCCAGCCCCGGCGCTCGCCCCTGCGCAAAAGCTGGACTCAGATGATCTGGAAGCACTGCTGCGTGCCTGCGATTGGAATATGTCTCAAGTGGCGCGACGCCTTGGCGTGAACCGGTCGACAATCCTGCGCCGTGTGCGAAAGGCCGGGCTTATTCCACCTGCATAAACGCACATGCCTTCGTGTTGCGCCTTTGTTGCGCGCGCAACAGGTCTTGGGATTTTTGGGCGAGGTCAAGCGTTGAGCCGCCAAATCGACTTGCCCGAAGGGACGCGGATTTGCCAGCCTTTTGCTCCGTGGAGATAGGGAGGATGACATGCTCGACACAACACTCTCGGATCAGGTGCAGGGGTTCCTGGATGACTTCGGTGCGGCTTTATCCCAAGGCGATATCGATGCCGCCTGCGATATGTTCCAGGACGATTGCTATTGGCGCGATCTGGTCAGCTTTACCTGGAATATCAAAACGGTCGAAGGCAAGGCGCAGGTGGCAGATATGCTCGCGCATCAGTTGGCCACAACAAAGCCGAGCGGTTGGAAAATAGCCGAAGGTGAAGTGCCCACTGAAGATGGCGGAATAACCACCGCATGGATCGAGTTCGAAACCGAAGTGGCACGCGGCTTTGGGTTAATCCGCCTCAAGGATGGCAAGATATGGACCTTGCTGACCACGATGGTCGAGCTGAAAGGTCATGAAGAGCCTAAAGGGTTCAACCGCCCACTTGGGGCCAAGCATGGTGCGGGTAAACACAGGACCACATGGGCGGAAGAACGGGCCCAAGAAGAGGTTGAACTGGGCTACAAAACACAGCCCTACTGCGTCATCATCGGCGGTGGTCAGGGTGGGATCGCCATGGGTGCGCGGCTGCGACAGCTCGGCGTCCCGACGATCATCGTTGAACGGAATGACCGGCCTGGCGACAGTTGGCGCAATCGCTACAAATCCCTCTGCCTGCATGATCCGGTCTGGTATGACCATCTGCCTTACATCAAGTTCCCGGAAAACTGGCCCGTGTTCTCGCCCAAGGACAAGATCGGTGACTGGCTTGAGATGTACACCAAGGTTATGGAACTGAACTATTGGACGCGCACAACGGCCAAATCCGCCACGTTTGACGCAGACAAGGGCGAATGGACCATCACGGTAGACCGGGACGGCGAAGAGGTGGTGTTGCGGCCCAAGCAGCTGATCATGGCGACGGGTATGTCCGGCAAGAAACGCATGCCTGATTTTCCGGGTATGGATGTTTTTAAGGGTGAGCAGGCACATTCTTCGGAACACGACGGGCCGGCCAGATGGGCAGGCAAGAAAGTTGTCGTGGTGGGGTCCAACAACTCGGCCCATGACATCTGCGCCGCGCTTTGGGAAAACGATGCCGATGTGACAATGGTACAGCGGTCCTCAACCCATATTGTCCGCTCGGACACCCTCATGGAAATCGGACTGGGCGATCTTTATTCTGAACGTGCGGTGCGGTCTGGCATGACGACCGAAAAGGCCGATCTGATCTTTGCATCACTACCTTATCGCATTCTGCATGAATTCCAGATTCCGGCCTATGCCGCGATGAAAGAGCAGGACAAAGAGTTTTATGACGGTTTGGAAAAGGCCGGGTTCTGGCTGGATTGGGGCGATGACGACAGCGGGCTGTTCATGAAATACCTGCGCCGAGGATCAGGCTACTACATCGATATTGGGGCCAGCCAGTTGATCATTGATGGTGAGATCAAGCTGAAACGCGGTCAGGTCTCTGCGCTTGATGAAACCGGAGTTATCCTTGATGACGGAACTCATCTGGATGCCGATCTGGTGGTCTATGCGACCGGGTATAATTCGATGAACGGCTGGGTTGCTGACCTGATGGGTCAGGATATGGCGGATCGGCTTGGGAAATGTTGGGGTCTGGGCTCTGACACAACCAAGGACCCGGGGCCTTGGGAAGGCGAGCAACGCAATATGTGGAAGCCGACACAGCTTCCAAACCTCTGGATGCATGGTGGAAACCTGCATCAGTCCCGACATTATTCACAGTTCCTGTCGTTGCAAATAAAGGCCCGGATGGAGGGTATCCCGACGCCGGTCTATGGCATGCAAGAAGTGCATCACCTCAGTTAAAGCATGTGCTGCGACCGAGAAGCAGACTTTCAATTTATTCGATTGAAAGTCTGCTTTGGCCGCATCTTGCCAGTGCGTGCGCCACGCCGCGAAAGGCGCTCCTTACCGATGCCGTCGTTCATGGATCTCGCGGCGAATGTGCCGGGAGAGCCCACTTTGCCCGATGCTGCACCGTGCGCCAATGTCCGCTCCTTGTTTCGGGCCAAAAACGTGCAGAAATCAAACTGGGTTTGCCAATAGTTTGTGGTACGGTTCCTGCCAACGGTCGTTGGTCCTGGGCGCAGTCTTTTCTTGGAAGCAAATCCTAAGCTATGGTGGCCTTGCCGACTTCAATTCCGTGGGCGAGGCCAAGAATGCTCAAGTTCTTTTTTGCTATTCTCTTTGTATTTCTCGCAACTGCGGCACATGCAAACGAGGACCAGCGCTTCGCCCTCGTGATTGGCAACGCAGCATACGAAAACGTTGAAAAGCTCAAAAACCCAATCAATGATGCCAATGACATTGCAGCTGCACTCCGACGAATGGGCTTCGACGTCAGCCTCGGACTAGATTTAGATCGTGACGGTCTTCTTTCCGCCATTAATGACTTCTCTGAGGACGCGAAGAACGCCGATCTATCTCTGATTTATTTTGCTGGTCATGGGATCGAACTGGACCAAATCAACTTCCTCATCCCAGTGGATGCCCGACTGAAGCATGACGGCGATGCGGAGGCAGAAACTGTTACGCTCGACACAGTCATGTCTCGCGTGGCAGGCATGCGAGGAATCAAGGTTGTTCTAATCGATGCTTGTCGCAACAATCCCTTCGCCGAACGCCTGCGTCAGAACCAACCCTCGCGCTCCATCGGCGTTGGCCTCGTTCGCGTCGATCCGCAGGGCGGCGTGCTTCCAGATGGGGTGCTCATAGGGTACGCCGCTAAGGAGGGTACCGTCGCATTTGATGGTCAGGGCCGGAACAGTCCCTATGCAGAGGGGCTCCTAAGGCACATTGAGGAGCCGGGCCTCGAAATCAGCAAACTATTCCGGAAGGTCCGGGATAGCGTGTTCAAGGCTACCGAAGGCGCGCAGCAACCCTTCACCTATGGCTCGCTGCCAAGCGAAGATATTTTTCTTGTGCCTGCAGTTAACCAACCGGAGAGCGAGGGCTTCAGCAACAGCAAAGAGATTGATCGATTGAGCGATGACTTCGTCCGCGCCGAACGGCTCAACACAATTATTAACTGGGAGCGTTTCATTCAGAAATACGCAAAGCTGTATCCAGGAAATCAGCTTGTGCGAAGCGCCCAACAGAAACTTGAGGTATTTCAGGAAAACGCTCGGCGTGCGCGCTCTGTTGTCTGGCTCGACGTTGCCTACGATTCGTCTGGTGAAGCAATTTTGGGCAGAGAGCAGACGCAGTTGCTCCAGACTTCCTTAATGTATTCAGGCTTCGACCCAGGAACACCAGATGGCGCCATGGGGCCAAGAACCCGTCGGGCGATCGCGGCAGCGAGAGTGCACAATGGATTGTCCATTGGCGACAGAGTTGATGAGCAACTACTCCAACGACTGATTGACCCACGTCCAGTTCTCGAATTGAGGTCCGACATCAGCCGACAGTATTCCGCTCTCAATCTTCCGGACGCCTTAGAACCGAGGTTGAAGCGCGTGATCAAGCTGCTCCCTCGCTATCACTACATCTTTGATTACTTCGAAGGGCGTCTTTATGTAGCCGTGAGAAATGACAATAGTTCACCGGGATTGAAGCTGACTTGGGAAATGGCCAGCCAACTTGCCCAAGCGGCCGGAGGGCATCTAGCAACAGTCACTAGCCGAACGGAGAATGATTTCATTTATGAGCTGTTCAGCAGGGACCCAAGGTTTGTCGTCGAGCGCGACGGCAACATTCACGGTCCGGGATTCGGGCTTTTTCAGATTGAGCGCGCCGCCGAACCGTCAGGCGGTTGGACTTGGGTCAACGGGGAAAAGGCAAGTTTCACAAATTGGGCGCCCGGTCAGCCAAACAACGTCGGCGGGAACGAGCATTACGGCGAATTTTTCAGCTCCGGTCGTCAGCGCAATGGCCCCTCCGGACCACGGTTCTGGAATGATGCAACATTGGGGTTAGGGCGGAACGCTAACCATACCTGGTTTAGCGGGTTCATCTTCGAGTTTGACTAAGCTCTTCAATTCAAATGCGATTAGCGTGTCGCACGAAGGGATCACCTAAAACGTCAAAGCAAGATGCATAAAATATGGAGCCGAGCTCGCATCAAAGTGGGGTGCACGCAAATAGTCAGAAATTTCGAAACACGGTTTTTGGCCCTGGCAGTTTTCGAAGAAAGCCGACATTGGCGCAAACGCGGCGAATTGGTGCTTTGTCCGCGTAGCCGCCATTCGCCGCGGCAGGGTCGAATGACGGCTTTGGTGCGAAGTTAGTTGTGGGCCGAGCGCGCCAAGCTACCGGGGCTCACATGCTTCCCAACCGTCAATCCGTTTACCATTTTGACAATAGCATCGGCGTCGATGCCGTGATGGCGGTAGAGGTCGCCAATCGTGCCGGTTTGGCCGAAATGTTCGACACCCATCGGGATGGTCTGATGGCCGGCAACAGAGCCAAGCCAGGACAGCGTCGCCGGGTGACCATCGATGACGGTGATGACACTGCAATGGGGCGGAAGATCACCCATCAGGGTCCCGATGTGAGACTGCGCAGACTTATTCCCGCGAGACCGGGCACGTTGGGCTGCGGTCCAGCCTGCGTTGAGCCGATCGGCCGAGGTCACGGCCAGCACACCGACGTCCCTGCGCCCCTCTCCGATCATCCCGGCCGCTTTGATCGCCTCGCGGGCGACGGCGCCCTGATAGGCGATGACGATCTCGCAGTTCGGTCCGGGTTTACGCAACCAATAAGCCCCGTCAATGGCCCCTTGTTTGAACGCGTTGTCATGACGCTTGCCGGGTTGCTCGATCGGATTGGTGGTCAGGCGCAGATACACTGAACCTCCTGTTTCGTCGCGCAACCATGTGCGCTCGCATGGATCGCCCTCTCCATCGCGTTGAAGATAGTCGAAGGCCCATTTCATAATCACCGCAAGCTCATCTGAAAAGGCAGGCTCGAACGAGGCAAGCCCGTCCTGGCTCATCCCGATCAGAGGCGAGCCGACCGATTGGTGTGCTCCGCCTTCCGGGGCCAGCGTGACGCCAGAGGGGGTGCCCACCAGAATAAATCGGGCGTCCTGGTAGCAAGCGTAGTTTAGCGCATCGAGGCCGCGCGCCACGAAGGGATCATAGACGGTGCCGATGGGGATAAGCCGCTTGCCGAAGATCGAATGCGACAGGCCAGCGGCGCCCAGAAGCAGCATCAGGTTCATTTCGGCGATGCCCAGCTCGATATGCTGTCCTTCCGGCGTGAATTCCCATTTGGCAGTCGACGGAATGCGGTGTTCGATAAAGACGTCGGCCTGTTCGGAGCGGGCGAAAAGCTTGCGCCGGTTCACCCAAGGACCAAGGTTGGTGGTCCCCGTTACATCAGGGGACGCGGTGACAATCCGGGCAGCCAGATCACTGTCCCCTTTAGAGAGATCGTCGAGGATCTTGCCAAAGGCCATCTGGGTCGAGGTCTCACGGGAGGTATCAATGTCGATGTCGGGCACGGCAAGCTTGTCATCGTTGTACCGCCGGATGCCTTTGGCAAAAAAGGGAACCTTAGACAGGAAATCACGCAGTGCGGCGGGGTATTCGACCGTGGCCAGAGGTTCCCACTCATCGCCCGTTGCAACGCCCATGTGCTGTTGCCAGGCGGCGAACTGCGTGTTGTTCATCAGCCCCCCATGATTGTCCTTGTGGCCTGCAATGGGCGTACCCCAGCCTTTCACCGTATAGGCCAGGAAGCAGGTGGGTCGGTCGTGATCGATGGCGTCGAAGGTTTCCGCCATGGTCTGGACGCAGTTACCGCCGAGGTTTTCCATCAGGGCTGCCAGTTCGTCGTCGCTGTGTCTGTCGATTAGGGCAGAGACATCACCCTGGTCTCCAAGATCATCCATTAACCTCTTGCGCCAGACTGCTCCGCCCATAAACGTAAGTGCCGAGTATTCCTGATTTGGGCAGGCGTCGATCCAGTCGCGCAGTTTGTGTCCGCCCGGCTTCTCAAAGGCCGCGCGCTGCAATGCGCCGTGCTTCACCCGTACCACGTCCCATCCGAAAGCATCGAAAATCATTTCGATTCGTTCAAACAGCCCCTCGCGCACGATCCCGTCTAGCGACTGCCGGTTGTAGTCGATGATCCACCACGTGTTGCGCAGGTCGTTTTTCCAGCCTTCCTGCAGGGCCTCGTAGATGTTGCCCTCATCCAGTTCGGCATCGCCCACCAGCGCAACCATGCGCCCCATCGGGGCATCGCTTCCCCAGCTTTTGGCCTTGATGTAATCTTGGATGATCGAGGCGAACGACGTAATCGCGACACCAAGGCCCACCGAGCCGGTGGAGAAATCCACGTCGTCGATATCTTTGGTCCGGCTGGGATAAGACTGCACCCCGCCAAAGCCCCGGAAGTTCTCCATCTTCTCGCGTGTCTGGTTGCCCATCAGGTATTGCATCGCGTGAAAGATCGGTGATGCATGAGGCTTGACGGCCACACGGTCCTCAGGCTTCAGGGCCGAGAAATACAGCGCCGTTATGATTGACACCATTGAAGCCGACGAAGCCTGATGCCCACCGATCTTGATCCCGTCCACCTTGGGCCGAACATGATTGGCGTGGTGAATCATCCAGTGTGACAGCCACAAAAGCCGTTGCTCGATGGTCTTAAGGTGGGCAATATCGGTGGGCATGAGAGGCTCCTTACTCGGCGGCGTGATGCATAGGTTGAGGCAGTGCTTGATCAAGGTCGGCTATGATGTCATCGACATCCTCCAACCCAACCGACAAGCGGATCAGCCCGTCGGTGATGTCATGTTCGGCGCGTTCTTCGGGCGTATAGGTCGAATGGGTCATCGAGGCCGGATGCTGGACCAGCGTTTCGGCATCGCCCAAGGACACGGCTCGCTGGATCATATTCAGGTTGTTCATGAACCGAACACCACCTGCCATGCCACCGTCGACTTCGAAGGCGATCATCGCGCCGGACTTGGACATCTGGCGCGTCGAAAGTTCGTGTTGGGCAAAACTTTCCAGCCCGGGAAAGTGTACGGCCCGGACTGACGGGTGTTCCTGAAGATGGTCGGCCACAATTCGAGCCGAAGCGCAATGACGCTCCATACGCAGGGCCAGAGTTTTCAACCCGCGCAGGATCAGCATCGCATTGAACGGCGCCATGACCGCGCCGGTCATGTCCTTCATGCCAACAAGCCGGATCTCGGCGATCTGTTCTGCCGCTCCGACAACCAAGCCGGCAACCACGTCACCATGTCCACCGAGATACTTGGTCGCGGAATGCAGCACGATGTCGGCACCCAGTTCAATGGGTCGTGTCAGGAAGGGCGTGGCATAGGTATTGTCGACGACCACCTGCGCCCCGGCTTCATGCGCGATCTTGGCGGTGGCGGCAATGTCCACCAATCTCATATTCGGGTTGGCCGGGGTTTCGAAATAGACGACCCGGGTCCGCTCCGAGATCACCGCGCGCAGGTTCTCCGGGTCAGTCATATCTACATGGGTGATTGTCACCCCCCATTTCGCCAGCCCATGTTGCATGAAGGCGAAGGTGCAGCCGTAAAGCGTCTTGTCCACGATCACCTCGTCGCCGGGTGACAGCAGGGTCCACAGCACCGCAGTGATCGCCCCCATACCTGACGACAAGGCCAACCCGGCTTCAGCCCCTTCAAGCGTGGAGATGCGCTGTTCCAGCAGGTCACAGGTCGGGTTTGAGATGCGGCTGTAAATATGCCCCTGACGTTCACCGGCGAACATCTCGCCCCCGACCTCTGTTGTCTTAAACGCAAAGGTCGATGTCAGATGTAGGGGCGGTGTTAGCGCGCCTTGGTTCTGCTGAGGATCATAGGCGTGGTGGATGGCACGGGTGGCGAAGCCTTTGGATGAATTCATGGCAACCTCTCTCATGTTGTTTGAGGCAGGATGCGATGTATTGGCAGGGGGGAGATTGCGAATTATGCTGCGTATTAAATGAATTTTAGCATTATCTGCCAACAAGGGGGCGAAGTGGACGCCAAAGACCGACAGATCATACGCGCCCTGCAGGCAAATGGGCGTATGACTAATCAGGACCTCGCTGCCGCAGTCAACTTGTCGCCGTCGCCCTGCCTGCGCCGCTTGCGCAACCTCGAGGAAAGCGGCACGCTCCGGGGATTCAGCGCCGAGGTGGACGCGAAAGCCTATGGGCTGCCGATCACGGTCTTTGTGCGCATCCGGTTGGAGCGCCACAATGAAGACGATGTACGGCGCTTCGAAAGCAGGATCCATGCGATTGACGAAGTGCTTGAGTGCCATGTCCTGACCGGAGCCTCTGATTATCAGTTGCGTGTGGTGGTGCCCGGGCTGGATGACTATGAGGATTTCATCCGCCATCGCATCCATCCCATCGGAGGCATTGCCTCGATCGATACCAGTTTCGTTTATTCTACCGTAAAGAAGACCAACGTGTTTCCGGCAATCGACTGACCGTCCCTGCAGTGGCGGCAGTAGCCGCGTCCAGTAAGTCGCTGACTCTGGCTGTCGCAAAAGTTTGCGACACATCCGTCATTGAGCACAGAGCTAGAAGAGGGCGCACAGTTTTAGAATTCCAGTTCGACCAGAAGGTCCTTAGCGTTAATCTGGCCGCCGGGTTGCACATGAACGGCTTTGACCACCGCGTCGCGCTCGGCGTGGATGCCGGTTTCCATCTTCATCGCTTCGATGGTCAGCAGCATGTCGCCTTCCTTGACCTCCTGACCGGCGGTGACGGCGACGGTGGCCACGACACCCGGCATCGGCGCGCCGACATGGTTCGGGTTGCCTGCCTCGGCCTTGGGCCGGGCCTGCGTGGTCGATGTCACCATGCGGTTCGGAACCCGGATCACGCGCGGCTGGCCGTTGAGTTCAAAGAACACTTTGACCTCACCCTTTTCATCAGTCTCACTGACGGCCTGGCAGCGGATTTCCAGCGTTTTGCCCGGGTCTATCTCGGCAGTGATCTCTTCACCCGGCTCCATACCGTAGAAGAAGGTGCGGGTGGGCAGAGTGCGGACCGGGCCGAAGACGCGGTGGCGGCCCATGTAATCCAGGAACACCTTGGGATACATCAGATAGCCGTTCAGGTCCTCGTCATCGACCTCTTTGCCTTCCAGCTGCTTGGACAGGTCGGCGCGGGTGGCTTCCAGATCGACGGCTTCGACATCCTTGCCCGGACGCTCTGTATTCGGGGCTTCGTCCTTGAGCACTTTCTTGATGATCGTGTCGGGGAAGCCACCCGGAGGCTGGCCCAGATTGCCGCGCATCATGTCGATGACGGAATCCGGGAAGGCCACATCCGTATCCGGGCTTTCCACGTCGGAACGGCTCAGGTTCTGGCTGACCATCATCAGCGCCATGTCACCCACAACTTTGGACGACGGCGTCACCTTCACGATGTCACCGAACATCTGGTTCACATCGGCATACATCTGCGCCACTTCGTGCCAGCGCTCCTCCAGACCCAGACTGCGCGCTTGCGCCTTGAGGTTGGTGAACTGACCGCCGGGCATCTCGTGCAGATAGACCTCGGATGCAGGGGCCTGCAGGCTGGATTCAAAGGCCGCGTATTGGCCGCGCACCGCCTCAAAATAATCACTAATCTCGCGGATGGCCTTGATGTCCAGCCCGGTGTCGCGCTCGGTATGGCGCAGCGCCTCGACCACGGTGCCCAGCGTCGCCTGAGACGTGTTGCCCGAGAAACTGTCCATCGCGCAATCCACCGCGTCCACGCCCGCCTCGGAGGCAGCCAGAATGGTAGCGCTGGCGATGCCTGCGGTGTCGTGGGTGTGGAAGTGGATCGGCAGCCCGACCTCTTCCTTAAGTGCCCGGATCAGGATGCGGGCCGAGGCCGGTTTCAGCAGGCCAGCCATATCTTTAAGACCCAGCACATGCGCGCCTGCATCGCGCAGTTCCTTGGCCATGCCGACATAATATTTCAGGTCATACTTGGCGCGATCCGGGTCCAGAATATCGCCGGTGTAACACACGGTGCCTTCGCAGATCTTGCCGTTCTCGACCACGGCATCCATCGCCACGCGCATATTCTCGACCCAGTTGAGCGAGTCGAACACGCGGAACACATCGATGTTTTGCGCCGCCTGACGGACGAATTCCTGCACCACGTTGTCGGGATAGTTGGTGTAGCCGACGCCATTGGCCCCGCGCAGCAGCATCTGGGTCATCAGGTTCGGCATCCCTTCGCGCAGGTCGCGCAGACGCTGCCACGGGCATTCCTGCAGGAAGCGATAGGCCACATCAAAGGTCGCACCGCCCCAGCATTCGACACTGAACAGTTGCGGCAGGTTCGCCGCATAGGTCGGCGCCACCTTGATCATGTCGATCGAGCGCATCCGGGTCGCCAGCAGCGACTGGTGGCCGTCGCGCATGGTGGTGTCGGTGATCAGCAATTGCCGCTGCGCCTTCATCCAGTCGGCCACCGCCTGCGGACCCTTTTGTTCCAGCAGGTTGCGGGTGCCCATCTGCGGTTCGGCTTTCAAAGCGGGGGGCCTGGCCTCTTTCAGATCGGCGCGCGGTTCGGGGCGGTCCTTGGTTTCGGGATGCCCGTTTACCGTGATATCCGCGATGTAGGTCAGAACCTTGGTGCCCCGGTCGCGGCGTTTCTTGAAGGTAAACAGGTCCGGCGTCGTGTCGATGAATTTGGTGGTGTACTCATTCGACAGGAAGATCGGATGCTTCAGCAGGTTGATGACGAAGTCGATATTGGTGCTGACCCCACGAATGCGGAACTCGCGCAGGGCGCGGTCCATCCGGGCGATTGCCATGTCCGGCGTTGGTGCCCAGGCAGTGACCTTGGTCAGCAACGAGTCGTAATACCGCGTGATCACCCCGCCCGAATAGGCGGTGCCGCCATCCAGGCGGATGCCCATGCCGGTTGCTTCCCGATATGCGGTGATGCGGCCATAGTCCGGGATGAAGTTGTTCTGCGGATCCTCGGTGGTGATCCGCGTCTGCAACGCGTGCCCGTTCAGTTGCACATCCGCCTGACTTGCCGCGCCGGTTGCTTCAGCCAGCGTTTTGCCCTCGGCAATCAGAATCTGGGCTTGCACGATGTCGATGCCGGTGACTTCTTCGGTAACGGTGTGTTCGACCTGCACGCGGGGGTTCACCTCGATGAAGTAGAACTTGCCGGTTTCCATATCCATCAGGAATTCGACAGTCCCCGCGCATTCATAGTTCACATGGGCACAGATGCGGCGGCCCAGCTCGCAAATCTCGGCGCGTTGCGCGTCGCTCAGGTACGGGGCGGGGGCGCGTTCCACGACCTTCTGGTTCCGGCGCTGGACCGAGCAGTCGCGTTCATAAAGGTGATAAATCTCGCCATGCTTGTCGCCCAGAATCTGCACCTCGACATGGCGGGCGCGGGTGATCATCTTTTCCAGATAGCCCTCGCCATTGCCAAAGGCGGCCTCGGCCTCGCGGCGACCCTCCAGCACCTTTTCTTCCAGCTCATCCTCGGATTCGATCGGGCGCATACCACGGCCACCGCCACCCCAGGACGCTTTGAGCATTAGAGGATAGCCGATTTCCTTGGCCTCAGCCCGGATCGCATCCATGTCATCGCCCAGCACTTCGGTCGCTGGGATCACAGGAACGCCGGCTTCAATGGCAACACGACGGGCGCTGGCCTTGTCACCCAGCGCGCGCATGGTTTCCGCCTTGGGGCCGATAAAGGTGATCCCGTTCTGAACACAGGCATCCACGAAATCGGGGTTCTCGGATAGCAGGCCGTAACCGGGGTGGATCGCGTCCGCGCCGCAGTCCTTGGCCACGCGGATGATCTCGTCAATCGACAGATACGCCGCAACCGGCCCCATGCCTTCGCCAATGCGATAGGCCTCATCCGCCTTGAAGCGATGGAGGCCCAGTTTGTCCTCTTCGGCGAAAACAGCGACGGTGCGTTTGCCCATCTCATTCGCTGCCCGCATCACGCGAATGGCAATCTCGCCGCGATTGGCGATCAGGATCTTTTTGAAGTCAGTCATGTCAGGTCCCGGTCATTTAGGTGTGGCATCCAATAAGCGGATCAGCAGGGTGGGTGCGAGGCGTATTGCAAACAGGCGGACCCCGTTGACAGTCCCCCGGATTGCTTTCGCGACAGGCGGAATCGCCTGAATTCCATCGCTTTGCCATGGGCGAATGAGAAGCGTTTGAAAGGCGCGGAGGTTTCCTCGAAACCGGCATCAAGCAGTAGAAGAATGGAGACGGTGTTGTGCGCCAAACAACAGGCTTCTACGTGTTGTACGCCCATTGGCAACTGTTCCAGAAAACAACGCACAGCCCATCTGCCTATGCCTTTACCTTGCATATCGCGGCGCAGCCAGAAAGACAGTTCGGTTCCTAGGCTGACAATGCCGATCACCTCGTCACCGATGCAAATTGCGCGAGCGATTACATCCGCATCGGCTAGAAAGCGGGTATATTCCTGTAGCGAGGTATGATCGATGGGTATCGGCAAAGCCGCGAGCCACTGCACCAGACCTCGATCTCGCAGTGCCTTGCGAATGGCCGTTGCATCCGAGCGCCGGTAGGGGCGCAAAAATGCCTTGCCGACACAGGCATCAGGGGCGCTGGAAGAGCCTTTTCTGGTCATGGGCAAGATCATAGGCGATGCCCTGCGTTGGGTCGCGTGTCGATCGGGCATCCATCGGGGGACACAACAAAGAAGGTAGAGGCCGTCAGCGTGCCGCTGTTATCGATCAGCGCCAGTTTGAGCGCGGATTCCGGATCAAACAGGCACGCGAAATCGGAACCGTCGAATTCCAGACGTTTCGCCACGAAAAGGTCAAAGGCCGTTGTGCGGAAGTCTACAGGCCGGTTTTCACCCCGAACGCGGATAATGTGGTGTACGGCATTGGCCATTCTGGTCTTTCCCTAGTTTGCCTCATCGGTGATCGATACGCTGGTGTATCTGTTTTCTCGGTATCTGTGGGTGTTTCAGTCGGGCGAACGCTGCTGCAAGAGAAGCATCGACAGTTCTGCGTGTTTTCGGCGCAAAGCCGGCGCACTAAATCCGATCGACTGGCGATATTTGGTGACAGTTCGTCTGGAAAGGTCCAATCCGGCCTCGCTCAGAATTCGGAAAATCTCGGTATCGCTGAGAGGAGCGCGCTTGTCTTCGCGCGCAATTGCCTTTCGGATTATCTGAAGCGCAACATGCTTTGTTCGGGGTTGCCCGCGATACATGACCGGTGCGCAAAACAGGGATCTCAACGCAATGTTCCCTTGTGGACATTGTAGCCTGAGCCCGGTCAAGATGCGGCTTACCGTTGCTTCGCTGACACCTATATCATCCGCTACTTCGCTCATGCGCATTGGGCGCAGGGCGGCGTATCCTTTGGTCGGGAAATCTCGCTGCCGCACAAAAATTGCCTTGATTACGGCCAAAGTGGTCGAGCTTCGCAGGTCGAGGGCAGCCTTGAACGATTTTGCGGAATTCACCAGCTCGCCCAGCTGTGATGAATGGGAAAGGTCATCGCCGCTCTGCGACATTGTCGACAGGGTGAGGCGAACACTGGGAAAGCTGGACCTGTTGAGCTCAATTAACAGTTCGCGGTCAACGATAGTTAGGATGGCGTCACAGTCCCGCAAAAGTGCTTCATCATATTGAAACCTCGTTCCGGGCTTTGGGTCCATCCGCCGGATGTGTTGCAAGCAGCGTGCCACATCGCGTGGGTCCGCATGCAAGCGTTTTGCCAACTTTTGGAGGTCAAACTCCAAAAGGTCATCTAAATGCGTGATCAACTGATCCATCAGTTCATCCAGCAGTCCGCGATCGATCGCCTGAAGCCTCAGGCAGTCGCGCAAATCCCGCGCAAACAAGCCAGCCGGCTCGAGGGTTTGAAGATGGCGCAATACGCGCTCACATTGCGCCTCGTCATATCCGGCATTGCGAGCAACCGCTTTGACGGGTTTTCCCAGCCAGCCGCTTGGTTCGATTTCCGCCAGTAACGCCAGCGCGATTTCCACTTCTGCCTCTGAGCTCAAGATAAGCGGGAGTTGCTCGGACACATGATGATAAAGGCTTACGCGGGTATCACATGACACCTCGGGGCCTTCCTGGAAATCGCACGGCGGGCAAAAGGTTCCAAGGTCATGGGTCGCCCGATCGGCGGAGACAAACGGGTTGCTATCAATCATCTCTGACAAGTGATCAAGCATATCCGCCTTGGACATGCGCATCACGTCGAAGGCCTGAATCATTGACCGGTTCAACGCGCGTGTCTGACTTGGTTTTGGCGTAAGGATCAATCCCATTGGTCCGTCCTTCGCAACGTTCCTTCTGATTGTTGCAGACGCGGATCAGGCGACATCAAACGCGGCCAGGCAATAGTGTCTTGTCGCACGAGCGATCGTTGATAGATTGGCGTCGGCAAAAAGAGAAAACCACCGTCATGCAGATTGGCACTGGACAATACAAACCGACTTCTTTCGAACGGAGTTATCCTGGAATCTCGCCGCAACTTATGGCCCGAACCCGCCAATTGTGGTCGGCGAAAGGTTTGGACCTCGACGAAATCTGGAACAAAACGATCGTTCGGTTTCGCGGTTTCCAAAGCGGCAGAAACTGGGTGCATGACGGTGATAGCGGACCGATCGACAACTTTTTTATGTTCGACCAGGCGGTAATGTGGGTTGCGTCTTTGCACGCAAGTGCCACTGCAGCTGAGAGCGTTGCGGATACCGGGCTCAGCGCGCCGCAATGGGCGGCGCTGCGTGCGTTGACGTTTCGAATGATCGAGCAGTTGGACGCGATCCGGCTGCTGTTCCTGACCGATCTTCCGACGCCCTCGATGCAAATCGCCCGCTCTCTTTCCGAGGACGTGGACATGGCATTGGCCTTTGTGTCCCGGCCCAAGCTTGCGAAGCGGTTTGTCGAGTGTGGAACGGTAGACGAAGCCAACGAATTCTGGCGGCGTCATATCGCCGGCGGCCGCGCCTACAAGGCCGTGAGTGAACAGCTCTATCGGGCTGGATTGGAACTGAACCAGAGCGAAGAATACGGTAATTGGCGCCGTCAAGTTCAAACGATCCTGAGCGCAGCCGTGCATACATCGTATCGTTCGCCCGCAGCGTACCGAGAACCGATTGCGCCCGGACGGTTTAGCGAAACCGGAGATTGCCTTTATTTCGTGACGCTTCGTTTGCAAGAGATGTGTGCCTATTCTCATGGTCTTTGCGCAGAGTTTTCCGAGGATCTGTCGACTATCAGTAGGAAGGGCCCGAATGACGCTGAAGACGGTTTGCATAGGCTGACGCCTGCGATCTCACAGATCACGATGGATCAGTTGCGGTGGACCCTGGATTCCGGATCCACCGACCTAGTGTCTGCCGACCTCGGGTGTTAGTGTTTGATTTCTTCCTGCGGCCCGATCTGGTTCTTTGCGATCCATTGAGCCGCCATGACCAACGCCCCCATGGCAAAGTCTTTGCCATGCTCGTCGATCATTTCTTCGGCGATTTTGGATAGCTGCGCAAAGTAGCGATCTTTGCTCTGTTCTTCGGGTGTGAGTTTGTTGTCCATCGTACATCCCCTTTTCTTTGCTTGGTGGAACTATTTGAACATCTGGGCAGGAAACGTGACCATTGCGGCCTTGCCCGAGGCGAACCCGATGGCGAGGTGCTCTCCGGTTTTTGACCAGCTCAGACTGTTGACTGATGTGTCGCGCTCATGATGAAGCATCATGTCCTGTGACGTGCCGATACGCGCCAGCGTCACCAGTCCGCTGGCATAGCCGGTGGCGACGATGTTTCGCTCGGGGTGTGCTGTGATCGAATTCAGCACGACAAATCCGGGTTTGCCGGTCGTAAGCGGAGTGCCGGGTTTGTCATCGACCGGCAGATCGCTCATGTCCCATCCTGCCAGCCGGTAGGCACCCGAAGTCACCAAAGCATTGCCGGCTTCGCTGAATGCGACGTCGCGGACCGGGTTTGGATAGCCCTCGACGCACTGAACCGAGCGCTGAGCAATGTCTATGATGTAGAACCTGTTTTCTGCCGAAGCGCAGACCAGATGGTGGCCAGATTTTTGCCAGACGAGGCCTGTTATGTCGCCAGGACAGGAAATGACAGTTGGTGTGTCGTTGGTGGCGGTGAGCGGAACGATGCTCAGAGCGCCCGCCCCCCAAGCGGCGGTCGTCCGGCCATCTGCCGCCACGGTCAGACACGAAATCGGGTGGTCAAGCTTGAACTCGGCCTGCACGACCATTTCAACCGGGTCGACAAGTTCGAGTACATTGCCTCGTGCAATCGCCAGCAGGTCGCCGAACTGACTGGCAGAAATTGCTGTAACCGGCTTTGGCTGTGGTTGCAGCTTACGCACGATCTGGCCGCCCGCCGTGATCTGCTGGACGGCTCCGTCCATATCAATGGCAGCAAAGCCCTGTGTACCAAACCGAACGACAGGCAGATCGGTTCGTACCGCGATGTCGGGGGTTAAAAGTGGCGCGACCGGATTCTCGCGCGGGCGTATAGTCGTGCGACCAGTGTCCAACTCCAGACGCGTGCGGACTTTTGGACTTTCCGCATCATTTGTCGATGCCAGCGCGACCTTGCCCGCCGAGTGTATGAAGATCGCCGCGGTATCATCGTGATTGAATGCGATTTGAGTGATTTCGCCATTGAGTGTCCATTCTCTTGCCAAAAGGCTAAAAAGAGATAATCCAGAAGCGCTATTTTCAGCCATCAACTTTCCTCCAGTTTCGCCAATGATTCGAGTTTTTCGTCTATACCGGCAACGTCTCTTTCAAGAGAAGCTATTCGTCTCTGACTGTTTTCCAATTCGAACTCGAATTGAGAATTGGTGCTTTCCATTTCAATGGAATCTGGATTCTTCGCCAAAAGAATTTCGACCCCGGATCTGCGCTGAAGAAGCCGCAAGAACCTTGTGTTTTCTTGGGAAAGTTGACTGACGATATGTGTTCTCTTCCGAAAGAGTTCGGCGGTTTTTTCTGATTGACCGGACATCTAATTTCCTTCTATGGCTTGTTCGTTCAGAATTGAATTATGAAAAACAGAAGGCAAAATGAAATGGGAAAAATTGCAACAAAGAAGTTCTTTGAGACCTTGAACGCAGTTAGTTTGGATATCTTGGGGCCGGAAAGCGCTGTTGTTGATGCAACGCGCAGGGCGCTGAATGATCCCGCGCCGGAAAACCTTGT
The DNA here is from genome assembly GCF_056541025.1 of Ruegeria sp. AK4. NCBI lineage: Bacteria > Pseudomonadati > Pseudomonadota > Alphaproteobacteria > Rhodobacterales > Roseobacteraceae > Ruegeria > Ruegeria sp. AK4. The sequence continues at coordinate 289,658 of NZ_JBQFXS010000005.1, forward strand.
TATGGTGCAAGAGGCACTTATGGATGCCAGTGAAGACCAAAGAGAGGCCATTATGCGCAAGGTGCATTCGCGATTGCGAAACAATATCGAGGCGATATGGGATCAGTTGCCTTATGCAAATATAGTAGCTCGTCCAAATTGATGGACTTATGCTAAATGCATACACTTTCCGGGTGCTCATTTTTGATAGCGCAAGTTCCATGCAATACCTGTCTGATCGCATACGGCATTCCGTACACGGGTTCGTTTGAGGCCCATTGTGAAAGCACTTGGGGAGCTCGGTTTCCTATCGGTTGAGTTTTTGTCTCAATCGATTTTCGGCGATCAAATTACCATCAATACCATGCGTGACAAAGATCAAATCTTGACATTACGCATCATAGATTCATCTTTTTTTTACGAACTATGAAAAATCAGTTTCGTATCGTTACACATGTAAAATCGGATGGTTTCATAACTTTACAGTTCAGAAAAACGAAAAAATCCCCGGTGCGCATAGTGCGAATCATTTTGCGATCAAAAACTGTGTATCTCAATCCGGTGCAAACAGCTACTGCCCAACATGCCGACTTTTGTCCTGATCCAACCCCAGTCGGGTATATCGAACACATTTCCAAAGTGTAAACATGGCGAAACAAGTGTAACGATCGTAAAGAACCTTTACGATTTTGATACATATTGGATTTGAGATGAAATCGCCCTGACATTGGCAGAATGAAAATCCAATAAAGAAATCCAAGTTTATTTCTGTTTAATTTTGACGAGTTAATAGAAACTTTCGTCAAAAGTTCAATAATTGCAACGCCCCGTGCCCGATTTGGCACGGCGCTTGCATGTACTCCCTTATAACGCCGCGTTTCCGAAATTTGGAAACCACCAAGAACGAAGGAACAGGGAGGTTCCATTTGCAATACCGATGCCAGTTCGCCCGAGCAACGTACGGCAGCAAGCAAATGGTCATACTACCTAAAACCTTTGCCGTGATCCGACTGGCCGGGTCTTTCAAGCGCATTTCGATGTGCTTGCAGAACCTTGGCCTATCAACTGGCAGCAAGCTGCTGCCTCCAACCGACCGTGCAAACGGTCAGAGCTGAAGGAGGCTCATGGCATGGCGATTACGCTAAATAAGATTACCTCCCAACGGGGGATTTCGGTGGGGGAAGCCACCAAGAAAATCTCTGATTTGGGCTGGAATCCAACATACGTTCAGGAAGCGAACACCTTTCCGACCGACTACAAGATCACGAAAGCCCCCCGCGACCCAATGAAACAGGTCTTGCGTTCCTATTTCCCGATGGAAGAGGAAAAAGACAACCGGGTTTACGGTGCATTGGATGCGGCACTGCGCGGCGATATGTTCCGCAATGTCGAGCCGCGCTGGATCGAATGGATGAAGCTTTTTCTGGCCATCATCCCATTCCCGGAAATCTCGGCGGCGCGCTCTATGGCTATGGTTGCCCGTCTTGCGCCGGGTGAAGATCTGCGTACCGGCTTTACCATGCAGATGGTCGATGAATTCCGTCATTCCACAATTCAGATGAACCTGAAGAAGTGGTACATGGAGAACTACATCGATCCGGCCGGGTTCGACATTACCGAAGAAGCATTCGGTAAGTGCTATGCGACGACCATTGGTCGTCAGTTTGGCGAAGGCTTCATCACCGGCGACACCATGACCGCCGCGTGTATGTATCTGACAGTTGTTGCCGAAACAGCGTTCACCAACACGTTGTTCGTTGCCATGCCGTCAGAGGCAGCACGAAATGGGGACTACGCTCTGCCGACCGTGTTCCTGTCGGTGCAGTCGGACGAAAGCCGCCACATCGGTAACGGCCACTCGTTGCTTATGGCTGCGCTGAAGGAGCCTGATAACCATCAGTTGCTGGAGCGCGACCTGCGTTACGCCTTCTGGCAGAACCATGCCATCGTCGATGCGGCCATTGGTACGTTCATCGAATACGGCACCACCAACCGTGACAAGGAGAAAGAATCCTACGCGGAAATGTGGCACCGGTGGATCTTTGAAGACTACTACCGCACCTACATGCTGCCGCTCGAAAAGTATGGCGTCAAAGTTCATCACGACGATGTTCAAGAGGCCTGGAAGCGTATCACTGAGAAGAACTATGTCCACAAGGTCGCCCAGTTCTTTGCAGTCGGCTGGCCGGTGAACTTCTGGCGGATTGAAGCTCAGACCGAGAAAGACTTTGAATGGTTTGAGCACAAGTATCCGGGTTGGTACGCCGAATTTGGCGATTTCTGGAAGTGGTATGCGAAGCTCAGCGTTCCCGGTCAGAAGGTGATCACCTTCAACGAAGAGGTCGGCTATGTCTATCCGCATCGTTGCTGGTCTTGCCTGGTGCCATGTCTGATCCGCGAGGACATCGTTGTTGATGAGATTGACGGCGAACTGCACACTTTTGCGCATGAGCTTGATCGCTGGACCGCCGTAGAGGCGTTCTCGGATGAATACCAGGGCCGTCCGACACCGGCCATGGGCAAGTTCTCGGGCAAGCGTGAATGGGAAACCGTCTATGACGGCTGGGATCTGGCTGACGCCATTCAGGATCTCAACTTTGTCCGCGAAGACGGCAAAACCCTGGTGCCGCAGCCGCATCTGCGCTTCGACAACAAGGATATGTGGACGCTTGACGATGTGCGCGGCAACACGCTGGGCTCGCCGCTCAAAGCTCTGCGTGGAATGTCCGCGTCCGAACGCGAAGCGCATCTGGCGGACTACCGCGCCGGCTTCACGATCACACCGTTCAATTAAACGCAACTACCGCGGGGGCCAAACGGCCCCTGCATCCCGCAATTCGAAGCCGCAAAGAGGTTTCGAACCACAGGAGACACGAGAAATGAGTGACGTATACAACGTCCGACTTGAGCCGGTTGGCGTGGAGTTTGAGGTCGAAGAAGAGGAAACAATCCTCGACGCCGCATTCCGCCAGGGCATCGCGCTGCCGCACGGTTGCAAGGAAGGACAGTGTTCAGCCTGCAAATGTGTTCAACTGGATGGTGAGACCGAAATGTTGAAGTATTCAACGTTCGCTCTCAATGATTTCGAGAAAGACAGCGGTCATATCCTAATGTGCCGGGCGCTGGCTTATAGCGATGTCGAAATCGAACTCCTGAACTTTGATGAAGAGGTTTTGTCGAAATCCATTCCGGTCAAAGAATTTGATGGCCGCATTGTCGATTTCCAAAAGCTAACCCACGACATTCGCGGTGTGGAAATTGAAATTGATGCACCGCTTAAATTTTGGGCGGGGCAATATGTCGACATCACGGTCACCACCGAAAAAGGGGAGGAGATTACACGTTCGTTCTCCATGGCAAATACGCCGAGCGAAGCCCAAAAACTCTCCTTCATCATCAAAAAGTACCCGGACGGAAGATTCTCCAACGAACTTGACGCCGGGGGAATCAAAAAAGGCGCGACGGTCAAAATCAGCGGACCCTACGGAATGTGCTTCCGACGAGAAGACCGAAAAGGACCGGTGATTCTAGTGGGTGCCGGATCCGGAATGTCGCCCGTCTGGTCGATCCTGAATGACCAGATCAGCAGTGGAGAAGATCGTCCGATCTACTTCTTCTACGGTGCGCGAACACAAGATGACCTGTTCAAGCTGGGCGAAATCTCTGATCTGACAGGCTCCAACGGAAATGTCCGGTTCATTCCGGTCCTGAGCCACGCGGACGAGGACACATCCTGGGACGGAGAACGCGGTTTTGTACATGAGACAGTCGACCGGTTCCTGAAGGAACTGGATGCGGACGGCGAGGGCGATGTCTATGCCTGTGGACCGCCCCCGATGATCGACGCGCTGACGCCTGTTCTGTTCATGAACGACTTCGATGCAGATCGGATTTTCTACGACAAGTTCACACCGACTTCTGGTTCATCGGCTCACTGATGCTGGGCTGATCACTAGTCATGTGAATGAAACCAACCATGGGAGGCTACAATGGTAGCTACATCAAGTTCTGTCGGTTCTGGAGCCGCGGGTGCCGCAACATTCGTCGGATCCACTAGCCGCAAATACAATTACTTTGAACCCCGGGGAAAACGGGCCACCCACTACGAAGACGTTACCGTCGACGTGCAACCTGATCCCGAACGCTATTTGATCCAGAACTGGATCATCGAGTTTGAAGGCGGCAAGGGTGGGGGTGCTTATCAAAAGGACAACACCGCGGCTCTGAGCTCCAACTGGCATGCGTTCCGTGCGCCGGATCAGGAATGGGAGCGGACCCATTATCAACGGCAGTCCAAAATCTGTTCGATGGTAAAAGCGGTCATCGACAATGCCCGCAAGGCAGGCGCCCATACCGCCTTCGACAAAACCTGGGAACGAATTCTACAGACCCATCTAGGTGCGTGGAAACACGCCGAGTTTGGTCTTGGCACGTCGTTGATGCAAGCGCAGCGCTATGGCTACACGCAGATGATCAACAACGCGACGCTGACCAATTCGTCCTACAAGATGCGTCTGTGTCAGGACATTACGCTTTACCTGGCCGAGATCGGAATGGATATCGACGGTTGGAATGACGAGCTGGGTAAAAAGGCGTGGATGGAAGACCAGATCTGGCAGCCTTGCCGCGAAGCCATCGAAACGATCATGGGGTCCGAGGATTATCTTGAGCAGTACTTTGCGATCAACCTGATCTTTGAACCGCTGGTTGGTGAACTCGTACGGTCCGGTTTTTTCATGCAAGCCGCCGCCGCAAACAACGACTTCATTACACCGCCGGTTATCTCGGCTGCCGAGGCGGACTATGAGAGGAACCTCGCAAACGCAATTGATCTGGTCTATCTGCTGGCCAATGACGAAGAACATTCTGCCCATAACAAGGCGTTGTTCCAGTCCTGGATCAAGAAGCATGGCGATCTTGCTGACAAAGCTGCCAAGGCGCTGCAGCCGATCTGGTCGCAGCCTCATTCCAAACCGGTTTCATTCGAAGACGTCAAAGCTGTTTCCCATGAGCGGGTCAGCCAGATCCTCAACGAACTCGGCCTGAGCCGCTAACCAACAGGAGTTAAAGCCAATGTCGAATGTAGCACGCGACGCGTCGCAAGGTAACATTTTCAAATCCATGAAGGATATTGAATTCAAGCAGACCATCTCGGACCAGTGCGGTGTGACGATGAATGACTCGGTCGAGGCGCGCGCCATCGCTGAGTACATGAACGAAGATCCGAACGTCACGGTCACCCACAATCCAGCAACGATCCGGGTAGATGGCCGAGGAAAACTGATCTTCAAGATGGACGAAATCAGCGAGTTCCTGGGCCGGGAAATGACCGCTGAAATCTTCGAGGTGAACACGTCCACGCACTACGGACGTATGGTGCGCGTCGATGACAACACCGTCGTTCTGTTCGGAAACATGGACGACGTTTTCGAGTACATCGAGTAACCGGACCGAGGTTCAGGCCCGTGCAAGGCTCGGGCCTGAACCCCTCTAGATCGTGATCTGAACTTTCGGAATACCCCAGGAGGAACAAATGTTTAAAACCAAGGATGGCAAAGAGATTTTTGTGGTCGACGGTCACACCCATTTTTGGGACGGCAGTCCGGAAAATCAAAGCAATGTTCACGGCAAACAGTTTATCGACTGTTTCTATGCCTATCACACCAACCTAAGCCCGCCAGAGCAGCTTTGGGAAAAGGGACGCTTCGAGAAATACTCGGAAGATGACGTGTATCGCGATCTCTTCGTGGACGGACCTGATGACGTCGCCATCATCCAGTCGACATACCTGCGGGACTTCTACAAAAACGGATTTTCCAGCATCGAGCGTAGCACATCAATGGCAGCGCGCCACCCTGAACGCTTTATCGTGAACGGATCGTTCGATCCGCGCGATGGCGAGAAGGCACTGGAATACATCCACTACATGAAAGAGAATTTCGACATTCAGGGCGTGAAAATGTACACGGCTGAATGGAATGGTGAAAGCAAAGGTTGGGCGCTGAACGATCCCGCAGCCTACAAGTGCTTCGAGCTCTGCGAAAAGCTGGGTATTAAGAACATTCACGTCCACAAGGGCCCGACCATCATACCGCTCAGCAAGGATGCGTTTGATGTCCATGACGTTGACCACGCAGCAACTGATTTCCAGAATCTGAACTGGATCATCGAGCATTGCGGTCTGCCGCGTCTGGATGATTTCTGCTGGATCGCGACCCAGGAAACGAATGTCTACGGCGGTTTGGCGGTTGCGCTTCCCTTTATCTTCTCGCGCCCCCGCTACTTTGGTGAGGTTATCGCCGAGCTATTGTGGTGGGTCGGAGAGGACAAGCTTCTGTTTGGTTCGGACTATGCTATCTGGACCCCGCAGTGGCTGGTTGAGCAGTTCTGGGACTATCAGATTCCGGAAGACATTTCCGCCGAACGTGGCGGTGTGCAACTGACAGATGAGATCAAGGAGAAGATTCTCGGTCTGAATGCGGCGAAGCTTTACAACATCGATGTTGAGGCAAAGAAAAAGCAACTCAGCGCCGCCCCTGTCCAGATAGCAGCGGAGTGATCCGATGACTTTGGAGATGCTTAAGGACGAACTGGAACTCGAAATCTGGCAGCAGCTGGATCTTGTGACTGACCCAGAGTTGGACGAGCCCATCACAGAGATGGGATTTGTGGAACTCGTTGAAGTCGATTTGGATTCAAAAGTGGTGGAAGTTGAGTTTAGGCTTCCGACTTATTGGTGTTCTCCAAATTTCGCTTTTCTCATGGCATTCGACATTCGCCATGAGATTGGCAGGCTGAAATGGGTTCAAGGTGTCAAAGTCACCTTGAACGACCACTGTTTCGCTGATCGGGTCAATGAAGGCGTCAACGGTGAAAAAGACTTCAACGAAGTATTCCGGGAGTATTGCAACGGTGAAGAGTTGAGTGCCGTTCGAAACAAGTTTCTGGAAAAGGCTTTCATCCGCCGTCAAGAGACGGTCCTGCTCGCCTTGGAAGAGCGTGGCTTTTCCAGTGAAAAGATTGTCGACATGACGTTGGAGAAGTTGGATTCGATCCGCTTCGACAGCGGTGAAGAAGAAAAGCAAAAACCGCGATATCTTTCGTTGTTGGTGTCCAGGGGACTGGCAAAGACAGCAAGCGATCGGGCTTTTGTGACCTGGGATGGTGAGCGGCTGACGTCCAGTGGCCTACGGGAATATCTCGGCAAGCTGCGTGGTGTTCGGATCAATATGGAGTTCAACGGCGCACTGTGTCGTGGGCTTCAATCCACCCGGTACAAGGAAGTCGAAATTGGTGAAGATGGACCAACGTTGATCGACTTCATCCAGAACCGAGTTCCACCGAGAGGGGCCGAAGCGCACAGCTAAGAGCACACCGCATCTCGCAATCGAATACAGCAAACAAGTCATCGACACGCAAGCGATGGCAAGGAGAAGTTATGGCTAAACTACTGATACACAACGGAACTGCCCGGCATGCTTTGGCCAAAGGTGTTTCGAAACTGGCTGCGGCGGTGGAGCCGACGTTGGGGCCCAAAGGTCTGAATGCAATGATTGACCGACCAGTCGGAACGCCGCTGGTCACACGCGATGGAGTTTCGATCGCGTCAGAAATTGAACTGTCTGATCGGTTCGAAAACATGGGCGCACAGGTGGTGCGGGAAGTCTCGATGCAGACGAATGAAGTTGCAGGCGACGGCACCACAACTGCGATCGTTCTGGCCAATGCATTAATCCAGAAAGGGGTCGAAATTACAGCCAGCGGTGTTAAGCCGGTCGACCTGTGCAAAGGCATCGAGCTGGCCGTTGAAAAGATCATAGACGGTCTCGATCAATCGTCCCGGTCTTGTGAGGACAATCCGGCCTATCTCGAAGCAGTAGCGCGGGTGTCGGCGACTGATCCCGAACTCGGCTCACTGGTCGCCGAAGCGTTCAAGCGCGTCGGCAAAGAGGGTGTCATTACCGCGGATTTCGCGGTGACGATCGATACGACACTTGAGGTGGTCGAGGGTATGTCCTTTGATCGTGGGTACATTTCACACCATATGGTTACGGATCAGGACAATATGGAGGCGGTGCTGGACCACCCCCTGATCCTGATGACGGATCACAAGATCCTGCACCCGGAAATACTCGATAACGCGCGCACAATCGCGGATCAGCAAAATCGCCCACTGTTGATTGTGGCTGAAGAGATTGCTCCGGAAGTCGTAATCGCGCTGATGGACGGGGGCGGTGCGGGCAAGTACCTGATCGTCCATCCGCCTGAATATGGCCACTGGCGCGCTGCCATGATGGACGACCTGGCGATCATGACCGGTGGCGAAGTTCTGGCGCGTGATCTTGGAAAGAAGATCGAAAATGTTACGCTGACCCAACTGGGGGGTGCCCAGAAGGTCAAGGTCAGCTCGTCGATGACCAGCGTATTGCGGGGCGAGGGCGATCCGGCAGCGATCCGTGCCAGACGGGCCCAGGTTCAGCGCCAACATGATGTCGCACCACCGAACATCGAACAGGACAAGTTGCGCGAAAGGGTATCGAAACTGTCCGGCGGGACGGCGGTTATCTATGCGGGCGGGTTCACCCCGGTCGAACAGAAACGCAAGATTCAGTTGATCGAAGATTCCCTTTGCGCTGTACGCGCCGCTTCTGAAGACGGTGTCGTTGCAGGAGGTGGTACCGCGCTGGCACAAATCGGGGTGGTGCTGGATGACATTGTCTCGGCCAACGAGGGCGACGTCAAAAAAGGGGTAGAGCTAGTCCGGTCTGTCCTGACCCAGCCGGTACAAAGGATAGCCAGCAATGCGGGCGCAGACCCGGTAGCTGTCGTTGCTTCGGTCATCTCGGCGCAGCAAGGCCACGGCTACGACGCGTCATCTGGTGAATTCCGCGACATGTATGACGCTGGAATTATTGACCCGGTGCGTGTGACAGCAAGCGCGTTGGTAAATGCGACGTCTGTCGCGACCCTCATCCTGACAACCGAAACACTGGTCGGAGATCTCTCCGAAGGCGAAGCTGACCCGACCGAAGGACCGGCCCTAGGCGGTGGCGCCGAGCTTTTGGGACGCCCGTAACCGAAATCCGGCGCCAGCAGGCAAATGTGCTGGCCCCAATCCACGAAAGGGAACAAAAAAATGAAAGCCGCACGGTTATACGAATACGATCCGGCAATGAATGTTCAGCTGAAAATCGAAGAGGTTTCGGCACCGACGATCAATTCCCCGGATGAAGTGATTGTCAAAGTTGGGGCGGCCGGGCTGTGCCGCACCGATCTGCACATCATTGAAGGTGTTTGGAAAGATATCATGGATGTCGAAGGCAATCTGTTGCCTTACGTCATGGGCCATGAAAATGCGGGTTGGGTCGAAGACGTTGGTAGCAATGTCACGTCGGTAAAGCCCGGTGACGCCGTCATCTGTCATCCTCATCGTAGTTGTGGAATCTGTCTGAACTGTCGGTATGGCCATGACATGTACTGCGATCACGGTTTGTTCCCGGGGCTCGGGTTGGATGGTGGTTTCGCCGAATACTTCGTTACGAATGAAAGTTCGCTGATCAAACTGAACACCAATGTAACTCCGCTGGAAGTTGCCCCAATGGCTGACGCGGGGATTACGGCTTATCGTGCAGCAAAGCGAGCGGCAGGTCTGGTTTATCCCGGTGCGTATGTCACAGTGTTGGGCGTTGGCGGGTTGGGCCACATTGCCATTCAATGTCTTAAAAATCTGTGTGGTGCCCGCATAATTGCGGTTGATCGTGAGCCCGGTGCGCAAGCTTTGGCCAAGGATCTGGGCGCAGATATTGTTTTGGACGGCGGCCCTGATCTGATTGAGCAGGTGATGGACGCCACCGGTGGTGGCAGCCATGTCGTTATCGACTTTGTTGGCGAGCTCGGCGTCGAAAACATCTGTTGGAAACTTCTGCGCCAAGGTGGCGAATTGGTTGTGGTTGGATACGGCGGCACGATTGAAGTTCCGACGGTCGACTTGGTAGTAAATGAAATCAAGATCGGCGGCAGCTTGGTCGGTGACTATACAGAGCTTGTTGAACTCATGGAGTTGAATGCTGATGGTTTGGTGAAAATGCATCAGACGGAATACTCGTTGGCCAACATTAATCAGGCAATCGACGACTTCAAAAACCGCCGGTTCACGGGGCGGGGGGTTATCGTTCCCTGACCATAATTGTCACGAGCGCGAACACCGGTAGTTCGCTCTCGTGCCTGAAATCAAACCACCAAAACAATGGATATCCCGTGCACCTCTGGCCACGGGCTTCAGAAAACGTATCTGCTAATGGAGGAAAACATGCAGAAATTAATTGCGGAATGCCTGGGGACTTTCACCCTCGTGTTCATGGGCTGTGCTACTATTATTTTCATGGTCCACGAGGTGGGCCTGCTGGGTGTGGCAGCTGCCTTTGGTCTGACCGTCGTCGGTGTTGCATACGCCATTGGACATATTTCCGGGGCACACCTTAACCCGGCCGTAAGCCTGGGCGCCGTCATCGCGGGCCGACTGTCGCCATCCGAATTTGCTGGATACGTCATCGCGCAGTGCCTTGGAGCAATCGTGGCAGCAGCTCTGCTCTATGTGTTGGTCCAAAGCAAGCAGGGTGGTTATGATATCACAGCAAATGGTTTCGCCCAAAACGGGTGGAAAGACTACAGCGTCGTCGGCGCATTTCTGTTTGAGTTCATAGCGACCGCACTGTTTCTGATCGTTATTCTTGGAAGCACAGAAGAAGGCGGTGCGGGTGCAAACGCGGGCCTCGCCATTGGCTTTACGCTGGTCGTCATTCACTTGGCAGGTATCGTTGTTTCCGGTTCTTCCGTAAACCCTGCAAGGTCGCTTGGCCCGGCATTGTTCGCTGGTCCCGAAGCGATTGGACAGCTTTGGCTTTATATTCTGGCACCTTGCCTTGGTGCTGCTCTGGGTGGGGTTGTGCATCGCAAATTTCTGTCTAACGAGGCTCGCAGCAACCGTAAACTCGGGGACGCAAAGCCAGCGTGACTACACCGATACCAGGACCCGCGTTCGTTTCTCCCCCCCGAACTTCATGCGTCCTGATAAAAACGGCGGCGGAAACCATTCCGTCGCCGTTTTCTTATTTCCCGCGATCAAGCCCGTATTGTCGGATTTTTCGATATAAAGTTGGTCGCGATATGCCCAGTGCCAGTGCAACTTTTGTTAGATTGCCGTTTTCCAGTTTGATCGCGCGTTGAATTGCTCTCGACTCGATGCTGTCCAGTCCCAGATCCGTGCTTGGTGCATCGGGGGACGTTCCGAACAAAAAGTCATTCGCGTCGGGTTCTGTGATTTCCTTGGGTAGGTCCTTGGCCGTGACAGGTCCATTACGATGCAGCAAACAGAGCCTTTCAATCGTGTTGCGCAACTCTCGCACATTACCAGGCCAGTGATATGTGCGAAGCACTGCCATTGCCTCGCTATCGAAATTCAAGCGTTCTCGTTCGAATTTTTCAGACAGAATCCTGTTGAAATGTTCAATCAACAAGTCGACGTCGCTGCCACGTTCGCGAAGGGGGGGAACGTCAATAATTATTGTGCCAATCCGGTAAAAAAGGTCCCTGCGGAAGCGTCCGGTTTCGATATCCTGTCGCAGGTTCCGGTTCGTCATTGCAACGAGTTGAACGTCGATCGGGCGTCTTTTGTCACAACCAATTCGATAGACTGCGCGCTGCTCTAGAGTCCGCAACAAATATGTCTGCAGTTCCGGAGGCATATCGCCGATTTCGTCGAGACAAAGAACGCCGCCATTTGCCTGTTCAAATTTACCGGGTTTGCCCTCGCGTAGTGCACCGGTAAAAGCACCCGCGACGTGACCAAAAAGCTCTCCGCCGATCAATTCTCCAGAGATTGCCGCACAGTTTACGGCGACATAAGGCGCTTTTTCCTTTGAGTGATTGTAATGGATAAGACGGGCAAAGAGTTCTTTTCCGACACCGGTTTCGCCCTGAACCAACACGGCCGCTTTGGCCTTTGCTGCTCTGCGGGCAAATTCGATTGCTTCCAGCATTTTAGGGCAATCGCCTAAGATCGTAATGGTGTCTTCCTCTACACCATCTCGTGGTTTTATTGTGATGCCGCGAGGTCTCGCGGGGGTTTGGAGTTGTTCCTTTCCTGGCATGACCAAGGCTGCGCCCTTTACCTCACCGCCCAGTTTAAGCAGATCAATTTTTGAGTTTACGAAGTTGGGCGACAACGCCGCGGCCAAATCTCCGTCGGTCATGCTTGGTTTCCAGGAAAGCAAGTGTTTGCCGATCGAAAAGTCATTGGACTCTTGGCCGGTCGCTTGATCAATGTTCTTGTTGAACACAATGCGGCCCGAAGAATTCAAAAGCACAATTGCATCTTCTTGGTTGTGAGATTTTGGCAAGTCAATGAAGGCTTCAAGCAGGCTTGTGCGCTCCTCACGCTGCTGTTCTGCCAGTGCGATTTCGATTTCCCTCGCAGCGGCAACGACAAGCGCCATGTTGTGCGGTCGGAAGATATCGGGCGGCCCGGAAAGGTCGACCACTCCAACGATTTGGCGATCCAACGGGTCGAAAATAGGAACCCCTGCACATGTCCAGGATTTGATGCCTTGGCAGAAATGCTCTGATGCGTGGACGAACGTTGGCAGACCGGTGCGCAACGCCGTTCCAATTCCATTGGTGCCAATTACCTGTTCATCCCAGACACCACCAATTTCCAATTGAATTTCGCGTCCGGTGTCCAATGTCTGCGCGTCGCCGATCGCATCAATTATCGTTCCGGACCTGTCCGTCAGGATCAGTATTGCGCCGGACTCGGTCAGGTGCGGTGCCAACCTCTCAAATGCAGCTCTTGTTGCGCGGCAGAGGGCGCTATTTTTGCGTCTTAGATCATGAACGGCTTCGTCGCCAATTTTTTGCGGAGTCGCGCCGGAAAGTGCGTTAATACCCAAGTCGGTACACCGCGCCCAGGATTGCAGAATTTCTCGCCGTACATTCTGTTCGATTTCATCCGTGGTATAGCCCAGTTCTATGAATTCTTCCCAGGCGCTCATCGTGGCTCTTTGCTTGCCCACGATTGCAGAAACGTCGGATTGAGCAGAGATTGTTATTGGTGATGTCGGTTTCTTGTTTGGCATGGCTTTCTTTCGATGGATGCACAAACAAGGCGTGTGGCGCATCCTTAACCGGCTGGACTTGTTCGAAACCTCAGAGCTTCAGACGTTTAGTTATCACCTCGGCCAATTTTTCTCTGATGTCGTCGTTTTCGATCACGACCCCATTCAAATCTTCCAATAGCTCCTCAATCTCCGGATCGACGGGAGAGACAAAGCCGTTTTGCTTCGTCGCGAGCGTGAAGTACTTAGTGCCGTTTTGATTGGTGCGTAGTTGGCCCAGAAATTCCATCTGCTTGCCAGAGTTTGCATCCATTATGAAAACGCGGTCGTTTAAGCTGATCCGAATAACAGGATCGGGTTCCGCATCAGCAGTCCCTCCACCAAGAATGTGGATGTTCTTTCCTTCGGGCTGAGGTTCTTTCTTCGCCTGCGCCATTCTGGCCCGGGACCGGGAAAACTCGCCATTGCTGATCTGATCCGCAAGTCTGTGTATGGTGGCTCTGTTGCCTTGAAGCAGTCGCTTTGCTTCCGCATCTTCGCGGCGGGGCCCTTCCTTTTTCGAAAAAATATCGACCATGATCTCGCTCCAAGTTCTCCATGTGTCGGATCTTTAGAACACACCGGCCCGCTTCGCCGTTGAAGGTGCAAAGCAAACCCAATCCGGAGAGATTTCGGTTCCGATATCCGGCGCGTCATTTTGTCCTGTTCGCTGTGATAAGGCTAATGAAAATGGAGGAATGAGTCTAGGAAATAGGCCCTGAAAACCCAATAAATTAGGCGTCTTTGACGCGAATCAACCCTTTGGCGGTCCGTTTTCCGTCTGCTATATTTTAAGCGGAGTACGCGGGCCGAAATTCGGGATTGCAAAGGCGATTTCGGGCCGTGGAATATGAAGGCGAATTTGCGACAAATGCCTTCCTTTGGCAAATAACCGCGTTCTGTCGTGGCTTAAATTTCGCGCACAATCGGTTCAACGTTGGCATCAAAATTTTTCGGACTAACCTGCGGTCGGAACCAACGGAAAATAGCTTAAGCAAGCGGATTGCGATTGGGAATTTCTAAAAAACCATTTGTCGCATCTGTTAGCAGTTTTGCAGCGTTGTCGGTCAGAGTTTCTTGCCTAACTTCCATCCGGTGACACCTCAGCGAGATGACACGAACACGGATCGCTCCGAAAGGTTAGCGCCGGTCTTGGATGCTGAACTGGAGATTTGTCGATGATCTTAGCGCGGCTGAAGGCATCGAGTTGCAACAGGAAAACGATTAATACGAAACAAAGGTATCTCGACCCAAGGATATTGGATCGAGATTGTTTTTGTTTTTTAACAGATGGTTACAGGTTTCCCTGGGACATCTGCGAAGCAATGTGATCGGCTTGGCGAATTGCAAGTGCGACGATCGTGAGCGTCGGATTCTCAGCAGCTCCCGTCGTGAATTGCGAACCATCCGAGATGAACAAATTCGCGATATCATGGGTCTGACCCCATTTATTCACCACGCCATCACGGGGATTTTCCGACATACGGTTTGTCCCCAGATTGTGCGTTGAGGGGTAGGGCGGTGTTGGGAATGTTCGGGTTGCCCCAACCGCGTCGTAAACCGCCGCGCCCTGCTTATAGGCATGGTTTCGCATCGCAATGTCGTTCGGATGGTCGTCGAAATGGACATTGGCAACCGGCAACCCGAACTGGTCCTTTACGTCCATGTTCAGTGTCACGCGATTGGTTTCCTGGGGCATGTCCTCTCCGACGATCCACATTCCGGCCATGTTCTCATAGCTGTCCAGTGCTGTCGTGAACTCGCGACCCCAACCGCCTGGATCAAGGAAGGCAGCCATGAATGGCAGACCCAATGCCAGTGTCTCCAACTCGTAGCCACCAACGAAGCCGCGAGACGGGTCGTGCCGTGACTCATCTTGGATAATCCCCGCCATCGTAGTGCCACGCCACATCCGGACCGGCTGATCAAAGACGGCATAAACTGAACCGGTCATGTGCCGCATGTAGTTGCGTCCGACTTGACCAGAGGAGTTCGCAAGCCCATCCGGGAACATTGAGGAGGCCGAATTCAGTAACAGCCTTGGCGATTCAAAAGAGTTGCCGGCGACACATACGAGCCTCGCTTTCTGCATTTGCAGATTTCCATCCGCATCAAAGTACTCGACGCCCGTTACCTTGCCACTATCGTCGTGCAAAATTTGTGCGACGTGCGATTTCTCTCGGACTTCCAGATTGCCGGTGGCTTCGCCCTCTGGAATGTCAACATACCCCGCAGACCACTTGGCGCCCCATTTGCACCCCTGGAAGCAGAAACCCGTCTGCTGACACATATTGCGGTCACGGTTTTCGTCGGAATTGATCGCCATTCGACCGGTGTGCACTTGCTCGTAACCAAGCGCTTTTGCCCCTGATTCGAAGATCTTGTAGTTGTTGTTTCCAGGCAGACCGGGGCGATCGCCCGTCCGCGTCACGCCCAGTTTGTCTTCGGCCCGAGTGTACCAGGGATCCATTTCTGCCGCGTCGATCGGCCAGTCCAACAGACTTGCGCCTTGGACGTCACCATATGTCGATTTGGCTTTCCATTCATGGTCTTGAAACCGCAGTGACGCGCCTGCCCAATGTTGGGTCGTTCCTCCGACTGACTTTACGATCCATGCAGGCAGGCCCGAAAAATCCTTGGCGACCCGCCAGTCGCCTGACGTTGTGCGTGGATCGAGCCATGCCAATTGACCAAAGCTCTCCCATTCATCATTGATAAAGTCTTCAGGCAGGTGCCGTCCTCCAGCCTCAAGCGAGACTACGCTGACCCCCTTCTGGGCCAGTTCGTTGGCGAGAACGCCGCCGCCGGCGCCGGTTCCGATTACGACAACAACGCTGTCGTCCGTGAGATCAAAAGGTGCCGTCATGGTGCCGATCTCCCTTAAAGCCAGTTGATGTCGTCAAAGCCGCGGTCGATGTAACCGCCCTGAGAGAAGGACTCGCCTTCATAACCGAAAAGCGGCCAAACTGCCTTTTGGTTATAGAGACCGGTCACCAGCCCACCTCGGATTTGCTGAAAGAACGGGCTGGCTTCCATCGATCTGAGAAGATCGGCTCGATCACGTTCCCATCCCATGGATAAGTAATCGGCGTGGCCCCTGCCTTGCGCTGCTGCATTCAGGGCGGCGACGCCAGCTTCGACGCTGGGTGCGGCGTCTTCGGTATCGTACCCCTTTACGGCGATTACATAGTATTCGTCACCGACATGGTCATGCGGGTAGATGTCACGCGCCATCTGAACCAACGTCGCCATGGTTTCGGGCTGCAGCGACGTCGTTTCCATCGCCCAGGCGGCGTTCGAGCTGGCGACATAGCCTGCGCCCACTACAAACCCGGCCCCGGCTGCGACTGATCGCGACAGCAGATCGCGACGCGTTAAAGTTTTGGTTTTATGTGTAAATCTCACTTCTTATCCTCCCGTTCAGATGCGTGTGCCTGCTATTGGTAGTGACCTGCGCGCTGAAGAACTTCGATCTCGTACCCGTCCGGATCTTGAACGAAGAAGAACTTGGCGATCAGATCGCCATCTGGTGCGAACTCGACGATTTTTCTGGGGTTCAACCCTTCAGCCTCAAAGCGCGCATGTTCGGAATCAAGATCGTCGACAACAAAGGCGATATGTCCGTGTCCGTCGCCCAGGTTGTACGGTCCTTCGCGGTCTTTGTTGATGGTCAGTTCGAGCTCAAACGGCCCGTCGTTACCTCTCAGGTAGACGAGCGTGAATGCTGAAAAGTCGAGACGGTGAGATACTTCGAGCCCGAATGCCCGTTCATAAAAATCCAGCGATCGCTCTTCGTTTAAAACGCGGATCATGCTGTGTATGGCTTTTGCCATGCCTTCCTCCGAACCATTTGCCTGGTTCGAAAAGGCTGACAGTTTCTCGCGGCGCCGGGTAGTAAGTGAATACTACAGTGTAGGAAACCACTTACTCGGCTGCGATCCTTGGATCGTTGGAGCTTTCGAGGTTCTCAATGTGAAGCAGACATGTGCATCGCAGCAAAGAGGTGAAATTCTTCGTTTCCCCGTGTATTTCAAGAACTTCGGTGTGAAGTTTGGAAATGAAACCGGGTGTGGAAAACCCCTCTTGCTCGGCGAGTTCGTCGACGATCGCCCAAAACGATTTTTCCAGTCGTATACTGGTGCTTTGACCATTCAACCTCATGCGACGCGTCTCACTCTGATAGCGTTCCGGGTCTTGGCCGGCAAACATCTGGCACATACCAATCCTCCCTTCGGTTGTCCCATGATTGCGTGCGCCCACGCCCCATTCGGTGCGTTTTGTTGTGTCCAGCGCGCGCTCAACCTAAAGCAAGCAAGTTTTTTCGTAAACAGCGCTTCCCGAAGTAACCGCCGGCAAACTTGCTGAATGTATAGACGCTGGCGCAGTTGCACGCAGTAGATGATCCATCAGGTCTTGTCAGAAGAACTTTGGTTGAGCGTAGCAGGGGGGTTGCGTAGTTTTTGTCCATGACCAGACCTGCCTCTTTCAAATACTTTAAAACCAGCCCCGAGATCATCCGCCTTGCGGTGATGCTGTACATCCGTTTCCCACTCTCGCTTCGGAATGTTGAAGACTTGTTGCACGAGCGAGGCATCGACGTGAGCCACGAAACTGTCCGATACTGGTGGAACAGGTTTGGCCCAATGTTTGCGTCAGAGATCCGAAGAAAGCGTGTTCAGCAATTGAGAGCATACTGCAAATGGAAGTGGCATGTGGACGAGGTTTTCGTGAAGGTGAATGGCAAGAGACACTACCTCTGGCGGGCCGTCGATCATGAGGGCGAAGTGCTGGAAGCAATCGTTACCAAACGTCGAAACAAGCAGGCGGCATTGAAATTCCTCAGGAAATTGATGAAGCGCCACGGTAAAGCGGAAAACGTCGTGACGGATCGCTTCGCCTCATACAGAGCCGCGCTCAGAGAGCTGGGCGCCAATGAAAAACAACAGACGGGCAGGTGGCTCAATAACCGGGTTGAGAATTCGCACCTGCCGTTTCGACGACGAGAACGCGTCATGCAACGTTTCAGGCGCATGCGAAGTTTACAGAAATTTGCGTCCGTCCATTCCTCCGTCTACAACCACTTCAACCAGGAAAGATCGTTAGCCAGCCGAGACACCTTCAAGCTGACCCGCGCCGCCGCTCTCAGCGAGTGGCGTCAACTTTGTTCCGGATAGGTTCGCAGCTTCCGCGGCAAACTGAGACTGGTTCGAATTCGTCTGACAGCACCTCTGACACATCGCAAGACACGGCGAGTGAATCGCCACCGAGTTCTGCCATCGCTTCCGTGTTTATCGGGTCCATATCCCAGCTCGCAACGCGTACGCCACGTTCGACCAACTGGCGCGCGACTTCAAACCCGATGCCCTGCGCACCACCGGTAATAACTGCGATGTGATCTTTCATCTCTGTACCCCTGGAATCTGTGGTTCTTTTTGACGCCTAAGGACGGGTTCGAGGCGTTCGAATGCGGTCCTCAGCGTCTCAGCCGGTTGCGCGTAGCAAAGGCGCAGATATCCTTCACCGCTGTCCCCGAAGGCAATTCCGGGGGCCAATCCAACTCCGGTTGCTTCCAAAATAACCGTCGCTGCCTTATAGCTGTCTGGCATGTCGTCTACGCGAAAAAAGCTGTAGAACGCCCCGTCGGGTTCGATAAACCTGACCCGTTCAAGGCCAGACAAAAATTCCGACGTGAGCTGATACCCGACCTGAATGCGGTCTCTGAGCTCGGTGACTGCCGGCTCGCAGTCTCTCAGAGCCACAACGCCAGCGTCCTGCACAAAACCTGCGGTGCAGGATGTATTGAATTCCGTAAGCTGACCGAGTTTCGCCTCCACCGCAGCAGGGGCGATGATCCATCCCAGCCGCCACCCCGTCATGCTCCAGGCCTTAGAAAACGAATTGACCGAAATCAGCCGATCTTCTGCGTTGGCGATATCCAGAAATGAGGGAGCGACATTTCCATGCCGATACAATCGACGATAGACATCATCCGAGACGACCCAAATCCCGTTCGCGCGACAGTGGTCCAGAAGAATTGTCTGGTCTTCTATGGGCATGGCCCAGCCCGTCGGGTTATTGGGTGAATTGATTAGCAACGCAGTCGTTTCCGGCGTCAGCATGTCCAGCAGCGCGTTTATGTCCAACCACCACGAGCCGTCCTTGGGTTGCAGTGCCAATCGGCAGATGTCGGCCCCCGAGTTCTGGAATGCTGCGGCAATGTTCGGCCAGTTTGGCTCGATCACAACCACCCGGTCACCGGGCGTGACGAGCAGTTCCGCAACCAGCCTAAGTCCCTGCATGCCCGATGGCGTCACCGTCACGCGGTCACGCGTGAGAGTCGTTCCCGTCAGTTCCTGTTGATACCGACAGATCTCATCCCTCAGCGCTATGCTGCCATTATTCGGCTGATACATATGGTTTCCTGAGCGCAGGGACTTGACCGCGGCCTCGACAATCAAGGGGTCGGTGTCCCAAGCGCCTTCGCCAAACCACAAAGGAATGACATCACTCCGTCCCATTGCGCTTTCTGCAACCGCACGAATCTTTGACGCTTCCAGCGCACGGGCGCGCACAGATATGGATGATTCAAGTGGGTGAATGTTCATGAGGGAAAGATTGCGGATGTCCGTCCGGTTTGTCGCGTGCTAGATCAAACAAACGGCTAGTCATTTTGACTATTGTCTTCGGTTTGGGCAGGCAAAAGGGGACCGGTACAGATGGTCGACCAAATAGATGAAAAGATCCTCGGGATACTCAGAATGGATGCGAGGACACCTGTTGCAGAGATTTCACGTAAAGTCGGTCGGTCAAGAACCGCAGTCGTAGCGAGGATCGCCCGTCTTGAATCTAGCGGCAGAATCGCGCGCTACACGATTGCAGAGCGCGGACAGGCTAACGACGGGCTGGGCGCCATCATTCTGGTTCAGATGGTCAAACGGGGAGAGGTCGAGAAGTTTTCATCACTGATACGCACATCCGGATGGGTTTCTGCTTGCTATGGAGTATCCGGCGAGTTTGATCTCGCGGTGGTGCTGAAGTCACTTGACCCTGATGTTCTCGAGAGGTTCATGAGGGACCTTATTGCCACCGGAGAAATTCGACACTCAGAAACGCTGGTTAAAATTTTACGGGATTTTTGAGGCTCGTTCAAACCGGTCACACGACAAAACGACTTCTACCCAAGGCACCGGGCGGGCGGGTGCAAGGATATGGTGCTAGCAAAATTCATGTTCCTGAATAGCTGGATTTAGGACGTGCGATGCTTCGCAATCATAGACTTGTTGCGTTTGTGAACGAGTACTGTGCCGATACAGACCCAAACTACATCGCCTGAAGAGCCGGCTAAGCCGGGATCGCAAAGTCCAGTTATGAATTTGCGGTTTGGGCTGGCAACCGTAATTGCTTGCGATGGTGATGATGGCGGCTTTGTCGGTAATCTGTGAGTCCGAACCAGACCAAATTATGCAGCTGCAGCGAATGGCGGCAAAGCGGGCGCCGATGCTTCATCCGAGCGGTGCCCTGGATGTCTTCTTTGGGCCGTTTACAGTCGTTCTTGAACTTCGATCCCCAGAATTGTGGGTAAATGCCGGGAAATCTCGCGCCAAGATTCACCTTCGTCGTGGCTGGCAAACACTGAACCACTGTTTGTGCCAAAATAGAGTCCAGGCGGATCATCCGTATCGCCGGCCATCGCCTGACGTAGAACGGTGAAGAAGCAACCCGTCTGTGGAAGCCCCTTTCGCATTGCCTCCCATGTCTCACCGCCATCGCGGGACCGCCATACTGCAGCAGCCGCGTTTGGCGGATACCGGCCCACCGAATCTCCGTTGAGTGGCAGGGTCCATATCGTTTTGGAGTCGCGCGGATGCACACGGATCGGAAAGCCAAACGTCGAAGGCAGACCATCCGTTATGTTGTACCAACTGCGGCCACCATCCGATGAACGCCAGACACCATGGTGGTTCTGCTGATAAAGTAAGTCGTCAGCCCCGTTCGCGCGCATCATGTTGTGTACGCAGTGTCCTGTCTCGCAATCACGAGGCGCTGCAGGATGATCGTGGTGACCGCAGTCTTGTGTATTTGATAGCCTGTTACGCCGTTCCCAGGTTTGGCCACCGTCTTCGGAAGCAAATACACCAGCCGCGGATATTCCGACCCAAAGTTTCTGAGGATTGTCGGGATCAGAAATAATTGTGTGCAAAGTCAGCCCAGCTGCGCCCGGGTTCCAGCTGTCGGCTGACTCATGCTCGCTCAGGCTGCGTAAATCTTCCCATGTCTTTCCGCCGTCTGAGCTTTTCAGCAGCTTTGCAGGCTTGGTTCCGGCATAGAGGTTCCCGTCGGTGTAATGCAAAGACCAAATTTGGGAAAACTTGTCTTCAAACGGGAGCTGTTCATCTATCCAACCAATCATTTCGGCGAAATCTGGATCATTGGCAGCCCAATTGTCCAATTCACCTTTGCTAAGCCGCGTGACATTCCACGTTTTGCCGCCATCGTCTGAGCGCCAGACGCCTGCGCCATTCCAATCGCTGCCGCCGCCGGCCCAGATTGTCCCCGTTTCCGGATCGCTCGTAAAATGATTGATGGGCCAGCCGTCGCAGTACGGACCATCAACTATCCATGGACCTTCCGCACCATCGCGCCGAAGCAGAAAAGCGCCTTTTGTTGTGCCAATAAGAATTGTTGTTTCTGAGGACGACATTGCTTTCACTCCACGTTGCCTGAACAGGCTGCTTGCCGCCCGCTAGACCTCGACCAGTGATTGGAAACTCGCAAAAATCATGCGTTTGCCATCAAAGGGCATTGGATTGTTGTCCATAGACGCCTGCATCTCGGACATGACCTTTTCCATGTTTGCATCGTGGGTCTCCTTGTCGGGCCAGATGACGTGCGAATAGGCGACGGTTTCATCCGGTTCGCACTTCACAGCCATTGGGAATGACGTGACTTTGCCGTCCGGAACATCATCGCCCCAAGCGTCCACGGCGGCGAGTGCGCCATGCTTTTTGAACAAAGGCGTCACTTCTTTGGAATGTGCAATGAAGACATCCTTGTTCGCCGTGGGGACGGCATAGGCTGCAACAGTAATATAGGTCACACCAAACTCCTTGATTTATGATGCTGCAAATGCGGCTTCCAATTTGGAAATGTCGATCTTCTTCATCTTGTACATCGCTTGGCGCGCTCGCTCTGCAGCGGCCTGGTCTTTGGCAGCCTGCATATCAAGCAGTACTTGCGGGTAGATTTGCCAGGACAGGCCCCAACGATCTTTGAGCCAACCACACTGAGCTTCCTCACCCCCACCCGAGGTCAGCGCCGCCCAGAGACGGTCGATTTCACCCTGATCCTTTGCAAGCACACTGATCGAAGCCGCTTCGGTCAGCTTAAAGTGAGGACCACCATTCAGAATCTGAAACGGAGCACCTGCAAGTGTGAAGTCCACCAACAACGGCTCCTCCACGTCCGGCGTTAGAACGGTTTCCAACTGGCTATCAGGCAGCAATGACACGTAAAACGCCGCTGCATCCGCGCCGCCACTCTCAAACCAAAGGCAGGTGCGGACCTTTTGCATTATGCAACTCCTGTTTTCTAAGGGTATCCGTTCCAGTTGGAAGCGAGATACTACTGCCATTCCTGACCACCGTTGAACGCGATCTGAGGCCGCCCGATTCAAGCGCCTTGATCCCTTGTCAGGCATAATCGGTGAGCAATCTCATTGCGCACCAACTCAAGAATCTCTGTTCCACAAACAACACAATATTGACAGAAACGTTGATGTCAACGTAAACGGAAAATATGAGATCCGACTTGCCAATTGAAGTTACCCATGAGGTTCGGGATCGGTGCTTGTGTCTACACCTTCAGCGTGCCGCACGGGCAATTGCCAGGCGATTTGATGACGCTCTGAGACCGCTGGGTTTGACCCACGGCCAGTACTCACTTTTGATGGCGTTGAATCGCCCGGGGGCACCGAGACTTGGCGAATTGGCGAAGTTCCTGGCCATGGATCGCACAACCCTGACTGCAAATTTGAAACCATTAGAGCGTCGGGGGCTTCTGAATATGCAACCGGACAGCAGCGACAAACGCAGCAGGCGCGTCGGTTTGTCAGACGCGGGCCGTGACCTACTGGTTCAGGCCGTTCCTGTCTGGCGAAAAACCCATGACGACGTTGATGCACTACTCGGAAGAGACGACACGCAGCTTTTAAAGGCTGACTTATTGTCCCTGTCTTTTGGGGAAACCTAAATGGAACTTCTGGAATAGAAACCCCAAAGCCGGATTAATACCGCAGAATTTAAGTTCGCCAAGGTTCCGATTTTTTTTGTCGCGGCGAATGGCGACTTGGCTGGCTGCATCCGCGGTAACTGAGAGCCGGGTCGAGTGAGCGCTTTGGGCTACTAATTCGGCGATCCACATCTAGAAGATTGGGAACCAAGTCGTGAAACCTTCGATTTCCAACGCAAGATGGGTTGTTTAGGCACACTTGAGTGGCAATCATTGGAAACAGAAAAATCTCAAATGTTGGAGCTGTATATGATCAGAACTGCATTCGTTTCTTCATTATTGTTAATTTCGTCCCTGTCGCCAATATCCGCAGACACGGCCATGGAGTGCGGTGTACAAGTCTCCAGCCAAGTTGAGATTGCCTCCTGCGTCGATGCGCAAGTCCGAATTCTCAATCAAGCGCTGGATGAGGCAATTGGTTTTGCACAAGACGCAGCCAGTGAGTTGGACCGTGTGAACGAACGCGATGTTGCTCTGCCCGCCTTGGAAGCGGCGCAAACGGCTTGGGTTGCTTATCGTGATACACAATGCAGCTATAGTGCTGCATTGTTCGGTGGTGGGTCCGGGGCTGGTATCGCTGAAGGCGCGTGCCATGTTGAGTTGACCCGGTCACGGATCGCTGAGCTAATGGACTCCCTTCCATGAGTCCGCGTCTTCTCCAATTCAGCGTTTCTGCGGCCATCGTCGCTGCAATCGGCGTAAGTATCGCGTTGGCCGAAGTACCTGTTCCTGAGTTTGCAGAAGATGACCCGGCGCGGATATGGATTGAGGGAGATGCAATCCACTATTCGGGTGCAATCTCACTTGCGTCACAGGACGTTTTCTTGGATTTCGTTGCGACGGAAGACACGTCAGCTGCTAGGCGTTTTGTGATCAACTCACTGGGCGGCGATACACACGTTGGTCGTGTCATCGGGCGCTGGATTTATGATCAAGGCCTGTCGGTTGTCGTTGATGCGATCTGCTTTTCTTCCTGCGCCAACTACGTTTTTCCGGCAGGGACATCTCGCAGCATTCGTGCCGACTCTTTCGTGGGTTGGCATGGCTCTGAAACGCAATACGAGGTTACCGCTTTGAGTATTCCCGGAAAGAGTGGCGAGGATCTCGAACGAGAGTCGCTTAGAGCGGCACTCCTCCCAGTCCTGCCAGAAGATGCCTCTGACGCGGACATTGAGCAGGCAGTCGATCAGCAAATCGAGTTGGCAAACGCCTCGCGACAAGACGAAGCGGAATTCTTCGCAACTCTCGGCATTGATGCCGAGTTCACTGTGCATGGCCTTCGTCCCGGCAATATTGAGGCTTGGCGTCAAAGTGGGCGAGCAGGTTGGACATATACCTTGGAGGACATGAAGCGTCTTGGTTTGGGTCCGATTCAGTACCTGGGTGAGGGAGACTATGCGACCAGTCGGCAAGTGATACGAAACGTGTTTGTTGCGCCGCTAGATCCAGAAGAAGCTCCTACGCAGTAGCGATTGAACTCAATCAATCGCCCACAACGTTCAGAAACACTGGAGATCGACGGCAATGCGAACGGGCTGCGCTCCTGCGATATAAGCGTCCAGTTCCTGGTCCGGTTTTGGTGATGCATAACACCCGGTCAAAACCCCTGCTGCCTCCAGTGCCCGCTGCACCATTTTCTGTTGCCCGTCCCAATCGGAGGGGTTTTCTGTATCAAGCGTCACAACAGCTTCATCGCCGGTTTGTTGCACAGTTGCTGCGATACCATCGATCACATAGGCGGGCTGCGCCAGATCATCGGAAGTAACGTCACACCCGGACGTGATTATGAGCAGCAGGGCCAGTACTCGTTTCACTGTTAGTCCTCCAAAAATGCGTGTTGCTCAGAGGCGCATTTGGTCATCGCCGTGCCAATCAGACTTGCCAATCTGCGCTGTCTGTCGCTTGAGCCTCTTAGTTGCTTAAGTTTTCCACCGTGTTCGGGATAAGTTGCAACGCATCCAGCACAATGGTGTCGGTCCGCTTTTCCGAATATCCATGCTGCTGCAATGTGCGTCCTACGAGTTGCACCACTTCGGGTGAGCCCGCAAACTTGGAATGCGACCCGGTCCTGGAATCATCGATGTCGCTGAGATCAATAACAGTGATGCCAAGTCCGGCCAGTTCGTCCACCTCAGCATCTCCAACGCGGTCGATGCCCCCGGCAACCTGGCGCGAGAGCCCCAATGCGGGGTCGCCATCGGAAATGAGGACATAAAGATTTCCAGGGTTGTTGGTAATCTGGCTGAGTTGAGACGCGAACACGTCCACGTCTATATCCGGCGCCGCAAACAGGATGTTCCTTAGACGCCCTGAACTGCCGAGCGATCCCTGTAAGTCCGACTGGACCATGACTTCTGTGACCAAAAGTGTTCCCATGGAATGTGCAAATACATCGAACCCGGAGGCATTTGTTTGAACGATCAGACCGGAGGCCTCTTCCAACAACGGCCTAGCCGCAAGGACGCTGTTCAGGTCATAGGCATATTTCGCAACCTGACCGGCTGATGCCCAGGAAAACAAGACCGGCACGCCTTCAAATCCGGAATCTTCAACGAATTGTGCGACGCGTAGCACCGCGTCACTCAGTGTATTGTTGTAGCCATGGACAAAGACCAACACGTCTCTGTTTTCTCGCGGTCTTTCGGAGAGTGCATTGTTGATTTTTGCCACAAACCCCGAGCTATCCTGAAACACTATTGGATCAACGACCGTAAAGTCCCGGCTGGCGTCCGGAGGGAGCCTCCGGGGGCGCGTGATTTCACCGGGCTGGTGGTTGGGTGGGATCGTCACGGTGACAACCGCCAATCCCAACTTGTCAGATCTTTCTGACGAAAAAAGCTCAGCGGTATCGGGCGAGGGTGAACGTGTTGTGGCTATAAACATATCGTGACGAGAGACCTGCGTTTCCATCTCAGGGCTTCTTTCAGGATCGGCGACACCAATCACGTTAGGAGGACGCGAACAGGCGGCAACCAAAATAGTTGCCGTGAAAAACACAGGAAGTAGTTTCCGAAAGAAATGCGTCGCAATCATACTCTTTCGCACTCGAGAAGCACCTAACTTGCTTCTGACTTTATCAAGTGCTGGTTTTCCGGATAGTGCATACGAACGGCAATATGATCGTAGGTTTGAAGTAGGCATAGCCCAAGAGATGTGGAGCCTCAATTGCCAAGCTCCTGTGCCAAATCATGAAATAAGACAGGGTCCAGGGCCGCCGGCATACGATAGGGATTAGACATAGCGTAAGTGGTAAACAGAACAAACCCGGTATATGTCGCAAAAGCCCCCAACAGGATGAGGTTCTCTCTAATCGGCGGGAATGGGAAATACCCGATGGATAAGAGCAGAACGCCGGATATTGCGGCAATCCAAAACAGAGAGCTCAAGGACGATTTTGCTTGATATTCTCTGAGATCGCGGCTGTCAGAGACGAGACTAAGGTTATCGAGTAAGTTGTCTCGGATGGACTCATGGCGTGCGGTCTGGGGATCAAGCTCTAGTGCCGCATCGTAGGCGATGCCCCAGGCTTCCCATCCTGAATCAAGTAAATCTCCTGTTTTTCCCAGGCTCTCCCATTCCGAGTTAGCAGCAATCGACAAATAATTGCGAAGCGCAGCTTGAATCGCCCCCGTTTCTTCCTCACCATATCTGATCGCGTCGTAATACGCATCAGACACAGCGTTGGTTTCGACGGCGCTTTCGAATGACAATTGATGGTAGTCAACTACTTCGGAGGCAAAGACCAAGGCAAGAACCAGGCTGTGCAAAGCGGCAATTCGGAACAAAATTGAGGCTGCAAGGTCTCGCGTTTCTTGGTTTGGGTTCGAGCCCAGTACCAGCCGGGCAAGGAAGTAAACGCCGTAAACCGAAGAAATAGTAGCGAGAACGATCAATACTGCTGTCAGCATTCGGTATCTTGCTCCCACCGGTCCTTTTGTCGAATGATACATCGACGCTGAAACGAAGATGCAACTTGTAGTACTACCCAAAAGGAAACTGGTCTCAACTGCAGCGTCTTCCAGTACAACTGCCAGTTTAGGCGAACTGTTGCCGGAAAGTTGAAACCCAATCGCCGATTAAGATCAACAAGATTGTCAGTGCAACAATGGTGTGCTTGGGTGTGGAGCCGCAAACTCCTGTTACAATGGCAACATCGTACCTCAAAAAATGCAACAAAACCCCGTATGCGTGAGGGTGCCGGACGATCTTCGCAAATTGCGTGCGTGAACGTCGTGCATGCAGATTGTACAAATGTAGCGAAGGTCCTGCGTGGATGGTTCCTGCATGGCAAGGTATTTTGAGCTGATACGAGCGTCTGTCAGATGCAGTCGTGTGCCCGGCCTGTTTGCGCCGTGCACGCGGCTGCTGGCCCTTATGGTTTCCGCTGACCAAGTCTCAAACCGCTTCGCGGACGACGATGTGTCCCTGATATCCGACGGGGTGTCTAGGTTGGCGGGCTGACATTGCTCCATCATCTCCATGGTCTTGCGTCTCGGATGTTTCTTTGTTTTCCGTTATGCTTTGTCCATGAACATCTACGGCTTCGATCACATCGTGCTCTGCGTTCGCGACGTCGACGCAACGCTTGAGTTCTATCAACACCTGCTAGGTATGTCCCCGCGAGAGGAACGCCCCGGCAAATGGTCCCTACATTTCGGTTCAAACAAAATCAGTCTCCAAGATGCGGGCACAGCACCAAATCTGGCGAAGAAAACTGTTCCGGGAAGCGGCAATTTCTGCCTATTGACAGATACGCCAATCGAAGAAATCACCGAGAAGCTTCGCGCGCATGACGTCACTATCGTCGAAGGGCCTTCTGAGAAACTGGGCGCCGTCGGAAAGCTGATGTCTGTCTACTTCCGCGACCCCGATGACAATTTGGTCGAGGTTAGCAACAGACTGGCATAGCAAACAGAGTGCAACACACTGGCAGCCACGCAACCACGGTCGGGAACAAGCGCCAGCCTTTCGACATTTGCATCTTGTGAAACGCCCAATATAACCTTGATGTCGAATCCAAGAGAAAAAATCAGCTCGCTGATCACGGCACAACGTTAGTGCCACAAGACTAATTAATCTGTGGAGCAGTCATGCCCAGAACGGGGTTCATAGATCATATCGGTGTCGCGGTGCCGGATCTTGCGACGGCGAAGGCCTACTATGACGATCTAATGCCGATCCTTGGTTTCAAGGAGTGGTTCAAAACCGAACCGGAGTTCAACTACGGACCGGATGGAAAACTCGGGACGCAGCTGTTCTTCTACCAAGCGAGGGACAATGGGCACTATTCGCGCCATGCTACGGGGTTACAGCACTTAGCCTTTTCGGTGGAAACGCGTGAGGTCGTGCGTGAGGCGTACAATTGGGCACTCTCGCGGAAGTCACATATTCTGAACGCACCCCAAGAGTTTCCTCAATACGGGACGCACTATGCGGCCTATTGGCTCGACCCACACGGCATCAAGCTTGAGGTCGTCTGCCACAAAGATGGTGAAAGCGATTGAGACATTAGTTTATCACCGAGCTACAAAGCCGGACATTTGATACACAGCCGAAAAGCCTCGCGCTACGTCCACCTAAAAGTCCGGCGACGAAGGTCCGGAGGGAGCCCATAGCTCCAAGGATCGACACCGCAGCAACTTTCAATCCAATGGCAGGTTTGTCCCGCATCCTGTGAATTCGCAGATGTCGAGATTTTGCATTTGCAGCGAATGTCAGCAAAGCAGGCTGCGACCGCAGAAAGCCAGCTGGGTGTCGAACGTCTCTTGTGGGCCGCTTCCTATGATCAAGCGAAGTTGGGTATGAAAGATGGAGCGTCGTCTCCAATGATCGCGACAAGTCCAAACTCGAATGGTATCTGAAGTGCATTACTCCAGGGCTTTCAGCAAACTTGGTAATCGTGCGCCTTGCAGCATGATGTGATCGCGCATCAAAGTGTTCGCAGTTGCTCCATCCTTGTTGAAGATCGCGTCGGCAATCTGCTCATGCTCTTCGACCGATTTTTCCAGTCGACCGACAACTTCATATGGCAACAGCCGGTAGACGTTGATGCGAGCTTGAAGTCGCTCCAGTTGATCACTGAGCCATTCGTTTCCGGCTGCTCGGTGAATGGCTGCGTGAAATACGAGGTTTGCAGCGGCGTAGGCAGTTGGGTCTTCTTTCGCGGCTGCGTCCTTGCATTGTTGCAAGCCTTCTTGGATCGACTTTTTGTGTGAAAGCGTCAAAGACTCGCTGGCTAAACGCGCCGCCATCCCTTCAAGTTCCGCCGCGACTTCGAATAAGTCGTTCAACTCTTTCGCAGACAAAACGCGTACTATGGCACCTTTGCGAGGCCTCGTTTCGAGAAACCCGCCATCCACCATTGACCTTATCGCTTCGCGTATTGGAGTGCGGCTGACGCCAAATCTTTTGGACAGTTCAGCCTCTTCCAACTGATCGCCAGGCTTCAGTAACCCACTGAAAATCTCGTTTTTTATCTGCTCGATAAGAATATCTGATGCGCGCGGCATGGCTGCTCCTTTCCAACATTTTCATACAGTGCAGCGGATTCCAATTCCATACAAAAAAGCATCAACAGGATTTTTTTAGTTGCTATATGTATACATATAAGTCATGTAATAATCCACAAGGAGGAATCACAATGAAAAATTTTGCACGATCAACTGCATTGGGCTTGGCGCTTTTTGCGGGCAGCGCACAGGCGGAAGAGCTGCGCCTCTCTCACCAATGGTCGACCGCAGATGTCAGGCATGAGGTCGCTCAAATCGTTGCTGATGAAGTCGCCGCCGCGGATGTGGATCTTGAGATCAAGATCTTCCCGTCCAAGTCGCTCTTTAAGCCGCGTGAACAGTATCGGCCACTGTCACGGGGCCAGCTTGATATGACGGTTTTCCCGCTGTCCTATGCAGGTGGGCAACAACCGTCATTCAACCTCACTTTGATGCCGGGTCTCGTAAAGAACCACGATCATGCCGCGCGTTTGAGCCAGTCTCCCTTCATGGAGGCACTCGAAGAAAAGATGGCTGAAGATGACGTGATGGTTCTTGTGCACGGTTATTTGGCAGGCGGCTTTGTCGGCAAGGACAAATGCATCACCAATCCATCCGATGTCGAAGGACTACAAACCCGCGCCGCTGGAAAGTCTTTTGAGCAAATGTTGGTAGGGGCAGGTGCATCGATTACGTCGATGGCGTCGTCAGAAATCTATTCGGCCATGCAGACGGGTGTTTTGGATGCAGCAAACACATCATCTTCCTCGTTTGTGTCCTACCGGATTTTCGAACAGGTCGCGTGTTATACGCCGGCCTCCGACATTGCGCTGTGGTTCCTGTATCAGCCGCTTTTGATGAACAAGTCCACGTTTGAAAGCTTGTCGGATGAGCAGCAGGCCGCACTCCTCGCCGCAGCGGAGAAAGCCGAGGCGCATTACCTCGAACAGGCGAAACTTCAGGACGCGAAATCGGTTGAGGTCTTCAGCGCAGCCGGCGTGGAGATCGCTGAAATGACCGCTGAAGACTTCCAAGATTGGCAAACGCTGGCGCAAGAGACGTCATATGCCACTTTTGTCGCCGAAGTTCCCGGCGGTCAGGAGCTTTTGGATCTCGCTTTGGCCGTCGAATAGCCCTGTTGCGTCCGGGGCCAATGCGCCTCGGACAACCTTTTCACGAAAGCAAAGGACGCCTGCCATGTCCGGACACGCCCCAGCAGCAATTGTTCGAACGACAAGTGACAACCAAATTGTTCGATCCATCCACAAAATTTCAAGCGCCGCCGGTTGGTGCTCTGCATTAATGATCCTGACAGCAGTCGTTCTGACTTGTCAGATGATCTTTGTTCGATTTGTCCTGAATGGATCGACTGTGTGGCAAACAGAGATCGTCGTCTACCTCGTCATCGCCGCAACATTGGTCGGGTTGCCCTTCGTTCAATATCAGCGAGGGCACGTCAACGTTGATTTGATCCCCTTGGCATTGCGGGGTCGCGCTCGGTTTGGCCTT
This sequence comes from Ruegeria sp. AK4, assembly GCF_056541025.1. Taxonomy (NCBI): domain Bacteria; kingdom Pseudomonadati; phylum Pseudomonadota; class Alphaproteobacteria; order Rhodobacterales; family Roseobacteraceae; genus Ruegeria; species Ruegeria sp. AK4. Next base: position 321,072 of record NZ_JBQFXS010000005.1, read on the forward strand.
GCAGTTCTGACCCTCGGCTTGTCCATTATCATCACGGTTCTGCTGCTGTTCTACGGCTACGAGTATTGGCACTTTGCCTACAAGCGTGGTTGGACATCTGATACGGTCACAGCCGTTCCGTTGTGGATACCGTATCTGTCGCTACCTGTCGGCTTCGGTTTGTTGCTTTTGCAACTCGTCGCTGATCTCGTCGCACTCCTCACAAAATCTGAAACCCCGTTTGGGTTGGAGGCATAACGATGGACCCCCTCATCCTTGGCGCTCTTGTCGGCGTTTGCACAATCCTTGTTCTGTTCTCTGGCGTGTCCGTTGCCGTAGGCTTGATGATCGTCTCCGCAGGCTTCTTGTTGGTCTTTGACGGCATTCGGTCGTTAGAGCTGATGCCGGAAATCTTCTTTGGAAAGCTCGACAGCTTTGCGCTTCTCTCGATCCCGATGTTCATCATCATGGGGGCATCTATTGCATCCACACGAGCGGGCGCAGACCTTTACGAAGCACTCGAAAGATGGCTCACGCGTATCCCCGGCGGGCTGGTGGTCTCGAACCTGGGCGCCTGCGCATTGTTCGCTGCAATGTCTGGATCGAGCCCCGCAACCTGCGCTGCGATCGGCAAAATGGGCATTCCAGAAATGCGCAAACGCGGCTACCCGGAAGGGATCGCGACGGGTTCTATCGCGGCGGGCGGCACGCTGGGTATCCTGATCCCGCCTTCGGTCACGATGATCGTCTACGGGATCGCAACAGAGACCTCGATTGGCCGTCTGTTTCTGGCAGGTGTCTTACCCGGCCTGCTTTTGGTGGGGCTCTTCATGATTTGGTCGCTCTACGCGACCTGGCGATCCGGCGATACCGCGCTGCTGACCGCGCGCAGTTATTCCTGGAGGCAAAAGTTCGAAGTTCTGCCGCGTGTTGTGCCGTTCGTCGCCATCATCATCGGCGTACTTTATACCATGTACGGTGGCGTTGCCACGCCGTCAGAAACGGCGGCAGTCGGCGCAATCCTGTGTCTTGTCGTGGCCATCGTCATCTACAAGCTTTGGGATATCCGCAAAATCTGGATGATCTTGCAGGACAGCACCAAGGAAAGCGTGATGATCCTGTTCATCATCGCAGCCGCCGGCGTGTTCTCTTACATGCTGTCGAGCCTTTTCATCACGCAAAGCATTGCGACCTGGATCGGGACGCTGGACGTGAACCCTTGGGTTTTGATGATCGCTGTGAACATCTTCCTAATCATTGCGGGCTTCTTCCTTCCTCCGGTCGCGGTGATCCTGATGGCGGCTCCGATCTTGTTGCCAATCATTACAACCGCCGGCTTTGATCCGATCTGGTTTGCCGTGATCCTGACGATCAACATGGAAATCGGGCTGATCTCTCCACCCGTTGGCCTGAATCTTTATGTCATCAACGGTATCGCCCCCGATATTTCGTTGAAGACCATCCTGACCGGTTCCCTCCCTTTCGTTGCCTGCATGTTGATCGCCATCATCTTGCTTTGTGTCTTCCCGGGCATCGCAACCTGGTTGCCCGAAGTCGTCATGGGCCCCGCGCTCTAACCCTATCTCCTGAAAGGAAAGACCATGTCTTTTGCTACAAAGTACCGCCGCGTTGGCCTGATTGTTCCCAGCTCCAACGTCACCATGGAAACGGAAATTCCCGCACTTTTGAAAGCGCGGGAGACGATCCTGCCCGATCGTTTCGCGTTTCATTCGTCCCGCATGCGGATGAAAAGTGTGGTGAAGGAAGAGCTTGAAGCTATGGACGCCGACAGCCAGCGTTGCGCGGTCGAGTTGTCCGACGCGGCAGTCGAAGTGCAGGCCTATGCGTGTCTGGTTGCGATTATGTCCATGGGGTTGGGCTATCACCGAAAATCTGAAGTCAAACTCAATCAAGCGACGGTCGACAATGGATGCCCAACTCCTGTCCTGAACTCTGCGGGCGCGCTCATCGATGGAATGAAGGATCTCGGGATCAAAAAGGTCTCGATCATCTGCCCGTATATGAAGCCGCTCACGAAAATGGTTGTGGATTATATCGAGAACGAGGGTATCGAAGTGCAGGACTTCCTTGCACTGGAAATTCCGGACAACCTCAAAGTCGCGTCACAAGACCCAACAGCTCCTGCCGAGCTTTGGCGCAAGCTTGATACGCGCGGTGTCGATGCCATTGTTGCATCTGCCTGTGTCCAAATGCCGTCGCTCCCATCAGTCGAAATGATTGAACGTGCGTCCGGACTTCCAACTCTGTCAGCCGCCGTTGCAACGACGCGCCAAATATTACGTCGTCTGGATTTGACTGAGGTTGCACCGGGCGGCGGTGCACTGCTGTCAAACGGCATGACAGCGTCCTTGCAAGAAGTGGCCTGATTATTTTCTGCGCTGCTCTCCCGTGGGGCAGCGTATTTCCAAGCGAGACCAAATCGTGAACCGTGAACCGAAAACTGAAGCTTTGGAAGTGTCGCATCAGGTATCCATCTATCCGATTACTCAAGCGACAACAGCAACGTTTACGGAACTCTATTTTCGGCTGACTTTCCTGTTCTTTATTCAACGCGGCAGCAAATACGTTCTGCATCCGACCCAAGGCGAAATGCTTGGCGAAGAAGGGGATTTGATGATCTTTCCACCGGGCGCCATGGTCACCATGGAAAACCGGCCGGTCATGAATGAAACCTACCGCGCTTTGGGAGTCTGCTTTTCTCACGATTTGGTGGATGGCGTTTTCTCTGATGTGCCCAAAACGCAGGCTGAAAGGGGCGTCCAAATTGTTAGAGCTTCAGAGCACAACCCATCTGATATCCTTAGCTTGATCACAGATACGCTGAACAACGCCTCGCTTTCGGAAATGATAAAAAAGCATCGACTATTAGAGCCTTTACTCTGGCTTCGCGCACAGGGATTCAATCTGCCAACGCAAGTTGAAGACGATCCAATCAGTCAAGTCCGCCGCTTGATCGAAACGGACCTCAGCCATCCTTGGATGGCCGGGGACGTCGCTGACCATTTCGCGATGAGCGAAGCTACCATGCGACGATGGCTGTCAAAAACAGGTCAGGGGTTTGCAAAGATTCTATTGCACACGCGATTGGAACGAGGGTTGAGTTTGCTGCAAACCACAGACAGCCAAATCTCCGCAATCGCAATGGATTGCGGTTTTAAAACGCCATCTCATTTTTCGGACGCTTTCCAAAATAGGTTCGGGATTAGGCCAAAAGACATCCGCTCCGCGAAAGGTTGATCGAATTTCGACATTATTTGCGTGGCTGTCAGAGGCGGCACTTGTGCGTCGTGTCTAAGTTAGCTCCATCGACAACACGAAAGTTCAGGAAAGGAACTGAACAATGCTACGCACATCTCTTCTTGCGCCCATGCTGGTAGTAAGCGGCTTCGCTTCCCCCGTTGTGGCGGATAACTTCAAGCTGACCAGCCCCCATATTGCAGAAGGCACCCAGCTTGACGCAGCCCAGGTTTTTCAAGGCTTTGGCTGTGAAGGCGGCAACATTGCTCCGACGTTGGCTTGGTCTGGTGCACCCGAGGGTACCGAAAGCTACGCGGTCACTGTCTACGACCCAGATGCGCCAACTGGTTCTGGCTGGTGGCACTGGTTCGCTTTCAACATCCCGGCAGAAGTAAGTGAATTGCCCAGCGGCGCGGCGGTCCCGACAGGTGTAGTGGAACTGACCAACGACTATGGCGCGGAAGGCTTCGGCGGCGCATGCCCACCGCCGGGTGAGGTGCACCGCTACAACTTCACGGTTCATGCTCTCGGCACCACTCTGGAGTTGGACAACTCCGTCAGCAATGCACTGGCCGGGTTCATGGTGAACGCCAACAGCCTGGCCTCTTCCACCATCACAGCCGTCTACAATCGTTAATCACTTGCGCCTCGGGTTGGCACCGGGGCGTGACGTTTCCTCACGGAGAACACCCATGAAAATTACAATCAACAGCTTTGCCAATGGCTCACCGATACCCGCTAAGTTCGCCTTTGGAAGAATTCCGACCAAAGGTCGCTTCGCATTGTCGAATAACGTGAACCCTTCGATCGCGTGGAGCGACGCACCTGAAGGTACAAAGTCCTTCGCCATCATTTGCCATGACCCAGATGTTCCATCATCCGGAGACGATGTTAATCAAGAGGGTAGAACGGTTCCAGCCGATCTGCCACGTGTTGATTTTTACCACTGGGTTGTTGTGAACATTCCAGCGAATGTATCCGAGATTTCAGAGGGCGCAGACAGTCTTGGGGTCACGGCCAAAGGCAAAACCGCGGGCCAGCGTTCCTACGGCCGTACCGGGATCAACAGCTACACAGACTGGTTTGCTGGCGATGATGAAATGGGCGGGAACTACGGCGGTTATGACGGCCCGTGCCCACCTTGGAACGACAGCATCATCCATCACTACCACTTTACTGTCTATGCATTGGACATTGACCAGCTGGATCTACACGGATCCTTTACCGGGGCAGACGCGCTGGCGGCCATGAAAGGTCATGTCCTGGCAAATGTCTCCCATATCGGCACCTACAGCATGAACCCTGACGTCGTTGCCTTAGCAGTCTAAACACCGGGAGCCTCTTAAAGGCGAGGCTTCCGCTCCCCAAGGGTCGACCCATGTTTTACGAACCGCAAAACGGCCACGGTCTGCCGCACAATCCCTTCAACGCGCTCATCACACCAAGACCGATTGGCTGGATTTCCACCCGCGGCGCAGATGGATCGGAGAACCTCGCACCGTATTCGTTCTTCAATGGTGTCTCTTACTCCCCTCCGCAGGTCATGTTTGCATCAACGTCCAGCAAAGAGGACCGCCAACGCGGTAAAGACTCTACCGGCAACGTGATCGATACAGGGGTATTCTGTGTCAACGTAGTCGGGCACGAAATGCGCGACGCGATGAACAAGACCTCTTTGTCGGCGAGCCGCGATGTCGATGAATTTGAACTCGCCGGGCTCGAACGCACTGAATGCGAAACGATCCCTTGTTCACGTGTGGCCCACGCCCCTGCGAGTATGGAGTGTAAACTGACCAAGGTTGTAGACCTGCCTGGCAGCTCCAATATCGTAGTCTTTGGTGAAGTCACAGGCATTCACCTCAACGAGAAATATCTGATCAATGGCATCTTCGATGTTACCAAGTTCCAACCCTTGGCACGTTTGGGCTATCAGGACTATGCGCGCGTGACAGAGCTGTTCAGCCTCAAGCGGCCAAGCGCTTAAGTCTCTTCAAAGGGCAGAGGAATTGAGTTTTTCTCTGGCTACGCCAGTCAGACAGATACAAAACTCCCAGTGTGGCAAATTTACGATGCAGCATTCGGTGCTTGGTACCCAAGACATCGCCCAATCTTTCCCGCAGAGAATAGCGGGGAATCGGCTGCGACTGCCCCCGG
>NZ_JBQFXS010000006.1:0-325340 GCF_056541025.1 Ruegeria sp. AK4
TCTCATCTCCACTCCTTGGCGGTTACGATGAGCCAGAAACCCTCTCTTATCAAATCGACCTAAACTGTCCCATTGGCGCTGACGTCAGACAGGCAGCAGGTGTCTCCGTCTCGTTAATCGCGAAGGGGAAGGTCAGGTGTTTGGAAGTGTCTAAGCAGCAGTTCGATCAGGTCACTCAGCCCGTTTATGAACAGCAGCGTCGACACGATCAGCAGCAATAGCGCAGTCATCTTTCGGCTAGTGGTCTGCATGCTCACGCTCCCTAGGGACTTCAATGACTAAGTCACGACGGACCTCCAAGCGGTGAATTTTCTCGCGCATCCGGCGGTTTTCAATGCGAAGCTGGTCGTTTTCGCTATCTAACTCTCGGAATTTTTTGTCGCGACCGTCACGCAATTGCATCCAACCGATCGCTAAACCCACTGCGCCCAAGCTGGTTTCGATAAGAATTTCGAAGCTCTGTAATAGTTCGAGAAACAGTTCCATATGAAACCTCTCGTAAGTGAAAATGCACTGTGCGGCATTGTAACAGATGCAAGCAAGGGAACAAAATGATGGCGAGCCCGACTAAACACGAGCGTTTCGGGATGCATCGCGTTGTTCATGCGATCTGGATGATTAGCGTTTGCTTACGCATGTATTGACTGGACTCAAATCGGCCTATCACAGCGCCCGCCGCGCAGAAGCATAACCCCACCCCACGTCGTTTCTCCCTCCATCAACCGGGGCCATTGGGGCCATCATAGGCGCGTGTTATCAACGGGTTAAATTGTTCTCAGCCGGAATGGCGCGGACAGCCCGAATACTGACCTCACCACGGCCTGATCTCATAGCACTTAGCCAACTGCCGTGCCCAGCCCTGCACAAGCGTCTCCGCCTCTTCCAGGCTATCTGCGCCTGTGTAGCTGTCCGAGTACCAAGGGTTGCCCCCTTCGACAGGCATACCCGCAGGGGCGGTTTTGATCTGTGCCGCGCTAAGCTTGTTCAATTCCCGCATCGTCTGGCCCCACTTTCAGCCCCATCACTATATTTGGTATAAAAAGGATCATTGTGGAACAAGAAAGAATTTCAGTGAGTGATCAGCGAATTGATTTTGCACGAATAATTCTCTGGATGGAATTTCTCGGAAAAACTGGGAAAATGCTAGTGGTTCCGTGTGGGGGCGCCACTTCAATTCTCAGACTTGTATTGCGTTTGACGCTAAGTGGGTCCGACCCGTTCTAGGGCTTGGGGACAAGCGCGCTGATTTTGGGCCGTCTAAGAGCTGTTACTGGCACGAGTTGCAATATGCGGAAAAGCTACTCTTCCGATGAAACGACCACTTGATTGTGGCGAATTGACGATTCTCGTACAGCCTCACGGATTTGATCAATATCCTTGTTCGGATTTGCCAAGTCTATGCGAATTAGGTCCAACTCGGTTCGATAAATCCGGTTTGAACGCCACTTGCGCTCAAATCCACCAAAGCCACCTACGAAGGTCAAAAGTGCGGCACAAACTGACAGAACCGTGATAACCGTGTCTTTGTGTGTCGCCCAGCCATTTGGAAAGGTGCTCTGGGAAAGCGTTGCGACAATTATTCCGAGCGCCCCGGCAACGCCAAAGGCGGCGTGATACGCCGCGCTCCAAGTTTGCTGCCGGTGTCGGCCTTTTTCCTGGCGTCGTCGACAAAGCGAACAATCGCGTCCTGAAATGGATCATTTTCGATAGGCTGCACTCTATTGATTTTACTCTAATCTAAGGGTTTGAGCACACTAGTAACGTGAAAACAACGCTGGAGCAGTTCAAGCGCTAGCCTGACCTTCACCCTCGCGCCACCACCAACGCCGGCTTCTTCGGGAACGACCGAATATCAAACCACTTGAAGCACGTGCCATCGGCGTTGCGCTTGTCGCCCATCATAAGATGTGCACCCGTCGTCCTGTGCCGGATCAGCGCCGCTCTGAACGTCCGCAGGTCAATCAGCCACCGGCTATCAATCACCCGCCCGTCTGGCCTTGCATGGCCATTACCAATTCGGAAAACGCGTAAATTTAGGCTGCTCAAACCGTTTGGTTTATCGCCCGCAACACCTTAAAAAACCCTGCAGATGACATTAGCCAGATGTTTGCCCTAGTCTGACACTAGCCGCGGCCATGAGTGCTGCGTAGACATATCGCCGGGATTGCCACACCGAAGGTTGGTATCATGCAGGAGCTTCAGGTCCAGTCAGTCCGTTCCCGTTGGCGCGTAATCTTGTCGCTTCTGTCGGGCCCGATACTGTTTTTCCTTGTTCAGTCGCTTGATCCACCGCCCGGAATGTCCGATGCGGGCTGGACGTTGCTGGCCTTGTTGGCGTGGATGGTTGCATGGTGGCTCAGTGAGGCCATACCTCTGGCCGCAACGGCATTACTGCCGGTTGTCGTCATGCCGCTCGCCGGAGTTGCCGAGATTACTACGGTCACGCAGGCCTATGGCCATCCCCTCATATTCCTGTTTTTGGGTGGGTTCATGCTTGCCATGGCGATTGAAGCTGTCGGCCTTCACAGGCGGATCGCGCTGGCAATTGTTTCAAGGGCCGGTACGGGGCCACGCAATCTGACCCTGGGCTTCATGATTGCCACCGCATTTCTTTCGATGTGGATCACGAATACGGCGGCAACAATCATGATGTATGCCGTTGCACTGTCCGTCATCGATTTCATCAAAAGCAAAGTTGCAGGCTCGGATGAACTGCGCCGATTTTCCGTTGGCCTGATGCTTGCGGTGGCCTACAGCGCATCGATTGGCGGAATGGCCACTTTAATCGGATCGCCCGTCAATGCTTTGCTGGCGACAATCATGTCCGGTGAATACGGCATTACGGTCGAGTTCGTTGACTGGCTGATGATCGGTCTACCGGTGACAATGGTCATGTTGTTTATTGCCTGGGCCTTGTTGTGCTTTGTCTTGTTTCGGTGTGAGGGCCTGGTGGATAACGACCTTGCCGACGCGGTGCGCATTGAACGGGAACGGCTTCCGCCCATGGGCCGTGCGGAAAAGACCGTTGCAGCGGTCTTTGGTCTGGCCGCAACCGGCTGGATTTTCGGGGACCAGATTACGCATTTCACCGGGTTGCCAATCACGGATACCGGCGTCGCATTGATCGCAGCTTTGTTGCTTTTCGCGACCCCGGTAAATGCAGATATGACGAAATTCGCGCTGGATTGGGAAACCGCTGTGAAATTGCCGTGGAACGTATTGATCCTGATCGGAGGCGGGCTGGCGGTGGCTTTGGCGTTTCAAATCACCGGGCTGGCGGATTGGATCGGAGAACAGGTGTCAGCAATAGACATCACGGTTTTCGCCATGGTGTTTCTGGTCGTTGCGATGATGGTCTTTCTGACCGAGATCATGTCAAACCCAGCCTCGGCCGCAACGATACTTCCGGTGGTTTCCGCCGTTGCCGTCGGGTTCGGTTGGAGCCCGCTTTTATTGGCAGTGCCAGCCGCGCTTGCAGCCAATATGTCTTTCATGATGCCAGTAGCGACCGCCCCAAATGCGATCGTGTTTTCGAACCCTGATCTTAAAATCACCGATATGGCGCGGGCGGGGTTTTGGCTCAATTTGTGCGGCATTGCCCTGTGCACTCTGATGGTTCATATCGTCTATCAACCCGTTTTGGGTTGGTAGCACTTCAGGTATTTTGCGGCCTAGTTTCAGGATGCGTATTTAGAATATAGCGGTTGCTACGAGGAAGACTTTGAGCCTGCCAAACAAAACCTCGATATGGTTTCGCCGCTTGTATCCGCGTTTTTCGTATTTGACTGAGCGCTAAACACGTCCAAATCCAAACATAGACAACCGGGCAACGTTTGGCGAAACAACGCCCCAAGACAGATATGTGTAGATGTGGTAATGCTTTAGCATTGTCCCAATACCCTCGAGATCGAATTGATTGGTCGGGAAGCACCTATGGCGCATTTGTTCAAAGTTATTCTTGGAATTGTCATCTGCGCAGTGGTATTGACCATTCTTTTCTTCTGGCTGTGGGCCGTACCCAGTGTCGAGAACCAGCCGATTGCGACGGATGCCGAAACCATCGCGCGAGGGAAATATCTGACCGCAGCAGGCGACTGCACGTCTTGTCATACCCCCGAAGGCGGAGCAGCGTTCGCAGGCGGGCTCAGGATTGATACCCCGTTCGGCGGAATTTACTCCGCGAACATCACCCCGTCGGAAGAAGGCATCAAAGGCATGAGCTCGGCCGAGTTCTACCAAGTCCTCGCTTTTGGCTCGTACAAGACCTTTCAGCCCCTCTATCCTGCAATGCCCTATCCATCGTACCACCTGGTGACGCGCCAAGATTCCGATGCGATGCTTGCGTATCTGATGACCCTGACGCCGGTCGACAAAAGCGTTCCGAAAAACGAACTGCGCTTTCCCTTCAATATTCGACAGCTTGTACTTTTTTGGAATGTGCTCTTTGCGAAGCGGGGAACATATGAACCCGACGCGTCCCGGGACGCGGTCTGGAACCGGGGTGCCTATCTGGTCGAAGGTCTGGGCCATTGCGGTGCCTGCCACACGCCGCATAACACCTTTGGTGCCGCTGAGCGTAGACGGGCGCTGGCCGGGGCACCGCTTGCAGATTATGAAGCCCCCGATATTCGGCCCGAGGCTCTGAAACAGCGCGGCTGGACCGCGGAATATCTGACCGAATTCTTCAAAACGGGCAAAGGACCCAAAGGAACTGCATTCAAGGAAATGTATCTGGTGGTTAAGAATTCATTGTCGCAGTTGACCGATGAAGATCGGATCGCCATGGCAACCTATCTTCTGGATCTGCCATCAGCCCCAAGGGTTAACGACAACGTCGCTTTGGCCGCTGCGGATGCCGAGACCGCAGCTTCATTTCCCGAGGGGCGGGCATTGTATTTGAACAATTGTTCGATGTGCCATGGCCCGCGCGGCAAGGGTGTGAAAGATGGGGCGCCGCCACTGGCGGGCAACTCTACGCTGGCGCAGGTTGGGGGCCGCAACATGCTCTATGCAATCGTTAATGGCTTTCCCGAACCCAGATCCGTACCCAATTCCAGCCCGATGCCTGCCTTCAAGGACCGTATGACACCGACGCAGATCGTGGAGTTGGCTAATTTCCTGCGATACGCCTTTGCGGCTGAAACACCAGACCTGCCCAAATTTACCGAAGCCGATATTGAGGCAATACTGAATTAGGTCGCGGCGGCTCAGAACGGGAAAAGTGGATTTTGACATGAGTGATGATGAAGACAAGCAGGGCAAGCGCGGTACCGACCTTACGCGGCGCAGCGTGTTGACGGGCGGTGCCGGCATTGCCACTGGCACGGCGGCTGGTTTGGTTGCCGGGCTCGGGGCTGAGGGCGCGGCGGCCGGCCCCCTACAACGCCCCTGGGCAACCGAATTGGGCGATCCGGTCGGAACAAATCCCTATGGCCACCCGTCATCCTATGAACACAAAGTGATCCGTCGCCCGACCCCATCCCAGCATGCACCAAAGGGGTATGTCCCGCCGATGAACGAATCCTCCTGGACCGGCACGCCGCTACAGGATCTGCGCGGGATCGTCACCCCCAACGGGTTGTTTTATGAACGATCCCACGGCGGGTATGCCGACATGGATCCGGCAAAGCACAAAGTGGTCATTCACGGGCTTGTCGATCGCAACCTTGAACTCAGCATGGAGGATCTGCGCCGCTTTCCCACTGTCACCGCGTTCAGGTTTCTTGAGTGTTCCGGCAACAGCGATCTGACTTGGGGCAAAGCAACCTATGGCGGGCAGGAAACGTCTCCATATCTAACCGCGCAGGACATTCACGGCCTCCTCAGCTGCGCAGAATGGACCGGCGTGCGGCTGTCCGACCTTTTGCGAGATGCCGGGGCTGATACTGAAACGGCCAAGTGGCTGATCGTCGAAGGCGCGGATTCCGGAGCATTGGCACGCAGCCTTCCGATGGCACGGGCTTTGGACGATTGCATCCTGGCTTTTGCGCAAAATGGAGAAATGCTGCGCCCCGAACAGGGGTATCCGGTTCGGTTGCTGGTTCCGGGTTGCGAAGGCAATCTGAACATCAAATGGGTGCAGCGGATAGAGGTGACTGACCAACCCCTGTTTGCGACATTTGAAACCGGTCAATACACCGATCTGCTGAAATCCGGCAGGGCGCGGATATCTTCGCTGGTGATGGAGGCCAAATCGATCATCACCTTCCCATCAGGCGGCCAGTCCCTGCCGGAAAAAGGGTTCTACCAGATCCGGGGCATCGCTTGGTCTGGACGCGGGAAGATTTCGCACGTGGATGTGTCACTGGATGGTGGGCGAAACTGGACCCAAGCGCAGCTGTCAGAGCCGGTGATGTCGAAATGCCTGACCGAATTCACCCTGCCCTGGAGATGGGACGGCAGCGAGACACTTTTAATGAGCCGAGCCACGGACGAAACCGGCTATACGCAACCCTTCGTTCAGCAACTTGTCGAAGCACGCGGCAAGTTTTCGTCCTACCACAACAACGGCATCCAAACGTGGCGGGTCGAAAGCAATGGTGAGGTGTATAATGCGACGGGTTAGCCTGATTTTCTTTGCCGCTCTGCTGTCAACAGCCTCTGCGCCGGCTGTTGCGCAGACCGCCGATTGCAGTGATCGCCCCTTGTGTCTTGGCCAGACAATCTCCGAGGCAGATCTGGAGGTTTGGTCCCTTAGCGTTTTCCCCGATGGCACCGGGCTTCCCGATGGAACGGGCAATGCCGAAGAGGGCGGCCAGATATACAGGGAAAAGTGTTCCGCCTGTCATGGCGAAAAAGGCGTTGGCGTGAAGGTTCTGCTGGATCGCGGTGCGTTTCCCACCCTCGTCGGTTCGGAACCGCCTTTGACCGATACCGAACAACAGCCCGCGCAAACTGTGGGCAGCTACTGGCCGTATGCTACAACCTTCTTTGATTACGTCCGCCGTGCAATGCCTTTTGCGACGGCCCATTCCCTCAGCGACAATGAAGTCTACGCGATTACTGCGTACATCCTGGTCCTGAACGACATCCTACCCGCCGGCGCAACCCTGGATCGCGACAGCATGTTGCAAGTGACAATGCCGAACATAGATGGCTTCATTTGCGATGCCCGCCCAGACGTGTTCGCGCCGCGCTGCATGTCGAACTGTGCAATACCTGGCGACGCTGGCGTTTTGATCGGATCGGGAGAGAATTATGGCAAACCGGTTCCGATAACAGATTGCATGGTTCGATAACGGTCTTGCAGGTTTTGTTCTGTGACTTGCGGACAGGTGCTATCGAAGTCTTCAAGGAGCACCTCGATGTTAACTGTGTTCCGAAATCCAGGCGCGACGATGCTTTTGGAGAAGAATGGTACCAACTGTTTTTTTGATGAAACGGAAGGCGATAAACTCGACGCTAACAAGCTGGCCTTGGCGAAACCGTAGCTACGGGTAGACCAAAGGCTGTAATCTAAGAGGAGTTATTGAAACAGGCTTGCAGCCAACAATTGACGCCGATTCAGGTGTCGGGTCTTCGCTGGACCGCAGCGGTGGTCTGGGCATAGACTTGTGGCGACATCATTTCCGAGACGTAACTGAACGACGCTCAGATGATTTGTGACAATGCCATCCAAATGCGAACGGGTTGGGGAGGCCGATTATGAACGTGAAACAAATTTTTGCATGCATTCTCTTGGCAACTTCATTGCTTGGACAGGGTGCTTCAGCAGTCTATTCCGAGAGCTTCTCGTTAACCGGCCAGTACGAAGGACGATATGCCTGCGACAGTACCACAGCTGGCGTTCCATCAAGCTGGTCGGACCCTATGCGGGCAGCGATAGTTCAGGACGGCGAACGCATTTTCATCGACCTGCGCTATACCGACAAACAAGAACTTGGTGCTGAGTATTCCTTGTACGTCGGCTCAATAATGACAAACACCACCGGCGATCTGATCAGCGGGTATTTCGAAGCTTGTGGCGGCACTTTCCCTTCGAAAGAGCTGGCCCGCTTTTTTCCTGCATCAACCACCACCACACCGTTCAGCCTGTCGGTTACAAGTGTCTGGGCCTCGGATCAGGTGCCAAATATTCCAGGTTTGACAGTTCAGACTTGCATTTGGAGCCTGAAACGCGTGTCAACGGAAACGCCTGACATACGGTCCTGTAGCGCGAATTGACAGTAAAAAGATATTTTATTTTAAGGGGTTAATAAAGAATCTGGAGTGTTCAGGTAAAAACCCTTCCTTCCCCTGTTGTCGCCACGAGAGGTCAATGAAACTCAGGAAACAATACTCTCGATAAATTTGAGCCAGTTCGAATCAATTTATCAATTCTGTGTCCTGCTCGTTTTGGGGGCGATGCCTCGTGTTTTGTGCGGTGGATGCGGTTTTGGGGAGTATCACCTTGGTTTCGGGTGGTTGTTCGGAACGACAGAACCACCAAAGTTTGACCACAGCAAAAGTACGTGCGATCCCGAGTCCAGATTCCTTTGCTGCAGTGATCAGCAAGGCGTTTTTTGTTTGACGCCTCGCGCGTGCGCACGCGTGGAATGGGGCTACTAAGGCGCTCCGATTGGATGAACGATGGGCGGCCAGGTGGGGTGAGCAAACCGGTGGGCGCGGCAACCCAAATTAACCGCCTTCCTCAGTCTGAAACACATTGTATTCATGACTTTGTCGCATTAGTGATTTCTCAGGCCCGACGGCGGGTCAAGGCGCTTTGCCCGCGTGGTGGAATGGTAGACACAGGAGACTTAAAATCTCCAGGCGGAAACGCCGTGCCGGTTCGAGTCCGGCCGCGGGTACCAAGTTTTTTCGCAGAGTTGGATTTGGATTCCAGCGCCTCGGCCACGCGGCGTCGTGCCTCAAGGTTGCAACTAGACCGGATACCCCAATTCAGTAATCAGGCGCCAGATGTCTCGGTTTGCGGCTGACAGTTGTTCGACCACGGCCTCGATCTCGTGTATCGCGTCGTCGTCTACCGTGTCTTCCCGGCCAAGTTTGATGTCGGTTTTGCGGTCCGAGATGCGCATCAGGATGGTCTTTGGGTTCCCGCTTTCTTTGTCGAACGAGTAGATGCAGTGATTGAATTTGTTCCGGATGCCGGACAGTTTGCTAAGGCGGTGCGTGTGCTTCAGGATCGGATCCCGTATCTCGGCCGGGCGGCCATCCATTTTGGCCAGACGTTCAACAAGATCAATCCTGGCTCTGGTCGTGTTCAGAGTCAGGAAAATGATTACGGCGACATCTTTGGACGTCCCGCTCAGGCCGGCAATCAGGTGGATCAGCAGGCTTTCGGTGTTGGTCCACATATAGTTCAACTTGCCGACCAGAAGGATCAGGCGGTCGAACCGGGCTTCGAAAGGATCAGTCAATTGAAATCTGCGCGTCGTTTGGCGCGACCTCGAAATAGAAATGGGCCGCGGCGGTGCGATTGCTGACCCCGATCTTGCCCACCACGTTATGCATGTGCAGCTTGACCGTGTGCTCGGTGATACCCAGCCGCGAGGCAATGACCTTGTTGCTTTCGCCCTGAGAGACAAGACGCAGAACCTGCTTTTCCCGGCGCGTCAGTTTGGCGTACAGGCTTTGCAGTTTCGGACTGTCGGCGCGGGGCGATGCAGGGGTGGGCGCAGGCCCGATTGCATGGGGGATGGGTTTGGACACGGCGTTGGCGAGGAAGCAGGGCAGATACAGTTCCTCATGCATCAGCAATCTGAGTATCGCCCGCCACACATCCGGCGCGACGTTCATGGGAAGGTAACCAATGTCGCCGAATTGACCCCGATCCCAGTTCTCGAAAAGGATACGGGCCGATTCTTCCTTGCGGTAGGCAAAGGCCATGCACCCGGACGCGGCATTGCGGATATAATCGTTCGGGCGGGTCAGAAGATCATCCAGCAGGAGTTGATCGACCACCATGACGCTGCCGCCCGCCGCAGGGGTTTCAGCCAGCGCGTCGAGCGTTTCGTGCCGCAGGGCCTGAACACCGAACTCACTGTGAACACTTCTTAGGGTTTGATTCGAGTAGAATAATTCCTTGCCAATAAAATTGATCGAGAAGTCTTCGTAACCGGTACTTTGGGATTGAGAATTACTCATTACAGGGCCACTCATTATTATTCTCTCCGGTAAAAATTGAGACAATAATTGTTTCGTTAATTAAGCTGAGGTTTAGTGCGGTGAAAGGGTAGTGTATTCAATTAAATAGTGCTCAGACTATACCTGAAAGTAGAATTTCCATCAATAAGGCAAATGCAAATCGACGCCTTGTATAGAACTTTCGTTTAGGTAATTGGGGCAATTTTGTGCCTAAATTGCGGAAACAATTGGATTTCTTTTTTCGACCGGGAAGCTGCGAGGAGTCCGTGCGAAACTCCCCGTGAGCAAGTTTTCAGCACTTAAAATATATATAAAACAGTAGTTTAACCTCATTAGTACTTTCAGGCAGCTAGGCGGCGGCTGGTGCCCCTGCAACCATGGCAGGGCTTCAATTCAGGAAGCTTCAAGATCCTTACGTGCCCGCGCACTGCCTATTCTGGCTCAACCAAAAGCGGTCGCGAATTCGGCTAAGCCGAGAAAGGAGGTGGGCACGACACATAACAGACGACCGCATCCAGCGCAGTTCAGCGACTGAATGTGGAGTTTTTTGTTTCCAACACGCCGAATACCGCTTTGTAGATGAATGGCGGTCTGGCGTATCAGTGATGGATTATTGTTATGAGACGCAATACAAATAATACCAATGTTACGACCGTCGACGAAATTAATGTCGAAAACCTCTCCGCAGAACTTGATACCGACGTGGAAATCGCAGAAGCGACGATTGACGCGGACCTGACGGCTCAACAGCAGCAGCAGGATCAGAACGTCGAAAGTTCGAACGATCAGGCACAGGATCAGGGTCAGGATCAGGGCCAAGAACAAGGCCAGGATCAGGGTCAGGACCAAGGTCAGGATCAGGGCCAGGATCAAGGTCAGGATCAGGACCAGTCTCAGACGCTGGATGCCGGTGACGACAGCAACGACAACTCGAACAACAACGCCATCAATATCGACTTTGGCGGCGGCGAGTGGATTCCGCGCGATGACGATCAGGTCGATCTGGACCTGGGCGATGACGCGACCGTTGGTGACGTGATCAGCGCTGGTGGCGATCTGGATTACGATCCCGGCGACGACATGAACCTGGACATTTCAATGGATGGTGCCGGGACGGCGATGTCATCAGTCAACAACCAGGTGAACAGCCTGGATGACAACGACTCGCTCGAGTCTGCGTCAGTGTCGAATGATGGTACATTTACCCAGAACGGCGACGCACATGGCGGCAACGCCCATGCGGAAGAAGGCATCGGTTCCAATGCTAATGGCGGCGACTCCGGTTACGGCGGCACCAGCTATGGCGGTGATGCAAGCTCGGCGACCAGTGGCGGTCATGCACATGCTCTGGGCGGTCATACCGGTAGCGCAGACGCGGCCTCGACCGGCGGTTACGGCGGTTCCACAGGTGACGCGAATAACTCCAGCATGGGTGTAGGCACCTCGACTGCAGCATCCGACGGTGACAGCTCTGGTGGTTATGGTGGAGACGCGGATAACTCGTCTTCGGCCAGCAACTCCGGTTCTGCGGACGCCAACGGTCAGGGCACTGGCGGTGCTGGCGGCAGCGCGGACTCGTTCGGTCTGGGCCTTGGCCTTGGTCTGTCGGGTGCAGGCGCGTATGGCGACGCTGATGGCGGCGACAGCGACTCTGACTCCAACGGCAACGGCAACGGCAACGCGACCAACGACACGAGTGCCGATGGTGCGGACGGTGGCGACGGTAGTGCATCGTCAGACAACTCGGCATCGAACTCCGGCGACGCAGACACTGAAGCCAATGACGCGACCGCGGGAAGCAATGACGCGGACGGTACTGCATCCAGCGCGGCAGACAGCTCTGCTGACGGCGACGGCGGCGACGGAACCGGTGGTGATGGAACCGGCGGTGACGGAACCGGTGGCGACGGAACTGGCGGTGACGGCACCGGCGGTGCTGGCGAAGGCGGTTTCGCGGCTCTGGTCGAAGCGGCAATCATGGCCCTGCAGGAAGAGCTAGGCATGGTTGATGCCGAAGCCGGTGAAGGCGGTGACGGCAACGGCGGCGACGGAAACGGCGGCGACGGTTCTGGCGGAGACGGCGACGGCGGCGATGGTTCCGGCGGTGACGGTTCCGGCGGTACGGCTGACTCGGATGCCGATGCGCAGGCGGTTGGCGATCAGTCCGCAAGCGGACCTGACATCGACCAGACCTCGGGCGACGTGAACGGATCGGCCGACAACTCGCAAGCGACCGATGGTAGCGGTGGTGCCGGCGGCTCGAACGATGCCGACGGTGCGGCAAACGGTACTGGCACCGGTACGGCGGCGGCCGACGGTGACGGTGGTGCCGGTGGCACGACCACGCCGACAGCAACCTCGTCCGGTAGCGGTGCGGGATCTGCCGATGCGGCCAATACTGCCGGCGGCGGCGGTGCTGCTGATGTCATGGGTGACTCCGACAATACTGGTGCGGCAGACTCCCTGGCCGAAGCCATTGCGGGTTACGGCGGTGCGGGTAGCTCGGACAACGACGCGACCTCGACCGGGTCCGGCGACGCGACCGGCGCGGCAAGCTCGGGCGCAGGTGGTGCCGGTGGTGCATCTGCTGCAACCGGCGGAACCAGTGGCGCGGCAACCGGTTCGGCGATGTCCGGCGACACCATGGGTGGCACGATCACCGGTGGTAGCGCGGCTGGCGCCTATTCGGGCGACGGCGGAGCCGGCGGTAACGGCGGCGCATGGGGTTCGAACAACGGTGGCGATGGTATCGTGACCGGCGAGTCCTACGCTTCGGCAGCAGCCGTTGTCGATACATCGGCGTTCAACCAGTCGATCGTCATGGGTGCCAACGTGCTTGGTAACTCGGTCGACACGACCATGGTTGGCGGTTCGATGACGTCGTCCTACGCAAGCGACGACACCGACGCGTAAACAGTAAAACGGGGCTCGCAATTTCGGGCCCCGTGATTTTAACGATAACGCCGGGGCCGTAATCTGCGGCCTCGGTCAAGTGAACCCAAAGCGGAAATTCCAGCCGGTGCGGGTGTAAAGGATGACCGATATGGCCCTTGACAGTATTACCGAGAAGATTGCCCATTTTATTGGAACTTTTGAGTTAACCACTGAACAGGCCCGGTTGCGGGATCAGTACGAAGAGTTCACGGCCATGCGGCGCAAAGCCGAGCTTGATGAACTTGAAGACCCCATCAAAATCAATGTCAAAGCCAAGCTCGAACTTGCTCCGGGCGATTACAAGCCACTTCCTTACAAATTCGACGCGCCGCCCGCAGATATTCCGCTGCCGCCGGCCCCGTTTGGCCCCATTCAGGAGGCCGCGATTTACCTTGATGGCGTCCCGCTGTCCGAACGGTTCGTTCCCGAGTCTATCTTCGGGGGCCCTGATATAAACTTCGAGGTGCTCTTCATTCGTCCGGAAATCGAACCCTTGGGTTCAGCCGTGACCGTCACCCTGCAAAAGCTGTTCCTGCGCGACAATGATACCGTAGGCGAGGGCGACTTCCGCGATACCGAGGCGCTCATAGCCGAGGGCGAAGCGTTTCTGGATACCGCCCTGTCCCTGCATGCCTTTGCTGCGCCATCCTTCAGCCTCGCGGATTACGCATCCGTCGATGCTGTAAAGGAACTGGCCGAGCAGATGCAGAACCCGATGACCTCGGATATCGAGGGCGTCACCATTCACCAGTTCCACGGCGAAGATGCGCTTGGCATCATTGTAAACGGCGAATATGTGGACGAAGCCCCGGTTTGGAAGGATCTGCTGCCCGAGTATCATCAGCCCGATGAAACAGAGGAAGCCGAAGCCGAGTACGAGGCGCAGTTTCCTGACGAATGGGATCAGTCGAAAGATCCGGATTTTGATGAAGGGCATACGGTAATCGCTGGCGGAAATCTGGCGATCAACGCGATCTCGACCACCGTTGCATGGGTCGATGCACCGTATATCGCGGTTGGCGGACAGTCGATCAGCCTGACAATGATCAGCCAGGTAGCGGCTGTATCGGATTGGGACGAGGGCGTGCCGGGAACCGAAAGCGGCACCAACGTCATTCAATCCTCCGAGATTGTGGTCGAGGCAAAAGAAGCGTCCTGGCTGGACGGCGGCACAGAGCAGCCCGCCTTCATAATGGTGGACTGGGTCCATGGCGATATGGTCGTCGCAAACTTCATCAGCCAGCTGATCGACGCGACGGATATGGACCACATCCAGACGGAAATCTCGGCCTCGTCCACGCTGTACGCACTGGGTGACAACGAGATGGTCAATGTGACCGACATCATTCAGCTTGGCAGCTACTACGACCTGATCATGATCGGTGGGGATATGATTTCGGTCGATGTTCTGCAGCAGAGCATCGCCTTGATGGATGACGATATCATTACGGGGGTCATCCCCGCCACTCACGAAGACGGCGACGACGAAAACCTTGTGATGAATGACGCCTCGATCACCACGATGGGCGAGGATACGCACGAGGATCTCGGTGACAACATCTCGAATGCGATGTCGCTGCAAGAGATGGATATGGAAGCGCTGGAAGAGGCGTTGCTGAATGATCCGATGTTTGCCGGGATGGAGCAGATGCGGGTCCTGAAGATCGATGGCGACCTGATGCAGGTCAATATCATGGAACAGGTCACGATGATGCTGGATCAGGACGATGTGCATCTGTCCGGGCCCAACGCCGCCGAAACCGACGTGGTCGCTGGCAGCAACGCCATTCTGAATTCCGCTGACATCACCAAGTTCGGCGTGGATTCAGTGGTCATGACCGGCGAGGGCGAGTATTCCGATCTGCTGCTGCATCAGGCCAGCCTGATTGACATGCCGGACAATGAAGAAATCGCGGAACTGACCAATGAAGCGATTGCCATGATCATGGAAGAGGCGTCCGGCGGGCAAATGGAGGCTGGAACAGCTCCGCAACTGACGCCAACGGAAGAGTTCAGTACCGAAGACGGCCTGCAATCCATGCTGGCCTGATTTTTCCCATGTTTTTACGAGTGACCAGAAGGTTAGTAGATGTCGATTATGTTTTCGTCGCGCCGTACCTTATATGCCAGCCCTCTGGATCGGCACGGTGGCACTGGCCCGCTGAAGCCTGAAGCAGGCGACCGGGCGGCGCGCCCGAAGTCGGGCACCAAAGGCGCAGCGCGCCTGAGTCTGACCGAGGAGATGCGCGTGCTTGAATCGGATGAAAGACAGGCGGCGAAAGCGGCGGCGGAACAAAAGCCGTCTGTGCATTCAAAGGAGGATACTACCCGGCCACGGAACTCCCAAGACACGTCAGACCAGCAGACAACGCGTGCCGTTCCTCCCCAACGGCGCGCACAGCCGCAGCCCGCGCAAGATAAAGACCCTGCGGGCGGTGGCGCAGGGGTGGCCGATGGCGATGACCTCGGTCCCGAACCCGCCAAGGATGCCACAGCGCGCACGACCCCCTCAGCGCCCGCATCCGGCGGTGATCGCATAGGCACCACGATTGAGGCCAAAGCAAACGAGCCACTGATGCGGGCCAAGTCCGGCGGCGGTGGCGGGAATGGGCCACCCCAAACTTTCCACAAGCGCACCCCGCCCGAGGATTTTCAGCAAACGCTGAAAACCTCGATGCGGGCGATCTGGCGCAACCTGGCGTTCGTTTTGGTGCTGACCTGCGCAACCAACATCCTGATCCTGGCGATCCCGATCTATCTGTTCCAGATCAGCGACCGGGTGCTGACCAGCCGGTCGCTGGACACGCTGATCATGCTGACAGCGATTGTTGCAGGGGCGGTGATTTTCCAATCCGCCTTTGACGCGATCCGGCGGTTCATGCTGATGCGGACAGGGGTCGAGGTTGCCGCGCGCCTTGGCGCACCAGTGCTCAGCGCCGCCGCCCATGCCTCGCTGCATGGAAGCGGGCGCGAGTATCAGACGCTGGGCGATCTGCAGCAGGTGCGCGGTTTTCTGGTGTCGGGCACGCTGATTTCTTTTCTGGACGTCCCGTTCGCACCGATGTTCATCCTGATGATCTTTCTGGTGCACCCGCAATTGGGCATGATCGTTGTGGTCACGGCGCTGCTGCTGATGACTATCGCGCTGATTAACCAGAAGATGACCGCCAAGCCTTTCTCCGAGGCGAACCGGGCGCAGTCCATGGCGAACCAGCATCTGGATTCGATGGCGCGCAACAGCCAGATCATCAACGCGCTTGCCATGATCCCCGAGGCCGTGCGGATCTGGGGCCGCGACACCGCGCAGTCCCTGACCTGGCAGGTGCGGGCGCAGGACCGCAATGTCGTTTTTGCCGCTATCTCACGCGCGATACGCCTGCTGACCCAGATCGGCATTCTGGGCTGGGGCGCGTTTCTGGCCCTGCAGGGTGAGATCACCGGCGGCATGGTCATTGCCGCATCGATCATTGCCGGGCGCGCCTTTGCGCCGATCGAAGGCTCCATCGAAGGGTGGAACGCCTTCCTGATGACACGCGGGGCCTACAGCCGGATCAACGCGCTGCTGTCGAGCTCGGCCCTGCAGTTCGAAAAACTGCGCCTGCCGCGCCCCGAAGGCCGGGTCGATGTGGAACGGCTGCTTTATGTTCCGGGCGGCACCAAGCGCGTTGTGCTGAACGGGATTAGCTTCTCGCTCAATCCAGGCGAGACGCTGGCGATCATCGGAAATTCCGGCGCGGGCAAAACCACGCTGGGTAAGACGCTGGTGGGCTCGATCCTGCCAACCTCGGGCAGCGTGCGGCTGGACCTCATGGACATCCGCAACTGGGATCCGCGCCAGTTCGGGGAAAGCATCGGATACCTGCCGCAGGACGTGCAATTATTTCCCGGCACCATCAAGGACAACATCGGACGCAT
This sequence comes from Ruegeria sp. AK4, assembly GCF_056541025.1. Lineage (NCBI taxonomy): Bacteria > Pseudomonadati > Pseudomonadota > Alphaproteobacteria > Rhodobacterales > Roseobacteraceae > Ruegeria > Ruegeria sp. AK4. The sequence continues at coordinate 16,936 of NZ_JBQFXS010000006.1, forward strand.
GCGCGCGGACGCGACGGATGAGCAAATCCATGATGCCGCCGTGCTGGCCGATGTGCACAACATGATCGCAACTCTGCCACAGGGCTACGAGACGGTGGTGGCCGCCGATGGCTCACCCCTGTCTGGTGGTCAGAAACAGCGCATCGCCTTGGCGCGCGCTTTCTTCGGGAACCCGCGGATGGTGGTGCTGGACGAGCCGAACTCGAACCTCGATGTGGCGGGCGACAAGGCGCTGGCCCGTGCCATTGAACAGGCGCGGGAAAGCAAGATCACCGTCGTGGTGATCACGCAGAAACCGACGCTGCTGAGCGTGGTGGACAAAATCATGCTGCTAACCGACGGGCGCGTGGCGCTGTTCGGACAGCGTGAGCAGGTTCTGCAGCAGTTGGCGGCATCTCGCAAACAGCCCGGAATTGAAGGCCAGCAGGGGGGCTGACCATGAACGATCTTGTACCCGTAGACGACTCTGCCAAGGATCCCACCGTTTGGTATGCCGAGGTTCCACGCTCGATCAACCGGCTGATTGTGATCGGCATGGTGATGCTAGTGGTCTGTTTCGGTGGCTTCGGCGTCTGGTCCTTCAGCGCGCCGCTTGCGGCGGCTGTGATTGCGCAGGGCAGCTTTGTGGCCACCGGGCGCAACAAGATCGTGCAGCACCTCGAAGGCGGCATCATCGAAGAGATCAAGGTCATGGAAGGCCAGACCGTGACCGCTGGCGAAGTTCTGATGACGCTGGACCAGACCTCGGCCGAGGCGAATGAGCGCGAGCTTTTCATCCGTCAGGCGCGACTGCAGGCGATGACCGAACGCCTTCTGGCCGAATATCGCGAACAGGACAAGCTGAGCTTTTCCGCCAACCTGATCGAAGCGTCGGAAGATGTTGAGGTGATGACAATCCTCGACGGGCAAAAGCTGAGCTTTGAGCTGTCGCGCAAGACGTTGCTGAATGACGTGGCCCTGCTGGAACGCAATATGGAAGCGCTGAAAATCCGCGCCAGCGGGTTCGAGGCGCAACTGGCCAGCATGGTGCGGCGCGCAGAGATTTTGCAGGAAGAATACGATACGAAAAAGTCTCTATTCGATAAGGGTTTGGTGCGCAAGGGCGACCTGAACACCATCCGCCGCGTTCAGGCCGAAGCCGAAGGCCAGCACGCCCGGTTGCAGGCTGAGACAGCGGAAATCAACCAGATGCTTCTGAAATACGAAGAACAGATTGCACGCACCAAGGCCGCCTATCGCGAGGCCGCGCTGGACGAGTTGGGCGTGATCGAAGCCGATCTGGAAAGTGTCCGCGAGAAATCGCGGCAGGCGCGCAGCGTTCTGGCCCGCGCCGTTGTGCGCGCTCCGGTCACCGGCACGGTTGTCCGGCTGCACTATCACACCCCCGGCGGCGTGATTGAAACCGGCGAACCCATCGCTGAGATACTGCCCGCCGACGCCCCGCTGATTATCGAGGCGCAAATCCCCCGCACCGAAATCGACAGCGTCGCAACGGGGCAGGAGGCCACGGTGCGGCTGGTCGCTCTGAACCAGCGGACCACACCGGTTCTGCAGGGCGAGGTGTTCTATATCTCGGCGGACGCGCTGCTAGAGGATACAACGGGCGTGCCGCAAGAGGTCTATCTGGCCCGTATCTCTCTGACCCCGGACGAGCTGGGGCGTGTGCGAGGGTTCATTCCGACGCCTGGCATGCCGGCTGAGATCATGATCCAGACCGAAGAACGCACCTTTGCCGCCTATATCGCCAAGCCGGTGACAGACAGCATGTCCCGCGCGTTCCGCGAGCACTAGGTCAACCAATCATGGCTGCCTGATCTGACCCATATCAAGGTGGGTCACATTCGAATTGCGTAATATGGCGGAAGAACTCCAATCAACAGGATGACCGGCCATGATACGCCTTGCCGCCACATTGTATTCTCTGATCGCGACCGCTTTGGCCGGATCCGCCGTTATCGCGGTGCTGTCCATCGGGATGGTCTCGGTCGCGGCCATCGTCTCAGCTGCGGCGGTCGGTGCTGTTGTCGCCGCACCCGCATCGTGGCTGGTTGCCAGACGCCTGTATCAGGGCGCGGCGTGATCAGATCGTTTTGCGTTTGATTTGAATCGAAATGCGCTGCCTCTCCCTTCAGTCGAACCGCATTTCGATCAGTCTGTTTCAGATAAAACGCAAAACGCCTTAGGCGTTCAGGAAGGTTCTGACGGCGGCTTCAAACTCGCGGGGTTTTTCGGCGTGCAGCCAATGCCCCGCACCGGGGATCTTGGCAAAACGCGCGCTGGGAAACAGCGCGCGGATTTTGGCGCGGTGCTCCGGCAGCACGTAGTCCGAGCTTGCACCTGACAGGAACAATGTCGGTCCATCCCACGCGCCTTCAAGGTCGGGAAAGCCCATGATCTTGGGCATTTCCGCCGCCAGTACATCCAGATTGAGCAACCACCGCTTGCCGGGAATATCCAGCGACTGGGTAAAGAAGCTTTGCAGCGCCGCTTCGACGCCCAGCCCGGCCAGTTGCTGTTCCACATCCGACCGTCGCGAGACGCCCGAGAAATCCACGGCTTTCATCGCGTCGATGAACTGAATCTGGCTGTGGCCGTATGTCACCGGCGCGATGTCGGCGACGACCAGCTTGCGCAGCAGATCACCGTGCTGCAGGGCCAGCGTTATCGCGGCCTTGCCGCCCATCGAATGGCCCAGCACGTCCGCCGTCCCGCCGAAATGCCGGATCACCTCGGCCAGATCCTCGGCCATTTGCGGATAGGTGTGCTGATCTGTCCAGATGCTGAACGCGTGATTGCGCATCCCCACGGCGATCACCCGCCGTTCATCCGACAGACGTTTCGCAATCACCCCCCAGTTCCGGGCCGAGCCATAAAGGCCGTGCGCAATGACCAAAGGGGGATTTTCGGTGGGTTCACCGTGAACAATCGTGTGCAGCATGGTCGGGTGATAACCGGCACAGCGCGAAACGACCAGCCCCATTGTTTGCGGCCCCCGTGACGGGTAGATTGCCCGTTCAGGAGGGTCCAATGTCGCAGGACACAGATATTCAGAGCCGGATTGCCGAAACGATCGCGCTGCTGCGCGCAAAGCTGGGCGTGCGGGACAAGACCCTGACGGCCTCGGTCCGGCATGCAAAACGCCGTCTGCCGCGCCGGATCTACAAGAAAGCGATGGTTCTGGCGCAGGCCGAGCAGATGGCCGCCCATCCCAAGTTGCGGCTTGTTCTGGACAACCCGAAACTGATCCAGGCCTCGGAAGAGGTGCAGGCGCATCTGACCGCGATCAATCTGGCGGATCGCCGATGGGGCTGGTTTCTGGGGCTGCTGGGCGGGCTGGCGTTCAACCTGCTGGCCCTTGCCGCCCTGTTTCTGATCGTCCTGTTGTGGCGCGGATTTCTGTGACCGCCCACGCGAAGACCCACAAAAAAACGGCGCCGCTAGGGCGCCGTTTTCATTTTATTCAAACCGCTTACAGGTTCGGATAGATCGGGAAGCGCGCGCAAAGCTCGGCGACTTCGGCCTTGACCTTGGCTTCGACCGCGCTGTTGCCGTCTTCGCCATTGGCGGCCAGACCGTCGACAACTTCGATGATCCAGTCAGCGATCTGGCGGAACTCGGTCTCGCCAAAGCCGCGGGTGGTCCCGGCGGGGGAACCCAGACGGATGCCCGAGGTGATGGTCGGCTTCTCGGGATCAAACGGCACGCCATTCTTGTTGCAGGTGATATGCGCCCGGCCCAAAGCCTTTTCGGTCGCGTTGCCCTTGACGCCTTTGGGGCGCAGGTCGACCAGCACCACATGGGTGTCGGTGCCGTGGGTCACGGTGTCCAGACCGCCCTTGATCAGCTGGTCCGACAGCGCCTGCGCGTTGGTCACGACCTGCTTGATATAGTCCTTGAACTCGGGGCGCAGCGCCTCGCCAAAGGCCACGGCCTTGCCGGCGATCACATGCATCAGCGGGCCGCCCTGAATGCCGGGGAAGATCGCCGAATTCACTTTCTTGGCGATAGTTTCATCATTGGTCAGGATCATACCCCCACGCGGACCGCGCAGGGTCTTGTGCGTGGTGGTCGTCGCCACATGCGCATGCGGGAAGGGCGAGGGGTGTTCGCCCGCCGCCACCAGACCGGCGAAATGCGCCATGTCCACGTGCAGATAGGCACCGACCATATCGGCAATCTCGCGCATGCGGGCAAAGTCGATCTGGCGCGGGATGGCCGAGCCGCCTGCGATGATCAGCTTGGGGTTATGTTCCTTAGCCAGCGCCTCGACCTGATCATAATCCAGAATGTTGTCCTGCTTGCGGACGCCGTACTGTACCGCGTGGAACCATTTGCCCGACTGGTTGGGCTTTGCGCCGTGGGTCAGGTGGCCGCCTGCGTCAAGCGACATGCCCAGTATGGTATCGCCGGGCTGGATCAGCGCCTGAAACACACCCTGGTTGGCCTGGCTCCCTGAGTTGGGCTGAACGTTGGCGAACTCACAGCCGAACAGCTGCTTGGCGCGGTCAATCGCCAGATTCTCGGCGATATCGACGAACTGGCAACCGCCATAGTAGCGGCGGCCGGGATAGCCCTCGGCGTATTTGTTGGTCATCACCGAGCCCTGCGCCTCCATCACGGCGGCAGAGACGATGTTTTCCGAGGCGATCAGCTCGATCTCGTCGCGCTGACGGCCCAGCTCGGATGTGATCGAGCCAAACAGCTCGGGGTCACGATCCGCTAGGGACTGGGTGAAGAAACCGGTATCACGAAGGTTGGCGTTCATAGTGGCTCCACAGGACTGGGGTTTATCTGGCGGATTTCCTATCGGAAACATGCCCGGGGTAACAGCCGTAAAGCGACGAAATGGCCCTCTGTGGCGTCAAGACTGGCCTATTGGGGAAAGGTATGTTTGTTTCGGAACCAAATGTGCAGGACCGGAAACCGGAAAACATGATCAAGAGAATCGCCTTTCTTGCGAGCGATGCCAAGGTGGCGCAATCGGCCCGCGACGATCTGGTTGCCAGATATGGCAACGCCGCCCCAAGGGACGCGGATGTCGTGGTCGCTTTGGGCGGCGACGGCTTCATGCTGCACACAATGCAAAACACGCAGCATCTGGATACACCGGTCTATGGCATGAACCGGGGCACCATCGGCTTCCTAATGAACGAATACCACCAGGACGATCTGATGGACCGGCTGGCAGATGCCGAGGAAGAGGTCATCAACCCGCTGGCTATGCGTGCGATGGACCACTCGGGCGCACTGCACGAGGCGCTGGCGATCAACGAAGTATCCCTGCTGCGGGCAGGGCCGCAGGCCGCGCGGTTGAAGATCAGCGTGGATGACCGGGTGCGCATGGGAGAACTGGTCTGTGACGGGGCGCTGCTGTCCACGGCGGCGGGTTCGACGGCGTATAATTATTCGGCCCACGGCCCCATTTTGCCGATCGGTTCGGACGTTCTGGCGCTGACGCCGATTGCGGCCTTTCGCCCGCGACGGTGGCGCGGCGCGTTGCTGCCCAAGATCGCAAAAGTGCGGTTCGACGTGCTGGACGCGGACAAGCGCCCTGTCATCGTTGCCGCCGATTCCATTGCGTTCCCCGATATCGATTGGGTCGAAATCAGATCCGAGCCAGCGATCACCCACAGGATACTTTTTGATCCGGGTCACGGGCTGGAAGAGCGTCTGATCTCGGAACAATTCACATAATTTTCAGTTGTTTTGCGAAATTCTTTTGGCTTGTGTGAACCAGTTCACACGAAACTGCCCGGCCTTACGGTACGGTTAACTTGCCCGGAGAACACGCCAAGGTGGGAGTGAGTGGCCACCAACGGTGTTTTCGAACGATTGCGCAGTTTTCGCGCTGGCGAGGGTGGGTGGTGCTACGCTCGTCATCAGAAATCCGGGAATATTTTAGTAGCTGGGCCCCGGGCAAGTTACCCCGGGGTCTATTTTATTCTGGTATCGCCTGAGCTTCCATTTGCTCCCACAGGGAATCGCACATCCGCCCAACGCGCGCCTCGATCGCGGCGGCGGCGTCCACGGCCAGATCCTCGCGCCAGCGTCTTGCTGCGATTTGCACATTTATCGGCTGTGGGCCGCCCGGCAAACTGGCCAGCCGGGCAGGGACGCAGGCGGCAGGCAGGCCGAGGAAGTTCATCGCATAAGAATAGACCGCACAGCCCAGAACCTCATGCACGCCTTCTGCGCCTTCCGTATCGCGGTCGGGCTTGAAGAAAGGTTGCGGCAGGAACGGGGACAGGACCAGAGGGTAGTCTTGCATGAACAGCGACCACTCGCGCGCATAATGGCTGCGTTTGGCCAGCATCTGCACCAGCTCTTTTTCCACGATAGGCGGGAATTCCTGAAAATAGACGCCAAAGATATCCTGAATGGTCTGCGACCCGGCGGCCTCGATATCGCTTTGCATCAGGGTCAGGACCTCGCCCATCAAGGCGCGATAGCCGTTGCGCCCGCATTCGAACACATCAGGCGGGTCGATCTCTTCGACCAGATAGCCCGCATCGGTCAGCGCGTCGCGGGCCGTATCAAGCGCCTTTTCGACCTCAGGGTGCAGGGCGTAGCCGTATGTGTTTTTCGTGAAGGCCACTTTGAGCGGGCCGTCCGGATCCTCACCCCGCCACGGCAGCGGTATGTGGAACGGGTCGCGCGGGTCGGGTGCGATGAGGCTGGGCATCGACAGATGCAGATCACCAGCCGACCGGGTGAGCAGCCCTTGCACCGACATGGATTGGGCCAGAATTCCGCGTTCAGCGGTCTGGCTTGGGTTCCAGGCGGGAACGCGCCCCAGGCCCGGTTTGATGGTCACGGCCCCGTTGGCCGCCGCCGGAAACCGCAGGCTGCCACCAATATCGTTGCCATGCGCCAGCGCCCCGATGCCCGTCATCACCGCCGCACCGGCCCCGCCCGAGGACCCGCCGGCCGAGATATGCCGCCCCCAGGGGTTGTGCGTGCGTCCATAAAGCGGATTGTCGGTATCGGCCCGAAACGAAAACTCGGGCGTGTTGGTGCGCCCGATCACGATGGCCCCGGCCTTTTGAAGGTTGGACACAACAGGCGCGTCATCCGGGGCGATCAGGTCTTTCAACGCAACCACTCCGTTGGTGGTTGCGTGGCCCTTTTGGTCCACATTGACCTTGATCGTGACGGGAACGCCATGCAGCGGGCCGGTTTGAGCGCCCTTTGCGCGGGCCGCGTCCAGCGCGCGTGCGCGATCCAGCGCCTCGGTACTCAGGTCCTCGACCACCGCGATCAGGGCGGGGTTCACCTGATGCATCCGGGTGAGTGCGCTTTCAACGGCGTCCTCGGCGCTCAGGTCGCCACTGCGTGTCAGTGCCGTCAGGTCCGCGGCGCCAAGGCGCCAAATGTCGCTATCTGCCATGTGCCCTCTCTGTCTTACGGTGACAGTAGGGGGGCTGTTTCAGGTTGCAAGCAAAAGCGCGGTCTGGGCGGCCAAAGACCGCCCGCGACCTGTTATTGCGCATATCCGATGGTTTGCAGGGCTGATTTGACCTCATCCAGAATAGAGGGGTCGTCAATCGTACCGGGCACCTTGTAGTCTTTGCCGTCCGCAATCGACACCATCGTCCCGCGCAGAATCTTGCCCGAGCGTGTCTTGGGCAGACGATCGACCACAACCGCAAGTTTGAATGCCGCGACCGGGCCGATCTTTTCGCGCACCATTTTCACGACTTCCTGCACAACCTCGCCATGATCGCGCGCGGCACCCGCGTTCAGGCACAGGAACCCGACCGGCATCTGGCCCTTGAGCTGATCCGAAACGCCAATCACCGCGCATTCGGCCACGTCGGGGTGGGCGGTCAGCACCTCTTCCATGCCGCCGGTGGACAGGCGGTGGCCTGCGACGTTGATGACATCGTCGGTGCGCGCCATGATGTAAAGGTATCCGTCCTCGTCGATCATGCCCGCATCGCCGGTCTCGTAATAGCCGGGGAAATGGTCCAGATACGACTTTTTGAACCGCTCTTCGGCGTTCCACAGCGTTGGCAATGTGCCCGGTGGCAGCGGCAGTTTGATGGCAATGGCACCCAGTTCGCCGGACTTCATCGGATGGCCGCCTTCATCCAGAATCTGAACGTCATATCCGGGCATCGGCTTGGCGGGCGAGCCCAGCTTGATCGGCAATTCCTCGATCCCCAGCGGGTTTCCGGCGATGGCCCAGCCGGTTTCGGTCTGCCACCAGTGGTCAATGACCGGAATCTCCAGCGCGTTCTGCGCCCAGATGATGGTGTCTGGGTCGGCACGCTCGCCCGCAAGATACAGGGCCTTCAGGCCGGACAGGTCATATTTCGCCATCATCTCGGCATTGGGGTCCTCGCGCTTGACGGCGCGGATGGCGGTGGGCGCGGTGAAGAAGCTTTTGACGTTGTGCTCCGAGATCACGCGCCAGAAGGTGCCCGCGTCCGGAGTGCCGACCGGTTTGCCTTCGAACACGATGGTGGCGTTGCCGTGGATCAGCGGCGCATAGCAGATATAGGAATGCCCCACGACCCAGCCGACATCAGAGGCCGCCCAGAACACATCGCCCGGATCGACGTTGTAGATGTTTTTCATCGACCAATTCAGCGCCACCAGATGGCCTGCGGTGGGGCGGACAACGCCCTTGGGTGACCCGGTGGTGCCCGAGGTATAGAGGATATAGGCCGGATCATTGCCGTTGACGGGCACGCATTCCGCCGGTTCCACGCCATACTGGAACCCATGCCAGTTGAAATCGCGCCCCTCGATCAGTTGGGCGACTTCCTGTTCGCGCTGGAAGATCACGCAGAAATCGGGCTTGTGCGCGGCCAGTTCAATCGCGCCGTCCAGCAGAGGTTTATAGTGCACCACGCGACCCGGCTCCATCCCGCACGAGGCGGCGATGATCGCCTTGGGTTTGGCATCGTCGATCCGCACCGCCAGTTCGTTGCTGGCGAAACCGCCAAACACAACGGAATGCACGGCCCCCAGACGGGCACAGGCCAGCATCGCCTCGAGCGCTTCGGGGATCATCGGCATGTAGATGATGACACGGTCGCCTTTTTCGATCCCTTTGGCCCGCAAGGCACCGGCAAGGTTGGCAACGCGGTTGCGCAGCTCGACGTACGAGATTTCGCGTTTGGTATGCGTGATCGGGCTGTCATAGATGATGGCCGTCTGTTCGCCACGCCCGTTTTCCACGTGGCGGTCGACGGCGTTCCAGCACGTGTTGACCTGCGCGTCGCTGAACCATTCGTATAATGGGGCGTTGTCATCGAACAGGGCTTTGCTGGGGGCTTTGACCCAATCGATCCCTTTGGCGGCGTCCATCCAGAACGCCTCGGGGTCGGATTTCCAGCTGTCGTACACGTCCTGATATGCCATCATATTCTCCTCCGAAACTCCTCGGGCATGTTGTTAGGGATACTGAAGGCAGGCCACAAGCAACTCGAGTGACGGCGCGTCAGTTTATCGCAAATTCTTTGCAAGACGGCTGAAATCGGCCTGCAAATTTTTGCAAAACCCTTTTCTTGATGAGGTTTTGCGGCGCCTGTTTGCCAATTTTGCAAAATTGCAAACTTACCGATGCAAAAACGGAGCTGCCCGAGAATCGGATCAGTTGGCGGTTTTGGCATAGCGGGGCAGATCGTCCTGGATATTGAGCCAGCGCATATGCTCGGCATGAAACACGTGGAACCGGGGCGGCAGGCTGCCTGGGTCTTCCAGGGTTGCCGTATAGAGGTGAATATTCACCGCATCCCGCGCATTGCGATATGCCATTTGCGTGCCGCAGGTGCCGCAGAACAGCCGTTCGACATGACCGGAAGACCGGTAGATTTTCGGCGGATCACCCTGCCATTTGACCGCCTCGTGCGGCAGGCCAAAAAAGGCCGTCACAGGCGATGCACAGTTGCGGCGGCAATCGGCGCAATGGCAATAGCAGCTCCACGCCACATCACCATCGCTTTCCCAATGTATCGCCTTGCAGTGACAATGCCCCTTCATGCCGACCTCCCACAAAAGGCGGCCAGTCGAAGGGGCCGCCCGCCTTAACCGTAATGCGCGACCGGGGTTCCGGCAATGGCCGCCATGTTGAGCAAGCCCCGCGCGGTGATCGACGGTGTCACGATATGCGCCTTGTTGCCCATACCCATCAAAATCGGGCCAACCTCGATCCCGTCGGCTTTCATCTTCAGGATGTTGCGGACACCGCTGGCCGCATCCGCATGGGCGAAGATCAGCACGTTAGCCGCACCGGACAGACGGGACGCCGGGAAAATGCGATCCCGCAATTCGGGGTCCAGCGCAGCATCCAGGTTCATTTCCCCCTCGTAAACAAAGTCGCGCGGTTTCTGATCCAGAATGTCCAGCGCCGCACGCAGACGTTTGCCGGAGCCTTCGGCCTGATTGCCGAATTGCGATTGCGAGCAGAAGGCGATCTTGGGTTCAAGTCCGAACCGCCGCACGTGCCGTGCCGCGCCGATCGTGGATTCGGCCAGTTCCTCGGGCGTTGGCAGTTGCCTGACATGCGTGTCCGCGATGAACAGGGGGCCGTCTTCCAGAATCATCAGCGACAAGGCCCCGTGCGGGCGTAGATCGCCATCTTGCAGCACCTGTTCAACGTAGTTCAGGTGCCAGCGGTATTCGCCGAAGGTGCCGCAGATCATGCTGTCAGCCTCGCCCCGATGCACCATGATCGCGCCAATGGCGGTCGTGTTCGTGCGCATGATCGCCTTGGCCAGATCAGGCGTCACGCCCCGGCGCTGCATGATCTGGTGGTACGAGCTCCAGTAATCGTAATACCGTGGGTCGTTTTCCGGGTTCACGATCTGGCAATCCGTGCCGGGCCGGAAGGTCAGGCCCAATCTTTCGCAGCGCGCTTCGATCACCTCGGGCCGCCCGATGAGGATCGGTGTTTCGGTGGTTTCCTCCAGAACGGCCTGCGCGGCCCGCAGAACACGTTCGTCCTCGCCCTCGGCAAACACGATCCGGCGCGAGGCGACGGCTGCGGCCTCGAACACCGGGCGCATCAGCAGTGCGGATTTGAAGACGGTCTGGTTCAGCTTTTCCTTGTAAACCTCCATGTCCTCGATCGGCCGTTTCGCCACGCCACTGTCCATCGCAGCCTTTGCCACGGCCGAGGACACCACACCGACCAGTCGCGGGTCGAAGGGTTTGGGGATCAGATAGTCCGGGCCAAAGGTCAGCTGTTCGCCCTTGTAAGCTGCCGCGGCTTCGGCGCTGGTTGTGGCGCGGGCCATTTCGGCGATGCCGTGCACGCAGGCGATCTGCATTTCGTCGTTGATCTCGGTCGCACCCACATCCAGCGCGCCCCGGAAGATGAAGGGGAAGCACAGAACGTTGTTGACCTGATTTGGAAAATCGCTGCGCCCGGTGGCGATGATCGCATCCGGGGCCACCGCGCGCGCCGCATCCGGCAGGATCTCCGGCGTCGGGTTGGCCAGCGCGAAGATGATCGGGCGGCTGGCCATTTTCTCCACCATCTCCGGTTTCAGAACGTTCGGGCCGCTGAGGCCAAGGAACAGGTCGGCGTCGCCGATCACGTCATCCAGCGTGCGCAGGTCGGATTTCTGTGCGAACTGGTCCTTGTGCGGGTTCATGTCCTCTTCCCTGCCTTCGTAGACAAGCCCGTGAATGTCACACAGCCAGATATTCTCGCGCTTCACGCCCAGTTTGACCAACATGGACAGGCAGGCGATCCCGGCCGCCCCGCCACCGGTCGACACGATTTTGATGTCTTCGAATTTCTTGCCCGCAACGTGCAGCGCGTTCTTTGCGGCTGCGCCGACCACGATGGCGGTGCCGTGCTGATCATCGTGAAACACCGGAATGTTCATGCGCTCGCGGCACAGCTTTTCTACGGTAAAACAATCAGGTGCCTTGATATCTTCAAGATTGATCGCACCAAAGGTGGGTTCCAGCGAACAGACGATATCGGCCAGCTTTTCGGGGTCTGGCTGGTTGACCTCGATATCGAAGCAATCAATGCCGGCGAATTTCTTGAACAGGACGGCCTTACCCTCCATCACCGGTTTCGAGGCCAGCGCGCCGATATTGCCAAGGCCCAGAACCGCCGTGCCGTTGGACACCACCGCAACCAGATTGCCGCGCGCGGTGTAGCGTTCGGCATTCGACGCGTCTGCCTTGATCTCCAGACTCGCCTCGGCCACGCCGGGCGAATAGGCACGGGCCAGATCGCGGCCATTGGCCATCGGCTTTGTGGCCTTGATCTCAAGCTTTCCGGGCTTTGGATAGGCATGATAGTCAAGCGCGGCCTGTCGCAGGTTTGGTGTGTCCGGCATCGGCGATTCAGCTCCCTTAAGAAATTCGGTTTAGTGCTAAACGGTTTTTCCCTATTTGGCTACGCTACGTCACTTTTGACCGTCCGGACGTATCGCAGCAGCCTGTGGTTGATTTTTGTCGCAAAATTTTTACATTGCCAGCTTCCTGAAAATCTGGACCGCATACCAGCGATAAGAACCAGCATGGCGAACAACACTGAAATCCAGACCGCGAACGGTCTGCACGAAACGGCACATGGATCAGCATGGCCCCGCTATGCCGTCTGGGCGGCGGTCCTGCTGATCGCGCTGCTTCTGAGTGCGGTGATCCTGTGGCCCATCCAGGCCTCGGCGCTCATCCAGGAGGGCGGGCCGTTTGAGACCGTGTCAGCCGCCGGGCTGTTCATAGCGGGGTTGGTGGCGCTCTATCGGTTTCCGGGACTAAACCGCTTGTATATCGGGCTTGTCTGCCTGTTGCTGGCGGAAAGAGAGCTGGAGGCCGAGGTCTATGCCACCGACAGCCTGCCGTTCTTTGTGCTCAACGGTCTGGACACCCTGCTGGATATGACCGTCGTGCGGATTGTACTGGCGCTGCTGGTTGTTGGCGGGTTTCTGTGGCACGGGGTTCCCAATGCATGGCGAGCGGTCAGGCTGCGGGCTCCGTTCCTCAAGGTTTTTGTGATTGCCGGAATGTCGGCGGTGATTGCGCAACTGCTGGAAGAGGTTTCCGGTTTCTACGTCGCCGACCTGTCGACAACGATGTTGACGCGGCTTTTCGTTCTGGAAGAAACGCTCGAGATGCTCTTTTCGATTGGCATTTTGGCCTCGGTTCTGATCGGATGGCCGAAATCGCAGATCGACGAGACAGGTCATGAGCCAGACACCGCAGACACGCGCTGAAATTCGCCTGCCCACGCAGGAGCTTCGCGACGACATCCCGTTTTACACCAGGGTGCTGGGGATGCAGATGGACATGATCTATCCGGCGGATGATCCCCGGGTCGGTGTGTTTTCGGGCCATGGTTTGCGGCTGCGCATCGAAAAAGACGCGCCCGAGACGCCGGGAACCCTGCGTATACTGACAGACAACCCGGATGACTTCGCCGGTGGCAAACGCGTTCTTGTGGCCCCAAACGGCACCCGGATCGAGATTGAAGAGCGGGATCCGCCGCTGGTTATGCCCGAAACCGTGCATTCCTTGGTGGTACGCAGGCTCAAGGATCAGGCCCCCTGGATCATCGGGCGGGCCGGGATGCATTACCGCGATCTGGTCCCCGACAGGCTGGGCGGGTCGATCATCGCCAGCCATATCCGCATTCCCGACGGGGGCCCGGTGCCCGACATGGTGCATTTCCACAAGGTCGGGTTTCAGTTGATCTTCTGCATCCACGGCTGGGTCGATGTGGTCTACGAGGATCAGGGCGACAAGATGCGCCTGACCGCTGGCGATTGCTTTATCCAGCCGCCGGAAATCCGGCATCGCGTGCTCGAGGCCTCGGACAATGTGCAGGTGATAGAAATCGGGGTTCCGGCCGAGCATGTCACCGAGATCGATCATGAGATGGCATTGCCTACGCCAAACTTCCGTCCGGACCGGGAATGGCAGGGGCAACGGTTCGTTTACAATCAGGCAAAAGATGCCGACTGGGGACCGTTCCGTTTGCCGGGCTATGTCTGCCGCGATACGACGATTGCCGAAAACACAAAAGGCGTCGCCGGGGTTCAAGTGGTGCGCCGGGGGCAGGGCGATCCGGTCTGGGCCATCCATGACACCGATATCCACTTCTCCTTCGTCATGGGCGGCGAAGTCACGCTTGAGGGCGAAGGCCGCGATCCGTACCGGCTTGAGCAGGGGGATGCGTTCGTGATTCCACCGGGCATGCGCACCCGTCTGGCCGACCCGTCGGACGATATCGAACTGCTTGAGGTGACTTTGCCCGGCACCTTCAACACCACCCTCGGCTAGGCCAAAAACACCGGCGCTGGGGCTTCAACTCCCCCTTCGGTTTCCGGTAAGGTGAATTCTTCTGACCAGACGATCAAAAATCGGGGAATCGCCATGTCGCTTAAAGATGCAGCCTTGAAGGTCCGCGAAAACGCCCATGCGCCGTATTCCAACTTCAAGGTGGGTGCTGCGATCCGGTCGGGCTCTGGAACGGTTTACATCGGGTGCAACGTCGAAAACGTGGCCTACCCCGAAGGCACCTGCGCTGAGGCCGGTGCAATTGCCGCCATGGTCGCCGCAGGCGAGACGGAACTGTCCGAGATCTATGTTGTCGCCCAAAGCCCGCAACCGGTGCCGCCCTGCGGTGGCTGCCGTCAGAAACTGGCCGAGTTTGGCGCGCGCGAGGTAAAGGTGACGCTGGCCACCATCGATGGGGCCGAGTTGGAAACGACCATCGGGCAGTTGCTGCCCGGTGCCTTTGACGCGTCGCACATGAAGGATGCCTGACCCATGGACGCCCGTTCGATCATTGCCAAGCTGCGACGGAATGAGGTGCCAACCAGCGACGAGCTGATCTGGTTCGCGCAGGGTCTGGCCGACAGCAGCATCAGCGACGCGCAGGCCGGGGCCTTCGCCATGGCGGTCTGCATGGGCGGGCTGGGCGCTCAGGGGCGCGCCGATCTGACGGTGGCCATGCGTGACAGTGGTGATGTGCTGAACTGGGACGTGGATGGCCCGGTGATCGACAAACACTCGACCGGTGGCGTTGGCGACTGCGTCAGCCTTGTGCTGGCTCCGGCTTTGGCGGAATGCGGTGCGTATGTGCCGATGATCTCGGGGCGGGGGCTGGGGCACACTGGCGGTACGCTGGACAAGCTCGAGGCGATTCCCGGCGTCAGCACCCAGATCGGGCAGGACCGGCTGGCGCAGATCATGCGGGACCACGGTGCGGCCATTGTCGGCGCGACCGGTCAGATCGCGCCTGCCGATAAGCGGCTTTATGCGGTGCGTGATGTGACGGCGACGGTTGAAAGCCTGGATCTGATCACGGCCTCGATCCTGTCCAAGAAACTGGCTGCCAGCCCGGATGCGCTGGTGCTGGACGTCAAGGTCGGCAGCGGGGCCTTCATGAAAACCATCGACGACGCCCGTAAGCTGGCCACGGCCCTGACCGAGACGGCAAATGCCGCTGGCTGCCGGACCTCGGCGGTAATCACCGACATGAACCAGCCTTTGGCCCCGGCCTTGGGCAACGCGCTGGAAGTGGCCGAGGTGATGAAGGTTCTGACCGGCGCGCATGCATCACCCCTGGCGGCAATCTCTGCCGAGTTGGGCGGGGTTTTGCTGGTCGATGCCGGGATGTGCGACACGGTGGAAGAGGGCAGCGCCAGGATCGCCGAAGTGATCCGCGATGGCCGCGCCGCCGAGCGGTTCGATCGCATGATGGCCGCAGTCGGCGGCCCCGTGCAATTCGTCGAAACCTGGGCGCGCTTCCTGCCCGAGGCCAATGTCATTCAGGAGGTTCCGGCCCCGAAGGATGGCTTCGTGACAGCAATAGATGGTGAGGCTTTGGGCCTTGCAGTGGTCGCGCTGGGCGGCGGGCGTCAGGTTGAAAGCGATGAAATCGACCCAGCCGTGGGTCTGTCGGATATCGTGCGGCTGGGCGATCGGGTGGCAAAAGGCGCGCCTTTGGCCGTTGTCCACGCGGCCCGGGAAGACGCCGCGCGCCGGGCGGCAGACAACGTTCTGGCCGCGATCCGGGTCGAGGATGCCCGGGCAGAGGTGCCGGACCTTGTGCATGAAAGGATCAGGGCATGACCCGCGCCTTTCTGGTCGTCATGGACTCGGTCGGGATCGGCGGCGCGCCGGATTCAGACCGGTTCTTCAATGGCGAGACCCCGGACACAGGGGCCAACACACTGGCCCATATCGCTCAAGCCTGCGCTGAAGGCCGGGCCGAGGATGGGCGATCCGGGCCTCTGCATATGCCAAATCTGGTTGCGCTGGGGCTGGGGGCTGCGGCCCGTCTGGCCTCGGGCGCGGACACACCGGGTCTGGGCGCGGACGCCACCGGGTTGTGGGGCTGCGCGCGGGAACATTCGGCGGGCAAAGACACGCCCTCGGGCCATTGGGAATTGGCCGGGTTGCCGGTTCCGTGGGACTGGCACTATTTCCCGGACACGACACCTGCCTTTCCCGCCGATCTCAGCCGTGCCGCCGCCGAAGCTGCGGGCACCGAGGGCATTCTGGGCGACTGCCACGCCTCGGGCACTGCAATCATCGCCGAATTGGGGGCCGAGCATATGCGGACCGGCTGGCCGATCTGCTACACCTCAGCCGACAGCGTGTTCCAGATCGCCGCGCATGAGGAAAGCTTTGGCCTTGACCGTTTGCTGGACCTGTGCCGCGCGCTGGCGCCGCGCCTGCACGAGATGAAAGTGGGCCGGGTCATTGCGCGGCCCTTCGTCGGCAGCCCCGAGCAAGGCTTCACCCGCACCACCAACCGCAAGGATTTCGCCATCCTGCCGCCTGCACCCGTCCTGACCAACTGGGCGCAGGAAGCCGGGCGGCGGGTGCATGCGGTGGGAAAAATCGGTGACATCTTCTCGATGCAGGGGATCGACACGCTGCGCAAAGGCTCGGATACCGATCTGATGCGCCACCTGTCCGATCTGGTCGATGAGGCCGAAGAGGGCAGTCTGACTTTCGCTAATTTCGTCGAGTTCGACAGTCTTTATGGCCACCGCCGCGACATCAGCGGTTATGCAAGCGCGCTGGAGTGGTTTGACCGCGAAATCGGCGGGGTCCTGTCGCGCCTGCGCCCCGGAGACCTGATGCTGCTGACCGCCGATCACGGCAACGACCCAAGCTGGACGGGCACCGATCACACCCGCGAACAGGTTCCGGTGCTGGTCGCAGGGCAGGGCGCGGGTCAGATCGGCCAGATCGATTTCGCCGACATCGCCGCCACCATCGCCCACCATCTGAACATTCCGGCGCAAGGACCGGGGAAGAGTTTCCTATGACCGTCGCAGACCTGCCAAAGATCGAACTGCACCTGCACCACGAAGGCGCGGCCCCACCCGCCTTTATCCGGCAGTTGGCCCATGAAAAGCGCATCGACCTGAGCGGTATCTTCAAGCCAGACGGCAGCTATGACTTCCGCGATTTTGCCCATTTCCTCAGCGTGTACGAAGCCGCCTGCGAGGTGTTGAAATCGCCCGAGGATTTCCGCCGCCTGACGCTGGCGATCCTGGAAGAAAGCGCGGCAAACGGGGTGGTCTATTCCGAAACCTTCCTAAGCCCGGATTTCTGCGGCGGCGGGGACCTGCACGCCTGGCGCGACTACCTGTCAGCCATTCAGGACGCCTCCGAGGAGGCTGAACAGAAATACGACATCACCCTGCGCGGCGTCGTCACCTGCGTCCGGCATTTCGGCCCGGAACAGGCCAAACGCAGCGCATTTTGCGCGGCGGAAACCGCCGGAGACTGGATCACCGGGTTCGGCATGGGCGGCAACGAATCCGTAGGCACGCAGGGCGATTACAAATGGGCCTTCGACTGCGCCCGCGAGGCCGGCCTGCGCCTGACCACCCATGCCGGAGAGTTCGGCGGCCCCGACAGCGTGCGCGATGCCGTCCGTGATCTGGGCGTCGAACGGATCGGCCATGGCGTGCGCGCCATCGAAGACCCCGATCTGGTGCATGAACTGGTCGACCGCGACATCACGCTCGAGGTCTGTCCGGGCTCGAACGTGGTTCTGGGCCTGTTCCCCGATTTCGCCGCGCATCCGATTGCGCGTTTGCGCGATGCGGGCGTCAAGGTCACGGTGTCCACCGATGATCCGCCGTTTTTCCACACGACCCTGCGGCGCGAATATGAGATGTTGAACGCGGCCTTCGGCTGGGACGCCGAAGATTTCGCGGCCCTGAACCAGATGGCCCTGAACGCCGCCTTTTGCGATGAAGACACCCGCGCGCGGGTCAAGAAAAGACTGGAGACATCATGAGCGAACACCTGACCGTCGTCGATCACCCGTTGGTGCAGCACAAACTGACGCTCATGCGGGATAAGGGTACCTCGACCGCCGGGTTCCGGCAGTTGCTGCGCGAGATCACGCTGCTGCTGGCCTATGAGGTCACGCGCGAGTTGAAACTGACCACCCGCCATATCGAAACCCCGATGGAGGAGATGGACGCCCCCATTCTGGCCGGTAAGAAACTGGCGCTGGTGTCGATCCTGCGGGCGGGGAACGGGATGCTGGATGGCGTGCTGGAACTTATCCCCTCGGCCCGTGTCGGGTTTGTCGGTCTCTACCGCGACGAGGAAACGCTGAAACCGGTGCAGTATTACTTCAAGGCCCCCGAGGGGCTGAAGGACCGTCTGGTCATCGCCGTCGATCCGATGCTGGCCACCGGCAACAGTTCAGCCGCCGCGATTGATCTGCTGAAAGAGGCCGGGGCGACCGACATTCGATTCCTCTGCCTGCTGGCCGCACCCGAAGGTGTTGCCCGCATGAAAGAGGCACACCCGGATGTACATATCGTCACCGCCTCGCTGGACCGCGAGTTGAATTCGAAGGGCTATATCATGCCGGGGCTGGGCGACGCAGGCGACCGGATGTTCGGCACCAAGTAACCCGGTTACTCTCCGCAGATATTCTGCAGCCGGACCCAATCGCGGTCCGGCAGGACCTGTTCCAGTGTCCGACCGGCCATCGGGTCGGCCTCAATCAGGCCCAGAACAGTCTCGCCCGTGATATCGCGGGCATAGGCGTAGGGGGTCGAGGGCAGTGCGGCCTGTGCAAACACGGCCAGCAAGTCTTCGTCGCTCAGCGAGGGGCGGGGTTCCGTCAGAACCTGCTCGGTATACGTATCGACAATATCCGCCGTCAGCCCTCCGGTTGTCAGCAGGCGAAAGGCCGACGACGCGCCGGTCCGGTCCAGCAGGTCCTCCAGCGGATCCTGATGTTCGGCCCGTGCGCGTTCGGCGATGATGTAACCGGCGGCGACCGCCGGGTCCTCGTGATCTTCGACCAGCGCCCGGCTCAGCAGAACCGTCCCGCCCGGCAGGCTGAGGCTGTCCTTCACACCCGCAGGCAGGATGATGATCTGGCGCACCCCGGTCCGTTTGGCCAGCCGATCCAGCGAGACCTGCGCGTCCGCCGAGGAACAGGCGCGCCCGGACACACGCTCGATCCGGTGCAGGATTGTGTCGCCGATCTCTTGTCGTTTGACCTCGGGCACGACCGAGACGACATGGCTTTGCAGCGCCCCCGGCAGCCACAGAAGCAAAACCGCCAGAACAGCAGCAGCGACACCCCCGACGCTGAGCCAACGCAGCCGTCCGGGGTGCGGGCGCGACCGGTCGATGGCGCGTTGCAGGCGGTCTATCGCCTCAAGCATCGTGGTTTCGGATTCGGCCAGTTCCAGCGTCTCGTCGGGGTCACCGTCTGGGTTGAAAATGGCCGGGTATGCCCCCGGATTTTGCCGTTCCAGCGCCCCCAGCGACCAATGGGTCAGCGCCCGGTCGTTGAAATCGGATATTGTCAGCGTCGCTTCGCCAATCGACACCACCACCTCGCGCCGCTGTTCATCGGGCGAGGGGCGCCACAGACCGGTGGCTTCGATCCGCTGGTACTGTTTCAGGGCCGTCATCTGGATGAGGTCTGCTCGTTTTTGTTTGGCCATAGCTTAGCATGGTGAAATCACAGGGCGCAAACCTGTTGCGCAGGGATTTGGATTTGTGCTGGATAGCACAGCGCAACGGATCGAGGCACAGATGCAGTCAGACACATCAACATCGCCGGTTCTGGCATCGGTACTGATGGTCGGGGCTATGGCGATCATCGGGGTGATCGACAATTTCGTGATCCTGCTGGCGGAACATGTTGGCCTTTGGCAGTTTCATCTGAGCCGCGCGCTGATGATGCTGCCACTGATCGTCGGGCTGTCCCTGCTGGGGCTTGGTGGGATGCGGCCAAAACGTCTGGGACCCGTCGCGCTGCGCAGCTTTCTGATCACTTTGGCCATGCTGTTCTATTTTGCGTCGCTGGCACTGATGCCTATTGCGCAAGCGCTGGCGGGGCTGTTCTGTTCCCCGATCTTCGTGCTGTTGATTTCGGCGCTGGCGTTGAAGCAACCGGTTGGGCCATGGCGCATTCTGGCCGTTCTGTTGGGGTTCGCCGGTATTCTGCTGGTCCTGCAACCCAACCCGGCCGATTTCGATACCCGTACCTTGCTGCCGGTTGCCGGTGGGTTCTGTTATGCGCTGAGCGCGATCATCACCCGCAGCCATTGTGCCGGGGAAAGCACGGTGGCGCTGCTGGCTGCGATGGTCATCACATTGGGGATGGCCGGGGCCATCGGGCTGGCGGTATTCACGACCTTCCCCGTCCCTGTCCCGGACGGACCCGAGGGGTTCGTGACCCGCGGTTGGGTTTGGGAGATGCAACCGGCGATACCCTGGATCGTCCTGCAGGCGGTCGGATCGACCATCGCCGTTTTCATGCTGATCAAGGCCTATCAGGTCGGGGAGCCCTCGTACGTGGCGGTATTCGAATACTCGGTGATGATCTTCGGCCCGTTATTTGCATGGATCGCCTTTGGCCAAACACTGAGCGCGACGCAGATCGCCGGTATTGGGCTGATCGCCACGGCCGGGGGGCTGTTGGGCTGGCGCGCCCGGGCGTCAGCCGAACCGAAGGCTGCCTAGTTCCTTCGCGCGGCAAGGGGCCTCAGATTCGGGCGGCTCAAAACGCCGCTGGTTTCCTGATTTGGACTAATGCGCAAATTGCAGGGCGCTTTGTTCGCGCCAAAGCGTCCAAAGGTGCCTCAGATGGCCCAAATTGGGCGCAAATATGTCAAAATTAAGCCGCGCGGCGCGTTTCAGTGCTAGAACTTCGGGATCATAAATCAGTGCCAAGGGGGGCTAGGCACGTGTTGGAAGTAGTGAGTATCTCGGATTTTTCCGAGAATGTTGAACATGTAAATACACGAGAAGCGGTAACGGCGCGGCGGGGGGGATTCCTGCTAGGCACCAAAGTTGCCACAACCAGCGGGTGGAAGCGGATCGAAAGGATTGCCGTGGGCGATCTGGTCCGCACTTTGGACCATGGATTCAAAGAGGTACGCCGGATTTCCACCAGTTCGATAACCATCCCAAAGGGTGAGACGCGGGCAGAGTATCTGCCGGTCTACATGCCCGCGCGCACCGCTTATAACGGTCGACCTGTCTGGCTGATGCCGGAACAGGGCGTTGCGCTGGATGCCGGTAAGATCGACATCGTCGTCGAGGGTTGCCCGGTCATACCTGCCCGGGTTCTGAGCGGCCTGGGACGGTTGAAATCAAAGGCACCAGAGGAGTCATTCGAAGTGACCAGCCTGTTCTTCGACGAAGACGAGGTGATCTTTGTCGAGGGCGGATTGCAAGCCTTTTGCCCGTCGGGCCGGTTCAGCATGCGCCGGGCCGCGAACCAGAACCGTTATCAGGTGGCCGAAGACGACATTGCCAGCGCGCTGGTGGAGTCGATTGCGCGACGGGGCGATATGACGGCTTTGGCGAACCCTCTTGGGGCGTTGCCTGCACCGGTATCGGAAAACCCGGTCATTCCGCTGCGCCCGATGCGGGGGTGTAGGCGACCCGGACGTCCCGGACGGCCCCGGCAGCCGACCTTGTTTCTGAAGCCAGAGTGGATGATGCTGACACATCAATAAGGTACAAACCGGCGCGGGCCATCCCGCGCCGGTTTTGTTTCATTACGCGGCTTTGGTTTCCGGATTGAAACGACCGTAGAAGCTTTGGCCTTTGTCGGCCATTTCACGCAGCAGGGGCGGGCAGGTGAAGCGCTCGCCATAGGCCGCAGCCAACTGGTCGCAGCGTTCGGCGGCATACGGCGTACCGATGATGTCCAACCAACTCAGCGGGCCACCGGACCACGGCGCAAAGCCCCAGCCCAGAATGGCGCCCACATCGCCTTCGCGGATATCTTCCAGAACGCCTTCTTCCAGCGCCCGCACCGCTTCCAGAACCTGCGCGAACATCAGACGTTCCTGCACTTCGATCAGGTCGGGCTGATCCTCGGCCAACGGGTACTTGTCCTGCAGACCTTTCCAGTATTCGACGCGTTTGCCTTTCTCGTCATAGTCGAAGAACCCGGCATTGGCCTTGCGGCCCAGACGGCCCTGTTCCTCCATCCAGAAGATCAGATCGTCCGAGGGGCTTTCGGGATAGGCATTCCCCATCGCCGCCTTGGTCGCACGCGCAATCTTGGCCCCCAGATCGATCGAGGTCTCATCGGTCAACTGGATCGGCCCGACCGGGAAGCCCAGTTGACGTGCCGCGTTGTCGATCAGGATGGGGCTGACGCCTTCGGTGATCATCCGCGCCCCTTCGTTGATGTAAGGGATGATGCAACGGTTGGCGTAGAAGAACCGCGCATCGTTGACCACGATGGGCGTCTTGCGGATCTGACGCACATAGTCCAGCGCCTTTGCCACCGCGCGATCACCGGTTTCCTTGCCTTTGATGATCTCGACTAGGAACATCTTTTCAACCGGTGAGAAGAAGTGGATGCCGATGAACTGCTCGGGCCGCACGCTCGCCTTGGCCAGATCGGTGATCGGCAGGGTCGAGGTGTTCGAGGCAAAGATGCAATCCTCGGGGATGATCGCCTCGACCTTTTGGGTCATTTCGGCCTTGACGCCGGGATCTTCGAACACGGCTTCGATGATCAGGTCGCAACCTTTCAGGTGCTCCAGATCGGGGGTGGCAGTGATCTGCGCCAGTAGGGCTTCTTTTTTCTCAGCCGTGGCCTTGCCGCGTTTGATGCCCTTGTCCATGTAGCTTTCGCTATAGGCTTTGCCCTTGTCGGCAGCCTCTTGGTCACGGTCGATCAGAACAACCTCCATCCCGGCCTGAGCCGAGACCAGAGCGATCCCGGCCCCCATCATGCCCGCGCCCAGAACGCCAACTTTCTTGACCCGCTGATCCGGCACATCCTTGGGCCGCACCGCGCCTTTCTCCAGCGCTTCCTTGTTCAGGAACAGCGACCGGATCATTGCAGACGAGGACGGGTTCATCAGGACATTGGTGAACCAGCGCGCCTCGATCCGCAGGGCGGTGTCGAAATCGACCAGCGCGCCTTCGTAGATCGAACTCAGCAGCGCCTTGGCGGCGGGGAACGCACCTTGGGTCTTGCCGTTCACCATGGCGCTGGCGCCAACGAAGGTCATGAAACCTGCAGGGTGGTAGGGTGCGCCGCCGGGCATCTTATAGCCTTTCGCATCCCAGGGTTTGACCAGATCAGCATCCTTGGCGTTCAGAACCCATTCCTTGGCCGCCGCAACCGGATCATCCGCCACCGCGTCGATCAGCTGCGCGCCTTTGGCTTTCTTCGGGTCCATCATCTTGCCTTCCAGCAAAACCGGAGCCGCCGCCATCGCGCCGACCATACGGCTGTAGCGCATGGTGCCGCCGCCGCCGGGGAAGATGCCGACCATGATTTCCGGCAGGCCGATCTTGGATTTCGGGTTGGTGGTCATGACGCGGTGATGGCAGGCCAGAGCGATCTCGGTCCCGATGCCAGCGCAGGTGCCGTTGATGGCACAGGCCACCGGCTTGCCGCCCTTCTTGGTCTTGGGGTCCATTCCCGCCAGTTCCAGCTTGCGCAGTATATGATGCCCGCCCATGACAAAGTCGAACAGGGCCTTCGCCGGTTCATCCCCGGCCTCGTGCCGGATCGTCGCCAGAGTGTTCAGGTCCATGCCGCCCGCGAACGAGCCTTCCTTGCCGCTGGTGATCACGATGCCCTTGACCTCGTCATCCTCCAACGCCTGATCAACCAGCGCGCTGACCAGTTGAAACGCCTCGCGGGTCAGGACGTTCATGGATTTACCCTGTGCGTCCCAGGTGATGAAGGCAACGCCGTCTGCGTCCTTGCTCAGAGTGAAATCAGTCATTGTCATCTCCAATCTGGTCAGCCGTCAGCGGGCTGCCATCCTTGCGGGTGAAGGCAAAACCCTCGGGGTCGAACTTCACCATCATGTCTACGTCGCTGTAATAGCCGGTCTCGGTCGGGGTCCGTGTGCCCACCACAAGGAATGTCGCGGGCGCATCGGTTCTGTTTACAAGGTGATGGCCGTTGGCCTCACCGGCAGGCCATGCGGCGCAGTCACCGGGCAGCATGTCATGCTCGCCATCATCGTCGATCAACACGCATTGGCCGCTGAGCATGATGGCGAACTCGTCCTGCTCCATATGGTAATGGCGCAGCGAGGACAGGGCCTGCGGCTCCAGCCGCACGATGTTCACCCCGAATTGGGTCAGCCCGCCTGCATCGCCGACCCGCTGGTTGAAACGGCCTCCGACCGCCTCGGCCAGTTTGCCGGGATAGGACGACCCACCCTTATAGGGGATTTGGGAAAGGTCCAGCTTGGGCATCAGACACGCTCGATAATGGTCGCCGCACCCATGCCAGAGGCAATGCACAGCGTGGCCAGACCGGTTTCCTTGTCCTGACGCTCCAACTCGTCCAGCAGCGTGCCGATGATCATCGCGCCGGTCGCGCCCAGCGGGTGACCCATCGCGATCGAACCGCCATTGACGTTGACCAGCGCCGGATCGACATCGAACGCCTGCTGGAAGCGCAGCACGACCGAGGCGAAGGCTTCGTTCACTTCAAACAGGTCCAGATCGCTGATCTTCATGCTGTTGTCGGCCAGAATTTTCTCGGTCACCGGCACCGGACCGGTCAGCATGATGGTCGGATCGGTGCCAATCTTGGCGGTCGCCTTGATGCGCGCACGGGGCTTGAGGCCGTATTTCTCGCCGAATTCCTTGTTGCCGATCAGAACCGCCGCAGCCCCATCCACGATGCCCGAGCTGTTGCCCGCGTGGTGGATGTGGTTGATCCGCTCAAGATGGGGGTATTTCAGCATCGCCACTTTGTCGAAACCGGGCATCTGCTCGCCCATCATCGCGAAAGACGGGTTCAGCGCGGCAAGGCTCTGCATATCGGTGCCGGGGCGCATGTATTCGTCGCGGTCCAGAATGGTCAGGCCGTTCTGATCCTTGATCGAGATTACAGATTTCTCGAACCGGTTGTCGGCCCAGGCTTCTGCCGCGCGTTTCTGCGATTCAACCGCCAACGCGTCCGCGTCATCCCGGCTAAACCCGTACTCTGTCGCGATAATATCGGCCGAGATGCCCTGCGGTACGAAATAAGTCTCCATCGCCAGCGAAGGGTCCACGGCAATCGCAGCCCCGTCGCTGCCCATGGCCACGCGGCCCATCATCTCGACCCCGCCAGCGATGTAAGCCTCGCCTGCGCCGCCCTTGACCTGGTTCGCGGCCAGGTTCACCGCCTCCATGCCGGATGCACAGAAACGGTTGATCGCCAGACCGGGGATCGATTCATCCAAATCCGAGGCCAGCACCGCCGAGCGCGCCAGACAGCCGCCTTGCTCCATCACCTGGGTCACGTTACCCCAGATCACGTCTTCGACAGCGTGGCCTTCAAGGTTGTTGCGCTCTTTCATCGCGTTCAGGGTCAAGGCGGACAGGCGCACCGAGGTCACCTCGTGCAGGCTGCCATCCTTGCGGCCCTTGCCGCGCGGGGTGCGCAGGGCATCATAGATATAAGCTTCGGTCATGGGGTCTTCTCCTTAAGCTCGATCCGACGGGTTGCCGGGCATCAGGTCATAGGGGTGTTTCCAGCCGGGCTGTTCGCTGAGGCGCGTCAGCCAGGCATTGATATGGGGCCACTCGGCGCGGTCAAAGCCGAACGGTTCGGGGTAATAGAGATAGCTGCAGCAACTGATGTCAGCATTGGTCACGCCGTCACCAACGATCCAGTCGCGGCCTTCGAGATGGGCGTCGAGCGTCTGATAGGCGGCCTTGAGCCGCCCCTGATTGAACGCAATCACATCCGCGTTTCGGTGTTTTTCCGGCAGGAAGTTGACCAAAAATCGCGTTAACCCAGCCATCGAACTGAGCTTATGGTTGTCCCACAGCACCCACCGGAAAATCTCATAGTTCTCATCGCGGTCCTTGCCGCCGAATTTGCCGGACTTTTCGGTCACATAGGCCTGAATGGCACCAGACTGGCTGGTGCGGAAATCGCCGTCAACCATGACGGGGGCCTCGCCCATTGCGTTCACTTCGGCGCGGTATTCAGGAGTGCGGGTGGCGCCGTTGAAAAAATCGACAAAGACCGGTTCCCAGTCCAGCCCCGACATCTCCAGCGCTAGCGCGGCTTTGTAGGAATTCCCGCTTTCTCCGAAGCAGTGCAGTTGGATGGTCATGCGCGCGCCCCTCCCGTGGCGTGTGTGGTCAGGTTGGAATTGAGTATTTTTGAAAAGATGAAGGGGCGGCGTTTACCTTTGATCAACCTTGATCTGCTTCATTGAGCCTGCGGTACAGGCTGGAGAGCCGATGACCGTAAAAGGTGAAGTCGTCCCTGTCCTGATGGCGAGAGCGCCCGGTGGCAGGGGCGCATCGCATCTTCATCTTTTCAAAAATACTCCCGCCGGAGGCATCCGGCATCGAAACAGGCGCTGGCGGCCCGGTGTTGCGAATTGTTTAACGCTTGCGCGCCTCAAGCTCGGAATTGAAAATACGCAGCCTGTGGGTCAGGTTCTCCTCATCAATCACGCTATTGAAGTTTTCGAACAGAAACGACAGCGCCTCTCCTTCGTCCAGCCCGGCCTCGCGGGCAAAGCCTTTGAGTCTGCGGTAGCCATCCTCGGTCATCGCAACCGGGAAGCGGCGGGTCAGGCGAAAGCGTTTTGGCATTATGTCTCCTCCGGGGTGGGCTCGGGCGGTGAGGCCCGAACCCAGACTGAGATCAGAAGTTCGCCGCGTCCAGAGCCATCACCGTGTCGGCGCCCGATTGAATGCGGGTCAGGTGCATCGCAGTCGCAGGCAGGCGGCGGGCCATGTAGAAACGGCCGGTGTTGATTTTTGTCTCGTAGAAGTCCCTGTCCGAGGCGCCACCGTCCAGAGCGTCCTGCGCTGCCTTGGCCATCTGCGCCCACATCAGGCCCAGGCAGACATGGCCGAACATGTGCATGAAGTCATACGATCCCGACAGCGCGTTGTTCGGGTTCTTCATACCTTCCTGCATGAAGTACATGCCCGCGGCCTGCAGGTCCTTGGACGCAGCTTTCAGCGGTTCGATGAAAGCCTTGTCGTAGGCCTCATCCTTGCCGCCGTTTTCCTTGCAGAAGGTTTTGACCATTTCGAAGAACGCCATGACGTGCTTGCCGCCATCCTGTGCCAGCTTGCGGCCCACCAGATCCAGCGCCTGAACACCGTTTGCGCCTTCGTAGATCATCGCGATCCGGGCGTCGCGCGTGTATTGCGACATGCCCCATTCTTCGATGTAGCCATGGCCGCCATAGACCTGCTGCGCCTGAACGGTCATGTCATAGCCCTGATCGGTTAGGAAGCCCTTGATCACCGGCGTGAGCAGCGAGATCAGCCCGTCCGCGTCCTTGTCGCCCGAGCGGTGCGCCTGATCGATCATGGTCGCGCCCCACAGGATGAAAGCGCGCGCGCCCTCGGTGAAGCTTTTCTGGTCCATCAGGTTGCGGCGGATATCCGGGTGGACGATCAGCGGGTCGGCGGGGCCATCGGGGTTCTGTGCGCCGGTCACCGCGCGGCCTTGCAGGCGGTCCTTGGCGTATTCCAATGCGTTCTGATAGGCAGCCTCGGCCAGGGCCAGACCCTGCATGCCGACACCCAGACGCGCTTCGTTCATCATGGTGAACATGGCGCGCATGCCTTTGTGTTCTTCGCCCAGCAGCCAGCCGGTGGCCTCGTCATAGTTCATGACGCAGGTTGAGTTGCCGTGGATACCCATCTTCTCTTCGATCTTGCCGACCGAGACACCGTTGCGTTCACCCACCGAGCCATCTTCGTTCACGATGAACTTAGGCACGATGAACAGCGACACGCCCTTGATGCCATCGGGGCCGCCGGGGATTTTGGCCAGCACCAGATGGATGATGTTGTCGGCCATGTCGTGGTCGCCGGACGAGATAAAAATCTTCTGGCCGGAGATTTTGTAGCTACCGTCGCCCTGCGGTTCCGCCTTGGTGCGCATCAGGCCCAGATCGGTGCCGCAATGCGGCTCGGTCAGGTTCATGGTGCCGGTCCATTCGCAGGCGACCATATTGGGCAAGTACTTGTTTTTCTGCTCGTCAGTTCCGTGTGCCAGAATCGCCGACGCCGCGCCGTGGGTCAGGCCCTGATACATGGTGAAAGCTTCGTTTGCGGACGAGAACATCTCGCCCACGGCGGTGCCGATGACATAGGGCATGTTCTGGCCACCGAATTCCTCGGGCATGTCCAGACCGGGCCAGCCGCCTTCTTTCATCTGCTCGAAGGCCTCTTTGAAGCCCGTCGGAGTATACACAATCCCGTTTTCCAACCGGCACCCTTCGGTGTCGCCGACCACGTTCAGGGGGTGCAGCACGTTGGTGGCGACCTTTCCGGCTTCTTCCAGTACCGCAGCGGTGAAATCGACCTCGAGCTCGGAATATCCGGGGATATCCGAGTCTGAGATTTTCAGAACGTCGTGCAGGATGAACTGCGTGTCTTTGGTTGGCGCGTTGTAGACGGGCATGTGAAGCTCCCTTAATTCATATGTCCGGAGGCGGGTTTATTCAGCCGCCTTCTTTTCCTGTTTCATCGAGGCGATAACCTTCTCGCCCCAGCGCAACTGCTCTTTCAATTCGTCGATGGCCTGAGTCAGTTCCTCGCGGCGCGATTCCATGTCGGCCAGACGCTCGCACGCAATCTCGTAGGTGCGGGACATCTGGGTCACCTGCTGGTCGCCCACGTGGTACAGATCCAGAAGTTGGCGGATTTCTTCCAGGCTGAAGCCAAAGCGCTTGCCGCGCAGGATCAGCTTGAGCCGCGCCCGGTCGCGTTTGGTGAACAGGCGTTTCTGACCCTCGCGGATCGGAAACAGCAGTTCCTTGGCCTCGTAGAACCGCAAGGTACGGGGCGTGACGTCATAGGTCTCGCACATCTCTCGGATGGTCATTACATCTTCGGTCATTCGTCATACTCTCGTCGCTGGCGTCATGAGCTATGAGTTGCGCAGTCGATATGCGCTTTACAACATGAGAATGACGTTTACGTAATCCAGACGCTGCGTCACTTCAAAGTTGACGTAACTTCCGAATGCGTAAGTGGGGATTGGCGCAATTTTCTTTCCCCTGCGTCAAGAGTTTCTGCGGGCCCAAAAGCGCCCGAAACACGCCTTTCCGGGCGCGTCGATGCGATTGGGACGTTTTGGAAACGGGCAGAGGAGTGATCAGGTCAGCGATTTCTCGGTCTGATCGCGCAGACGTCTGAGCTCATCCATCGCTTCATCCAGTTGCTCGCGCTGTTGCCGCAGTTCTTCCATCTGGCGGTCCGCCATTTCGACAAAGGTCGCCATCTGCGCCCTGTTGCCCTGATCTTCGTAGATCAGCAGCCATTGGCGAATCTCTTCCAGCGGAAAGCCGAATTTCCGGCCCCGCATGATCAGCTTCATGCGGGCGCATTCGCGGGGGCCGTAAAACCGGGACCGGCCTTCGCGGTCGGGCTGCAAAAGTTCGATATATTCGTAGTAGCGCAGGGTGCGTGGCGTTACATCGAACTCGGCGCACATCTCTTTGAATGACAAACGGTTGTCGGACATTCCTGTTCTCCTTGCCTGCAACCTAGGGTGTCGCGGCGGCAAGCGCAACAGGCGGGCTTGCCCTTTGCGGAAACTGCGGCTCATAAAGGGGAAACACAACAGGACGCACCCCTATGGTCGACAAGACAGCATTGGCCCGTCAGTTCATCGAGGCCATCCCCCACGCCCGGGCGCTTGGCCTGACGCTGACGCGGATCGGCGAAGGCGAGGCCGTAATCTCGATGCCGTATAACGAAGACCTGATCGGCGACCCGCGCACCGGTGTCATTCATGGCGGGGCGGTTTCGACCATTCTGGACACGTGCTGCGGCGCAGCGGTCATGAGCCACCCGTCGGCCCCTGGCGGGACGGCCACGATTGACCTGCGCATCGACTATATGCGCGCCGCAGCGCCGGGTCAGGCGATCACGGCGCGGGCAAGCTGCTATCACATCACGCGCAACGTGGCTTTTGTTAGGGCGACGGCGATGGATGACGATCAGGACCGGCCTGTGGCAACCGCCACCGGGTCTTTCACGGTTGAGGGGAAGTAACATGGCTCGTCCCCGTCCCGAACCGATGCAGGTGGTCAAGCAGCGGCGCGATGCGGCTTTGCGCGCTCTGGTCGATGGCGTGCCCTATATCCGGTTTCTCAACATCAGCTTCGACCGGCGCGGGGATGAACTGACCGGCGTTCTGAATTTCGACGACAAGCTGATCGGCAACCCTCTGCTGCCCGCCATTCACGGTGGGGTGACGGCCGCCTTTCTGGAAGTCACCGCCGTGATCACCCTAAGCTGGGAACACATGTTTCCCGGCATCGAAAACGGCGAGATCGACGCCGATGCCATCCTGAGCGATCACAGCATCCGGTTCCCCAAAACCATCGACTTTACAGTCGACTACCTGCGCTCGGGTCTGCCGAGGGATGCCTATGCGCGGGCGTTTATCAATCGCGCCGGGCGGCGCTATGCCTCGGTCCGGGTTGAAGCCTGGCAGGACAATCACGCAAGATTGTTCGCGCAGGCGACCGGCCATTTCCTGATGCCGCAACCGGCGCAGGGCAAGGGCTGACCATGCAGGACGCCCCGGCGCCCATCACGCACAGGCGGGTGCTGAAGATTGCGGTGCCGATTGTCCTGTCCAACGCCACGGTGCCGATTCTGGGTGCGGTGGATACGGGCGTGGTCGGCCAGATGGGGCAGGCGGCCCCGATCGGAGCGGTGGGCATTGGCGCGGTGATCCTGTCCGCGATCTATTGGATTTTCGGCTTCCTGCGCATGGGCACGACCGGCTTGGCCGCGCAGGCGCGCGGGGCAGGGGATATCACCGAAACCCGCGCTTTATTGATGCGAGGGCTGTTGCTGGGCGGTGCCGCCGGGCTGTTCTTCATCGTGGCGCAGGTGGCGGTTTTTGCCGGGGCCTTCGCCCTGTCCCCGGCCAGCCCCGAGGTCGAGACGCTGACCCGCGCCTATCTCGAAATCCGCATCTGGGGCGCACCGGCGACGATTGCATTATATGCAGTGACCGGCTGGCTGATCGCGGTCGAACGCACGCGCGGTGTTTTTGTCCTGCAGGTCTGGATGAACGGTCTGAACATCCTGCTGGACCTGTGGTTTGTCCTCGGGCTGGGCTGGGGGGTCGAGGGCGTCGCCATCGCCACGCTGATTGCCGAGTGGACGGGGCTGGCGCTGGGCCTTTGGCTATGCCGGGATGCGTTTCAGGGCAGGCTCTGGCGCGACTGGGCGCGGATATTTGACGCTGCGCGCCTGCGCCGGATGATGCAGGTGAATGGCGACATCATGATCCGCTCGGTGCTGCTGACCGGATCGTTCACGACCTTCCTGTTCGTTGGCTCCGACCTTGGCGACGTCAATCTGGCGGCCAATCAGGTGCTGCTGCAATTCCTTGAAATCACCGCCTTTGCGTTGGACGGGTTCGCCTTTTCCGCCGAGGCGTTGGTCGGCGGCGCGGTCGGTGCGCGGGACCGCTATCAGGTGCGCCGCGCCTCGGTCATGGCGTCGCAATGGGGTGTTGGCGGGGCGGTTCTGTTGGCGGTGATCTTCTTTGTCGCCGGGCCGGCGCTGATCGACCTTATGTCCACCTCGCCCGAGGTGCGCGAAGCCGGGCGCGAATTCCTGATCTGGGCCGCCATCGCGCCGGTGATCGGCGTTGCCAGTTGGATGTACGACGGCATCTATATCGGCGCGACCTGGACCCGCGCCATGCGCAACGCGATGATCCAGTCGGTTGCGATCTATGTTGTCGCCCTGTTCGTTCTGGTGCCCGCCTTTGGCAATCACGGACTGTGGGCCGCACTGATGGTGCTGAACACGGCGCGTGGTGTGACGATGGGCTGGCGCTATCCGAAGCTGGAGGCGCAGGTCGCCTAAAGCAGCGCCAGCAGGTTCTCCGGGGGCCGCCCGATGGCTGCTTTGCCGCCGGAAACAGCCAGAGGACGCTCGATCAGGATCGGATTGTCCGCCATTGCACGGATCAGCTCTGCGTCAGGCGATGTCTTTGACAGCCCCAGTTCCCTGAACCGCTTCTCGCCCGTGCGCATCATCTCGAACACGGGAATACCCAGCAGGGATTGCGCGGCGCGCAACTCGTCCTCGGTCGGCGCATCTTCAAGGTATTTGCGCAGCCTGATCTCTGCCCCACGCTCTTCCAATAGCGCCAGACCCGCCCGCGATTTCGAGCAGCGGGGATTGTGCCAGTATTCAATCACAGCCAGTCCTCTCGTTTACTGCCCACGGCCTGAGCGATGGTCTCGAACCCGTCGCGGGCCAGCAGTTTGTCCAGACCTTCGGCAATGTCGGCGGCCAGTGAGATACCGCCATAGACCATCGCCGTGTAGAACTGCACCGCAGATGCGCCTGCACAAATCTTGGCATAGGCATCTTCGGCACTGCTGATGCCGCCCACACCGATCAGGGGGATGCTACCCTCGGTCAACCGACTCAGGCTGGCCAGAACGCGGGTCGATTTTTCGAACAAAGGCGCGCCCGACAGGCCACCGGCTTCGGCCTTATGCGCGCTGCGCAGCCCGTCGCGAGACAGGGTGGTGTTGGTGGCGATCACTGCGTCCACCTTGGTCTCTTGCGCGACCTCGGCGATGTCCTGCAACTCGGCCTCGGTCAGGTCCGGCGCGATTTTCAGGAACACCGGCAAGGGTCGGGGCAGCGCGTCGCGGGTTTCGATGACGCCGCCCAGCAGCGCGCTCAGCGCGGCCTTGCCCTGCAAGTCACGTAGTTTCTCGGTGTTGGGGGAAGACACGTTGACGGTGGCAAAATCCAGATGCGCGGCACAATGGGCCAGCACCTTGGCGAAATCGCCCGGTCGGTCGTCACTGTCCTTGTTGGCCCCCAGATTCAGCCCGATCACCGCGTCTTTGGGGCGCTGGGCCAGACGCTGCGCCATCACCTCCATGCCTTCGTTGTTGAAGCCAAAACGGTTGATCGCCGCCTTGTCCTCGGTCAGGCGGAACAGGCGCGGTTTTGGGTTCCCCGGCTGTGGACGCGGCGTAACGGCCCCCACTTCTATAAACCCGAATCCGGCCCGCGACAGAGGGGTCAGAACCTCGCCATTCTTGTCGAACCCGGCGGCAAGGCCCACGGGGTTCGGCAGGTCCAGACCTGCGATCC
Organism: Ruegeria sp. AK4; assembly: GCF_056541025.1. Classification (NCBI taxonomy): domain Bacteria; kingdom Pseudomonadati; phylum Pseudomonadota; class Alphaproteobacteria; order Rhodobacterales; family Roseobacteraceae; genus Ruegeria; species Ruegeria sp. AK4. The sequence continues at coordinate 50,485 of NZ_JBQFXS010000006.1, forward strand.
GGGTGCGCAGGCGCGCGGAAGTGACCGGCCCCGGCGCAGGGGCCAGCCCGGACTTCAAAGCCTTTATCGACAGGCCATGCGCGGTCTCGGGGTCAAAGCTGTGCAGGGCGGCCAGCCCCAGTTTCTCGGTCAGTTTCATCCGAACGATGTTCCCCCTTCCGCCGATGCGCAGCGGATCAGTCGGGATGTTGCCACAGCCGCCTGCCGGTGTACGACAGCCGCGCGATAAACCGGGCCTGTCACCATGTCCAGAAACGCATGGGCCGAGGGATAATGGGCGATGAAAACTTCGTCCCAAACCTCATCCGCCGGTCCGATCAGGACCGTCTGGAACGCACCGCGCCACAGAATCGACGCGCCGATCCGCGCGATGATCGGGGCGGTGACGCGGCCATAGTTGCGATAGGCCTGCGCCCCGGTCAGCCCCGCATCCGCCAGTTCGTGATCCGGCGGATAGTCGGCCTTGTCGCGGAACTTCACCAGATTGAGCATCGCGATGGGCTGATCGCGGTCCAGCGCCTTGAAGGCCTCGAACTGGTAACGCTCGGGGTCGATATAGGCGGTCATGCCATCTCCTGCGGGAAGTGATGCGTCTGGCCGTCAAACGGTAAAGGGCGCGACCAGACTACGTCCGTCACGCGAATCTGGCGGTAAAGATGTGGAAACAGCGCGCCGCCGCGGGACACTTCCCATTTCAGATCATCGCCCATCGCATCCGCGTCGCAGGCCAGCAGGGTCAAGCCATCAACACCGGCGAAATGTTTGGCGGCAGTTTCAGCGGCCTGTTCGGCGGTGGAAAAATGCACAAACCCGTCCGACACATCAATCGGCGCACCGTCCGAGGCGCCCTGAGCCTGCAGCGCCGCCCATTCGTCGGCGCGAAAAATCTTGTAGATCAGCATGCGTTCCTGATGCCTTGGGGGGCGGGGGGAATCAAGCCGGAATTCCCCTTTGACTCTCTGATCGCGCGGACGCACCATTCGGCAAAACAACTACAGGGAGTTTCAATATGTTAACCCGGTTCCTGACATCCGTGGCCGTTCTGGGCCTGACCGCTGGCGTCGCGGCTGCGGATTACAAGCTGACCATTCTGCACACAAACGACATCCACAGCCGGATTGAATCCATCAACAAATACGATTCCACCTGCGATGCCGAGGACGAAGCCGAAGGCAAGTGCTTTGGCGGCGTTGCGCGTTTGAAAACTGCCATCGATGCCAAACGTGCGGCGATGCAGGACGAAAACGTTCTGTTGCTGGATGCGGGCGATCCGTTTCAGGGCTCGTTGTTTTACACCACGTACAAGGGTGCAGCCGAAGCCGAGTTCATGGAGGCCATCGGCTACGATGTCATGGCTGTGGGGAATCATGAATTCGACGATGGCCCCGAAGGCCTGGCCGCCTTTGTTGACGCGGTGAGCTTCCCGGTGATCTCGGGCAATCTCGACCTGTCGTCCTCGGCCGAATTGAAGGACAAGGTGCAGAACCACGTGGTTCTGGATGTCGGCGGGCAGAAAATCGGTATCGTCTCAGCGCTGGCGACGGATACGGTGGAAACGTCAAGCCCCGGCAAGGACGTCGTTTTTCAGGATGAGATCGAAAGCCTGACCGCCGACGTTGCCGCCCTGCGCGACGAAGGCGTGGATATCGTCATTGCGCTGACCCATGTTGGCCTTGGAAAAGATATGAAGATCGCCGAGCAGGTCCCCGGGCTGGATCTGGTGGTCGGCGGCCACTCGCACACGCTGCTCTCCAACACGGATGAGGATGCGGCGGGATCCTATCCGGTTATGGTCGGCGACGTGCCCGTGGTTCAGGCCTATGCCTATTCCAAATATCTGGGCGAGATCACGCTGACCTTCGACGACGATGGCAATCTGACCGGGGCCGAAGGCGCACCGATTCTGCTGGACGCCTCGGTAACACCCGACCCCGATATCGCTGCGCGGGTGGCGGAAATGGGTGCGCCGATCGAGGAAATGAAGAAACGCGTCGTGGCCAGCACCACAGCACCGATCGACGGGGCCAGAGAGTCGTGCCGACACAGAGAGTGCGAAATGGGCAATCTGGTCGCCGATGCAATGCTGGATCGGGTGAAAGATCAGGGCGTTCAGATTGCGATTCAGAATGGCGGCGGTCTGAGAACCACCATCGGCGATGGAGAAATCACGCAAGGCGACGTTCTGCTGGTGCTTCCCTTCCAGAACACCCTGTCGACGTTTTGGGTCGACGGCGCCACGATCAAGGCGGCTTTGGAAAACGGCATGGCCCAATTTGACGATGAGGCCAAAGACGGCAGATTCCCGCAGGTTTCGGGTATGCGGTACGAGTTTGATGCCAGCGCCCCCACGGATCAGCGCATCACCCTGATCGAAGTCAACGAGGGCGGGGAATGGCAGCCGATTGATCCGGGCAAGGTGTATGGAGTTGTCTCTAACAACTACGTCCGCAACGGCGGCGATGGGTACAAAATGTTCGCAGGCGATGACAAGAACGCCTACGACTTCGGGCCCGATCTGGCGGATGTGACGGCTGAATATCTGGCCAAGAACGCGCCATACGAGCCCTATCTGGACGGGCGTATCAAACAGAAGTAACTCAAGAAAAAAGCCGCATCAGAGTGATGCGGCTTTTTTTCAGCTCAGATCATATTCCGGCCAAAGCTCGGGATCGAACCCGTCAAGCATCGGTTGAATGTGTTCCGCCACTTTGCGCCATCCACCGATGGATTTGGTCGAGATTTTGTTGCGGACCTGATCGATACTGGCCGTGCGCACCTGTTTGGTATTCTCTTCCGGGTGCATCATGCTTTCCTGCCATTCGATTTCGCAGAAGTCTGCAACCTGCCTGCTGTAGGTTTCGGGGTCGGCAACCAATTCTTCGTACCGGATCGTCAGAATCCTATCGCCGAACACCTCATCCCAATGCCGCATGTAGCGGCGGTAGAGGTTCGCAGAATGCGCGATGGCCTCAAGATTCGAGGCATAGTTCATCCCACCTGCCGGGAAGCGCCTGATCCATTTTGACAGGCCCACATCACGGGGGTCACGCATCATGTTGATGATCTTCGCGTTGGGGAAGGCGCACAACAGGAAGCCAACGTGTTGATAGTTGTGGGGTATTTTATCGACAAAGGCGATCGAATCGTCCGGGATCGGGGGCATGAACTCGCGGTATTCCCGCGCAAGTGTTTGTGCAGCGGCAGTGTCGAGTTCCTTTTCACCTGTTCTGAAGCGATCCGACAGGTCCGCGCCCAATGTCAGTTCACCGCATCCGGCAATATTTGGCACCGAACTCAGCATCATCTCCATCAAAGTGGTGCCCGATCTGGGTTGCCCTATGACGAAAATGGGAACAGGTTCATCAAACTGACCGGAATTGGGCGGCGTACCGCCGACCGGGAAAATACTCGTGATCTGATCAAGTTTCTTTTCTTCAGCCGCAAAGCGATAAGGGTTGGTCTCATGCTGGGCCGCGTTGGCGCGAGCATATTGCGGTAGGGCTGCGCTCAGGCCCTCGCTTTTGGAAATCAGCTGCGCCTTGGCGAATTCCAGTTCAGACAGGACATGTTCATTTTCCGCAATCGCATCTTCGATCGTTTCCAGCAGTTCGGGGACATCCGCCTTGTCTGCAATCGTCGATGCCTGAAACAGGGCCTGCCGGTGATGCGGCTCGGCTTCGAGAATGTCCTGCAAGATGGCGGCGCTGCCGGACTTGTCGCCGCTTTGGTGCAGGTTCACAGCCTTGTTAAAGGCAATTTTCGTGTCCGTCGGATTCAGTTCGTACGCTCTGGAAATGTCGCGCGTGTTTTCCTCTACAAAACCGACGCGGCCATAAGCCCGGGCGCGCTTGCTCAGAAGCTCGGAATTGTCAGGATCGTTTTTCAGCTTTTCGGTCGCGTATTCGATTATGGACCGCCAATTTTGACCCTTGAGCTTGATTTCCTCGATAACGCGCGCGAGTTCCTTGTTGTTGGGAAACTTCTCGGCCTTTTGTTCCGCATAGGTCAGGGCCCGGTCAATCTGCCCGGTCTGCATCAGCGCATTGGCAAGGTTTTCGACGAATTGCGGGTCGTCAGGTTTCATCCGCGACGCTTCGACAAAATGCGGGATCGACCGTTTGTACTGCTTCATTTCGGTCAGAACAAATCCGGCGATTGCCTGATAATCCGAATCCTTGGGGAATTTTTTGATACCCAACTGCGCCTTTTTCAGCGCCTGCGGTAACTTTCCGGCCTCCAACAGTTGAACTGCCTTGCCCTTCAGCGATTTCGCCGTTTGATTTTCCATATGACCCCGTGAGACCTTGTGCCTGTATGAAAAGAGTATCGATGGTTCATTACCCATGTGCGGACGGTTTGCAATAACTCTTCCCACCGACGCGATGGCCCGCCTGTTTTCGGCGCGGCCCGCGAATTTTATGCCGGATGTGCCGAACTATAATGTTTGTCCGACAAATCAGGTGCATGTGGTGCGGTCCGATGGTCACGGGCGCAGCTTAGGCGCGCTGAGATGGGGGTTTTTGCCACACTGGTACAAGTCCGAAACAGACGGTCCCCTGTTGATCAACGCGCGGGCCGAAACGCTTGCCGACAAACCCGCCTTTCGGTCGGCCTGCCGGGAAAGGCGCTGTCTGATCGTTGCAACAGGGTTTTACGAATGGACCAAAACGGAATACGGCACGCGGTTACCGTGGTATATCCACCGGCAGGATGGTGCCGCCATTGCCTTTGCGGGCGTCTGGCAGGATTGGGGGCCGGAAGACGCACGGGTGGGAACCTGTGCGATTGTGACCACAGCAGCCAACCAGATGCTTGGTGCGATCCACCACCGAATGCCTTTGATCCTTGAGCCCGACGACTGGCCGCTCTGGCTGGGGGAAAGCGGCAAGGGGGCCGCGCGCCTGAAGCGACCGGGGGCCGAGGATGTTCTGACCTTCCATCGCGTCGATCCGGCTGTGAACTCCAACAAGGCCAGCGGTCCGGAACTGATCGAGGCGGCGGCGATTTAAGCGCCGTCTTTCCTTCCCCAAACGGGCAGGCTAGACCTTTGGTATGCCGTTATCTTTCGCCAATCTGACCCAGCTTTACGCGCACCCGTTTGACAGCGTGATCGACGTGCGCAGCCCGGCGGAATTTGCCGAGGATCATCTGCCGGGCGCGATCAATCTGCCGATGCTCAACAACGAAGAACGCGCGCGCGTTGGCACGATCTACGTGCAGGAAAGCCCGTTTCTTGCGCGCAAACTGGGCGCGGCGCTGGTGTTTCGCAATGCCGCCAATCACATCGAACACAGCCTCAGCCACCATGAAGGCGGCTGGCGGCCTCTGGTCTATTGCTGGCGCGGGGGGCAGCGGTCGGGGTCCTTTGCCTGGATGCTGCAACAGATCGGCTGGCGGGCCGAGGTGGTAGAGGGCGGATACCGCACCTATCGCCGTCTGGTGAACGCGTATCTGTACAACGACGCTCTGCCGCACAGGCTGGTCGCGTTGGACGGCTACACGGGTACGGCCAAGACCGACCTTCTGGCCCATCTCGGGGCGCGCGGGGTGCAGGTGCTGGACCTTGAAAATCTGGCCAACCATCGCGGCTCGCTGCTGGGGGAGCGGCCCGGCGGGCAACCCGGCCAGAAGGCGTTCGAATCCGCTCTGGCCGCCGCCTTGTGCCAGCTTGACCCGGCACGCCCCGTTGTGGTTGAGGCCGAGTCGTCCAAGATCGGCAACCTGATCCTGCCGCCAAGTTTGTGGACGGCCCTGTGCGCCGCGCCTCGGGTGCAAATCGCGGCCTCGATCGAGGCGCGCTCGACCTATCTGGCCAAGGCGTATGACGACATTCTGTCGGATACCGAGCGCCTGCGCGACCGCCTCTCGCCCCTGCGCTTCCATCGCGGGCATGAGGTTGTGGACGGCTGGCTACAGTTGATCGATGCGGGCGACCGTCGGGCGCTCACGCGGGCGTTGATGGAGCAGCATTATGACCCGGCCTATGCTAAATTCCGCCGCTCGCAAAGCGTCGATATCCTTGCGAAGATCGACGTAGAAACTCTGGATAACACGGGTCTTACGGTTGCAGCAGCACAGATCGAAACCCTGTTGGATCAGTTCTGAAGGCGCAGACCGGGCGCTTCCGTCAACTGACCAATGATCGCAGCGGGGTAGTCTGCCTTTTGCAGTGCATCTAGCAGCGCCTCGGCGTCTTCTGCGCCGACAGCGGCCAGCAAACCGCCAGCGGTTTGCGGATCGAACAGCAGATCGGTCTTGCCGCCGGATGGCAATTCGGGCGCGATGGACCGGTTGTCCGGGTAGATCGTTGATCTGACACCCTGATCGCTCAGTTCAAGCGCTCCGTCCATCACCGGCACCGCATCCAGATGCAGGATCGCGCCGCAACCGGAGGCTTCGCAGAGGCCAAGCAAATGACCGGAAAGGCCAAATCCGGTGACGTCCGTCATCGCATGGGCATCCGCCAGAATGCGCGCGGCCTCGCCTTGTGGCTGGCACATCTGGCGCAACGCGGCGGCAACGTCTGCGCCCTTTGCCTGACCGGCCATTTCCGCGGCCATCATCACGCCGCTGCCCAAGGGTTTGGTCAGGATCAGGGCGTCTCCGGGCTTGCCACCGGACAGGGTGATCGGCTCCCGGTCGCACAGGCCGGTCAGGGTGAAGCCGAGCGTCATCTCATCCCCCATCGAACTGTGGCCGCCGACGATTTCGGCACCGGCCTCGCGCATGACTTCGGTGGCGATTGTCATGATTTCGGCCATCGTGCGCTGCTGCAGCGCAGGTGACATGCGGGGCAGGATGATGGTGGCCGTCGCGGCCTGCGGTCTGGCACCCATCGCCCAGATATCCCCCAGTGCGTGCACGGCGGCGATGCGGATCATCAGGGCAGGATCGTTGATGAAGGCCCGCAAGTGGTCCGAGGTGATCACCTGTTTCGCACCGCCGGTTGTCAGCAAGGCCGCATCATCGCCGGGCAGGGGGGTAATATCGGGCCGGTCGGGGCCGGGCAGCCCGTCCAATGCATCGCGCAATGCGCCTCGGCCCACCTTGGCACCGCAGCCGCCGCACATGGGTTTCTCGCCCAACGCCTGACGCAGACCTGCTGCGTGATCGCGCGGCAGCGCCGACGGTTTCATCTGCGGTAAGTCGCGAAACTTGTTCATGAAGGACTGGTCGATGTGGTTCTTCCACCTCCACATCAGCGGGCCGCTGAGCGATGTCCCGAACCGCTCGGCCAGGGCGGATTTGCCGCCCAGCGAGATCAGTTTCAGGTAATCTTTCTGCGGCACATAACGCCGCACGCGCCCCGCGCCCAATGCCGCCCGCAGGTTTTGGTACAGCACGGGGGCCTCGCGTACCGCGTAGACACCGGCCATGGGACGTGGGTTTTCCGTAAGATGCGCGCAGTCCCCGGCGGCGAATATCGCCGGGTCGCTGGTCTGCAGATGCCCGTCGACCTTCACGAACCCATCGTGAAGCGCCAAGCCGGTTTGCGATATCCAATCATACGGGCGCGCCCCGGCGGCTCCGGTCACGAACTCAGCCGGGATGGTGCGGCCATCCTCTAGTTCCACGTGATCATCGGCAACCTGCGTGATTTTGGCGTTTTCGACGATCTCGACGCCAAGATCGCGCATCACCTGCCGAATGGTGGCGGCAGCCTTGGGGTTCGTCGCTGTAAGGGCCTGCGCATTGTCGATCAGCGTCACCTGCGCCGCGCGCGCCCTGGTCCTTAGCGCGTGCGCCATCGCCATCACCAGTTCCACCCCGGCAACCCCGCCGCCAATGACGGCGACCGAGGCTGGGCCATCGCCCGCCAGATAAGCCGACCAGCGCGCTGCAAATGGCCCGAGTGGCTTGGCCGGAACCGCATGTTCGGCAAAGCCGGGCATCGACGGCATGTCCGAGGTGATCCCCACGTTGATCGAGGCCACATCGAACGCGACCGGCGGGCGTCCGGGCACGTGCACCGCGCGCCGGTCCGTGTCGATCCCGTTTACCGACCCGAGAATGATGCGCGCTCCGGCGAACCTTGCCAGCCGCACCAGATCGATATCCAGCTCTCCGCGTTCGTAATGCCCGGCCACGAATCCCGGCAACATGCCGGAATAGGGCGCGGTGGGGCCGGGATTGATCACCGTGACCCGCGCGCCGGGCAGCGGGTTCATCCCCCATTTGCGCAGCAGCAGCGCATGGGTGTGGCCCCCGCCAATCAGAACCAGATCGCGGGTCAGGGGCAGCGGAGGTGTATGCATCGGACTTAGTTCGTACTGTGATCAGGAACGTCTTCGACCTGCTCGACCGCGTGGGTGGCCCACATCTCATCCTCGCCCGCGTCCGGCAGATCGCTGGGCTGTTCATGGCGGTGAATATGCCATTTGGCAATAAACAGCGCCGTGATCGGGGCGGTCAGGAACAGGAACAGGGTGATCAGCAGCTCATGCATCGACAGGAACCCTTCGATCAAAGCCGAATGCGCGATCGAAGCCAGCAGCACGCCGCCCACACCCAGCGTTGTCGCCTTGGTCGGCGCATGCAGGCGGGACATCGGGTCCTTCAGCTTGATCATCCCGAACGACCCGACAAAGCCGAAGATGCCCGAGACGATCAGGAAGAAGGCAATCAGAAGTTCAAACAGAAATTCCATGCTGCCCTCACTCGATGATGTTGCCACGCAGCATGAAGCGTGCGTAGGCCACGGTTGAGACAAAGCCCAGCATGGCGATGATCATGGCGGCCTCGAAGAAAATCTCGGTGCTCTGAGACAGGCCGTACAGGATCATCAGGGCGATTGTGTTGATGACCATCGTATCCAGCGCCAGCACGCGGGTGCCGACGCCATCGGCGGTGATGATCCGCCACAGGCACATCATGATCGCCGCGCCGAAACAGGCAAATGCAAAGTAAATCGCGTAGTCCATCATTCGAAGATCTCCTTCAGGCGGCGTTCGTAGCGGTGCTTGATCTGGTCGCGCACCGCATCCGTGTCCGGGGCGTCCAGGCAATGGACCAGCAGGTTGTGACCCTGCGCTGACAGATCGCAACTGACCGTGCCGGGCGTCATCGTGATGGTGCCGGCCAGCACTGTGATCGCCTCGGGCGTGCGCAGGTCCAGCGGGATGCAGACCCAGTTGGGATGCCGGTCGTCGTTCCGTTTGAACAGAATGATTCGGGCGACGGTGATGTTGGCCATCACGATATCCCAGAGCACCACAAGCATATACTCGGCGACCATCGGCCAGTTGCGCAGCTTTGGCCGGTCAGGCCAGTAGGGCTGCGTGACAAAGGGGATGATGATCCCCAGTATCAGACCGAAGACCAGAGAATTGAGCGACGGTTTGTTCGCCAGCAACACCCAGACCAGCGTCAGCAGAAAGGTCAGATGCGGGTGCGGGAATATCCGGTGCAGCAGTTTCATTACTCTTCCCTTCCCAAAACGGCCGAGATGTACTGATCGGGCGTGAACAATTGCTCGGCCGTGTTGCTTGAGTATTCAAGCGCCGGGCCTGCAAACAGCGTCAGCAGGATCAGACCGGCCACGACGACAAACACCGAAGTGAAGGCGAGGCCCGGTTTGGGCTCTGGCGCAGTTGGTATGTGTTCCGTGTCAGGATCGCCGCTATATTCAGCCGCGTGGCTTTTCCAGAAGATCAGCGATCCGGCCCGCGCCAGCCCGACGATGGTTACGAAGGACCCGATCAGGATCACGGCCCAGACCCAATGTGCGTCCGGCGCACCGCGTGAGGCGTCCAGAACCAGCAGCTTGCCGATGAAGCCGGACAAGGGCGGCATCCCGGCCATGGCGATTGCGCCGACAAAGAACAGCCCCGCGATCAGGCCGCTTTGCGCCATCGGGCGGGTCGGCTGGATTGCCCCGCCGCGGCGTTCCATGACCAGATCGGCCACCAGAAACAGCAGCGCGGTCGCCAGCGTCGAGTGGAACACATAATACAGCGCCGCCGCCGTCGCGCCCGGTGTGAATTGCGAAATCGCAATCAGCAACGTGCCCATCGAGGTGATGGCGCAGAACGCCACCATCCGGGCGATATGTTGCGAGCCCAGAATGCCGACGGCCCCAACCGCCAGTGTCACCAGCGCTGCCGGTTGCAGCCAGGCCCCGACCAGCCCCTGGGTCGCCTCAACCTCGGGGCCGAAGGCCAGCGTGTACATCCGCAGGATCGAGTAAGCCCCGACCTTGGTCATGATCGCAAACAGCGCAGCCACCGGCAGGGGCGCGTTGGCATAGCTGGCAGGCAGCCAGAAATGCAGTGGCAGAACGGCGGCCTTGATGCAGAAGACCAGCAGCAGAAGCGCAGCACCGACCCGCAGCAGGGCGGTATCCTCGGGCGGTATCTCGGCCACCCGCACGGCGATATCCGCCATGTTCAGCGTGCCGGTCACCGCATAGAGCGTGCCCAGCGCAAACAGAAACAGGGTCGAGCCCAGCAGGTTATAGGCCACATACTGGACCCCCGCCTTCAGCCGCACCGAGCCGCCCCCATGGGTCATCAGACCGTACGAGGCGATCAGCAGCACCTCGAAGAACACGAACAGGTTGAAGGCATCGCCGGTCAGGAAGGCACCGCAGACGCCCATCAGTTGGAAATGGAACAGTGCGTGGAAATGTTTCCCGCGCTCGTCCCACCCCGATGCAATGGCGTAAAGCACGATAGGCAAGGCTAGCAGCGCGGTCAGCAGTACCATCATGGCGGACAGCCGGTCCAGCACCATCACGATGCCGAACGGCGCGGGCCAGTTGCCCAGTTCGTAGATCTGGATGTCCCCTCCGGCGGCCTGCGCGGTGATTGTCAGGGCAATCCCAAGCAGCGCGACGACACCCGCGACCGAGAAAATGCGCTGCAGGTCCAGATGGTATCGCAGGACCATGATGATGAACGGGGCCAGGATCGCGGGCAGGACGATCGGCGCAACGATCCAGTGGTTCATGCGTCTTCTCCCGCGCCGTCCACGCTGTCCTGCGCGGTCATGTCGATGTGGTCATCCTTTGACGACAGGTAGGCGGACAGCGCGATCATAACGATCACCGCCGTCATCCCGAACGAGATCACGATGGCCGTCAGCACCAGCGCCTGCGGCAGCGGGTCGGTATAGGGGACCTCTTTGTACTTGTTCAGAACCGCCGGGGCGTTCAGCGCCAGCCGCCCGGTGGCGAACAGGAACACGTTCACTGCATAGGTGATCAGGGACAGGCCCAGAATGACCGGAAAGGTCCGTCGGCGCAGGATCAGGAATATCCCGGCAGCGGTCATAATGCCAACGGCAGAGGCTACGAGCGCTTCCATCAGGCCTGCTCCTTCTCAGTTTCTTCTTCCGGCGGATCATCCCGCAGCGGGTTGATATCCATCGGGAATTCCTGCGCCATACCCGGTTGCCATGCAAAGCGCGACAGGCTGTCCAGCGCCAGCATCACCGCGCCCAGCACCGCAAGGAACACGCCGGTGTCAAACAGCATGGCGGTGGCCCATTCGAACTCTTCCAGTGGCGGCCAGTTGATGTAGCCGAAGTCGCTGGTCAGGAAGGGGCGCTCGTTGAACCACGCGCCCAGACCGGTGGCGGCGGCGATCAGAACGCCCCAGCCGATGGTGCCGTGGTAATAGAACCGCTGCCGTTCGATGGCCCAGGTGTAGCCGCTGGCCATGTATTGCATCAGATAGGCGATGGCGACGATCAGACCGGCAATGAACCCGCCGCCGGGCTGGTTGTGACCGCGGAAGAAGATGTAGGCCCCCACCATCAGCGCGATGGGCATCATCACACGGGTCACGACCACCATCATCAGCGGATGCGAGTCGCCAGACTGCGGCCAATGCGGCTTGCGGTTCAGCAGGTAGCCGCGGACATTGGTGCTCAGCACCGCCTCGGTCAGGGCAAAGATAATCAGGGCGGCGATGCCCAGCACGATGATCTCGCCAAAGGTATCAAAGCCCCGGAAGTCCACCAGGATCACATTGACCACGTTGGTGCCGCCTCCGCCCTTGTACGAGTTCGCGAGGTGGAAGTCGGAGATCGTCGGAAACGCAAAGTCGCGCATCATGATCGCGTAGATCAGCGCCCCGGTGCCCAGCCCGGCCACCACTGAAATAGCCGCATCGCGCCAGCGCCGCGCGGCGGAACTGTCCCAGGGCGTTTGGGTGGGCAGGAAGTTCAGCGACAGCAGCAGCAGGATCATCGTCACCACCTCGACCGAGATCTGAGTCAGCGCAAGGTCGGGGGCCGAAAGGTAGTTGAACGCGACCGAAACGATCAGGCCGACGACACCGATCAGCACCAGTGACAGCAGGCGGTTGCGGTGGAACCACATGATGCCCAGCGTCGCGCCGACCAGACAAATCCAGCCGATGATCGGAATGATCTGTGCCGGAAGCGGAACCCGGGTTTCAACTCCGATGGTTCCGGTCGAATAGGCGTAGTATCCCAGCCCGACCGTGAAAGCGACAAAGATGATGGCATAGCGGCTGAGGACACCGTTATGCAGCTCGTCCGTGATCCAGCGGCTGAGCCGGGTGAAAGCGAGGATGATCGCCTCGAAGATAACCTTGGCTTCGGGACGGGGCAGGGCGTTCCAAATCTGTTCGCCCCGCTTGTGCACGGCCAGCAGGGCCAGACCGCCCACCGTTGCGGCGGCTGACATGAACAGCGCAGGCGTGAATCCGTGCCACAGTTTCAGCGAGTAGTATGGCAGCTTTTCTCCCCCGATCACCGCGCTGGACACGACCGCGACCAGCGGCCCGACGATGGCGGCGGAATAAAGCCCGATCAGGATTACCAGAATGACAAGGAACGCAGGTGCCAGCCACTGCCCGACCGGCGGGTCATGAGGATGCGCGGGATAGTCGTCGCGCTTCGGCCCCAGAAAGACATGGCCGATAAATCGGAAGGAATAAGCGGCCGAGAACAGGGCCGCCAGCACTGCCAGACCCGGCACCAGATAGTGCGAGTGCAGCCATGTGGTGTGGACCGTTTCCTCGAGCATCATCTCTTTCGACAGGAAGCCGTTCAGCGGCGGCAGGCCCGCCATCGACAGCGCGGCAATGGTGCCGATGGTGAAAGTGATCGGCATCAGGTGGCGCAGACCGCCCAGCCGTTTGACGTCGCGCGTTCCGGTCTCGTGATCCACGATCCCGGCGGTCATGAAAAGCGCCGCCTTGAAGGTCGCGTGGTTGATTATGTGGAACATGGCAGCGACGGCTGCGAATTTGGTGCCGAAGCCCAGTAGCATGGTCACGAGCCCAAGGTGGGACACGGTGGAAAAGGCCAGCAGCGCCTTCAGGTCGTCCTTGAACAGGGCAATCACCGCCCCGATCAGCATCGTCACCAGCCCGGTGGTTGCAACGATGTAGAACCACGCCTCGGTCCCCGCCAGCACCGGCCACATGCGCGCCATCAGGAACAGCCCGGCCTTAACCATCGTGGCCGAGTGCAGATAGGCCGAAACCGGTGTGGGCGCGGCCATGGCATGAGGCAGCCAGAAATGGAACGGGAACTGCGCCGATTTGGTGAAACAGCCGAGCAGGATCAGGATCAGCGCTGGCATGTAGCGGGGCGAGGCCTGGATCAGTTCCTTGTTCTGCAGAATGACGCTTAAATCATAGGACCCCACGATATTGCCGAGGATCAGCATCCCTGCAATCATCGCCAGCCCGCCGCCACCGGTGACCGCCAGTGCCATCCGCGCGCCCTGCCGCCCTTCGGGCAGGTGCTTCCAGTACCCGATCAGCAGGAATGAGCTAAGCGATGTAAGCTCCCAGAAAACCAGCAAAAGCAGGATGTTGTCGGACAGAACGATCCCGACCATCGCGCCCTGAAACAGCAGCAGATAGGTATAGAACTGCCCCATCGGGTCTTCGCGCGACAGGTAGAAACGGGCATAAAGGATGATCAGCAGGCCAATGCCAAGGATCAGAAGGGCGAATAGAAACCCAAGCCCGTCCAGCATGAAATTCGCGTTCAGCCCCAGCCCCGGTATCCAGTCGAAACGGGCGGTGACGACCTCACCCCTCATGACGGCAGGGATATGGATCAGCAGGCCCATAAGCGCGAGGAATGTGGTCAATCCCGCCGCCGAAGCTGCTGCGTTTCGTCCTGCCCGGATCAGGAGGGCTGGAAAGACAGCTCCGAGAAAGGGAAGGGCCGCGATAAGGAATAGGGACAAGTGCGATACTCCGGTCTTGGCGGTCTGCGTTCTGTCGATTTTCTAAGGATAATTTATTGGCTGTCCAGAATTTGCAAGCAATTCACAGAGTTCTGGGTGCAGAACACGCGTTTCAGCCCAATCTGAAAAAATGACGTGAACTTGATCCGCGGGCCTGATTTCAACGCGGCAATGCCGCCTTTGCTGTGGTAAAACCGGCCTGTCGGCTTTGGAGAATGCGGCATGGCGAACACAGGAATCAAAACCCGCAGATGGGTGGTGCTGGGCAGTTGCGCCGCCATTGCCGCGGGCTTTGCGATCCGGGAATATCGCCTGATCCCAGAAGCCTACGGGGGCGGCCAGCTTGAGGTTGCCTGGGCCCATCGGCAGGCCCTGGCCGGTGAGATTGTGCTGGTGGATATCCGAACGCCGCGGGAATGGCGGGCGACGGGTGTAGGCCAAGGGGCCCACCCGCTGGACATGCGGCGCGACGATTTTGTGGTGGCCCTGACGCAGCTTGTGGGCGGAGATCAAAGCGCGCCTGTGGCGCTGATCTGCGCGCGCGGTGTCCGCTCGGCTCGTTTGAGCAATCAACTGACACAGGCCGGGTTTACCAATATTATTGACGTGCCCGAGGGCATGTTGGGATCAGCGGCAGGCCCCGGCTGGGTGCGTGCCGGATTACCGGTTGAGGCATTTACAGAGGAAACAGGATGAGCGTGAAATACGGGTTGGCCCTGTGCCTTGCGATCACTGGCCAGACGGCTTTGGCCGCTTGCGGCGGCGCGGATGAGATGTGCGAAACCGCATCCGGCGGGTATTTCATAGAACTGCCCGAGGCCGAGAACCCGCCGCTGGTGATCTTTCTGCATGGCTATGGCGGCAGCGGCACCGGGACGATGAAAAATCGCGGCATGGTCGACCCTCTGCTGGCGCGGGGATACGCGGTGATGGCCCCCGAAGGGCTGGAGCGGGAAAACCGGCCCGGGGTCAAAAGCTGGAATTTCTATCCGGGTTTTGGCGACCGGGACGAAACCGCCTTTCTGACCGAGGTTGTTCAGGACGCCGCAGACAGGTTCGGTGTCGATTCTGAGCGGGTCGTTCTGGGCGGGTTCTCGGCGGGGGCGTTCATGGTCTATTACCTCGCCTGCGCCGCGCCCGATACGTTCTCGGCCTATGTCCCCGTGTCCGGCGGATTCTGGCGACCGCACCCCGAATCCTGCGATGGCCCGGTGCGTTTGTTCCACACCCATGGCTGGACCGACAATGTCGTACCGCTCGAGGGGCGGCTTCTGGGCGGTGGCAGATTCCATCAGGGCGATATCTTTGCCGGGCTGGAAATCTGGCGCGTCGCCAATGGCTGCGTCGATACCAAGCCCAGCGGGTTTTCCACCACGGACCAGTTCATGCGCCGCTATTGGACCGGCTGCGCAGACGGCGGCGCGCTGGAATTTGCCCTGTTCCCCGGTGGGCATACCGTTCCCAAAGGCTGGGCGGACATGATGGTGGACTGGTACGAAGGGCTGCCCGGCGGCTGATCATTCCGCCGGGGTCATGGTACCCTTGCCCTCGATCAGGCGCTTCAACTCATCGCGGTGACGGCGGGCCGAACGGGTGATCGCCGGTTCACGCACATCCTCACGCATGCCGACCATCCGCCGCGCCGCACCCGCAGACACACCGCTCAGCGCGGATAGCGGGATCGCAAACGCCAGACTGATAGCAATCGGGGCCAGCCAGACCGAGACCAGCCCGGCCAGAATGCCGGCGCTCAGCGCCACGCCGCTGATGGTTTCCAATGAGTGGCACAGGATCAGCGTGCGCAGGTTATACCTGCCGCCATCGCGCGCCTGCGGTGTCCAGCCTTTCTGGATGCCAAAGGTAGTTCGTATCACCGCGATCATCTGCTGAACCATCAGGATCGGTGCGTAGAGGATCGACAGCACGACCTCGGCCAGGAAGGATGTTAGGAATTTGCGCCCGCCGCCGAATTCGGAATAGCGCACCCCGCTCAGCGGCAGGGCCAGCACGCCCAGCACCTTGGGGGCCAGCAGCATCGCGTACATCACCAGAATGATCAGCACATGCCGGGTTTCCGACATCTCGGGCCATTGCGGGAACAGCGGGTTGTCGGGGCTGAAATAATGCAGGACCGAGGCATCCTCGCCCTGACCGATCAGCGCCCACATCACCAGCAGGGCAAACCACAGCGGCGACATCAGGTAACCCACCGCGCCGTGGAACATGTGGAACCGCGATACGGCACGGAAACCCGCCGAGCCCAGCAGTTTCAGGTGTTGCAGGTTGCCCTGACACCAGCGCCTGTCGCGCAGGGCGTGGTCGATCAGGGTGGGCGGTGTCTCTTCATAGGAACCGCGGATGCGCGGCAGGAAGCGCACGCCCCATCCGGCGCGGCGCAGCAGGCCGGCTTCGACGAAATCGTGGCTCATGATCAGCTTGTCTTGACCGTTGAACCCGCGCAGTTTCGGCAGGCCCGCGCTCGAGGCAAAGGCCCGCGTGCGGATGATGGCGTTATGGCCCCAATAATTGCCCTCCTGCCCGCACCAGCGGGCCAGACCTTCGGCAAAGGCTATGCCGTAGACGCCGTTGGCAAACTGCTGCATCCGGGCAAAGACCGACTGCGCGCCGATCAGCTGCGGGTAGCTTTGAATCAGGCCCGCGCCGGAATCGCGTGCCAGCGCATCGGTCAGGCGGGTGATTGCCCGCCCGGTCATCAGGCTGTCGGCGTCCAGCACCAGCATCGCATCCCAATCGGCGCCCCAGCGGCTGACCCAATCGGCGATGTTGCCGACCTTGCGGTCCGTGTTTTGCGGGCGGCGGCGGTAATACAGTTCCAAACCGGGGGCGAGGGTGGTGCGCAACGCCTCGATACTGGCCTGTTCCTGCGCTGCGATTTCGGGGTCGCGGGTGTCGGACAGGATGAACATCGCATAATGGTGCTGACCGCCCCGCGCACGCAGGTCTTCCAGCATCGTGCGGGCGTTGCCCAGAACGTTCCACGGCACTTCGTTGTAAACCGGCATCAGTAGTGCCACGCGCAGGGACTGCGGGCGGCCCTGCCGTTTGGGCTGCTCCTGCCGTGACAGCGATGCCATGCCCAGCAGCACGGTACAGACCGTGAAAGTGATCCAGAAGAAGTTGAACGAGATCAGCGTCAGCAGGATGCCTTCGACCAGATTGATCCCCTCGGCCCCGAACCAGTCGCTCATGACCCACAACAGGCCCAGCGTCGCTGCCATTGCGGGCGAAAACGCCAAGGCACGCCAGAACCCGGCCGAGGTGCGCTTGCCCTGCGGCACCTGCGCATCCCGGAAACCCGCGCTGAAATCCTGCGCCGGCATCGCCAGAGGGGCCTCGGACGGCATGATATGCAGATCGCGGCTCATGTGGTCCAACGGTAAAGCCAGACTTCCGAGGCCGGCTGTTTGTCTTTCAGCAACTGCGCGCGCAGTTCCACGTGATTGCGATCACCCGGCTGGAACGAAAACGCCAGCCGCAGGCCGCCCGTGTCGGGGTTGCGCTGCAGAACGCCGTCCGAGGTTTCGGCATGGGGCGAGTTCACAAAGATCGTCATCGCCTCGGGTTCGTCGAACAGCTCGCTTTCTTCAAAGTCGATTACGGCCAGACGGCCCTCGCCAAAGGTATTTTCACCCATTGCCGTGTTGATCACACGCGGCATCGGCGTGCGCTGGGGTTCCTCACCCCAGATCAGGCGGTAGGACAGGTCAACCTGACTGCCTGCGGCGTAGGGCTCCATCGGGCGCCAGTAGGCGACGATGTTGTCGTAGATCTCCTGATCCGCAGGAATTTCGACCAGCGTGACGGTGCCCTTGCCCCAATCGCCATTGGGCTCGACCCACAGGCCGGGGCGTTTGTGGTAGTTCGCCTCAAGATCGGCATAGTCCGAGAATTTGCGCTTACGTTGCATCAGGCCGAACCCGCGCGGGTTCATATCCACGAAGGACGAAATCTGCAGCCGGGTCGGGTTGGCCAAAGGCCGCCACAGCACCTCTCCGGCGCCGTTGCGGATCAGCAGACCGTCGCTGTCATGCACGGCAGGGCGAAAATCATCAAACCGGCTGTGGTTGGTCTGGTCGAACAGGAACATCGAGGTGCCGGGGGCGATGCCCACATGGGGCAGTTCCTCACGCGGGAAAAGCGTGGCCTCGACGTCCATGATGCAGTCGGCACCAGCGGTGACGTCGAAGCGATAGGCCCCGGTCACGCTGGGGCTGTCCATCAGGGCATGGACGACCATGTTGCGCTGGCCGGGCTTGGGGCGTTCCAGCCAGAAACGGATGAATTCGGGGAACTCCTCACCATCCGGGTCGCCGGTTTTCAGGGCCAGACCACGGGCGGACAGGCCATAGACCTCGTGCAGACCAATGGCGCGGAAATAGCTGGCCCCCTGCCAGACGCAGAATTCGTCGGTCTTGCCGGGGCGGTGCATCTCGGTGCGCAGGCGCAGGCCGGAAAAGCCCAGCGTGTCGTCGATGGGCAGGGTCGGCACATCCTCGGACTTGTCGAACATTCCCAGATCGAAGGCGACCGGGGTGGTCATCCCGTCCTCGACCGTCGAGACCTTGACGGTGCGCGGGAAATACAGGCCGGGGGTGAAGAAATCGACGTTAAAAGGCGTCTCGGTCTCGTACCACAGCGCGCGGTCCAGCCGGAACCGGATCGAGCGGTATTGCTGGTAGGTCAGGTCCTGCCATTCCTGCGGGACCATCTCGCGTTCCGCATAGGGGCGGCTGGCCATCTCGCGCGCCAGTGCGATCACGTCGTTGCGGTCAAAGGGCACATCCCCGCCCACGGCAAAGGTGGCCGGGGCAAAGGCGAGTGCCGAAGTCGATGCCAGAAATGCGCGACGGGTGAAATTCATTTTTTCGATTTCCAGGGTTGGGACTTAAACCAAGCGGCCAGATAGGCCACACCGATGATCATGGCAAAGCCAATCATGTTGGCCGCAAACACACTGGCAACATCCCGCCCGGTCTGGTCCAGAACCACGCCGATCAGACGGGCCGCAGCCATCGAGAAAACAAAAACCGCAAGCGATTGCTGACCAACCTTGGTGATCAGGGTCAGCACCACCTGCCAGACCCGCGCACCGGCGCTGTGCCCCGAGGCGATCAGGCGGTGGCCATGTTCCCCCGCCACAACCCAGCCCAGATAGGCCAGCGACAGGAAATGGATGTAACGGAACAGGCCGAACTCGGTCTTGTTGCGAAGCTCTTTGGTGATCGGCCAGACCTTACGGATTTCTTCGGCCAGATCGGGAAATGCGGCGTTGATCCAGGTGAACACCTTCCACGACCCGAAGGGCATGGACAGGATCAGGAACAGCGCAGCGGCCCAGATCAGCGTTTTCGAGACGGGCGGGGCCGGTATCCAGCCGCGCATGAAGGCAAAGCCGGTGAAGAACAGCAGTTGCCAGCCGAAGGGGTTGAAGAACCACTGGCGCTCCGACCACGGCTCGGCGGGCAGGGCCAGAACGCCGAACTGCGCGACCAGCCAAATGACGATCGACGTGGCGGCAACCGCCCAGAACCCGATCCGCGAGAGGCCCATGAACAAAGGCATCATCGCCAGAACCACCAGATACATCGGCAGGATGTCAAAGTAGTTCGGCACATAGGTCAGGGTGAACAATCCAATGATCTGAGGTGCGGGATCGTTGAAGAAATGCTGCAGGTTCAGGGACGAGATGTAAGTTTTCTCGAACAGCCCGGATTGATCCAGCGCGGCCATCGACATGGCGACAAAGAAGAACAGCGCGATATGGGCCCAATAGACCTGCCAAATTCGGAACGCGACCCGTGCCGTGCCCATCCACCAGCCCCTGCGCGCAAAAGCACCGCCAAAGGCTATGGCCGAGGCCATGCCGGAACAAAACACAAAAATCTCGGTCGCGTCCGAGAACCCGAAGCGCGCCGGAATCCAGTTGGCCCAGGGATCGTTGGGAATATGCGCGATCAGGATAATGAACATCGCGATGCCGCGATAGAAATCCAATCGCGGATCGCGGGTGCGCGCAACCGGGGCTGCGGCCGAAGCCGCAACCTGCGCAAAATCAGAAGCGGGCGATACTGTCGCCATACGGTTTCTGTCCTTCTTGGTCTTTTTGTTATTCAGCCGGGACGCTTTGTGCGTCTCCGTTGTCGCGGGCCGCGTCGATCAATGCGCGGCGCGCCAGGGCGTAATTGTCCTCGCCTCCGTCCCGCTTGGCGCGGCGGTCGTCCAGAATGCGCTCAACCGCATCCAGACGGCCAGCGCGCAGGCCGGAATCAATTGTGATGCGCTCGAATACATCACGTTGGGCGTGGCTGCCACCTGCCAGTTGCATTCCGTCGCGTGCATTTGACAGGAAATCAAAGGCTTGGCCATAGAGCCCCTCGCCAAAGGCTTCCAACCCCTTGGCTGCGGCGATGCCCGGATCGGACATGCGGATCGGAGTGTCGCCCTGATTGCGCTGCGCGTCTTTCTGGATACGCTGCAGCATCTGGCTTGTCGCCTCGGTGCGGTTGTCGCCGGTCAGGGCCAGCAGATAGTGGAGGTCGGCGAAGATCAGGCAGCCATCCTCGGTCCGGGTGGCGCTGAGGTCGGCCAGTTCTTCCCAGCGGTTGCCGACATTGACGCCCTCAAGCTCCAGCCGTGACAGCAGCGAGGTTGCGTTCGAGATATCGCGGTAATCGTCGGTTTTGTCCTTGCGGATGTGTTCGTCATACAGCTCCATCACGCGATCCACCTGACCCAGATCCAGATGCATCAGCGCCTTGTGCCACCAGACGTGATAGCGGAAGTTGTTGCAATGTGCCCAGGCGTCTTCGCGCCCGGCCAGCCAGTCCAGACCCAGCTGCGCGTTGCCCGTCATCTCGTGTACATGGGCCACGGCATGCAGGCCCCAGGCATCGTCCGACACCATCCACAGCGCCTGACGACCGGCAATCTCGGCCTTTTCATAGGCCCCGGTTTCCTCAAGCGCGAAGGAATGGCAACCCAGCAGATAGCCGCGTCCGGGATGATCGGGCGCATACGCAGGCAGAACCCGTTCGATCGAGCGGCGCATGCCCTGGGAATCCCCCAGAACGAAACGGGTCGCGTGGCTGAGCTTCATCGCCAGCGAGTCTTCGGGATGGGCGCGCAAAACCTCTTCGAATTTCTGAATGGCCTGCGAGGGCAGGTCGGCCAGATACATCTCGAGCGCTTCGACATACAGCCGTTCACGCGCCGAAACCGGCTGACGCTCCATCGCGGATTTGGCCGCGTTCAGCGCATCGACGGCGACCTGAATCATTTCGCGGCGGCCCAGCAGAACCATGAACAGGCCCTTGGTGGCGTGACCCAGCGCAAAATCCGGCTCAAGCTCAAGCACTTTGCCCAGATGCTGAGGGGTGATCGCCGCATGCGCCATGAACCCAAGCAGAACACCATTCCAGGCATCGACACTGGCCGGCTGGGTCAGGGTGTTCATTTGTCCAAAAACGTCTTGTTTCATACTTGGGTCCAATCTGATTGCGACACTTTACACTGTTCGATTTATCAGAGTGTGCGGATGCGTCGTATCAGTATCGACCCTGCTCTCGAATTGGTGAAAACCCGTGTGCGCAAAAAGCGAAAAAAACCGCCGATTCAAGGGCATGTTTCAGCGACATGCTGCCGAAAAAGGCAAGTGTTTCAGTCTTCGAACGGATTTTCAGCGCCCAAAATAGCGTCTGTATCGGCCCCAAAGACCGGGGGTGCCTGCCGATATGTTACAGGCGTGCGCGACAGGTTCAGCGGATTCCCGATCAACTGCACCTCGCCGGGGTCGGCCTGCATGGCAATCTGCATCTGTCTTGCTGCGACCTGATCGGTGGCAAAGACCTGATCCAGCGATTGCACCGGACCAACCGGAACCTTGACGGCTTCCAACTGCGAGATCACCGTTTTCGTCGTCAGCGCCCGCAACGCCGGGCGCAGCACATCGTTCAGCGCGTCGCGGTGTTCCAGCCGGGCCGGGTTGGTGGCAAAACGAGTGTCCTCGGCAAGTTCAGGCATCTGAATGAAGCCGCAGAACCGTTTGAACTGGTTGTCATTTCCAACGGCCAGAATCACGTGTCCATCCGAGGTTTCATAGACCTCGTACGGGACAATATTGGGATGCCCGTTGCCGCGCCTTTGGGGAACGCTGCCCGAGGTCAGATAGTTCACCCCTTCATTGATCAGCCACGCGACCTGCGCGTCCACAAGGGCCAGATCGATCTGCTGACCCTCTCCGGTCAGGTCGCGATGGCGCAGCGCGGCCAGAATACCCACGGCCGCATACATGCCGCACATGACATCGGCGATGCCGACGCCGACTTTCATCGGCATGCCGTCCGGGTCGCCGGTCAGGGACATGATCCCGCCATAGCCCTGCGCCATCAGGTCGTAGCCCGGTTTCGCAGAGTTGGGGCCGGACTGTCCGTAGCCCGAGATCGAGCAGTAAACGAGACCGGGCAGGTCCTGCGACAGGGTCGCGTAATCCAGCCCGTATTTCGCCAGCCCGCCGGGTTTGAAGTTCTCGATCAGAATGTCGGCATGCGAGGCCAGCCGTTTGATCTCCGCCTGTCCTTCGGGCGTTGCGATGTCGATGGCGACGGATTTCTTGTTGCGGTTGGCCGACATGAAATACGCGCTTAGGTCTGAGTGGTTGCCATCGGCATCTTCCACGTAAGGCGGGCCCCATTGGCGGGTGTCGTCCCCCCCGGTGGCCGGGTTCTCGACCTTGATGACTCTGGCGCCCAGATCGCCCAGAAGCTGGGTGCAGGTCGGGCCGGCCAGAATGCGGGACAGGTCCAGAACCTTGACGCCTTTCAGTGGTCCTTCAGATCCGGCCATCATATCCTCCGCGGTCAATCTCGGCGGCGATAACGGTGAAGCGGTCGGCTTTCAAGGCATCATTCAGGGCGTCCCGCAGTTCTGCGCGGTTGCGCACAGTATGTCCGTAGCCGCCAAAGGCCCGGCCCATAGCGGCGAAGTCATGATGGTCGAAGTCCACGCCACGGTTGCCCATCTGGCGCTGGCGCTGTTTCAACTCGATCAGCGCAAGGCTGGCATCGACGAAGACCAGAAAGATCGGGTTGCCGCCCATCTCGGCAGCGGTCGACAACTCTCCGGCGACCATCAGGAACCCGGCGTCACCGGAAAAGCTGATCACGGGGCGGTCGGGTTCGGCCAGTTTCAGGCCGATGGCCATCGGCACGGCACATCCCATCGTGCACAGCGCCGAGGACTGGATCAGACCGCGCTCTTCCGTGCAGTTCCACATCTGGCTCAGCAGGATGCGATGCGCGCCACTATCGGCAGTCGCCAGCGTTTCCGGCGGAAGGACGGCACGGGTTTCGGCGATCACCCCCGCCGGACCCCAGTCATCATCGGTCGGGAAGGCCTGCGCCAGCGCGGCCTTGACCTGCGCAGGTTCCCCGCCGGGCCATGTCTGGCGCGCGGGGTTGCCTTTGGCGACGGCTTCCAGCGTGGCCCCGGTATCGGCAACCAGATTCAGCCCGGCCTGATGCATGTAGTGGTCGTTGGGCACAGCCGAGATGTCGATGACGCGCTTTTCCTCGGGGTCCCAGATTTCGCGCCAGCCGGGGCGCATTTCGATGGGGTCATAGCCCAGGCACAGCACCAGATCGGCCTGTTCGACCAGCGGCACCAGATGTTTGTCCGCCAGCGGCGACAGGCCTGCGCCACCAAGGCACAGCGGATGATCCTCGGGCACCACACCCTTGGCCTTGTAGCTGGTCACGAAGGGAATGCCGAAATGTTCCAGAAACGCCTGTACCAAATTGCGCGAGTTGTCATAGAGCACGTCCAGACCGACAATGGCGATGGGCCGCTCGGCCTCGGCCACCCAGCGGCGGGCTTTTTCCACGCAGTTCCCCTCGGGCGCGACTGCGGCGATCTTGGCGCGGCGGCGGCGCTTTGCGCCCGGCACCCGTGTATCGGCAACCGAAATCGGCACGTCGATATGCACCGGACCGGGGCGGGGCTGGTTGACCAGCGTGACCGCCTTGTCGGCGACAATATCCGCGCCCTCAGCCGTCATCAGGAACGTGCCCTTGGTGATCGAGCGATAGACCTGCGCGTGATCCATCACCTGATGGGTGTAGGTCAGCGCCTC
Source organism: Ruegeria sp. AK4 (assembly GCF_056541025.1). Taxonomy (NCBI): domain Bacteria; kingdom Pseudomonadati; phylum Pseudomonadota; class Alphaproteobacteria; order Rhodobacterales; family Roseobacteraceae; genus Ruegeria; species Ruegeria sp. AK4. The sequence goes on from NZ_JBQFXS010000006.1 coordinate 74,805, forward strand.
ATCCGCGTCGACGCAGCCGGTCAGCACGATCATCGGCACCCGGTCCTGCAGCGCGTTGGCGACCACATTGATCCCGTTCATCGCGCCGGGGCCAAGCGTTGCCACCAGAATGGCAGGCGCGCCATCGCGGTGATGCACGGCCTCGGCCATGAACCCGGCGGAATTTTCGTGTTTGGCCAGATGAAAGGTGATCCCCGCCTGTTCCAGCGCATCCACCAGCGTCAGAACCTCGCCCCCCGGCATGCCGAACGCGTGGCGGCATCCGGCCTCGTACAGTCGTTGTGCCAGAAGATCAGCGGCGCGGGGGGGCATGTCCTGCATCAATCGTGCTCCGAATTCGTTATTTCAAAGCAGATTGCGGAGGATGCCCCCGGAAGCAAGTCGGATCACGTCAGTGTGACTATTTAGCTGCGCTTTCTGCCACCGCCTGAAACTTTTCGTCCAGTTCCAGGGCGATATCGCTCAGCGCTTCGCCGCCTTCGTAAACATAGGGGGCAAAGACAAATGTCGGCGTTTTGTAGGACAGCGTGGCCGTGCCGTCCGCGTTTTCAGTCACATAGAACCGGATCGGCGCTTCGATCATCGCGGCGGTCGAGGTTTCCAGAACGCGCACGGCGTAATCGTTGTTGAATGCCCCGATAACCAGATTGCCCGGAATGGCGATGCCCCGCGCGGCGGCGGCCTTGGTCGGCCCGGCCTGAGTGACCACGATCAGCCCGTTCCCTTTGACCGCTGCTTTGGTGTCATCGACCAGTTGCGCATAGCTTTTGCCCGAGGGATAGACGGCCCAGCCGGCGGGCGGCTCGGCAATCTCGGCGCTGGCGGGCAGGGCCAGAATACATAACATCGACCAGAGCGCTTTCATCGGGCAACCTCCTCGGCTAAGGGTGCGTGATTGATGCCAGAAAGCGGCGGGATGCGCACTCACATTCTTGTGTCCGGCGCGGCGCGATGAGCTTGCGCTGCGGTCGGGAAACCCGCAGAACTGGCGCACGGAAAGGCAGGGGCGATTTGGCACGGGCGCGTATTTTGATCTGCAGCAGTTGCGTTGGCACCCGCGACCGCGACGGGGAACGGCAGGCCGTGCAAGAGGCACTGAAGCAGGCCGGTTTGGACACGCAGGTGGACGTGGCCGAGCACGAATGTTTCAGCGGGTGCGATCAGCCAACCGTGCTGGCCCTTCAGGGGCAGGGCTTGGCCTCATACGTTTTTTCCGGGATCGATGTTGTGGCGGATGCCGAGGACATTGCCGCGACCTGCCAGACCTACCTGAACAGCCCGGCAGGGTGGATCGAAGACGCCCGGCCCTGCGGGCGACTTCGGTTGTGTCTGCGGGCGCGTGTTCCGGCTTGCTAGTCTACCTGAACCGTCGTCGAGGCGCGGACCGGAACGTTGTCGACCATCAACTGGCTGTGGCTGTTGGCGTTCAGGGACACTTCGATTTCAACCTCGCCCTTGGGCAGATCGGCGATGTGCATCCAGTTGCCATAGAGCCGCGCCAGTTTCACCCCGTTCGCATAGACATGGGCATGCCCTTCGCCGGGCTGGTCGGTGGCCGAGGCGTTTTCCGGCGCAAACCGAAAGTTCTGCGGCATGACATGCAGGTTCCAACCGGCCATCGGGTCTTTGACAATGGCAATTTCAACGGCCGGGGCGTCCGGCCCTGCCGGCAGGTTGATCGTTGCGGAATGGTCATGCGCAGCGGCTTCGGCATTGTGGCTGCCGTGATGGGCCGGGTCGGCGTGATCGTGGCCGTCGAAGGTAACACCATTGGCCGCCGCAAGCACGAACCCCGCGCCGCCGCCAAAGACCAGACCAATCGCAAACAAAGCAAGGGGGCGAGACATTTGTTTTCCTTGGGAAACAGAAAGTCCCGCCGGGGTTGCGCCCGGCGGGTTATCGGGTTGGCCGATCACGCGTTGGCTTCGGCGTGGCTGGCTTCTTTCTGCCAGAAATACCCGGAGAAAGACCCCACCAACACCCAGGCAACCAGACCGATGCCAAAGGCCCGCGCCGCGAAAAGGGCACCGATCTCGGTCGGCACGGGGCCGGTAAAGACATCAGGCTCGGGCGCGCCGATCAGGTGCGGGGCCATCAGCAGGACGGCTGCGATGACATAGCTGACAAGGTTGCCGCCAAACGCGATCAGCCACATGGCGACACCTGCGGAGGCCACGGTCGCAAACCACCAGAGCTGACGTGCGCCGACATCCGCCGCCGCAACGCCCGGCACCTCGGGGGCGAGTGTGAAGCCCGGCGCGAAGTGGAACGCGACGAAACCCGCAAGGCCCCACAGCACGCCGGTGCGGCCATCGACCTTGTGCCCCTGACCTTCGGCGACCGACATCAGCGCGACCAGAATCAGCGCGTAGCCGGTATAGGTCAGCATCGTGAATATGACGCTTAGCGCGTCGCGGGTCAGGTCCGAGAACATGCCGGGCAGTTCGGGATGTGCCGAAACGGCCTCGGCTCCGAAATGGATCAACTCCCCGGATTCATAAAGCTCGGCATGCAACAGCACGGGTTGCACGAAAATAAGCTGCAGCAAGGCGGCAATCAGCCCCGCTGCAGCACCAGCGAACAACGCGCTGGTCAGAATGCGACTGAACATCGGCTTAGTGGCAGGGGAAACCGGTCGCGTGGCGCACATCGTGGGCGGCGTCATGCAGGCCGGATGCCTGAACATGGCCGGTCAGGGTGATCACCCCAAAACCCAGAGCCACGGCGAACAGTACCGGCAGGAGACCTGTCTTGGCGGCAGAAGCCGTTTGCGTTTGTGTTGTCATTTCTTGTCCTCCAAAGCCGCCGCACCCGACGGCTGGTGTTTCATTTGTCGCCTGGCAGGTCTCCTGGCTTGCGGGTCGGTGCCTCTGTTCGCCTTCCCCCCGAGTGATCGGGAGTGGCTGGTTGAACAGGGGCTCACCGCTTACAGTCGCGGGGGCGGCTTTGGCTTGGGCTTCTGGCGAAACCGCACCAAATTCCCTCTTAGCATCCGGAAGTCTCCGGCGGGACCAGACGCATTCATTTAGCCGCGATGTCTGGGGCGGCGCAATCGCCATTTGCGACCTTTTGCGTCAGATCCCGCGCTTTTTCAGCAAATAGATATCCATGATCCAGCCATGATCGGCGCGGGCCCGGGCGCGGGTGTCGAGTATCCGCTGTGCGACCTCGGCCAGCGGGCCGCGGATCAGGATTTCCTCTTTCATGCCAACATAGGCACCCCACCAGATATCGTAATCTGCCATCTCGAGGCTTTGGAACGAGCATTCGCCATCCAGCATCACGGCCACTTTCGATCCTGCCTCGGGCCAGCCCTCATCCCGGATGCGCCGCCCGGTGGTGACAACATAGGGCGCACCAATATCGTTGATCGGGATCGCATGAGCGGCAGTCAGCGCCTGCAAAGCGGTGATGCCGGGGATTACCTTTGTCGAAGGGTGCGGGTCCAGCCGCGACGCGATTCGCAAAGAACTGTCATAGAGCGACGGATCGCCCCAGATCAGCAGCGCGACGCTGCGCGCCTCGGGATGCTCCGCGATCGCCTCTTGCCAGCGCAGGGCGATGGCGTCGTGCCACTCATCCACGCCGCGCAGGTAGCCATCCTCGGAACGGCGTTTGGGAATGTCGAAATAGGCGATGTTGGGGGGCGTCTCGGACACCTGCGCGATGATTTCCTCACGCAGTCCGGCCAGATCGGCCTTATTCTCACCTTTGCGCGGGATCAGGATCAGGTCCGCCGCACGGATCGCCTTCGCGCCCTGAAATGTCACGTGATCAGGATTGCCCGTGCCGATGCCGATCAGGGTCAGGTCATACATCGTCGAACTCTGCCAGCGGGCCGTACAGGATCAGGGCCGGGGCGGTTCCGATCTCGGACTGCAACTGGTCTGACAGCGCGCCGATGGTGGAGCGCTGCAGGGATTGCTCGGGCGTCGAAACCGACTCGGCCATCAGCGCGGGCGTGTCCAACGGCAGACCGTGGGCATGCAGCGCCTCGACCAGCAAAGGGAAGGTGCGTTTGCCCATGAACACAACCGTCGTCGCGCCGGGGTCGGCGAGGGCGGGCAGGTTCAGGTCCTTTGGCAGCTTGCCGCTGACATCGTGGCCGGTGACGAACTGCACCCGCCGCGCGGTCAGGCGGCGGGTCAGCGGAATGCCTGCCGCGGCAGCCGCCGCAACGGCTGAGGGGATGCCCGGAATGATCTCATATTCGATCCCGGCGGCGCGCAGGGCCACCAGCTCTTCCTCAAGCCGTCCGAACAACCCGCCATCGCCCGATTTCAGCCGCACGACACGCTGCCCGGTCTGGGCGTATTCCACCAGCAACCGGCTGACATGATCCTGCTTGGGTGAGGGGCGACCGGCCCGTTTGCCGACGCCGACCAGATCGGCATCGTCGCGCGCATGGGTCAGGATCGGGCCGCTGCTCAGATCGTCAAACAGCACCGCATCGGCCTTTTGCATCCGATCGACGGCCTTCAGCGTCAATAGCTCGGGGTCGCCGGGACCGGAACCGATGAACGACACGAACCCGCTCATGCCGAGGCCTCGGCGATCAGGTGAAAGAACGTGCCAGTCACATTGCCACGGACCGAGCCGGTTTGCGGCCCTTCGGTCCCCTCGGCGTCAAACACCCGCGCCAATGGGGCATCCGGCTGGTCGATGATCGAGGAATAATGGAACTCATGCCCCCGCAACGCGGTGCCTGCCGCAAGGCCCGGCATCGGGGCCAGCAATTCTGCCCGCCGATAGCCGAGGTTGAACTTGCGCTTTTCATAAGATGTCACAAGGCCCAGAAGCCCGGCCATCGCGTGCCGGGTGCCGTCCTTGTCGATTAGCCCTTCGCCCAAGGCCATATAGCCACCGCATTCGCCGTGTACGGGTTTGGTTTCGGCGTGTTTGCGCAGCCCGGTCAGAAAGGTCTCGGCTGCGGCCAATTTTCCGGCATGCAGTTCCGGGTAGCCACCGGGCAACCAGACCAGATCGGCGTCCGTGGCCGGAGCCTCGTCCGCCAAGGGCGAAAACGGCAGAATGTCCGCCCCGGCTGCGCGCCAGCCTTCCAGCAAATGCGGATAGGTAAATGAAAACGCCTCATCCCGAGCCAAGGCGATCCGCTGGGCCGGAGGCCGCGGCAGCGCGGCTGACGATGGCCCAACAGGGCCTGAGGAGGCCGCCCGCTTGATCGCCTCAAGGTCCACATGTTCGCGCAGAAACGCCGCATATCCGGCAATGGCGCTTTCCAGATCGGGATGTTCGACCGCCTGTATCAGGCCCAGATGGCGTTCCGGAAGCGTCAGATCGCCCCGGCGCGGCAGCACGCCCAGAACCGGCAAGCCTGCGCGTTCCATCCCCAACCGGGTCAGGCGTTCGTGACGCGGGCTGGCGCAGCGGTTCAGGATCACACCTGCAAAAGGCAGGTCCGGGTTATACATCCGAAACCCCAGCGCCGTTGCCGCAGCCGATTGCGCCTGTCCGCCCACATCCAGAACCAGCACCACCGGCCAGCCCATGCGTAACGCGGTCTCGGCGCTGGAGCCGTGCCCCAGCTCTCCGGGCTTTGCGACGCCATCAAACAGACCCATCGAACCCTCGGCGACCACAATATCCGCGCCCCGGGCCTGCACTGAAATCGCGCCCAGCAAAGGCTCACCCATCGCCCAACTGTCCAGATTGAACGAGGCCCGCCCCGCCGCCGCCCGGTGAAAGGCCGGGTCAATATAGTCCGGGCCGCTTTTGAACGGCTGCACGGTCAGGCCATCCTCGGCCAGGGCGCGCAGCAGGCCCAGCATGACTGTCGTTTTCCCGGTGCCGGACGAAGGGGCCGAGATCAGAACGCCCGGAGGATTCGCCATCACCTCAGTCATCGCCATGGCTCCAGCTTGACCATGGACTGTCCGCGCTTTGCGGGCGGTAACGGCGGTCGTAGGTTTTGGAATAGAGGCAGCTTTCGTCGAACCCCTCACCGGCCAGCGCAGGGCCGACCATGATCAGGGCGGTGCGCGAGATACTGTCGTCCAGCGCCTCTTTCAGAGTGGCCAGCGTTGCGCGAATGACCCGCTCATCCGGCCAACTGGCGCGGTAGACCACCGCGACCGGGCAGTCCGCGCCATAGGCCGGAGTCAGATCGGCGATCACCTTGTCCAGATTGCCGATCGACAGATGGATCGCCAGTGTCGCTCCGGTTTTGGCGAAATTCTCCAGCGTCTCACCCTCGGGCATTGACGAGGCGCGCCCCGGCGTTCTGGTCAGAACCACCGACTGCGCGAGGCCGGGCAGGGTCAGTTCGGCGCCCAGCGTTGCCGCAGCCGCCGCAAAGGAGGGCACGCCGGGGGTGACGCTGACGGGAATACCCATCTCTTTCAGCCGCCGAATCTGCTCGCCCATCGCAGACCACACCGACAGGTCACCGGAATGCAGGCGCGCAACGTCTTGGCCTGCGTCATGGGCGGCTTTGATCTCGGCCATGATCTGATCCAGATCCATAGGCGCAGTGTTGACGATTTTTGCGCCATCAGGGCAATGGCCCAGAATCTCATCCGGCACCAGCGAACCGGCATACAGGCATACCGGGCAGGCGGCGATGATATCGCGCCCGCGTAAGGTCAGCAGGTCGGCGGCGCCGGGTCCGGCGCCGATGAAATGAACGGTCATGTCTGTCCTCCGATGGCGACGGCGCAGGTGGCAAGCCGGTCGTCCGAAATCTGTCTGGGGGTAAGCAGCCGGGCACCGGGTCCGGCGGCAGCAAGGGCGGATGCTTCGGCCACGCTGCCAGTGCCATGGGTGGCGCGGCTGCGGGGCGAGCAGGTGAGCGTGCGCTGCCCGGCCAGATCGCCCGGCGCGACATAGTGCAGGGGCAGGGCGGCACCTTCGGCGAAGGCGGCAAGACCGGCGTGGCCCCGCTTGTCGGCCACGGTGGCCAGCGCGTCCACCTGATGCCCTGCGCAGGCCAGATCAAACGCCGCCCGCAGGCTGTTGGCGGTGGCCGCCGAGGAAAATCCGAGCCCGGCGACGATCATAGGTTCACGCTCCACTGAACAACCGGGTAAGCGGATTTCCAGCCGCGCCGAGGGCCAAGCGGGGCCGAATGCGCCAGTTCGATGCGCAGCAGGTCACCGCCCAGTTTGTCTTGCCATTGCGCCAGCAAGACTTCGCTTTCCAGCGTTACCGCATTTGCAACAAGCCGGGTGCATGCGGGCAGGTTGGTGTGCAGCCAGCCCAGCAAATCCGTACTCAGCCCGCCGCCGATGAAAACCACATCCGGCAAGGGCAGACCGGGCAGCGCATCGGGCGCGGTGCCGTGCACGACATCCAGCCGATCCTGTCCCAGCGCGTCGGCATTGCGGCGGATACGATCCGCACGCTCTGCCAGCGGTTCGATGGTTGTTGCTGTCAGGGTCGAGTCGCACATCAGCCATTCGATACTGATCGAGCCGGTGCCGCCGCCGATATCCCACAGATGCTCCCCCCGCCTCGGGGCGAGCGCCGACAGGGTCAGCGCGCGGATCGGGCGTTTGGTGATCTGGCCGTCGGTCTCAAAAATCTCGTCAGGCTTGCCCGAGGCCTTGGGCACAGGCCGCCCGCTGCCCCGGACCTCAAGCCCGACGCAGACGGGGTGCGCGAACGTTCCCAACAGGGCCTCGGTCAGCGACACGCTGCGCGTATGTTCGCGCGGTCCGCCGAGGGCTTCCATGACGTGCAGCGCGCTGTCGGTAAAGCCGGTCTCGGTCAGATAGGTTGCAAGCTCGGCCACGGCTTTGCCATCGCGCAGCAGCAAAATGGCGTGCAGGCCCGGGGACAGGTGCGGTCGCAGCCGCGTCAGGGGGGCAGCGTGCAACCCGAAGGTCAGCGTGGTTTCAAGCGGCCAGCCCAACCGGGCCGCGGCCAGCGAAAAGGTGGACTGCCCGGGCAGGGCGCTCCACTCGGCGGCATCGAAGTTGCGCGCGATAACAGACCCTGCGCCGAACCAGAACGGATCGCCCGACGCCAGCACCACAGTCCGCCGCCCCCGCAACCCTGTCAGGATGGGCAGGCCATCAGCAAAGGGAACGGGCCATTCGATGCGCTCCGCCTCGCCTTCGGGGATCAGCGACAGGTGGCGGGGCGGACCCATGATGACCTCGGCCCGGTCCAGCACTTGACGGCTTGCAGGCGACAGGCCATCAAGCCCATCTTCGCCCAAACCCAGAACGGTCAGCCACGGAGCTTCACGCATGTCTCACCTCCTGATCCTTGGTGGCACGACCGAGGCCAATGCCTTTGCCCGGGCTGTGGCAGAGCGCGGTGTAGCGGCGACCTATTCCTACGCGGGTCGGGTCGACACTCCGCGCGCGCAACCCGTTCCGGTGCGGGTCGGCGGCTTTGGCGGGGTCGACGGGCTGGCCCGCCATATCAGCGAGCACCAGATTACCCATGTGATCGACGCAACGCACCCCTTCGCCGCGCAGATGAGCCGCAACGCGGTTCAGGCCTGCCGCCAAACAGGTGTGCCGCTGGCTGCGTTGACCCGGCCGCGCTGGGTCGCGCAGCGGGGTGACGATTGGCAGCACGTCCCCGATATCGCAGCGGCGGTGCAGGCGCTGGCCGGTGCGCCGCGCCGCGTGCTTCTGGCCGTGGGTCGGATGCATCTTGAGGATTTCGCGGCCCAGCCCCAACACCACTATCTGTTGCGGCTGGTGGATGAGCCAACCGCTCTGCCCTTGCCGGACTGCGAGGTCGTTGTTTCGCGCGGCCCGTTCACCGAGGCCGGGGATCGCGCGCTGATGCAGAGCCACGGAACGCAACTGGTCGTGTCCAAGAACGCGGGCGGGACCGGTGCGCGCGCCAAGCTGGACGCGGCGCGGGCGTTGGGTACACCGGTGCTCATGATCGACCGCCCGGCAGTGCCGCTGCGGACCGAACTGGAAAGCGTGGCGCAGGTTCTGGACTGGCTCGCTCATTCCGGTGTGAACCTCGGGGTATAGACGATCGGGGGACCATCGCGCTCGATCACCCGGGTCAGGGATGAGCCGACGATGACGACCGTCTGCATGTCGGCCATATCGGGTGTCGCCTCGGCCAGCGTTGAAATCCGGATCGCCTCATCCGCGCGCGAGACCGCGCGGGCGAACAGGATCAGCCGTTCGGGTTCACATTCCTCACGCAGGATTTCCAGCGTTTTTACAAAGCCTTCCGGGCGGGACTTCGAGCGCGGGTTGTAGAATCCCATGGCAAAATCACCCTGCGCCGCCAGTCGCAGGCGTTTTTCGATCAAGGCCCAGGGCTTGAGATTGTCGCTGAGGTTGATGGCGCAGAAATCATGCCCCAAGGGCGCCCCGGCCCGGGCCGACGCCGCCAGCATCGCGGTGATCCCCGGCAGCACGTCAATGGGAATGTCGCGCCATTCAAGCGGCCCGTTTTCCAGCGCTTCGAACACCGCGGCGGCCATGGCGAACACACCGGGATCGCCCGAGGACACCACCACCACACGCTTGCCCTCGGCTGCCATCTGCAGTGCGTGTTGCGACCGGTCGATTTCAACCCGGTTGTCGCTGGCGTGCAGGGTCAGCCCTTCGCGTTCGGCCACGCGGGCGACATAGGGGATGTAGCCTACAACGTCGGTTGCCTCGGCCAAAGCGGCGGTCACTTCGGGCGTCACAAGGGCTTCGTCACCCGGCCCCAGCCCTGCGATTTTGACCCAGCCAGTCATGGCCGCCGCCCTTGCCCGTGGACGAGAATGATCGAGAAATACGGGGTGATCTTGTCACAGGCGTCGGACAGTTTGGTCACCGTCTGGTTCGGCATCTGCGCGAATTCCACAATCCACGCGCGGTCATACAGACCTGCGGTTTTCAGTGCGCGCTTTACCTTGTCGATATTGCGCCCGATTTTCATCACCACCAACGCATCGGTTTGGGCCATACGCTCAGCCAGCGTGTCCTCGGGCAAGGTGCCAACCAGCACCGTCAGTACGTCGTCGCCCCAGGTGATCGGATCGCCAGTTGCTGTCCACGCGCCGGACATGCCGGTGATGGCGGGTACAACCTCCACATCAGCATCATCCCGCAAGCGATTGTAAAGATGCATGAAAGAGCCGTAGAAAAACGGATCACCCTCGCACAGCACCACCACATCTTCACCCTGCGCGGCAAGCGCTTTCAGATGTGCGGCGCAGTCCTTATAGAAGGCCGAGAGAAGCTCGTTATAGCGTGGATCGGTCAGGGGTATTTCGGTTGTCACCGGGTATTCCATCGGGAATTCCACCGCGCCTTCGGGGATCATCCCATTAACGATCTTGCGCGCCTGACCGCTGCGGCCCGGTTTGCGGAAGAACGCCACATGCCGCGCGTTGCGCAGCAGGCGGTCGGCCCGGACGCTCATCAGGTCCGGATCGCCGGGGCCGAGGCCCACGCCGTATATCTTACCCGCGCTCATTCGGCGCGGCTCGCGATGGCGTTGATGGCGGCGACGGTGATGGCGCTGCCGCCCAGACGGCCCTTGACGATGCACGAAGGCACCGGCTGCGCCGCCCACAGCGCATCCTTGGATTCGACCGCGCCGACGAAGCCCACCGGGCAGCCGATGATCGCGGCGGGGCGCGGGCAGGCGGGGTCTTCCAGCATGTTAAGCAGGTGGAAAAGGGCGGTGGGTGCATTGCCGATGGCAACGACAGCGCCCGCCAGATGCGGGCGCCACAGCTCCAGCGCGGCGGCAGAACGCGTGTTGCTCATCTCAGCGGCCAGGGGGCGTACGCGTTCGTCATGCAGGGTACAGATCACCTCATTCTCGGCAGGCAGGCGGAACCGGGTCACGCCTTCGCTGACCATACGCGCGTCGCACAGGATCGGCGCGCCGCTTTCCAGCGCGCTGCGGGCAGCCGTGACAAAACCGGGCGAGAAATGCACGAACTCTTCCAGCCCGACCATTCCGGCGGCATGGATCATACGGACGGCGACCTGTTCCTCGTCTGAGTCAAACCGGGCAAGATCGGCCTCGGACCGGATCGTGGCAAAGCTTTGTTTATAGATCGCCGCGCCATCGGTTTCGTATTCATAGGGCATCAGGTGAAGTCCATGGTCATGAGTGTTTCGGTGGTCAGGCCGCGCTGGCAGGGCTCATCCCCTGCGCGGCCTTGTTTGACAAGATCAAATCGTCCGTTGTCGCCGACCAGAGTGACATCGGCAGGCCCCATCCGCGCGCACCCTTTGGCGCAGCCCGAGACATGCAGGCTGCCGGTCACCAATGGGGCCAGGGCACGGGCAACATCGCGCGTTTCCACCTGCGCCTGCGGGCAGTATGGCGCGCCGGGGCAGGCGTCGGTGGTCATCAGCGGGTCGGTGCCATCCGTGACAAAACCCGGGGCAGGTATCGCCGACCCGCCTTCCAGCAAGAAGAGCCGCCACGGGGTGACCCGCAGGGCGGATGCGCCGCTGGTCTTGATCAGGTCCTGCAACGGGCGCGCGGGCAGTTGGCCGAAGGCTGCGCCGTACAGCGTTCCCAGATCGGAAGCACCGGGTTGTGGTGTTGCGCCAATTACTCCGGGCGCGCTGCCTTGCCATGTTTCAGGCAATCCTTCTGCGGCCACCACCCGTGCCATGCGGCGTTTTTCGGGGGTGAAATGCGCGGCGAACCAGCCTGCCAGAGCGATCACCTGATTGATGGCCTCTGCCTCGGTCACCGCCCGTCCGGTCTCGGCCCCGTCGGCGCGCAGGATTAGGCCGTCCGGGCCGCGCTCCAACCGGAGATCCGCCGAATCCGACGCCAGCAGGCGCTCAGAGCCGGTATCGATGGCAAAGCCGAACTTGGCGGGAAGGCTGGGCAGTTCGCTCAGCCGGTCGATCAGCTCCTGCGTTAACCGCGCGGTCAGATCCCCCGCCCGATACAATGGTGAGACCAGAATGTTGCGGCGCACTTCAATGCCGGGCTCGGCATCCAAAAGGTTCAGCGCGGCCAGTTCCGACAGCAGGGCCTGATGATCCGCCTCGGCCACGCCCCTCAATTGCAGATTGGCCCGGTTTGTCAGATCGATGGTGCCATTGCCGAACCGCTCGGCCAGTTCACACAGCCCCACCGCCTGCGCCGCACTCAGACGCGCCAGACGAGGGCGCACCCGCACCACCAATCCGTCGCCCGACATCATCGGCCGGTGGGCTCCGGGGCACCAACCCTGAACGACCGGTTTTGAAGAGGCGGCGCTCATCCCAGCCCCTCCAGATCGGCGCGGATCGAGTTCCTGCGGGTCTCCCACAGCCCCGCCTCGAGCAGGGCGCGGAACCGGTCCTGCATGGCCTGATGCGCTTGCGGATTGGCCTCATGCAGGAAGGCATCGACATGCGGATCACCCAGCGTGGCATCATGGTAGAGGTCGAACAGATGCGGCGCGACCGTGCCCGACAGATGCGCGAATGAGGCCATGTGATCCAAAGTCGCCGCGATCTCGGCGGCACCCCGGAATCCGTGCCGCTGCATCCCCGCGATCCAGCCCGGATTGGCAGCGCGGGCATGGACCACGCGGCTGATTTCCTCGGGCAGGGTGCGGGCGCGCGGGGTGTCGGGGTTGGTGTTGTCCAGATGGTAGAGCTGCGCCTTGCCGCCGGTCACCGTCTTGGCGGCGGCAAAACCGGCCTCATGCGTGGCGTAGTCGTTGGCCAGCAGCAGATCGGTCTCGGTCAGGTCCTGCAGGTGCACAAAGCTGTCGGCCATTGCGACGCGCTGGGTGATGCCGTCCTTGTCCTGCGCGATATGCTCGCCTTCCAGCGCGAAGGAACTGGCATCCAGCCACGCTTCACCGGCCTGCGCGCGGGCTTCATCGGTATAGATTTCGGACAGTTGCGTCATGTTCACGCCATAGCTGCCCGGGGCGGGGCCATAGACGCGCGCGGCAGGTTTCTGACCGGCATAGGGGTTCCAGTCCGGTGCCTCATCCCGGGCCGACAATGCCCGAACGGCCTGACCGAAAAGCGCCGACAGCGTCGGGAACACATCGCGGAACAGGCCTGAGACGCGCAGCGTCACGTCCAGACGCGGGCGGCTGAGGTCGGTGATCGGCAGCACCTCGATGCCCGACACCCGTTCGGACCCTTTATCCCAGACCGGTTTTACCCCCAGCAGATGCAGCGCCATGGCGAATTCTTCGCCTGCGGTGCGCATGGTGGCCGAGCCCCAAAGGTCAACGATCAGCCCCTTGGGGTAGTCGCCCTCTTCCTGCAAGTGGCGGCGCACCAGTTCCTCGGCCAGTTTCACGCCTTGCGCATAGGCGGCGCGGGTCGGGACCGAGCGCGGGTCGGTGGTATAGAGGTTGCGTCCGGTGGGCAGCACATCCGAGCGGCCCCGGTACGGGGAGCCCGACGGCCCGGCCTCGATCCGTTTCCCCGCCAGCGCGTCGATCAGGGCGCTGCGTTCGGCATGGGCCGAGGGGGCGGGGTCGAAAGTGCCGGTGACCTCGGGCACGCGGCCAAAGACATGCAGCCCGTCGCCGAACTGGCTTTCCTTGATATCGCAGACAAAGCGGTCGATGCGGGTAATCGCTTCAGCCGTACAGGTGGCCTGATCCAGACCCAGATCGCTTTCCAGACCGATGGCCTGCGCCTCATCCCGGATGTCTTCCTGCAGCCGGTCGCGGCGCTTTGGGTCCAGACCGTCGGCGTTCGAGAATTCGTCCAGCAGAGATTCCAGCCGCACCATCCGGTCCGGGGTGCCGCTTTCCTTCATCGGGGGCGGGATGTGGCCCAGCGTGACGGCCCCGATCCGGCGCTTGGCCTGCGCGGCTTCGCCGGGATCGTTGACGATGAAGGGGTAGATGACGGGCAGGTCGCGGATCAGCGCCTCGGGCCAGCATTCATGGGACAGAGCGACGGATTTGCCCGGCAGCCATTCCAGCGTGCCATGCGCGCCGATATGGATCAGCGCATCCGCGCGCAGGCCTTTGCGCAGCCAGAGGTAAAAGGCGACATAGCTGTGGCGTGGGGTGCGCGACAGGTCGTGGTAGTCATCGTCCCGCAGCTCGGGCGTGCCGCGTTCGGGTTGCAGGGCGACCAGAGCGTTGCCCCGGCGCATGGCGGTGAAGTGGAATGCGCCGTCGGTGAAAGAGGGGTCGTCTTCCGGTTCGCCCCAGACGGTTTGCAGATCGGTCCGCAATTTCTCGGGCAGGTCCGCCAGCGCGGTCAGGTAATCGTCCAGCGGCCATGAGGGGCGGGCGTCCAGAAGTGTCTCGGCGATCGGCTCAGCCGGGGCCGAATCATAGCCCTCAGCCTGTAAATCAGACAGCATCGCCTCAGCCGAGGCCAGCGCATCGAGACCCACCGCATGAGCCATCTGCCAGTCCTTGCCGGGATAGGTGGACAGCACCAGCGCCGGGACCTGATCCGCCTTGGGCTTGTCATGCAGTGTCAGCCAACCGGTGACGCGGTCGATGATGGCTTCGATCCGTTCGGGTTCGGCCCTGTGGGCAAAGCGGGAATATTCCAGATGCGGGTCGCGTTTGCCCGGTTCCTTGAACGACGCGATGCCTGCCGAGATGCGCCCGTCCACCTCGGGCAGCACCACATGCATGGCGAGGTCGGCGGGGGACAGCCCGCGTTCCGCCTCGGCCCAGGCTTTGCGGCGCGAGGTGGCGAGGGCGACCTGAAACACCGGGACATTCGCGGCGTCCAGAGGCGAAGTGCCCGACGCGCCTTTGCCCGAGAAAGAGGTGGCGTTGATGATCGCCGAGGGCTCAAGGGTAGCCATCTGCTCGCGTAGCCAGTCGGCCGCTGCGGGGGCTTTCAGCGAGGGGGCAAAAAGACCCACGGCCTCGAACCCGCGTTCTCGCAGCCTGCGAATCAAAGCGGCGACCGGGGCGGTGTCGGCTGAGGTCAAATAGGCGCGGTAGAAGGTCACGAGGATGCGTTTGCCATCCCCGTCGAACGCGGTATCCACCGGGATCACGCCGCGATCCGGGCACCATGCGCCGCAATCGGGGATGGTTTTCGCCCCCATCACCGGCCCGGCATACAGCCCCGCCGCCAGCGCCATCTGAGCCAGTGCCGCCTGCGCCGCAACCTCTCCGCCGGTGTCGCACAGATGCGCCAGCCGCCGCAGGGTCGAGACGGGCAGGGTGGAATACTCATCCAGCCGTGTATCCTCACGCCCATCGGCGGGCAAGACAGCCAGCGCAATGCCTTTGGTCTGCGCCAGCGCCAGAACCTGCTGCAAGCCGTAGGACCAATAGGGAACGCCGCCGATCAAGCGGATCAGGATGCCCTTCGCGCCTTCCAGCGTCTGTTCCACATAGGTGTCGACAGACAGAGGGTGTTTCAGCGCTGTCAAGTTGGCCAGCCGCAAGGTCGGCATCCGCCCCTCGGGCCCGCCACCGCGATGCCAGCCTGCCGCGAAAGCGCCAAGGTCACTGTCCGAGAAGGACAGCACCACCAGATCCGCCGGGCTCTGGCCCAGATCGGTGGGGGTCTCGGTCTCTTCGAGCCCGTGGCTTTCGCGGAAGACGACGTGCATGGTTTACTCGGCGGCCTCTTTCAAGCCCACAAGGATATCGCGGATTTCGGCCTCTTTGATATCGTCATGCTCGGCGATCACCACAAGGCGCGAACGGCGCTCTACGCCCGGTTCCCACGGACGGTCATACTGATGACGGACGCGCGCACCGACGGCCTGAACCAACAGGCGCATCGGTTTGCCCTGAACAGCGGCGTAACCTTTGACCCGCAGGATGTTCAGCTCGGTCGCCAGACGTTCGATCCTGGCGACCAGATCGGCGGGGTCGGTCTGTTCGGGCAGTTCGACGATGATGCTTTCGAAATCGTCATGCTCGTGGTCGTCATGGCCGTCATGATGGCTGGGGCGGGCGTCCATGTCGTCTTCGGCTGCGGCCTCGAGGCCCAAAACGACGCGCACATCCACCACGCCCTCGGCGACTTCGACCACGGGCAGGGGGCGGGGGGCCTCGGCTGCGATGACTTCCTTGGCCTTCGCCACACCTTCCGGGCCAGCCAGATCGGGTTTGGTCAGCAGGATAATGTCGGCGCAGGAGATCTGATCCTCGAACACCTCGGACAGGGGCGTTTCGTGATCGATCGAGTCATCGGCCAGCCGCTGGGCATCCACCGCCTCGACATTCGGTGCAAAGCGACCGGCGGCGACGGCCTCGGCATCGGCCAGAGCGATCACGCCGTCCACAGTGATTTTCGAGCGGATATCGGGCCAGTCGAACGCTTTCAGCAGCGGTTTGGGCAGGGCGAGGCCGGAGGTTTCGATCAGGATATGTTCGGGCCGCGGCTCCAGCGCCATCAGCGCCTCGATGGTCGGAATGAAATCATCGGCCACGGTGCAGCATATGCAGCCGTTCGCCAGTTCCATAATGTTTTCGGCAGGGCAATCCGGGATGGCGCAGGATTTCAGGATATCGCCATCAACACCCACGTCGCCGAATTCGTTAACGACAACGGCCAAACGCTTGCCCTGCGGGTTCTGCATCAGGTGACGCACCAGCGTGGTCTTGCCCGAGCCCAGAAAGCCGGTGATCACGGTGACGGGAAGTTTTTCGAGATTGCTCATTTCAGGGCTCCAATCGGGGGAATGCGGGCCGCACAGTTTTTGCGGAAATGTTCGGGGCGCTCGCGCCATTTGACCAGACCGTCCTCGGTGGCGAGGTACTTGGTCGCGCCCTCGACGATCACGCCGACATGGTCGGTTTCGTTCAGATGCTCGTAGACAAAGGTCCAGCGATCCGGCCCGCCGCGCAGCACGATCGAACAGCCTTCATCACAATTCGACAGGCATTCGACGGCTTTCAGGGTAATGCCCTCGGGCAGGCCCGCCTGTTCCAGCGCCTTGTGCAGCAACGTGCCGGGCCGCTGTGCATCATCTTCGACAGGCAGGCCGCGGCGACAGGTCGTGCAAACCAGAAGTTCGACCGGAACGGTCTCGGTCATGTCTCTCATCCCCCCAAATCCTCTTCGTGGGGGACGGGGTTTCATGCGGGCCGATCAGAGCCCCACACCGGAACACCCCGTCCGGTTTCATCTTCGGGCGTTGGCAGGTCTCCCGGCTTGCGGATGTCAGAGCTCTCCTCTGTCGGATGTCCCGCCTTCCCGGCATTCGCCAGTGGCTTGGGCACCCTCTCCGGTCACGGTCGCGGGGGCGGCTGCGTTTGACGGAAAAACCCGCTGACGCATTCCCTTTTCATCTGCTGTCGCAGACACCAACGAAAGGGACATGCGGCAGCGGCGGCCCGCTTGTCAAGCGCAACGCGCCGATCCGTGAGGAAGCGGGTAAAAAGCGACCTGTCGGCGTCGCTGGGCGGCATGATCCGATCGCTGCGACGTGATCGCATGGTCGGCAACACGCGAACAGGAGGGTGCGGCGTATGAAGGTAGGGTTTATCGGGCTGGGCAATGTGGGCGGCAAGCTTTCTGGGTCGCTGCTGCGCAACGGAATCGATCTGACCGTGCATGACCTGAACCCGGATCTGGTGGCGGCCTTTGTCGCACAAGGGGCCAAAGCGGCGGAAGATCCGGCCCAGCTGATGCGCGATTGCGATGCGGTGATCACCTGCTTGCCGTCCCCTGCCGCCTCGGACGCGGTGATGCAGGAGATGCTGCCCGAGGTCAGCCCCGGTAAAATCTGGATGGAGATGTCGACCACCGACGAGGCCGAGGTCAAACGCCTGGGCGCGATGGTCATTGAACGGGGCGGTGCTGCCGTGGATTGCCCGGTTTCCGGCGGGTGCCACCGGGCGGCGACTGGCAATATCTCGATCTTCGCAGGCTGCGACCGCGCGACGTTCGAGCGTATTCTGCCCTTCCTGACCACGATGGGCCGTCGGGTCCTGCATACGGGCGATCTGGGCTCGGCTTCCGTTTTGAAAGTGCTGACCAACTACCTGGCCACCGCCAACCTGATTACCTGCGCCGAGGCTTTGGTGACGGCCAAGGCAGCGGGCATGGACCTGAATACTACCTATGAGGCGATCAAAATCTCGTCGGGCACCTCATTCGTTCATGAAACCGAAAGTCAGGTGATCCTGAACGGCTCGCGCGATATCTCGTTCACCATGGATCTGGTGAAAAAGGACATCGGCCTGTTTCAGGACGTTGCCGACCGCGCCGGTGTTCCGTTAGAGATCAATCCCGTGATGATCAGCATTTTCGAAGACGGCATTGCCCGGTACGGAGACCGCGAACTGTCGCCGAATATCATCCGGCGGCTGGAAGACGCCACCGGCCTCGACATCCGCGCCCCTGGTTTTCCGCCCGAGATGGAAGACGATGAGCCGGAAGAACCGGGATATGAAGTCATTCCGCAAGGACGCGCCGCAGAATAAACGGACATTCCAGACCGCAAAACCGAAGCGTTTCAGAGAGATGGAGGCGAGTACCGGAATCGAACCGGTGTACACGGATTTGCAATCCGCTGCGTCACCACTCCGCCAACTCGCCTTTTCAAGTAAAATCAAATACTTGCCGTGGTGTGGAGGGCGTTTTAGCAGCTTTCGCTGGGGGCGTCCAGTGGGAAGAATGCAAAATCGGCGCTCGGCCTGTAAATTGAGCGCCCTCGGTCCGGTACGAAACCTGCCACAAAACCCGGGTTGCGGCATCTGGGCCGTTGCCGGTGCGCAAGGGATGTGGCACAAGCCAGATAATCAAGGGTTCAAGACGAGAGATCACATGACAGATTTCGCCACCCGGCGCCGCACGATGGTTGACACGCAGGTTCGGCCCTCGGACGTCACGAAGTTTCCGATCATTGACGCGATGCTGAACGTTCCGCGGGAAAGCTTTGTGCCCGCGTCGCAGCGCGAGGCGTCTTATGCCGAAGAGCTGATCGACCTTGGAAACGGGCGCTGCATGCTCGAGCCGCGCACTCTGGCTAAGATGCTGGATGCGCTGAATATTTCAAATGACGAGGCGGTGCTGGATATCGGTTTGGCGCTTGGTTACTCGACCGCTGTTACCGCGCGCATGGCGCAGTTGGTTGTGGGTGTCGAGGAAGATGAAACCCTGGCGTCCGAGGCACAGAACCTGCTCAGCGAAGCCAATGCCGACAACGCGATTGTCCATGTGGGGCCTCTGGCACAGGGCGCGGCTGAACATGGGCCGTATGACGTGATCATGATCCAGGGCGGGGTCGAGGAAATACCGGACGATCTGCTGGGACAGCTCAAGGATCACGGCCGCATTGCCTGCCTGTTCGTCGAGGGGAATCTGGGCACCGTCCGGATCGGCCGCAAATCCGGCGAACGGGTCAGCTGGCGCGATGCCTTCAACGCCAGCGCACCGGTTTTAGATAGCTTTTCCGCAAAGTGTGCATTTTCGCTATAGTCATTTGACAGATATTTTTGCCGCCTTGATTAGTTGAAAACAAAGGCGCAAACTGCCGGAGAGGCAGCGTTATTTCGATTTGAGAGGATTTGGATATGCGTGGTACGGCGACAGGTAAGCTGGTCAGGGTGTTGGCTTTGACCGCTGGCATTGCCATCAGCGTAGTTCCCGGACGTGCGGCTTGGGCGGACAATATAACAGATGCGTTCATCGGCGCGTATAACACCAGTGGCCTGCTAGAGCAGAACCGGGCCCTGTTGCGTGCAGCGGATGAAGACGTCGCGATCGCCCTTTCGGCTTTGCGTCCGATCATCAACTGGACGGTTGATATCAGCCAGGAATACACCAAGACACGCACCGGTACGACAGTGACAACAACGAACCCGGCGCGGTTTTTCACCGGGCTGACATTGACCCAACTGATCTATGACGGCGGCGCGTCCGTGTTGGGCAAGCAATCTGCGCAAGAGACTGTTCTTTCGACCCGGCAAACGCTGATCGATATCGAACAGCAGGTTCTGTTCCGCGCGGCGACCGCTTATCTGAGCGTTCTTCTGCAGGAAGAAACGGTTCAGATTCGCCTGAACAACGTGGACGTATCCAGCGAGGAACTGCGCGCCTCGAACGACCGGTTCGAAGTGGGTGAGGTGACGCGGACGGACGTTGCCCTGTCCGAAGCGCAGTTGGCCAGTTCGCGGGCCGACTTGGCGGATGCGCGGGGTGATCTGAGCACCGCGCAGGCCGAATATGTGAATGCGGTTGGCAAACTTCCGGGTCGGACAGCCGGTCAGCCGGGCCTGCCCAATCTGCCGCGCTCGCAATCCGAGGCGGTCAGTCTGGCGCAGCGGAACCATCCGGCGATCCTGTCGGCGCAGCATCAGGTTCGGGCTCTGGACCTGATTGTTCAGCAGCAGCGCGCCAATCTGGGTCCGAATGTGAGCTTTGGTGCGAATGCCGGTGTTCGTGAGAACTTTGACGATGACGATTACCAAAACACCGCAGGCGTTGCGCTGACGCTCAATCAGTCGATCTATGCCGGTGGCCGTCTGGCCGCTGCCGTGCGCCGTGCTATGGCGACCCGCGATGCATCCCGCGCCAACCTGCTGAATGTGCAAAAGGACATCACGCAAGGGGTCGCCGATGCGTTTGCGCGCTTCGAATCCGCAACCGCCAGCCTTACCGCTTCGACCGAACGTGTGCGGGCGTCGCAGGTCGCGTTTGACGGGATTCGTGAGGAAGCCACGCTGGGCGCCCGGACCACGCTGGACGTTCTGAACGCGCAGCAGGACTTGCTGGATGCGCAATTGGCCGAGGTCGCCTCGCGCACGGAACGGTCGCTGGCGGCCTATCAGCTGTTGCAGGCGCAGGGGTTGCTGACCGCTGAACGTCTGGGTCTTGCGGTGCAAATCTATGATCCGACACTGTATTACAATCTGGTCAAGAAAGCGCCGGCTCAGATCAGCAAACAGAGCAAGGATCTGGATCGCGTCCTCAAAGCGTTGCGGCGGGACTAAGGGGCAATACTACCTGTTGTGAGGTCTGCATTGTTTGGCTACACTCGATCCCGAGGATAGAGCGGTAGAGAACAATGACGGATAATGTCGTAAAAGCCGGTATCGAGGATGTCCTGTCTTCGGTAAAACGTCTTGTCAGTGAAGAGGCCCGGAAAGAGCCGGGATCGGATTCAAAGGCTGCGGCGCGCAAGCCCGGGCGGCTGGTTCTGACAGATGCCCTGCGCATTGGCAAATCCCCGAAAGGGGATGCAGCACCGCTGAAACTTGAACCGGAATACAGCGCCGAGAAATCGGCGAAGCCGATGCTGCTGCGGACCTGCGACATTGTCCGAGCGGGCACCCCCGCCAACCGGGATGGCAAGGCACCGGCGTTTGCAGAAAAGCCAGTGGCGGAAAGCGAACCGGCGGCCCCTGAAGACAATCCGACCGTCAGCCTGAGCGCCAAGATCGAAGCGCTCGAGGCTGCGATCGCCCGCACCGAAGATCAGTGGGAACCCGACGGCGACAGTGATGACGCCTATTCCGGTACGCCGGTTCAGTCCTTGCCGTGGAACGCCGAAAAAGGTTTCGCCGCGGAGAAGCTGGAAACGCAGGATGAGCCCGAATCCTTCGTCTTTGTGAAAGAGGCCGAGACCGCCGCGACCTTTGTTCGAAGCCCGTCGGTCTCAGCGCCCGAGACGCCCGAGCCGGAAGGGGCAGCGCCGGATGGGTCCGAAACGCAGGCCCTGCCAATGGACGAGGATACCTTGCGGGAATTGATCGCGGATGTCGTCCGGCAGGAGTTGCAGGGTGCTTTGGGCGAGCGCATAACGCGAAACGTCCGCAAAATGGTACGTCGCGAAATCCATCGCGCCCTGGCCGCGCAGGAGCTGGAATAAAGCTTAACCGCGCCGGGGCTTACTTGCCAGTTCCAGCAGCAGATCCAGATCCATGTGCTGTTCCAGATGGTCGGCCAGATCGCCCAGTGTTTGTTCGACCCCATCCTCATAAGCGTTGTCCGACGTGACCCGCAGCTTTGAGAGATAGCTGGCGCGGAACGCGTCCGACGAAAAGATACCGTGCAGATAGCTGCCCAGAATGCGACCGTTCGGGCTGGCGGCTCCTTCGGGGCGGCCATCGACCTCAAGCCAGGCGCGGGTGCAATCGGGACCTTCGGTTTGGCCCATGTGGATTTCATAGCCGCTGACAGGCTCACCACCCGGCAAAGCGCGGGCCTCGGTCAGCGTAACGTGCTTTTTGCCAGCCATGACGGTGTCAACGTCCAGCAGGCCCAAGCCGTCGACCTTGCCGGGCCGTCCATCGACCCCGTCCGGGTCCGAGATGGTTTTGCCCAGCATCTGATACCCGCCGCACAGGCCCAGAACATGCCCGCCCCGGCGCACATGGGCGTAAAGGTCGATATCCCACCCCTGCGCCCGGAAATTGGCCAGATCGCCGATGGTGGACTTGCTGCCGGGCAGCAACACAAGGTCCGCGTCGCCGGGCAGGGGGCGGCCTGCGGGGATGACCTCAACGCTGATGCCGGGCTCGGCAGAAAGCGGGTCGAGGTCGTCGAAATTGGCCATCCGTTCAAGCTGAGGCACGACAACCTTGCAGGCACCGCCCGTATGAGAGCGGATGTCCATCATATCCTCGGCCGGCAGCTTCCACGCATCGTGGAACCACGGGACAACGCCCAGACAGGGCCATCCGGTGCGCGTGGCGATGTCGTCGCGGCCCTCGTCAAACAGCGATACGTCGCCCTTGAAGCGGTTCACCGCAAAGCCCCGGATCATCGCCAAATCATTCGTGTCCAAAACCGCCTGCGTTCCCACGATCTGGGCAATCACGCCGCCACGGTGAATGTCTCCGACCAGTACCACGGGAACTCCGGCGGCACAGGCAAAGCCCATATTGGCGATGTCGCCCTTGCGCAGGTTGGTTTCCGCCGGGCTGCCCGCGCCTTCGATCAGGACCAGATCGGCATCGCTGCACAGGCGATCAAAGCTTTCAAGCGCCGCAGCCAGAAGTTTGGATTTGTCCTTGCGGTAGTCGCCCGCCTTCATCGTGCCCGCGCGCTGCCCCTGCACGATGATCTGGGCACCGGTATCGGTTTCGGGCTTCAAAAGGATCGGGTTCATATCCGTATGCGTGGCGCGCCGCGCCGCGCGGGCCTGCAGCGCCTGTGCCCGGCCGATTTCCCCGCCGTTTTTCGTGACGGCGGCGTTGTTCGACATGTTCTGCGGCTTGAACGGCGCAACCCGCAATCCGCGCCGGGTAAAGGCCCGCGCCAGACCGGCCACAAGAACCGATTTCCCGACATTGCTGCCGGTGCCCTGAATCATGATGGACCGAACCATGCCCCGTCTCCTATGTTGGCGCTCAGATGACCTGATTTGCGGGCAAAGGAAAAGCCAAAGTTGAATACACCAGCGCATCTGTTGATCGGAGCCGCCGCCTTTGCCCGCCCGGCCCGAGGACCGGTCCTGTGGGCCGCCTTGTTCGGATCGCTGCTGCCGGACCTGTCGCTATACGTGATGGCGGGCACGTCGCTTTTTGTTCTGGGGATCCCCGAACATGTTGTGTTCGATCAGCTTTACTTCTCGGGCAGTTGGCAGACCGTATTTGCGATCGACAATTCCTTTTTTCTGTGGGGGCTGGCCCTGCTGATCGGGCTGTGGCGCGGCTGGAAACTTCTGACCGTCGGCGCATCCGCCGGGATGCTGCACCTTGGGATGGATTTCCTGCTGCATGCGGGGGATGGGCGGCCTCAGTTCTGGCCGTTCAGCGACTGGGTGTTTCACAGCCCGGTCAGCTATTGGGACAGCAGCCATCACGCCCTGTGGGTGGCGCCTGTGTCGATAGCACTCTGTATCGCGTGTTATGCCATCCTGTGGCAGCGCGGCATGTCCGTCTGGGCCAAAGCGTTCTTTGGCGTGCTGGTGCTGGCCGAGCTTTGGGTCGCGCGGCAGTGGTTCCTGTTCTTCTGAGCGCGGGGCAAAAAGAAAAGCGCGCTCCTGCTGAGGAGCGCGCTTTTTCGTTCAGAGGTCGCCCTGGATCAGGCGGCTTCTGCCTGCTGAGCGGCATTGCGACGCTCGCTTTCTTCCCGCGACAGCGCGACCGAGGTGCGCACGCCACGGCCGACGAACTCCATCAGTCCGCTGACAACCCGCTCGTTCGGGTCGATGCCCGCGCACGAAAGCACCTCGCGCCCATCGCGCGAACGGGCCCAGCGGGCGATCTGTTCGGGGCCATTGCCGTATTTCTTGTCATCGGCGATGGCGTCATCTAGTGCGGCCAGCACAACGGCCGCGAAAAGTTTGCGTGCACGATTGCCTTGCTCGTTGTTAAAGGCAGTGCCGTCAACGAAATCTCTCATCTCGTCTTCCTTGTTGTTCTTGCTCTTGCATTTTCGGCGTGACGGTCCTTATGACCTATTAGGTGCGATTCGGATACAGCTAAAATGCATAGTTGCGTTGCGTCACTTGCATGGCTTTCTGCATGTGCAGCACTAGGTGTCGTTGTCTTGTCAGGTGTGGTCCCGCCAGATATAGGGACGGCAACTGACGCATCAACCGTTTGTGAAGGATTTATGTCATGCCCAAGATAAATGGGAACGAAATTCGCCCCGGCAATGTGCTTGAGCATAACGACGGGCTGTGGGCCGCTGTCAAAGTCGATCACGTAAAGCCCGGTAAAGGCGGCGCTTTTGCACAGGTCGAACTGCGCAACCTGCGCAACGGGTCCAAGCTGAACGAACGCTTCCGCTCTGCCGACAAGGTCGAACGCGTGCGCCTTGAGCAGAAGGATCAGCAGTTCCTGTACGAATCTGACGGCATGCTGGTGTTCATGGATGCCGAGACCTATGAGCAGATCGAACTGCCCGCTGACCTGCTGGGTGAACGCCGCCCGTTTCTGCAGGACGGCATGACCATCGTGGTCGAGTTCTACGAATCTGAGGCACTGAACGCGACGCTGCCGCAGAAGGTTACCTGCAAGATCGTCGAGACCGAGCCGGTGGTCAAAGGCCAGACTGCTGCGAACTCGTTCAAACCCGCCGTTCTGGACAATGGCGTCAAGGTGATGGTGCCGCCGTTCATCGGTCAGGATGAGATGATCGTGGTGAACACCGAAAGCATGGAATATTCCGAACGCGCGTAACGCCGTGCAACGTCCCAAAATGACCGTGACAGCAGGGCTGCGCGGTCATTTTTTGTGTCTGGTATAGGTGCGGTATCGCGTGGGATCGGGGCCAAACAGGCCGCGCATCAGGTCGAACTTGATCCGGTTGGCGCTGACCTGACGGTAGAATGCGATCAGAAAGGCGGTTGGCCCTTGTATCCGGGCAAGCCCGCTGGTGGCCGCCACCACGGTACCGACATCGGTGCGGCCCTGCAGAACCAGCCAGCCGCCCATCATCAGAACGCCAACCATGCCGGCGCCGTTAATTGCGCTGAGCAGGAACTTGGTGGACAGTTTCCAGACAAACATCCGCCGCCGCGTCTCGAAGATGTCATCGAATTTGGCTTCGACATCGGCGACCGTGCTCTGGATATCTTCGGTGGTCAGCGTGTCGGTGGCGCTGCGCAGGATGTGAACACGCTCGGCAACAAAGATGTTCACCTTGCGCTGCGAGACCAGAACGATGACGATCTGTGGCGCGATCATCGACAGGGCGATCAGGCCAAGCCCCGGTTGCGTTGAGGTGATGAAGCCAATGACCGAGATCAGTGTGCCGATCTGAACCACCGGATCGGAAAAGGCGCCGCCTGCGAACTTGCCCAGCTCTTCCGCCTCGGCCGAGATTGCGGTGGTCATGGTGCCCTTGCGAACGGTCTCGCCGGTCTGCCCCATATCGGCCGAGCGCGCCAGCAGCCGCAGCCGTATCATCCGGATCAGGTCTTCGCCCAGCGTTCCGGCGCGGTAGCCCAACAGCCATTTGAGCGCCAGGCTCAGCAGAATAACCGCCAGCATGCCCGCGCCCATCAAAAACAGGCGGTTTGTATCTATGTCGTCCGAAGTCAGTTGGTTGATGATATTGCGCTGAAACTCCAGCGGCGCAGCAGCCAGCGCCGCCACAGCGAGCGACAGCAGGATCAGGATGATCTGACGCCCGGCGCTGGCGCGCCAGATGGCGGCGTATAACTGAAACATGCAGGCACCCGTGTTGCTCGTGTGCCCGCACTGTGACAGGACCGCTGGCGCGGTTCAAATGGTCGGGATCGCCGCCGAAGATCCAGCGTGCCG
The DNA here is from genome assembly GCF_056541025.1 of Ruegeria sp. AK4. NCBI lineage: Bacteria > Pseudomonadati > Pseudomonadota > Alphaproteobacteria > Rhodobacterales > Roseobacteraceae > Ruegeria > Ruegeria sp. AK4. The sequence goes on from NZ_JBQFXS010000006.1 coordinate 100,834, forward strand.
CGCGCGCAACAAACTGCGCCTAGTCGGTCAGGGTGATCCTGGCGGCTTCGGCCTGCATCTCGTCCCCGGTGCGGTCGAGGCGCAGATAGGCAATCGCCTGATCCCCGGACTGAGTGAACAACGTGCCCGCAGGTTTCCCGCCGGACAGAATCGCCGTTCCCACCGGGGCGCTGCCGTCGATATTCACCCGGCGCAGGCCCTTGCGCAGTTCGGTTTTGTGTTTCATGCGCGCAGTGACTTCCTGCCCGACATAGCAGCCCTTCTTGAAATCGACGCCATTCAAGGTTTCAAATCCGGATTCCAGAATATAGCTGTCGGGGGTCAGTTCGATCCCGCTTTCGGGGATGCAGTGGCGCACGCGGATCGCCTCCCAATCGGTTCCGTCATCGCTTTCGGGAGCGGGCGTGTACGAACGCCAGCCCATATCTGGATGACGCGGGTCGGGCAAGGCCCCGTCGGGCGCAGGCCCGGTGCCGCGTTGCAGGTTCAGATCGGTTGCCTCAATCGCAACATCAGCGCGCAACTTGTACATGCTGAGGCGCTTAAACAGCCCATCGGCCAGTTCTTCGGCCACGTCCAGCAGGATCGCCCCCGCGTCGCGTTTCAGGAAGAAATCGGCCAGATACTTGCCCTGCGGCGTCAGCAGCGCGGCATAGACCAGCCCGTTGTCCAGCCCGCGAATGTCATTGGTGATCAGGTCCTGCAAAAAGCTGTCGGCGTTCGAGCCGGTCACACGCAGAATGCGGCGGGTGGGCATGGCTTGGTCCTCGTCATTTCCTCAGGCCTCGTGATATAGGAAGTCTCGCCGCCAAGACCAGAGGTTATCCGACGTGCCCGCGCCCATCAGCATCGTGATCCCGACCCTGAACGCGGATGCGGCTTTGCCGGACTGCCTGCAGGCGCTGATGGAGGGGCTGCACGCCGGGTTGATCCGCGAGTTGGTGATCAGCGATGGCGGCTCGACAGACCAGACACCCGAGATCGCGGATGAAGCCGGGGCCGAATTCCTGACCGGTCCGGCATCGCGTGGCGGTCAGCTGCGCCGAGGCTGCGCGCAGGCCAAGGGCGATTGGCTGCTGGTTGTGCACGCCGATACGGTGCTGCAGGACGGCTGGACCAAAGCTGTCGCGGACCATCTGCAAACGGGCAAACCCGCCGCCTTTCGGCTGACCTTCCGCGCCAAGGGCTTGGCCCCCGCGTGGGTAGCGGGCTGGGCCAACCTGCGCAGCCGCGTCTTCGGATTGCCCTACGGGGATCAGGGCCTTCTGCTGCCCCGTCAGACCTATCTGGCCGCAGGCGGATACCCCGACCAACCGCTTATGGAGGATGTGGCACTGGCCCGCAAACTGCCCCGCATCACCTTGCTGGCGTCGCAGGCGATCACGAGTTCGGAACGCTATGAACGGTCGGGCTGGTTTCGGCGCGGGGCGCGGAATCTTTGGACTCTGCTGCGCTACTTTCTTGGGGCCGACCCAAAGGCGCTGGCGCAGTCCTACCGGCGCTAAGCCGCGCGCCGCGCAATTCGACCAGCGATTTACCCAGCCGGAAGGGGGCCGCGAAACTGACCAGACATAGCGCAATGATCTGCAGCACCAGAATATGCGCGTTGGCCTGCAGGTATTCCCATTCATCCTTCAGCTTGCCGACCTGATCGATCAGATCGTCATAGGCCTGCGCCAGGATCAGATAATCGCCCGCAATCGCCGGCACCTTGCGGCGCATGTTGTCGATGGCGGTCTGCGTTGGCTCATCCAGCGAGGTAAAGACCAGAAACTGATCGATGTTGAACGCGTCTGCCTTGGCGGCCATGTCGCGGATTTCCTCCATGTCATCTTTGGCCTGACGCCCGAACAGGAAGTGCAGACCTTGCAGAGGCGCAACCTCATTCGTGACGGCGATGAAGAGGGGCAGATCGGCATTGCTGGCGGTCGAGGCCGACAGGAATTCGACCTTGTCGCACAGGACGGCGGTGTCGGGATCATAGGCCGGGTCGCAGAACCGCAGCCGGAACCGGGCCGCGTCGCGGTCGAAGGCCAGCGAGGCGGCATAGGCCACGTCAATCTGCCGGTCCAGCCGCGAACTGTCCGCCGAATAGAGCCCCGCGAGAACCGCCACCAGCGCACCGATGCCGCCCAGCACGACCCAGACCAGATCGGCCACCTTCCACGCCCGGTGCCCCGCCGGTTTGCGGAACAGAAAACCGGTGCCCACCGATCCGATCAGAAAGAACAGGATCAGCAGAGGCAGTTGATTGTCCGTCACAAAACTCATGCTCTCAAGTGTAAGAAGTCCAAACCGTGACGCAACAGTGATCACGTTCAGTTGTAACAGGCTGAAGGATGGCCATACTGGGGTCGCGCAGAGGGGGGAGAGGCCCATGACCAAAGAAATCGTTCTGATCCACGGGGCCTTTGCCGGGCCGTGGTGCATGCGGGACTATGCCGGGTTCTTTCGCGACCGGGGCTGGACGGTACACACCCCCGCGCTGCGCTTTCATGGCGGCGATCCAAAGGCCGAGCCCGATCCGGGCCTGACCGACACCAGCGTCACGGATTACGCGGATGACATCGCGGATTTCGTGCAGGGGCTGGACAGCAAACCGGTGCTGCTGGGCCATGCCATCGCTGGCGTTGTCGCCCAGCAGGTGGCCGCGCGCGGTCTGGCCAGCGCCATCGTTCTGATTAACCCGAACGCGCCCTGGGGCACTTTGCCCGAAACCGACGACGAACGCGCCGTACCCCGCGCGCTGATGGAGGGCGGGGCGTTCTGGAAACAGCCCATGCGCGTCGATTTCGACCTGATGGCCCCCTTCGCGCTGAACAAGATGCCCGAGGCGCAGCAGCATGAGGTGTTCGACCAACTCGGCGCTGAGAGCGGGCGCGTGATGTTCGAGATGTTCTTTTGGATGTTCGACGACCACCACGCGATGAAGGTGGAGATCGACAAGGTCGACTGCCCGGTGCTGATCGTCTCAGGCACCGAGGACCGGGCCGTGAACCCCAACACCTGCCGCGCGCTGGCGAACCTCTACGGGGATCGCGCGACGTTTTTGCCGGTCGAAAACCACGCGCATTTCCTGTTCATGGAACCCGGCTGGGAAGGCCCCGCCGGGCAGATCGCCGACTGGCTGGACGAAAAGCTGGGCTAAACCGGCCCTACGTCAGTTATTGGTCGAAAACGTGCTTTGCGGTTTCCACTTGAGCGTATCGTCGTTCTCGCGATGACAGCGCAACAGGCGTTCCTGCACCGTGCTGACCGTACTGGTGACGGTATTGTCGCCCGTCAGCAGGACAAAGGAGTCCTCGGAATAGGCCAGACCTTCGTAATAGCAAAACCGCTTCTCCGCGCCGTCCGGAATGGGTGAGGCGAGGCTTAACGTCTGCTGCGCTGTGGCTGTCGAGGCAAGCAGCGTCAGCGCCAGCCCGAGGGTTAGTGTTTTCATGTCGTCCTCCCGTTCGGAAATTGTCGTTCGAATTGGGTCTTGGGGCCCGGAACCTCAGATGTCGTTCTTGGATGACGGATTGAGGGTAAGTGTGAACGGGATCAACGGGTTAGGCAACGGAAAAAATTTGGAAATTGGTAGCTTTTGTCGTAGAACTTCGACTTGTCACGAGATAGTTTGAGCTCGCTGAGATTGTGATCTTAAAGGAAACTTCAAAATGTGGTTGTGTCTAGGTTTCACTGCAAGATCGAAGGTCCCGCCCCCAAATCCACAGTGGTTGAAACGCGCATTGGCATTCGGGTTGCTTTGCGGGCTGGCGTATGTAGTGCCTTCATATCCAGGCTCAGCCGAAACTACTGAAGCGTTGCGAAGTTCGAATGGGGAGGTGTTGTCCCCGCTGGACGTCTTCAAGGAATGCGATCAGTGCCCAGAGATGATCGTGGTGCCACTCGGTTCCTTTATGATGGGTGCTACACAAGAAGAGTCACGGAACCCGTTCGATTTTTTTGGTGAAGGTGCCACGATGACGCGGCGTGCACCTGATGCGATAAACATTATTCCACATGAACATCCACGCCACCGCGTGGAAATGGATGTGCCATACGCAATAGGTCGCAACGAAATCACATACGCACAGTGGAATGAGTGCGTTGACGCCGGTGGATGTGCGCACAGTCCGGATCATCGTGTGTTTGCAAAACTCGATAGCGGTCGTTTGGATTATGTCCCACTTGAGGACAGCCACCCCGCAATCAACATTTCTTTCCTTGATATGCTGGAATACGTCACATGGCTAAATTCTTTGGTTGGCGGCGAAGTGTATCGCCTCCCAACTGAGGCCGAATGGGAATATGCCGCGAGAGGTGGGTCAGACGCCAGATTTGGGCAGGGCGAGGAACTGACACCTCAACAGGCCAACTTTTCCGGTGTTGGTACGGAACAGATGCGTGGCAAGGAAATGCCTGAGCTTACAAACCGGCGGATACCTGTTTTAGTGAATGACCTAAGTTCTGGAAACGGTTGGGGTTTGAGGCATATGTCCGGGAATTTATACGAGCTGACTCTATCTTGCTGGTCGTCTGAACACTTAGGGTTATCCAGTGATCGCAAGTACCAAAAGAATGCTCAATCACAATCTACATGTGAGCGGGTAGCAAAAGGTGGCAGCTTTGCAACTGGAATGGATTATTTACGCCCGTCGGCTCGCGCGAGTAGACCCGAACATCGGCGCAAGAATGACACCGGATTTCGCATCGTAAGGGAACTAAAATAGGCAGTTTTGTTGCTACGAATTCCCGGGAAATGTCGATTATTCAGCTAAGTTCTGCAATTTCACGATTTGAGGCTGGAATACCTTGCCTCAAACATCCAACTCCTCCACAAACCGCGCGTTCTCCTGAATGTATTGGAACCGCAGTTCGGGCTTCTTGCCCATCAGGCGCTCGACCAGGTCGCCGGTCTCGCCGGGTTCGTCCTCATCAATCGTAACGCGGATCAGTTTGCGGGAGGCTGGGTCCATCGTGGTCTCTTTCAGGTCCTTGGCGTCCATTTCGCCCAGACCCTTGAAGCGGGAAACGTCGATCTTGCCCTTGCCGCCCAGACCTTTCTCAAGCCACTCGTCGCGTTCGGCCTCGTCCAGACAGTAGACGCGTTTGGCGCCTTGGGTCAGGCGATACAGAGGCGGGCAGGCGAGATAGAGGTGGCCCGCGTCGATCATCGGCCGCATCTGGGTGAAAAAGAAGGTCATCAGCAAGGACGCGATATGCGCCCCGTCCACATCCGCGTCGGTCATGATGATGATCTTGTCATAGCGCAGGTCGTCGACGTTGAACTTGGTGCCAAGGCCCACACCCAGCGCCTGCGTCAAGTCGTTGATCTCGGCATTGGTGCCCAGTTTCGAACTGGCCGCGCCCAGCACGTTCAGGATCTTGCCGCGCAGGGGCAGCAAGGCCTGTGTCTTGCGGTCGCGGCCCATTTTGGCCGAGCCGCCCGCCGAGTCGCCCTCGACGATGAATAATTCGGTGCCGTCGCGTGTTGAACTAGAACAGTCCACCAGCTTGCCGGGCAGACGGAGTTTCTTAGTGGCGGACTTGCGTTGTGTTTCCTTCTCGGCCCGCCGGCGCAGGCGTTCCTCGGCCCTCAGAATGAGGAAGTCGAGAATTGCGCCTGCGGACTTGGTGTCGGCGGCCAGCCAGTTGTCGAAATGGTCGCGGACCGAGTTTTCGACCAGCCTCTGCGCCTCGACCGTGGCAAGGCGGTCTTTGGTCTGGCCGACGAATTCCGGCTCACGGATGAAGCACGACACCAGCGCGCAGCCACCGGTGATCAGGTCGTCACGGGTGATCTGCGCGGCCTTCTTGTTGTTGATCAGCTCTCCATACGCCTTGATCCCCTTGAGGATCGCCGCCCAGAACCCCGCCACATGGGTGCCGCCTTCGGGCGTGGGGACGGTGTTACAGTAGGACTGGATGAACCCATCGCGCGAGGGGGTCCAGTTGATCGCCCACTCGACCTTGCCGGGGGTGCCGAATTTCTCGGTAAAGTCCACGGTGCCTGCGAAAGGCTGCTCGGCATAGGTGGACGAGCCGTTCATCGTTTCCTTCAGGTAATCGGACAGGCCGCCGGGGAAGTGGAAGCTGGCCTCGGTCGGAGTTTCGCCATCGTCGATGGCGGATTTCCAGCGGATTTCAACGCCCGAGAACAGGTAGGCCTTGGAGCGGATGGATTTGAACAGCCGCGCCGGTTTGAAGCGATGATGGCCGAAGATGTCCGGGTCGGCATGGAAGGTGACCGTGGTGCCGCGCCGGTTCGGGGCCGCGCCGATCTTTTCCACCGGACCCAGCGGGATACCGCGCGAGAAGCGTTGTTCGAACAGTTGTTTGTCGCGCGCAACCTGCACCACCATCGAATCCGACAGCGCGTTCACTACGGATGCGCCCACACCGTGCAAACCGCCCGAGGTCTGATAGGCCTTGCCCGAAAACTTGCCGCCCGCGTGCAGGGTGCACAGAATGACCTCAAGCGCGGATTTGTCGGGAAACTTGGGATGCGGATCAATCGGAATGCCGCGCCCGTTGTCGCGTACGGTCAGGGCGTAATCGGAATGCAGTTCCACCTCGATCCGGTTGGCGTGGCCTGCGACGGCTTCGTCCATCGAGTTGTCGAGGATTTCAGCGACCATATGATGCAAAGCGCGCTCATCCGTGCCGCCGATATACATGCCGGGGCGTTTGCGGACCGGTTCCAGCCCTTCAAGCACCTCGATCGAGGAGGCGTCATAGGCAGTGGTGGCGCTGGGCGTCAACAGATCGTCGGGCATGGGTGCTGCTCTTGTTTTTGAGTTTGACCCATTATGGCAGGTGATGTGGTCCGGGGGAAGAGGGGCGCGAGGTGTTGTGTTCTGTCTTTAACGGCGCAGATGCCGGATAAGCCCACGTCGCACATCAGCAAAAACGTTGATCCCAGAGGTTAGTTTGGTTTTTCAGCGGTTAAGCGGGCACCGCCGATACGGCGCTGCTGAACATCGTCGACAAACTTGGCGTACATGATCAGGAAATCGTTCCCCTTGGATGGATTCCCGGCGCGTTCCGCTTCGGCGTCGAGATCTTGATACATCCTGAGCCTTTGAGCCAGAATGTCCCCCCATGAATGCGTCAGGTCATCTGCTAACACCACGTTAAAACCGGCGTTTTCCAATTGGGTTTGGTACTGGGGGATGCTCAGCATGGACTGGCAGGCAAAGCGTTGTCTGTAATGGTCCAGTTCTTCCACCGGCAGGGGGCTGTGCATCACCCAATCAGTAAGCGCAAAGCGGGCGCCGGGACGAAGAACGCGAAACACTTCGTGAAGCGCCTTTTGTTTGTCGGGAATATGCAGAAACGACTCCTGGCTGACCGCAGCGTCAAAGCGCGCGTCCTCAAAGGGTATGTCCACGGCACTGGCCAGAACCGGGTGAACCTGATCCTGCAGTCCGACAAGAGTGTTCAGTTCCTTAGCGCCTTCCACGCGGTTCGGGCTGAGGTCGATTCCTGTGACCTGAACGCCACGCTGGACGGCATACCACCTTGCAGGTCCGCACAGGCCGGAACACACATCAAGGACATTGTCACCGGGGTGCATCCCGGTGTTTTTGGCTAGCCGTGCGTTCGCGTTCAACCCGTCATAGTGATCCTGATCGAATGGGTAGAGTTCCTGCGGTTCGACGTCTTTCAGCGAGCCACGGCTTTGCTCCAGCTTTGTCAGTATGTGTGGCGCTGAAATTGGGTGGTTGGCGTAGAATTTCGCGACTCTCTCTTCCGCTTTGTTCACCGGCTTGGTTCCTCCCCCAATTTCTGGAAGCTTACCCGGTTGTGCTGCGGCGTCATAGCTTTGATTGTACGTACCAAAATAGGCAAGGGCACCAATAGTTGTTCGGGACGGCGCGGTTTCGTCTCGCGGATGGGTGAGATCGTAACTAGAGTGATCGCAACTCAAAGAGACAAATAGCGGGAACTTCATGAGCTGGATCAAAACCATTCCGTTCGACCAGGCCACCGGCAGGCTGCGAAAGCTGTACGAGCGGGTCACCGGCCCCGACAACAATGTGGACAACATCATGATGGCGCATTCTCTGCGGCCGCATTCGATGGAAGGCCACATGGCGATTTACAAGACTGTGCTGCACCACTCGGCCAATCGGGTGCCAAAGTGGTTTCTCGAGGTTTTGGGCGTGTGGGTCAGTTCGCTGAACCGCTGCGGCTACTGCGTCGAACATCATTTCAGCGGGTTGCAGCGGCTGTTGGGCGACACCGCGCGCGGGGATGCGATCCGCGCCGCAATTGAGGCGCGCACACCCGGGCAGGCCCCGTTGGATGCGGCGCAGGTCGCGGCGATGCACTATGCGCGCAAGCTGACCGAGGCCCCGGCGGATTTGACGGAACAGGACGTGATCGCACTGCGCGAGGCCGGGTGGGACGACGGAGAGTTACTCGAGATCAATCAGGTCTGCGCGTATTTTTCCTATGCCAACCGGACGGTGCTGGGGTTGGGGTGTTCGACCGACGGGGATGTGTTGGGGTTGTCGCCCAACAACTCGGACAATCCTGACGATTGGGGGCATCGGTAGGGGCGGCCCCTCGCGTTTCGCGAGGTGTTTTTGAACAGAGGATGTGTGGGATCGGTCCACCGCTTTTTTGTCGGTGTCAGGTTCAGGTTTGATGCCAATCAAAGCGCGTTCAGGGCATTTCTGCTAGCCGTCACTGAGGACAGTGAAAGCCAGGAGAACATGCATGGAAGCAGTTGCGAAGATCGAGCCAGAATCCCAGAAAATCAACGCCGAACCAGTCAGAAAAACCGCGCCCGTGCCGCCGAGCCTGGAAAAAATCCGGCAGGCTTTCGAAAGCGGCAAATACCCCTATGGGCGTAAGATGGCCCGCGCCGTTTATGAGGCCGAGAAGGCGCAGCTTCAGGCCGAGCTTCTGAAGGTTCAGCTTTGGTCGCAAGAGACCGGACAGCGCTTCGTGCTGCTGTTCGAGGGCCGCGACGCCGCCGGCAAGGGCGGTACGATCAAGCGGTTCATGGAACACCTCAACCCCCGTCAAGCGCGGATCGTTGCGCTGAACAAGCCGACCTGGGAAGAGAAGGGGCAGTGGTACTACCAGCGCTATGTTCAGGAACTGCCGACCGTTGGTGAAATGGTGTTCTACGACCGCTCCTGGTACAACCGCGCCGGGGTCGAGCGGGTGATGGGGTTCTGTACGCCGAACGAATACCTCGAATTCATGCGCCAAACCCCCGAGCTTGAGCGGATGCTGGTGCGGTCGGGCATCCAGCTTTACAAATACTGGTTCTCGGTCACGCAGGACGAACAGCAGCGCCGGTTCAAGAGCCGCGAGACCGATCCGCTGAAACAGTGGAAGCTGTCTCCGATCGACAAGGCCAGCCTGAACAAGTGGGACGACTATACCGAAGCCAAAGAAGCGATGTTCTTCTACACCGACACGGCGGACGCGCCCTGGACCATCGTCAAGTCCAACGACAAGAAGCGCGCGCGCCTGAACTGCATGCGCCACTTCCTGTCCACGCTGGACTATCCCGGCAAGAATTATCAGGTCGTGGGCGAACCCGATCCCCTGATCGTCGGGCAGGCGCATCATGTGATCCACCGCTCGGAACACATTCTGGGCACGGCCCTGCATCCGGAAGCGCGCTAACCGGCCACGGCACCTGCCCCACGCCGGGGGATACCGGCGTGGAGGCCTTTTGTCTCATATTGAAATTTTACCTTTCCCCTCTTGTCCCGGCATCGGGCCGCGCATATGGCTGTGCCGATGACGAAAGTGATGACATATCCCGGCCATTTTCGCGCCATTGCCGTGCTGGGCCTGCCGTTGATCGGCGGGCATCTGGCGCAGTTTGCCATCGGTCTGACCGACACGATCATGCTGGGCTGGTACGGGGTCGAGGCTCTGGCTGCCGTGACGCTGGCCGGCAGCTTTTACTTTGTGCTGTTTCTGTTTGGCGCAGGATTCGGCTGGGCCGTCATGCCAATGGTGGCAACTGCCGCAGCGGAAGAGGATGAAACCAGCATTCGCCGGTCCACCCGCATGGGGCTGTGGCTGTCGTTGCTCTATGCGGCCCTGGTGCTGCCCTTGCTGTGGTGGTCCTATCCGATCCTGATCGCCGCAAAGCAGGACCCGCAGGTCGCCAAAACCGCGTCGGAATATCTGCGTGTCGCCGGATGGGGCATCATTCCCGCGTTGCTGGTGATGGTCCTGAAATCCTATCTGGCCGCGCTTGAGCGCACGCAGATCGTTTTGTGGATCACGGTGGTTGCCGCGTTGGTCAACGGGGTGACGAACTATGCGCTGATCTTCGGCAATTGGGGCGCGCCGGAACTGGGCGTCATCGGCGCCGCAATTGCGTCGATCGTGACCCAGCTCGTCTCGTTGATCGCCGTGATCATCTATGCGGTCTATGTCCTGCCTGAACACAGCCTGTTCCGGCGCTTCTGGCGCCCGGATTGGGAGATGTTCGGCAGCGTTCTGCGCCTTGGTGTGCCCATTGGGCTGACCACGCTGGCCGAGGTTACGCTGTTTGCCACCTCTGCTGTGATGATGGGATGGTTGGGGCAAGTGCCGCTGGCTGCGCACGGGATCGCATTGAACCTGGCCTCTGCCATGTTCATGGTACATCTGGGCCTGTCCAATGCGGCCACCATTCGGGCGGGCAATGCGCTGGGTCGCAGGGATCGTGCCCATCTGGAAAAGGGCGCGGTGGCGGTCACCGGGATGTCGCTGGTGGTGTCGGTGATAACGATCATATTGTTTCTGACATGCGCCGAGCCGTTGATTTCGCTGTTCATGGAACCGGACGACCCGCAGCGTTCGCAGATATTGGCGATTGGCACCGGCCTGCTGGCCCTGGCGGCCCTGTTCCAACTGGTAGACGGGGCGCAGGTCATTGCGCTGGGGCTGCTGCGCGGATTGCAGGACGCCAAGATCCCGATGGTCATAGCGGCGCTCAGCTATTGGGTCATCGGTATCCCGGCCTCGTACTACTTTGGGTTCGTCCGGGGAATGGACGGGATCGGCGTCTGGATGGGTCTTGTGCTTGGATTGGCCTTCGCCGCGGTGCTGCTGATGGCCCGCTTCTGGCTGCGGTCCGTGCGGGAAATTGGCGTTCCGGCCGAATAGAGCTTATTCTTTCTCCAGCCGGTCCGCCTTTTTTCGAACCAGAACCGACCGCAGATCGTGCATCGCCATCAGCAAACGGTCGGTCACGTCCTCGAGCTGAGCGTCCGAGGCTTTGGACTGCGCCCATTGCGTGGTCAGGTTCAAGTAGTCGACCGCGCGGTGAATATCGTCGATATCCCGCTGCGCCAAAAGCGCCTTGCGGTCTTCCATCCAGCGGGCGATCTCGGCCTTGTCCGCCTCGGTCAGCGTGCGCTGACCATGGGGCTTGACCTCGCCATTGCGGATGTTGATGACGGCAATCTGGTCCATCTCGATGCGCCGAAACCGGTTTTCGGTGTCGATCCGGAACACTGCGGCCCCGTTCTCACGCACGCGGAAATAGTATTCGGGCAACTCGGTGGACATCTGCGGCTCCGGTCAGGTCAGGGCGGCGCAGAAGCGTTGGATGCGGGTGCAGGCCTCTTTCAGTGCCTCGTCCGAGGTCGCATAGCTGACGCGGAAATTGGGCGACAGGCCGAAGGCTGCGCCAAACACCACGGCCACGTCGGCCTCTTCCAGCAGTGCGGTTGCGAAAGCCTCATCGTTTTCGATGACGGTTCCGGCAGGGGTGGTCTTGCCGATCAGACCCGAGATCGACGGATAGACATAAAACGCGCCCTCGGGGGTCGGGCAGGTAACGCCGTCAATGGCGCCGAGCATATCGACCACCAGATCGCGGCGGCGTTTGAAGGTTTCGTTGTTCGGGGCCAGAAACGCCTGTGTTCCGTTCAGTGCCTCAACCGCCGCCCATTGGCTGACCGAGCAGGGGTTCGATGTGGATTGCGACTGGATCTTGCGCATCGCGGCAATGATCTCGACCGGACCTGCCGCGTACCCAATGCGCCAGCCGGTCATGGCATAGGCTTTGGACACACCGTTGCAGGTCAGCGCGCGGTCATAAAGCCCGGGCTCGACCTCGGCCGGGGTACAGAACTGGAACCCGTCATAGGCGAGGTGTTCATACATATCGTCCGACATGATCCAGACATGGGGGTGGCGCATCAGAACGTCCGTCAGCGCCTTCAGTTCTGCCGGGCTGTAGCCCGCGCCGGTCGGGTTCGATGGAGAGTTGAAGATGAACCACTTCGTCTTTGGCGTGATCGCCGCTTCCAGCTGTTCGGGCGTCAGCTTGAAACTGTTTTCCAGCGCGGTTTCCACAACAACCGGCGTGCCGCCCGCCAGCAGCACCATATCGGGATAGCTGACCCAGTAGGGCGCGGGGATGATCACCTCATCGCCCGCGTTCATCGTTGCCATCAGCGCGTTGTAAAGCGTCTGCTTGCCGCCGGTTCCGACCGAGATTTGCGCTGGCGTATAGTCCAGCCCGTGATCGCGTTTCATCTTGGCGCAGGCGGCCTGTTTCAGCTCGGGGATACCGTCGGGCGCGGTGTATTTCGTCTTGCCCGCCGCGATGGCCGCCACAGCCGCATCCTTGATGTTCTGGGGCGTGTCGAAATCCGGTTCCCCCGCGCTCAGCCCGATTACGTCGCGCCCTGCGGCCCGCAATTCGGCGGCTTTTGCCGTCATTGCGATCGTGGGCGACGGTTTAACGCGTGACAGTGTCGCAGACAGGAAACTCATGGTCGGCCTCGGTTTGAATGATCAACTTGTCTGTCATAGGGTGCGCCCGAATGACGATCAAGCAGTATAAGGCGGAGAATCGGAGGCCCTGATGAACGACGAATACGACTGGTACGGCCCGGATGCAGCAACGTTCGGAGACCGGCTGGCGGGCGCGCGCGAGGCCGCGGGGATGACCCAATCCCAGATGGCCCGGCGGCTGGGCGTGAAAAAGTCCACAATCGCCGCGTGGGAGAATGACCTGTCCGAGCCGCGCGCTAACCGGTTGTCGATGATGGCCGGCATGATCAACGTCTCGATCATGTGGCTGTTGACCGGCGAAGGCGAAGGTATGGATGCGCCGCAGGATTACGCTGAGGGCGATTTGAATGTGGCGGATGCGGTTGCCGAACTGCGTGCGATCCGCAGCGAAATGCGGCTGAGCGCCGAACGCGCCGCACGGCTCGAGAAAAGACTACGCCTGATGCTGGAGGAGCAGGTTTGACCGAGGCGCAGGACGTCAGGATAAAGCGCATGAAAATGCGCTCGATGCGGCGGGGGATCAAAGAGATGGACCTGATCCTGTCTGCCTATGCAGACCGCCACCTGGCGCAGATGGACAAAGCCGGGCTGGATACCTATGACGCCCTGCTGCATGAAAACGATCAGGACCTGTACCAGTGGGTCACGGGCCAGGTTCAGCCGCCGGCCGTATATGCGGATTTGATCGCGGATATCGCGCAGACCTTTCAGAAATAACGGAAAATCCGGCTTAACCGATTATTGGTGAATTCGGTTCATCGTGTGTGAAACTGCGCGACTGAATCGGAGGGTCGGATGAGTATGGAAATGCAGGTCTCGCTGCCGGAATCCAAAGGGTTCATGACCAGCTATCTTGAGGCGCTGGCCCTTGTCGAACGGCTGCACCGGCTGTTGCTGGACGTCATCAAGGACGAATTCGAACGCGTTGGAGTGCTTGAGATCAACGCCGTACAGGCCCTGCTGCTGTTCAACATCGGCGATCATGAGGTGACGGCGGGCGAGTTGAAAAGCCGCGGCTACTATCAGGGCAGCAATGTCAGCTACAACCTCAAGAAACTGGTCGAGATGGGGTATATGCATCACCAAAGGTGCGAGATCGACCGGCGCTCGGTCCGGGTGCGGCTGACCCCGCGCGGGCGTGAGATACGCGACATCGTTTCCGAGCTGTTCTTACGCCATGCCGAGGGGCTGCAGGGCAGGGGCGTGCTGGGACTGGAAGGGATCGAGGATATCACCATCTCTCTGCGCCGGGTCGAACGGTACTGGACCGATCAAATCCGCTACATCTACTGATCAGGGGCGCGCATCCGACAGCACCAGACTGTCAAGTTCCCGGATCAGCTTGCGCACCATGGCATCCTCGTAGGCTTCGAAACCCAAGGCAACCTCGACAAAGGCATCGGGCCCCAGAATGACCCATGCGTTATAGTAGGCGGACAACTCTCCCACCTGAACATAGCGCCTGTCGCCGTTGCCTGGATCGTCCGCGCCGATCACCAGACCGTTGACGGTGATACCTGTCGATCTGAGGCTGGGCTTCACGTCGCGCGGATGCGGGCCCAGATTGTGCTTTCCGTCCCCCGACAGATCCAACGTTCGCTTCCAGCACTCTTGCTGTTGCGACAACAGCTCAGCGCCAAATGTCATGGCCGACCCGACCGCGGTTCCCTGTGGCGCTGCGCTGCGGTCCACCTTTCGCAAGCGCGCCGCAATCCGCGACAGATCGGCAGCCGAGCGGACCTCGGTCCAGTCCAGCAGCATCCTGTGATGCCCCGGTTCGCTCCATTCGAAAACCGCCAGACGCACCGGGACGGCAGAGTTTGACAGGATCAACTGGCCAACTTTGGGATGGCTCAGAGCCGAGGCGAGCCCGTCAAGCTGCAACTGGTATTCCCGCGCGTCAACCGATCCGGACACGTCCAGCCCAAGCGCCAGAGCCTGCCGGCACTGAGCCATGGCGGGTCCGGCAGCGAGAGCCAACAGGATGGCCAGAAAACGCAGGATCATCGAGACGGCCTGTCCAAGGACCCGATTTGCATCCCCGTCAGCTCTCGTTCCAGCTTTTGGCGCATGGCCCGTTCAAAGTCCTCGAACCCGTCGGCGATTTCCAGAAACGCACCGGGCCCGTGAAGCACATTGTTCCGGAAGAACGGGACCAGAAACAACTCGGCTTCAAAGTCATTGGCGTTGATCACCAGACCGTTGACGACCGTGTTCTGAAAGGATGGCAGCCGATAGGCCGCTTGCGTGCTGTACCCGTCATTGTTGGTGCCGTCGCCGGACAGATCGATGGTCTGAAACAGGCAGGGCGGGGCCTGTTCCAACAGAGATGCGCCAAAGGTCAGGGCATGTCCCATGGCCGTGGCCGAAGCGGTGTCAGACCGAACCGACCGGCTGACCCGTTCTGCCGCCGCCAACAGATCGCCACTGCCTTCAATCAGACGCCAGTTCAGAATCACATGCTGATTGGTTGGCCCGCTCCATTCATAAACCGCCAATGCCACCGGCATGGGCGAGGAAAAGAACGCGTCCTGAACCTCGGGCGCGATCAGGGCGGCGGCAAGGCCTTGGCGCTGCAGGATATCCTCGGTCGCATCCACCGAGACGGAAATATCCAGCGCAAGGGCCAGCGCCAGACGGCAGGGCGCGGCCTGAACGGGGCCGGCCAGCGCGGCCAGCCCCAACGCTATCATCGGTCGGATCACCAGTGGCCGGTGCTCTCCATGCTGGCCCAGGGTTCTGCGGGTTCCAGCGCATGCCCGTGCTGAAGAAGTTCGACCGAGATATTGTCCGGCGAGCGTACAAACGCCATGCGCCCGTCGCGCGGGGGCCGGTTGATCACGATGCCATTGTCCTGCAGGTGCTGGCAGGTCTCGTAAATATTGTCGACGCCAAAGGCGAGGTGACCGAAATGGCGGCTGTCGCTGGGCAGCCCGTCATCGCCATCCCAGTTGTGGGTCAGCTCGATAGGACGATCCTCCTGCCCCGGAGGCGCCATGAAGATCAGGGAAAAACGGCCCTGTTCGCTGTCATACCGGCGCGTTTCCTCCAGACCCAGCAGCTTGTAAAACGCCATGGATTTTTCCAGATCCTTCACCCGGATCATGGTGTGAAGATATGTCAGCCCCATCATGGCTTCCTTTCGATGATTGTGATTTACCGCAGCTTAGCGCGCCGACCCGACGTGTCGAGGGGGCAGCAGGAACACAATTTCAAAATTGCCCGCGCGACGGTACATATGGCGGTTCCGGTGTCTGGACTGTCGATATATAGTGGTCAGCGACTCATTGCCAGAAAGGAAAATTTCATGCCGCTGTCCGCCGAACATCAGGCCGAGATCGAAGCGCAACGCGCGCAATCGCATCCAACCCGTCGCGTTGTCGCAGCAGGCATGGAAGAGCGTCTGTACACTGCTCATCAGGTTCTGGACCACGGCTTCGTGCGCGTGATCGACTATATGGGCGATGATGCCGCAATCTGTCAGGCGGCCCGCGTGTCTTATGGCAAAGGCACCAAATCGGTCCAGAATGACGAAGGGCTGATCCGCTATCTGATGCGCCACTGGCATTCCACCCCGTTCGAGATGTGCGAAGTGAAGCTGCATGTCAAACTGCCGGTCTTTGTGGCCCGTCAGTGGATTCGTCACCGCACGGCGAATGTGAATGAATACTCGGCGCGGTATTCGATTCTGGACCGCGAATTTTACATTCCCGCGCCCGAACATGTCGCCGCGCAATCCGAGGTCAACAACCAGGGCCGCGGGTCCGCGCTGGAAGGGGAGGAAGCCGCGCGCGTGCTCGACATCCTCAAGGCTGACAGCGCGCGGTGCTATGACAACTACGAAAACATGATCAGCCAGGACGGCCAGCAGGGTCTGGCGCGGGAACTGGCTCGGATGAACCTGCCTGCCAATATCTACACGCAATGGTACTGGAAGGTGGACCTGCACAACCTGTTCCACTTCCTGCGCCTGCGCGCCGACCCGCATGCGCAGTACGAAATCCGTGTGTATGCCGAGGCGATGTGCAAGATCGTCGCCGATTGGGTGCCGTTCGCCTACAAAGCGTTCGAGGATTATCGCCTGGGCGCCGTCAATCTTTCCGCACAGATGGTCGACAGCCTGCGCCGGATGCTGGCGGGGGAAACGGTCACTCAGGACACTTCAGGCATGACCGCCCGCGAATGGCGTGAGTTCGAAGCGATCATCCGCGAAGGTTGATTTGGAGGCATATCGTTTGTCTATACGCATGGTCATGAAACTGTTACATTGGTCTCATGACCCATGCTTCGATTTTTCCCGCCATGTGCCTGATATTGGGGCTGGCCTTGCCCGCGCAGGCCAAATCGCCCATTGCCGAGGTCCTGTGTGAGCCGACCCAAAGGCTTCATGAAAAACTGACCCGGCAATTCGCGTCCCAGCGCGTCGCAACCGGTGTGCGCGGGCCCGAACAGATCATGGAGGTCTGGAGCAGTGATCGCGGTGACTGGACCATGGTCGTGACATATGCGACCGGCACGTCCTGCATCGTCGCGATGGGACAAGACTGGTTTACCCATGCGGACAACGTGCCAGCACGAGGATAGGGCATTTGCCGGATGGGGGCGGCCGGCGGCCTGAAATTGGCCGCCAACCTTCTCTGAAATCTCCCCGCGCAATGCGGGGCTGTTTTTTACAACGGCTTCAAATCAGCTGCCATCTGGCGGCCATCGCGCCCGTCCTGCAACTCGTACGAGACTTTCTGATTGTCAGCGAGCCCGGTCAGGCCGGAGCGTTCTACGGCCGAGATATGAACAAACACATCTTTGCCACCTTCGTCGGGGGCAATAAACCCATAGCCTTTGGTGGTATTGAACCATTTCACGGTGCCGGTTGGCATGTCCCGTGTCTCCTTCTACTTACGCATTGTCCCACAAATTGGTGGGGGCGGTGACTGGCAAGACAGCAACGCGGTCGTTTCGGGCAACCGATACGCCCCACATTGCAAGTTTCACCTTTTTCAACATTGCACGGTGAAGTAAAAAATCAAGAATTACCGCTGGAATCCGGCAAAATTGCCCAAAATAGAACCAAATGCAGGAGCAGCCGCAGAATGCGACTTTATGGACTGAAGACATGTGACACGTGCCGTAAGGCGCTGAAATCGTTGCCGGATGCGCAATTTGTGGACGTGCGCGGCGACGGTGTGCCCGAATCCGTGCTGTCGCAGGCTTTTGCCGAGTTCGGCGAGGCTTTGCTCAACACACGGTCTACAACCTGGCGTGGATTGGATGAAGGCCAGCGCACGCGCCCTGTGATGGAGCTGCTGGTGGATCATCCGACCCTGATGAAACGCCCCCTGATCGAAAATGAGGGTCAATTGTCGCTAGGTTGGACGGCTGAAACGCGGGCGGCGCTTGGCGTTGCCTGATTGCGTGCATATCTGCTGAACAGCAATCGCGAGGATATGGAATGCGGAACGCCGCTATGGTTTTGGGTGTCATCGCCGGATTGATCGGCATGATCGTCGGTTTCGTTGGGTATGGCTATGTCGAGGCGATCCGCCATTTCGGTGGCGTCGAAGGTCTGGCCGAGCCGGTGGACAATCCTGCTCTGGTTCAGACGGTGTCCATCCTGGCCCCGCTTTTGGCGATCGCTGGCGGAGCAATGGCCCATGCCCGCGCCTTGATCGCGGGTCTGTTGCTGCTGATATCGGCGGCGGGGATGTATTACGCGTTCGGGTTTGGTGTTTTCACCATGTTCCCTATCGCTTTTGCCGGTGTGGCCGGCCTGCTTGGGCTTGCCGCGGGTCAGCCGGACAAGCCCAAGGCGCATTTCTAGGTCACTTAATGTGCAGGATGCGGTCCACCGACAGCGGTCCGGCGCCATTGATCACGATCACCGCGAACAGGAATGTCCAGATTGTCCGGTCATCCAGCAATGTCGGAGCGTTGGTGAAGTAGCTGCCCAACTCAGCGCCGTGCCCCGTGACATCCACGATCGTCTGCACCCAGACAAAGCCGATCATGCCCAAGGCCGCGAACCGCGACAGCAGGCCGATCACGATAAGCGCTGGCAAAAGGAATTCGGCCCAGGTTCCCGCGACTGCGATTGCCCAGTGGAAGATGCCCAACTGCGAACTGTCATAGCTGACAGCTTCCATCGCCTTGGGAAAGATCTGAACATAAGCGCCGTCAGACGGGAACAGAAAACCGAACAAGCCGCTGCCCAGTTTGGTCGTCGCCGAATTCCAATAGTAGATCAGCAAGGTCGCAGCAAAGACCAGTCTGGCCAAGGTCGGTGTCAACCAGCCAGACGTCAGTTCCAGTTTCCCCAAGGTGTTATTGTGAAGTGAGATCAGGGCAGTCATGTCTCCAGCCTTTCGATAGTCACAGAAGTTATTGCACCGCCCTGCAAAAGCAGTGCCAGAGTGGTTCCCAGATCAAAATCCGGGATGTCCGTGGTGGTTTTTTCAAACGCGCCGCCGATGGTTTCACCCGCTTGCATATGCGCGATCCAGATGGCCCCGCCCGGCGGCAACGCCTGCGGAAAGGGGTCATATTCGGGGCGAGTGATCAGCACATCCTCGGCTCGTGGTTCGGGTTTCGGTGCGTCCGCTTCGCTGTTGAACCGCCAGATGGCGTGAATGGGCCAGTCCGAGCGGACGATCTGCATCGACGGGGCAAAGCAAAGTTTCGCCCGCATGACATCTTCGGGCGGGACCGCCAGTGCATCCGCCGGTGCCGGGGTG
Organism: Ruegeria sp. AK4; assembly: GCF_056541025.1. Taxonomy (NCBI): domain Bacteria; kingdom Pseudomonadati; phylum Pseudomonadota; class Alphaproteobacteria; order Rhodobacterales; family Roseobacteraceae; genus Ruegeria; species Ruegeria sp. AK4. The sequence goes on from NZ_JBQFXS010000006.1 coordinate 120,318, forward strand.
CTATCGGCAGCGTGATACGACCGCCGCAATGCCAGTTCCAGCCGGGCGACGTCGGGCAGGTATCCCAGATGCGACAGCTGCGGCATGTCGGCCAGAAATTCGGGGAATCTGTCGCCATAGAACATCATCAGCGGCGAGGACGGAGGGTGCTGCCGCAGGAAAACGCCCGACAGGCCTTCCATGTTCTGCGTGCCCAGAAGCTTGGTGATCACCGGAAACGCCTGCTGCATCGCTTCGGTCAGCGAAACCGCCACGTTATTGCGATAGACGCTGTACCGCCGGCCTGCGGGCCGGGCCTGAGCATCCGTCAACCCGTCCGGGACGGGGGCCTGCGCATCCAGCAACGCCGCCTGAAAGGTGGATTGAGAAACGCTCATGCGTGTACCCTGTCCAAAGCGGCTTGGGCGCGTTCGGCCTCGGCCCGCAGTACGGGCCAGTCCGGGACGTCGGTATCCCACTCGACCAGCAGCGGTTTCGGGCCGCATTTGTCCAGCACGTAATCCAGCAGTGCCCAGACGGGGTCGATCACTTCGCGCCCGTGGCTGTCGATCAGCAGGGGATGGCCGTGATCGTCTTCGTCTTCATCATGTCCGCCCAGATGAATTTCGCCCACTTTCTCAAGCGGGTAGGCGTCGATATAGCCTTGGGGCGAGAAATCCAGATTGGTGGCCGAAACAAAGACATTGTTGACGTCCAGCAACAGGCCACACCCGGTGCGTTTCGAAATCTCGCGCAGGAAATCGGGCTCGGACCATGTGCTTTCCTCGAACGCCAGATAGCTGGAGGGGTTTTCCAGCAGCATTTGCCGCCCGACAGTATTCTGCACCTGATCGATATGTTCGCAGACCCGCGCCAGCGTTGCGTCGGTATAGGGCAGGGGCAGAAGATCGTTGAAAAAGCTGGTGTCGTGGGTGGACCAGGCCAGATGTTCCGAGAAGCTGGCCGGGTTCAGCCAACCGACCAGATGTTTCAGACGCGCCAGATGATCGGCATCCAGCGGGCCCTCGCCGCCGATGGACAGTCCGACGCCGTGAACCGAGATCGGAAACTGTTCGGACAGGTGGCGCAATTGCGCCAGAGGCCGCCCGCCATCGCCCATGTAGTTTTCGGCATGAATCTCAAGCCACGCTACAGGCTTGGCGTGATCAAGGATCTGCGCAAAATGCTGCGGTTTGTAGCCAACGCCCGGCGCTGCGGGCAACCGGTTTGACCTGAGTGCGTCATCCAACATCTGCAAATCCCCTGATCATAGCAGAAGGGCGGGCGAACCTGCCCGCCCTTCGCAATTCATTCGGACAGCCTTATGCGGGCAGGTCGCGATCCAGCGGCTCGAGCGAGCCTTTGCGGTCCGCGCCGTCTGCGGTTTTCGGCAGTTCGATATCGCTGCAGGTGCCTGCATCAACCAGCGTCCACGCGTTGCCCTGATAGTCGACGGTCGAAGTGCCCGCGCAGGTGGTGCCGGGACCTGCGGCGCAGTCGTTCTGACCGGCCAGCGAAACGCCATAGCATTTCTCTTTTGCCTGAGCGGTTGCGGTTGTGGCCGCGCCCGATACGGCTGCTGCCACGGCGCTTGCGATGACCAGTGTTTTTGCGGTGTTCGACATCTCGGTAATCCCTTTTGATGACTGCGTATGTCTGCTTGTGACAATGACAAAGGTAATGGCTAGTGAGCCACAGTTAAATTCACGAGCCCGTGTCTCACAAGCGTGTCAGGCAGCACTGTGCCCACTTGTAAGTTAACATACTGTTTTTGAATTGAAAAAGGGGAAATGTTTCAATCCGTCCCCGAAGCGGGGGCCGGATTGGCGGCGATATGCTGCCGAATGTTACAGCAGGTCCGGCGGCGTCGCCGCCTGCGACAGCTCATTTGTTACAGTCTCAAGCGGTTGAACCTGCGTCTGTTTTTCACCCAGACGGCGGACGCTGACGGTACGCTCGTCCACCTCGCGGTGACCGACGGCCAGAATGACCGGCACTTTGCCAACCGAATGCTCGCGGACCTTGTAGTTGATCTTTTCGTTGCGAATGTCGGCTTCGGCCCGGACGCCCGCAGCTTTGAGCGTTTCGACAACTTCCATCACATAGGCGTCGGCATCCGACGTGATCGAGGCGACCACAACCTGACGCGGGGCCAGCCAGAACGGAAGCTTGCCTTCCCAGTTTTCGATCAGAATACCGATGAAGCGTTCGAACGATCCCAGACAGGCGCGGTGCAGCATATAGGGGCGGTGCCGGTCGCCGTCCGCGGCGACGTAGCTTGCGCCCAGCCGTTCGGGCAGGTTGGGATCAACCTGGAACGTCCCGCATTGCCAGACCCGTCCGATGGCATCTGTCAGGTAGAAATCCAGCTTGGGACCATAAAACGCGCCGTCGCCGGGCTCCAGCGTGTAGTCCCGGCCGACCGCCTTGATCGCGTTTTCCAATGCGCCTTCGACGTAATCCCAGCTTTCATCCGACCCGACACGCTTTTCCGGGCGGGTCGCAAAACGGATCTCGAAATTGTCGAAACCCAGTTCCTGATAGACATTTGCCAGAAAATCGATGAACCGCGCGCATTCTTCCTGAATCTGATCCTCGGTGCAGAAAATATGCGCATCGTCCTGCGTGAAGCCGCGCACGCGCATGATCCCGTGCAGCGCGCCCGAGGGTTCAAAGCGTGAACACGATCCGAATTCCGCCAATCGCAGCGGCAGATCGCGATAGCTTTTGAGGCCCTGATTGAACACCTGCACGTGGCAGGGGCAATTCATGGGCTTCAGCGCGTTGATGCGGGTCTGGTCCTTGTTTCTGGCACTGGCATCGTCATTTTCGCCATCGCGGCTTTCATCGACCTCGACGAGGAACATGTGGTGCTGGTATTTTTCCCAGTGACCCGAGGCCTCCCACAACTTGCGGTCAACGACCTGAGGGGTGTTGATCTCGCGATAGCCACCCGCACGCTGTTTCCGGCGCATATAGTCCTGAAGTTGCGTGTAGATGGTCCAGCCGTTCGGGTGCCAGAACACCTGACCGGGGGCCTCTTCCTGCATGTGGAACAGGTCCATCTCGCGGCCCAGCTTGCGGTGGTCGCGTTTGGCGGCCTCTTCCAGCATATGCAAGTGGGCTTTCAGCTTTTCCTTACCGGTGAAAGCCACGCCATAGATGCGCTGCAGCATGGCGCGGCTGCTGTCGCCGCGCCAATAGGCGCCTGCGATGGACATCAGCTTGAAGGCATCGCCGGGCAGTTGGCCGGTGTGCTGCAGATGCGGGCCGCGGCACAGGTCCTGCCAATGGCCGTGCCAATACATGCGCAGGGGCTCATCGCCGGGAATGGCCTCGATCAGTTCGACCTTGTAGGGTTCGTTATTGGCCTTGTAGAATTCGATCGCGCGGTCGCGGTCCCAGACCTCGGTGGTGACGGGATCGCGCTTGTTGATGATTTCCTTCATCTTCTTTTCGATGAGGCCGAGGTCTTCGGGCGTAAACGGCTCTTCCCGGTCGAAATCATAATACCAGCCGTTTTCGATGACGGGGCCGATAGTGACTTTGGTCGCGGGCCAGATTTCCTGTACGGCACGCGCCATGACATGCGCCAGATCGTGGCGGATCAGTTCGTTGGCCTGTTCTTCATCCTTCATGGTATGGATGGCGATCTGCGCGTCGGCTTCGATAGGCCATTGCAGGTCCCAGTGTTTGCCGTCGACCGTGGCCGAGATGGCCTTTTTGGCCAGCGAGGTCGAGATGTCCGCCGCCACCTGCGCGGGCGTGACGCCTGCGTCATAGGAACGTGCATTGCCATCGGGGAAGGTGAGAGAGACGGATTTTGAATCCAGGGCCATATCGGCTCTCCTCGTCGGTTTGGCGCCCACTGAACGCCCGGTTGCGGGTTATGCGTGAGGCTCCTTTGGCAGGTGGTGGTGCGCGTGTCAAGGGCCGGAGCGAGGGGCGCTGCCCCTCGCGCTCCCTGGGATATTTTTGGCCAGATGAAGAACGGATCGGGGAATTGCGGTCAGGGGTGGGACGTGCATGATGAGGGGAGTGCGAAAGAGGGTTTCATGGCAGCGACGGAATTTCTGGAGACGGCGCAGGGACGGCGGTTGGCGTATCACAAGACCGAAGGTCTGAGGCCTACGGTGGTTTTTCTGGGGGGATTGAAGTCGGATATGGAGGGCACCAAAGCGGTGCATCTTGAGGCCTGGGCGCAGGCGCGGGAGCAGTCGTTCCTGCGGTTCGACTATTCGGGCCACGGCGAAAGTTCCGGGTCGTTCACGGATGGCTGTATCGGGGATTGGCACGAGGATACCGTTGCTGCGGTCGCGTCGCTGACTGATGGGCCACTGATTGTCGTGGGGTCCTCGATGGGCGGCTGGCAGGCCTTGATGCTGGCCAAAGAAACGCCCGAGCGGATTGCCGGCATGGTGACCATCGCCGCTGCGCCCGATTTTACCGAAGATGGGTATTGGGCGTCATTTACCGATGCGCAGAAGGCCGCGCTGGAAACGGTTGGGCATGTGGAATTGCCTTCGGACTATATGGAGCCCTACATCATCACTAAGCGGATGATTGAGGATGGACGGGAACGCCTTGTCCTGCGCGCGGCTTTGAGCCTGCCGTTCCCGGTGCGGTTTCTGCAGGGCACGGCGGATACAGCCGTCTCGGTGGAGACAGCGGTGCGGTTGCTGGAACATGCCGAAGGACCGGATATACAGTTGCGGTTGGTGAAAGATGCGGACCATCGGTTCTCGGATGGGCCGTGTTTGGGCCTGATCGAAGAGGCGGTACTTGACGTACTGGGGGCAGGCTGATGCGGCGTTTCGGGTGGATATTGGGGCGTCTGCTTCTGGCGCTGATCGTGGTCGGCGGGCTGATCTACTGGTTCGGGCCACGGGAAGAGGTGGACCTGAACCCCTCTTTCGATGCCCGCAAGTTCGGCGAAGGTGTGCAGGTCTATTTCGAAAGCGTCGAGTCGGGTTTTGACGACATCACGCCCGGCGTCGAGAAACGCGTGATCTGGCAGGACGGGTTCAAGGAACAGCGCACGCCGTATTCGGTGCTGTATATGCATGGGTTTTCGGCCAGTTCCGAGGAAATCCGCCCCGTGCCTGACCGGGTCGCGGACGCGCTGGGGGCCAATCTGGTCTACACCCGCCTGCGGGGGCATGGCCGTGACGGCGCCGCGATGGGCGAGGCGACCGCCTTGGGCTGGATGCAGGATATGGCCGAGGGACTGGCCGCAGCCAAGGCCGTTGGCGACAAGGTGGTCGTCATCTCGACATCGACCGGGGGTACGCTGACGGCGGCGGCGGCGCTTGATCCAGAACTCAGCGCGGATGTGGCGGCGATGATCTTCGTATCGCCCAATTTTGGCGTGAATTCGCCGGTTGCCTTCATTCCGGGCCTGCCCTGGGCGCGGAAGTGGCTGCCGCTGGTGATGGGGGAAGAACGCGATGTTTCCAGCTCGGACCCCGAGAAGAACAAATATTGGTCGGTTGTTTACCCTTGGGTGGCAGTGGTACCGATGACGGTTCTTGTGGATACGGTCTATGCGCTTGATTTCTCGGGCGCGAGGGTGCCTGCGTTGTTCATGTTCTCGGATGATGATCAGGTCGTGCGGCCAAAGCGGACCCATAAGGTGGCCGCAGCCTGGGGAGGGCCGGTGACGGTCGAAACGGTGACGATGGGCCCGGGCGATGATCCGATGTCGCATGTCATCGCGGGCCGCTTGATGTCGCCGGGCCAGACCGATGCGGCGGTCGAGGTGATGTTGGCTTGGCTGAAGGGGCAGGGGATCGAATGACCATTTCTCAACCCAGCCGAACGTGACGATGCGCAAGCCGGGCAGCATGTGGAGCCTTGAGACGCTTGGCCGCGTGCGCCTGTCCCGGCATTTCTACATGCGGGATTTTCTGTATTCCGAGATCGGGAGTTTTCATCAGAAACAGAACATCCCCGACAATCCCGATCTGGCCATTGAAACCGGCCGTGCCCTTTGTGAAACCCTGCTGGACCCTTTGGAGGAGACCTTTGGCCGGATCGCCGTGCGCTCGGGCTATCGTTCCCCGTCGCTGAACCGGTTCGGAAATGAAAACCGCCTGAACTGCGCCCGCAATGACAATCCGATGGAATGCCATATCTGGGATCGGGGCGAGGGCGAGGCGCGCATCGCGGGCGCATCCATCGTGATCCCGTGGTTTGCGGATCGCTTTGCGCAGGGCCGCGACTGGCGCGATCTGGCGTGGTGGATGCATGACCATCTGGACTATTCCGAGATCTGGTTCTTCCCCAAGCTCTGCGCCTTCAATCTGGTGTGGCGGCCCAAACCGCATCGCCGGATCGACAGCTACATTGCCCCGCGCGGGTGCCTGTTGCGACCCGGGGCCGAGCCCGGGGAAGACCTGCGCAAACGGCAATCCCGATACGCGGATTTCCCGGCTTTTCGCGGCATCCGGTATCCGTGAAGTTTTCCTTGCCCCACCGGGGCAAAACTTTCATCCTCAGAGCAATCTGAAAGGACTCGGAGAACCGAGCAAAGGGAGGACCCGCGTGATCGAGCCGCTGGTGTTTTTACCTGATTTCATGGCCGATGCCCGGCTGTTTCGCCCTCAGATCGAGGTGCTGTCGCGGGATCGGGCGGTGACTGTTGCGCCGATTTCGCAGGGTGAGCGCATCGAAGAAATCGCCTCGGGCCTTTTGGATCAGGTGCCGCACAGGTTTGCATTGGCAGGGCTTGGCATGGGTGGTGTTGTGGCGCTGGAACTGATCCGTCGCGCGCCCGAGCGGGTCTCGCGCCTGTGCCTCATGGCGACCGACGCGCAGGCGGACACGCCGCAAATGGCGGCAGGACGCGAGGAACTGATTATCGGTGCGCAGGCCGGTCGGTTGGAAGAGGTCATGCGCCGGGTCGTGGGGTCGGATGCGCTGGCTCCGGGACCGCAGCGGATACCGCATCTGAACACCCTTCTGGCCATGGCGACGGATCTGGGGCCGGAGGTGTTCGTGCGTCAGATGCGGGCGTTGCAGCGCCGGCCCGACCAGCAGGGCGCGCTGCGCCGGATCAAGGTGCCGACACTGGTTCTATGCGGTGCCCACGACACGCTGACGCCGGTTCGAAAACACGCTTTCATGGCAGAGCTGATCCCCGAAGCCTCGCTGCAAATCCTTGAAAATGCGGGGCACCTGCCAACGCTTGAGGCTCCGGACATCGTGAATGACGCGATGCGGGATTGGCTGAGCGCGCCTCAGATGATGGCTTACGTGTAAAGTGCGGCCCGCTCGCTTTTGCTGATGACTGTGGGCCGGGCGACCGGCGCAAGGGTCTTCGGATCAAAGAATGGCGTGTTTTTCCAGCTTCCGGACAATCGGGATTTGAAAACGCGCCGCACCAACCCGATGGCGGCCGGTGTTGGATTTTCATGCTTGTACTTGCCGTTCGGCAGTTGAATAAACCCCCGCGTTTTAACGGGGCCGAGGCCCGAGGGGTCGGCAAGCCGTTTGACAATAAACCCGGCAAACGGAAACTTCGGGTTGTGCGGCGTGGTCGCCAGCGGGGCGTTGCAGCATTTGGCGTACCAGCGCAGCATGCCATTGGGGCTAAGTTGCATCACAGCCAGATGTTTCGCGCCCTGATCGACCACGATGGCCTCGGGCGCCATTTGCAGGATGTCGACAGGGCCGGGGGCTGGGTCGGGCTGCCCGAAATACAACTGCGCCGCGCGGCAATCACGGCAGAAACAGACGACATGTGTGCTTTGCGGCAAAGCTGACGCCGCGATGCGACCGCTCATGGTCCCGCAGGAGCAGGCAAAGGCGAGGTCGGCTAGCGCCCTCTCGCCCATCTGCCTCAGGCGACTTTGTTGCTGTTGGCCGCCCGGCGGCGCGGTTTGCGGCTGTTTTCATTCATGAAATTGATCACCAGAGGGCGGATATTGTCCCGCCAACTGCGCCCTGCGAAAATACCGTAGTGGCCGGCACCGGGTTCGACATGGCTGGCTTTCTTGCTCTCCGGCAGGCCGGTACAAAGATCCAGCGCGGCAATGCACTGACCGGGGGCCGAGATATCGTCATTCGCGCCCTCGACGGTTTTGACCGCAACATCGGTGATCTTGCCGATATCCACCTTGTGACCGGCAACCACAAATTCGTTGCGGGCGATTTCGCGGTTCTTGAAGACGCGTTCGACGGTGGAAAGGTAGAACTCGGCCGTCATGTCCATGACTGCCAGATATTCGTCGTAGAACCGGTTGTGGGCGTCATGATCCGACGCCTCGTTCCTGAGGACGCGCTGGATCTGGTCCGTAAACGCCTTGGAGTGGCGATCCGCGTTCATCGACATGAAGGATGCCAGTTGCAGCAGGCCGGGATAGACCATCCGGCCAACGCCCTTGTACTTGAAGCCCACGCGCTGAATCATGGTTTTTTCCAACTGGCCCATCGTCACGCGCCGACCGAAATCCGTCACGTCCGTCGGGGTGGCGTCGGGATCGACCGGGCCGCCGATCAGCGTCAGAGTGCTGGGCTGGGCCTTGGGTTCGACCTCGGCCAGATAGGCGGTGGCGGCCAATGTCAGCGGGGCGGGCTGGCACACGGCGACAACATGCGTGTCGGGGCCGAGCTCTTTCATAAAATCGACAAGGTAGAGGGTGTAGTCCTCGACATCGAACTTACCCGCGGACACAGGAATATCGCGCGCGTTATGCCAATCAGTGATGTAAACCTCGCAATTGACCAGCAGGCTTTTTACCGTCGACCGCAGCAAAGTCGAATAGTGGCCGGACATTGGCGCAACCAAAAGCACTTTGCGGGGCTGGGTTTCACGCCCGTTTACCTTGAAATGAACAAGGTCTCCGAACGGGCGTTCCAGAACCGTGGTAACCTCGACCAGGTGATCCTTGCCGTCTTCACAGGTGTAAGTGCGGATACCCCAGTCGGGTTTGACGACCATGCGCTGGAAGGTGCGTTCCGTCACCTCGCCCCAGGCGGCCATCCAGCCGAACGCAGGGTTCGGGGCCATGGAAAACAGCGGGTACGACGCCATTGCGCTGGCGGTCGCGCCAAGCCACTGGTTCGTGTTTCGCACGGTTTCCATCAAGTCGTAGGTCATCATGTAGCGCATCGAAGGGACCTCCGGTGTATTATCCTGTAAACTCGGACCATTCGTCGCTTTGCCCCCCGACACCCACGACGTTATTCTGCATGGCAGCAAGACTAGGTGGGAATTGTTAAAATGACAACAAGTGAAGGCCAAATGTCTGACGTTAGCGAAGAACATATTGAACGACTTAAAGAAAATATGGAAAAGGTCGAACAACTCTCCAAGCGCCTGGTCGAGGTCATGGCGGTCAAGAAACCCCGCACGACCGCTCTGGACGGTCCGAATCAAGAGCTTTTCGCACGAGCAGCAACAACCTATTGGGCCGAGGCTTGGCAAAATCCCGCCAAACTTCTGGAACAGCAGATCGAATATTGGGGCAAATCGGTTCTGAACTTTGCCGAAGCGCAACAGGCGCTGACCACTGGCGAGGTCGACGACGAAGAACCCGGGCCCAGTGACAAACGGTTTTCGAACCCCTTGTGGGACAGCAACCCCTATTTCCGGTTGATCCGTCAGCAGTATCAGACCAACGCAAAGGCGCTGGAGCAGGCCGTGGCCTCGGTCGAAGACCTGGATAACAACGACAAGCAGCGGCTGCAGTATTTCTCGCAGCAGATCATCGACATGATGGCGCCGACGAATTTCCTGGCCACCAATCCCGACGCGCTGGAAAAGGCGATCGAGACCGAGGGGCAGTCGCTGATCCAGGGACTTGAGAACCTTGTATCGGACCTCGAGGCCAATGACGGCGAACTGGTGGTCAAGCTGGCGGATGACAGCGCCTTTGAGGTCGGCGGCAATCTGGCGACCACTCCGGGTGATGTGGTTTATCGCAACCGCATGATGGAACTGATCCAGTATAAGCCTGCGACCGAGACCGTCTTTGAAACCCCAATCGTCCTGTTCCCGCCCTGGATCAACAAATTCTACATTCTGGACCTGAAGGCCCAGAACAGCATGATCAAGTGGATTACCGAACAGGGCTATACCCTGTTTGTGGTCAGCTGGATCAACCCGGACGTCTCTTATGCCGATGTGGGTATGGAAGACTACATCGAGGAAGGGTTCCTGACTGCAATCGAAGAGGTCAAGAAGATCTGCAAGGTCAAGCAGGTCAATGCGGTCGGATACTGTATCGCGGGAACGACGCTGAACCTGACGCTGTCGCTGCTCAAGCAGCGCGGTGACAAATCGGTCAAATCGGCGACATTCTTCACGACCCTTACGGATTTTGGCGAGCAGGGAGAGTTCACGCCCTTCCTGCAGGACGATTTCGTAGACGGGATCGAAGAGCACGTCGCCAAAGAGGGGCTGTTGAACGCTTGGATTCTGGGGCGCACCATGTCCTTCCTGCGCTCGCGCGACCTTGTTTATACGCCCGCCATCCGCAACTACATGATGGGTGAAACTCCGCCGGCATTCGATCTGCTGTTCTGGAACGGCGACGGGTCCAACCTGCCCGGAAAGATGGCCGTCCAGTATCTGCGCGGTCTGTGTCAGGGCAACGATCTGGTCGGGGACGGGTTCGAACTGATGGGCCACAAGCTGCGCATCAGCGACGTGGATGTTCCGATGATGGCGATCACCTGCGAGACCGATCATATCGCCACCTGGAAAGACTGCTATCGCGGGTTTCAGCAGACCGGGTCGAAATCAAAGACCTTTGTGGTCTCGGAATCCGGCCATATCGCGGGCATCATCAACCCGCCCAGCAAGAAGAAATACGGCCACTACACCAACCCCGACCTGAAGGGCGATGCCGAGACCTGGCTGAAAGAGGCGGACTTCCACGAGGGCTCGTGGTGGCCGCTATGGGAGGCCTGGCTGAAGAAGCGGTCCGGCAAGCAGGTTCCAGCCCGCGATACCGGCGATTCGGATCATCCGCCCCTGTGCCCGGCACCGGGAACCTATGTGCTGGTCAAGGCAAACCGCTGATTTCATTTTGAAACTATTTTTTCTGCATTGCAGCAAAAAATACTTGCAATGCTGCGATGCAGAAACCATATTGTCCTCAAGCTGATGAAAACCGGGGTGGGCCCGGTTCGGCAAAAAGGATTAGGACAATGGCAAAGACGCAAGACTTCACCGCGATCATGAAAGACATGATGGGTGCATTTCCGGTAGACACCGCCGCAATGGAAGACGCATTCAAATCGACCGCTTCGCTGAACGAAAAGCTGTCGGGCGTTGCTCTGGAAGCAGCTGAGAAATCGGCTGAAATCTCGAACAAATGGACCAAAGAAACTCTGGCCAAGCTGAGCGACATGTCGAAAGCAAAGGCCGAGCCTGCTGACTACGCAAAAGCTGCAACCGACTTCGCAAGCGCGTCGGCTGAAGTTGCTGCCGAAAACATGGCTGCTTTCGCTGAAATCGCGAAAAAAGTTCAGACCGAAACCGTCGAGCTGCTGATGGCTGCTGGTAAAGACGCTGCAGAAGAAGCAACTGCTGCTGTCAAGAAAGCAACCACCGAAGTGACGACCGCTGCCAAGAAAGCGGCCGCCGCCAAGTAAGGAAGGGGCGCGACGGGCACCCATTCCTCCCAACTGGTGCAGTTGCGCTGGGCAGGTCGCTTGACCTGCCCTTTCTTTTTGTGCTGCAGTCGCATAACCTGTGCTGCAATGCATCATCCTTGGGAGGGTTAAGGGTGTCGAACCAGGAAAAACCGCTGTTGATCAAGCGTTATGCCAGCCGCCGGTTGTATAACACCGAGACCAGCGACTATGTCACGCTTGAAGATATCGCGGGGTTCATCCGGGACGGGCGTGAAGTCCAGATTATCGATCTGAAAACCGGCGACGACCTGACGCGCCAGTATCTGCTGCAAATCATTGCCGAACACGAAAGCCGGGGCGAAAATGTTCTGCCGGTCAACGTTCTCAATGATCTTGTGCGCAGCTACATGATTCCGGGCGGCGGGATGATGCCGCAGTTCCTGCAAAGCTCGTTCGAGATGCTGCGCGAAAGCCAGTCCAAGATGATGGAAAACATGAACGCCATGAACCCGATGACCCAGATTCCGGGGTTCGAGGCGATGCAGGCGCAGCAAAAGGCATTCCTCAAGGCGATGACCGGCGGTTTGTCGGGCAACTGGTCCGGTCCCGAAGGCGATGAGGAAAAGCCCGAACCCAAAGAGGATCTGGATGACATCAAAAAGCAACTCGCCGAGTTGCAGCAGAAGCTGTCCAAGCTGAACTGATCCCTCACGCGATGCGCTGGCTTGCCATTTGCGTCGCTTTGCTTTGCGGGCAAATGGCGCTGGCCCAGGGCCGCTTTGCCGAAGTCTGGTCGCCTGTGTGCACCTTGGGTGCCAAGTCGGATGCCGGATGCGATGACATCCGCGCACGCGAGATTCTGGATGCCTTTGCCACACCATGGCGTGCGATTGGGCGGGTCAACTTTGCCAGCCGGGATCAGCGGTCGCACTGCACCGGCGTTCTGATCTCTGACAGGCTGGTCCTGACCGCCGCCCATTGTCTTTACAACAGAACCCGCAACCGCTGGATTCCCGCCGCCAGCATCCGCTTTGCCGCCGGCTATCAGCGCGGAGAAGCCGTTTTGGTTTCAACCGTCGAAAGCTACCGTTTGCACCCTGATCAAACCGCCGAAGGTTTTGACAGCCGCCCCGAACTGGATTGGGCGGTGCTTGAACTGGTTGAGCCTTTAGGACAATCGCTCGGGTTTTTCGAACTCGCAGAAACCAGCGCCGGGCTCACCGCCGGAACAGTTGCCGGTTACCCCGGCCTGCGGCCTCATGTCCAGAGCCGGACGCAGGACTGTTTTCCGCGTCCGCTGGCTGACGGGCTGATGATTGCGACCTGCCCGGTGATGATGGGCGATTCCGGCGCGCCGCTGTTGATCCAAGCCCCATCCGGTTTGCAGGTGGCAGGTATCCTGTCACGCATCGCAGCGACCCCCGAAGGGATCACGGCGATGTTTGTATCGGTTGATGCGATTGCAGATTAAAGCTCAGGTCCCGTAGGCAGGAACCGGCCCGATCACCTCGCCGACCGAGGCCAGCAGGATGTCAGCAATCACGTCCAGTTCCTCGCGGGTCAGGCGCACCGGCAGGCGCACGTCGCAGGCCTTCATCAGCATCTCGCGGGTCTGCGGCAGGTCGAACTTTTCGGGCAGGAATTGCCAGTTCCAGAAGGCACGGGCGTTGTCTTCGCTCAGACCAAAGACCTGAACCTTGACGCCCCGCGCGTCCGAGGCTGCGGCAAAGGCGCGGATTTCATCCTCGCTCAACCCGACCAGATTGAACTGGATCGAATCCGGCGCGCGGAGTTCCGGGGCCAGCGGGGCAGGGACGTCGATATAGGGCGATGTGTTCAGGCGGTCGGCCACGTAATCGTGGTTCGCCAGCCCATCCCGCACACGCCGCGCCAGTTCGGGGATTTGTGGGCGGATCACGGCGGCGCTGAGGTTGCTCATCCGCAGGTTATAAAGCGGCAACTGGTTCTGCCAGCGGGCAAAGGCCTGCTGCAACTCGGGCGAATTGTCGCCGTGCGGGCCTTTGTGCTTTTTCCAGTTATGCTCATAGGCGCCCGACATGATCACGGCACGCGCAACCAAATCGGCGTCATCGGTGATCAGGATGCCGCCTTCGCCCGCGTTGATCATCTTGTAGGACTGGAACGAGAAACAGCCGACCTTGCCAATGGTGCCGATATTGCGCCCATGCCAGGTTGTGCCCAGCGAATGGGCCGCGTCCTCGATCACCGGAATGTCGCGCGCATCGCACAGCGCCATGATCGCATCCATGTCCGAGGTATGCCCGCGCATGTGGCTGATGATCACCGCCTGAACATCGTCCAGCTTGGCGGCAAAGTCTGCCATATCGATGCGATAGTTTTCACCCACTTCGCACAGGACCGGGATGCAGTCTGCATGCACAATGGATGAGGGCACGGCGGCAAAGGTAAAGCCCGGTATCAGCACCCGCGCGTCGCGGGGCAGGCCAAGCGCCTTTAGCGACAGGAACAAAGCGGCCGAACAGGATGACACCGCCAGCGCGTATTTCGAGCCCAGCAGTTCAGCAAACTCAGCCTCGAGCAAGGCAACCGGGGCGTCCTGCGGCGCGGTATAGCGGAACAGGTCGCCGGATTGCATCAAGGCGTCAATGGCCGCTCGGGCGGCTGCGGGGATGGGTTCGGCATCATGCACGTTTGGTGGCAGTGTCATATTTGGAAATCCCGAATTCTAACTTTTGTTTATCTAAATCGAAGAGCCCGCCGATGCCAAGTCCCCTTTCGCCGGGTCGGCGAAATTTCACCAAATTGTCGCAATGGTAGAAGGGTCAGATCCCCAAGCGGTCCCGCAGCGCGTACCACGTCATCGCCAGCACCAATAAAGGGCTGCGCAGCGCAGAACCGCCCGGAAAGGGCAGAGCGGGCACGCGGGCCAGAGTGTCGAAGCCTTCGGCCTGTCCCTGAATGGCCATGGCCATAAGCTGACCGGCATGGGTGGCCGTGCCGACGCCGTGACCGGAATAGCCCGACGCCGACAGGATGTTGGGGGCAACCCGCGCCAGATAGGGCATCCGCCGCATGGTTATGGCCAGCGTGCCGCCCCAGGCATAGTCGATCTTCACATCGCGCAGATGCGGGAAAATCTGCGCCATCGGCTTGCGGACGGTGGCGGCGATGTCCGAGGGGAAGCGATAGCCATAGCTTTCGCCACCGCCAAACAGCAACCGGCCATCACCGCTGAGTCGGAAATAATTCACCACGAATTTGGTATCGGCGACGGCCACGTCCTGCGTCAGAATCTTGGCCGCATCCGCCCCCAGCGGTTCGGTCGCGGCGATGAAGTTGTTGATCGGCATGACCCGCGCCGCGACATGCGGGCTCAAACCGCCCAGATACCCGTTGCAGCCCAGAATGACGTGATCCGCGGTGACCGTGCCTTGCGCCGTCCGAACGGTAGCGCGGGGACCCTGTTCGATGTCCAGAACCTCGGTGCCCTCATGGATACGCGCGCCCGCCTGCGCGGCGGCCCGTGCCAGACCCAGCGCATAGTTCAAAGGGTGCAAATGGGCCGCCCCCTTATCCAGATACCCACCTTTATAGGCGGGCGAGGGGCACAACGCATGGCCTGCCTCCGCGTCCAGCGGTTCAATCTGCCCATACCCGTACCGTCCGGACAGATGCGCGGCGTGTTCATGCAATTCCCGCCGCTCGCCATCGCTCAGCGCCATGTTGGCGACGCCGGGTTTCAGATCGCAGTCGATCTGATGGCGCGAGATCAGGGATTTGACCAGCGTCTTGGCATCTTCGGCCAGGTCCCACAGCTTGGCGGCATCGTCATCGCCAACCAGCCGCTCCAGATCCTCCTGATCCATCCGCTGCGCGCTGCCAAGCTGGCCGCCATTTCGGCCCGACGCGCCAAAACCCACGCGATGCGCTTCGAGCAGGACAACGTCAAACCCCGCCTCGGCCAGATGTAGCGCCGCCGACAAACCGGTATAACCGCCGCCGACAATGCAGACGTCCGCCTTACTGTCGCGTCCCAACACCGGAAACCGGTCCATCGGATTGGCCGTCGCCGCGTACCAACTGGCCGGATACTCGGCCTTTCGGTCATTGGAATACAGCAGGTTCATGCCGCGCCCCGGCTTCTTCTCGTGCCAAATACGGACATTCCGAACGGTCCCACAGGCCTAGACATTCAGCAAAAGATGCTCTCGCTCCCAAGGAGAGATCACCTGCAGGAACTCTTCGTATTCCGCGCGTTTTACGATCCCGTAAACGCGGGCAAATTCGGTGCCCAGAACCTCGTGCAAGGCGGTGGCTTCGTCGAACAGGTCCAGCGCGCTGCCCATGACCTGCGGGATGTCGCCATCGCCCTCATAGGCGTCGCCATAGAACTGGCGGCGCGGACGTTCCTGCTGGGTCAGGCCCAGATAGCCGCAAGCGAGCGACAGCGCGATGCCCAGATACGGGTTGCAATCCATCCCGGCGATGCGATTTTCCACCCGCCGCGCCTCGGGTCCCGACAGGGGCACGCGGATGCCGGTCGTACGGTTGTCGCGCGCCCACTCCAGATTGATCGGCGCGGCATGGTCTTTCACGTAGCGCCGGTACGAGTTCACATAGGGCGCCATCACCGCCAGCCCCGCGGGCAGGTGGTTCTGAAGACCTGCAATGTAATTGTAAAACGCATCCGTCTCGCCGCCCTGAGGACCCGAAAAGATATTCTGACCGGATTCCATGTCGATGATCGAGTGATGGATATGCATGGCCGAGCCCGGCTCGTCCTCGATCGGCTTTGCCATGAAAGTGGCGAAACAGTTGTGCCGCAGGGCGGCCTCGCGGATCAGGCGTTTGAAATAGAACACCTCATCAGCCAGTTTTACCGGATTGCCGTGACGCAGGTTGATCTCAAGCTGACCGGCCCCGCCTTCCTGCGTGATGCCGTCGATCTCGAACCCCTGATGTTCGGCGAAATCGTAGATGTCGTCGATCACCGGGCCGAATTCATCCACTGCGGTCATCGAATAGGCCTGCCGGGCTGCCGCCGGACGACCCGAGCGGCCCATCATCGGCTTGATCCCCTGCGCCGGGTCCACATTGGGGGCGACCAGAAAGAACTCCATCTCCGGTGCGACAACCGGTTTCCAGCCCTTGTCGTGGTACAGCTGCACGACGCGTTTCAGCACGTTGCGCGGGCTGAACGGGATCGGCTTGTCGTCGCGATCATAGGCGTCATGGATCACCTGCAGCGTCCAGTCGCCGGTCCACGGTGCGGCGGATGCGGTCGAGAAATCGGGCTTCAGGATCATGTCCCGTTCGATGAACCCGTCCTCGCCTGCGGCCTCGCCCCAGTCACCGGTGATGGTCTGGTAGAAGATGCTGTCGGGTAGATGGAAATAAGCCTGTTTGGCGAATTTCGACGCAGGCACCGCCTTGCCGCGCGCGATGCCGGGCAGGTCCGAGATGATGCATTCGACCTCATCCAGTCGGTGCCCGTCAATATAGGTGCGCGCTGCCTGCGGCAGTTGATCTGTCCAGTCGGCCATCAGGCCCTCGCTTTCTTGAGAAACTCGGCCATGTAGCGGGCGATCCCGGCATTGTCGTCCGGGGCGGTTTGCCGGTTTGTGGCGGCTTCCATCAGAGTGTCGGGCACAAGACCCTTGCCGCGCGTCCGCATCAGCCCGGTCACGAAATCGTTCGAAAACTCCGGATGGGCCTGAACCGTCCAGATCGTATCGCCATAAGACAGCATCGCGTTCTTGCAGAAGTCGTTCTGCCCTACGACCTCCGCTCCTTCGGGGGTCTCGACAACCTGATCCTGATGCCAGGCGTTCAGCCAGACCTTTTTGCCGTCAAAGTCATACTCAGTCCGCCCCACGGACCACCCGCCCGAGAATTTTTCGACCCGGCCCCCAAGGGCCTGCGCGATGATCTGATGGCCGAAGCACACGCCGACAATCGGTTTGCCACTGGCATGGATGTCGCGGATCAACTGCTCGAGCGGCGGAATCCATGGCAGGTCCTCATATGCGCCGTACCGTGATCCGGTGATCAGCCAGCCATCCGCATCCGCTGTGCTGTCTGGAAACACCCCGTCGACAACGGCAAAGGTTTCAAAGTCGAATCCGTTGCCGTCCAGAAGCGCCGGGAACAGTTCATCATAATCCCCGAATTCGTCTTTCAACCCATCAGGAGAGTGGCCGGTTTGTAGAATACCGATTTTCATGGTTCACCAAATTTGATCAAATTTAGCCTACCCGAGTTGTTTTGGTCGGGCAAGTGGGGTCAGACAGCCTCGAGATAGCTCAGCCAGTGGTCCTGGGCGGGGCGGTCCGCAAAGCGCGCGATCTCTTGCCGCTTGGTCATAGCCATATACCGGATCAGGTCGGGCGGAAACAGGCGGGCGACCATCGGGTCTGATTCATAGGCCGCAACGGCAGCGGTCCAATCACTGGCCAATTGCGGCAGGCCCTTGATGTCGTAGGCATTGCCCGAGATTGCGGCAGGGGGTTTCAAACCATCTTCAATCCCCACCAGAGCCGCGCCCAGAACGGCTGCCAGCATCAGATACGGGTTGATGTCCCCGCCCGCAACGCGGTGCTCGATACGCCGCGCAGCCGAGGCGCCGCCGGGGATGCGAATGGCGGCGGTTCTGTTCTCATAGGCCCAGCTTGCCCCGGTTGGCGCATGGGCGCTGGGCACGAGGCGGGTGTAGGAATTGCCATGTGGTGCGAAGATCAGCGTACTGCCGGGCATGGCCGCTAGGCACCCGGCCACGGCCGAACGCAGAAGGTCCGTGCCCTTTGGACCGCCGTCATCGAAGACGTTGCGCCCATCCCGATCAAGCACCGAAAAATGCACATGCATCCCGTTGCCCGCTTCGTCGGCATAGGGCTTGGCCATGAAGGTCGCGCAGAACCCGTGTTTCCGTGCCAAACCGCGCGTCAATGCCTTGAAAAGCCATGTATCATCGGCGCAGCGCATTGCGTCCTGATGATTCAGGTTGATCTCGAACTGGCCGATGCCGCTTTCCGAGATCGCGGTTTGGGCCGGGATACCCATTGCCGCGCAGCCATCGTAGAGGTCGGTGAAAAAGGCCTCGAACGCGTCCATTTCGGCAACGGACAAGACCGCCTCATCGCACAGCCTGCGCCCGGTGATCGGGTTGATCGGAGGTTGCGGCTGCGCCCCAGAGGCGTCGATCAGCGTGAACTCCAGCTCGGTCGCGGCGATCACGGACCAACCGCGCTGTGCGTAGCGGTCCAGCACGGCGGAAAGGGCGTGCCGGGGATCGCCGGGGAAGGGTTGGCCCGTGTCATCGTACAGGCACATCGGCACCAGGGCCGTTTCGGCGTCGAGCCAGGGCACCGGGACGGGGCCGCGTTCGGTGGGCCGCAGAACGCCATCGGCATCCCCGCTTTCGAAAACCAGCGGGCTGCCGTCGATGTCAGCCCCCCACAAATCCACGTTCAGCGCCGAAAGCGGCATCCGCACCGCGCCCTTGTCCAGCTTGTCGGCATATGCAGGCGGCACACGTTTGCCCCGCAACTGACCGTTCAGGTCACAGGCGGCGACGCGAAAACTGTGCAGGGCGCTCAGGTCCATGGGGGCCTCCGTTGCTCTCGTTTTCCGAGATGTACTGGAGCCGCCCGCGCTTGTCACTAAATTTGATCAAATTTAATGACGGGTCCCTGAGTGGTAATCCCCGCGCCTTGTGGCCAGGGCGCGGGGACCAGAGGGTCAGACGAAGTTAACACCGTTCTCTGCCATCGGCATTTCGGCGACCTGTACCCCGGACAGGGCGTTGATCGCGTTTGCCAGCGCCGGGGCGGACGGGGGCGTGCCGGGCTCCCCAACGCCCGAGGGCGCTTCGGCGGACGGCACGATATGCACGTCGATGGCGGCGATGTCACCGATCCGCAGCGGCTCGTAATCCGGGAAGTTGAACTGGTCCACGGTGCCACCGGTCAGCGTGATCTGGTCACGCATCACATGGCCGATGCCATAGCCGATGCCACCCTCCATCTGGGCGCGCACCACGTCCGGGTTCACGGCGATACCGCAATCCACGGCGCAGGTCACCTTTTCGATCCGAATGCCGTTTTCCGGGTCGCCGGACACTTCGACCACCTGCGCGGCGTAGGAACCGAAGGACTTGTGCACCGCGACTCCCTGCGCCCGGCCCGCTGGCGCGTTGCCCCAACCGGCCTTTTCAACCGCCAGTTTCAGCACGCCCGCCTTGCGCTTTTGGTCCGCGTCGGTGTCGTCAGCCAGATGGGCCAGCCGGAATTCAACCGGGTCGCGACCGGCGGCCTGTGCCGCAAGGTCCATCATCGTTTCCATCGCGTAGGCCGTGTGGGTATGCCCCACCGACCGCCACCACAGAACCGAGGTCGCCTTGGGCGTATCGGTCAAGCCTACCGCCATGCCGGGGATCGTGTAGGGACTGTCGCCGATCCCTTCGATCGAGGTGTGATCGATGCCATCATGCACCGCAATGGCCTCGAACGCGGTGCCCTTGATTATCGACTGCCCGGCCACCTGATGCTGCCATCCGACAATATTGCCATCCGCATCCAGACCCACGCGCACCTTGTGGCCAAAGGCGGGGCGGTAGTAGCCGCTGCGGATATCATCCTCGCGCGTCCAGACCAGTTTCACCGGGCGCGTACGGTCGGTGACAACAAAGGCTAAAGCAGCCTCGACCTGATAATCCGCATCCGGTGTGGCGCGACGCCCGAAAGAGCCACCGGCCAGCATTGTCTTGATGTGAATCTTCTCAGCCGGCAGTTGGAAGATCTGCTGATAGGCCATATGCGGCCCGGTCGGCATTTGCGCGCCATCATGCAGGACGATGTCACCATCTGCGGTCTGTTCGATGGTGCAGTTCAACGGCTCCATCGGCGCATGGGCGAGCAGCGGGAAGTAACAGGTCTTTTCGATGACCTTATCCGCCCCGTCTATCGCCGCCGACACTGCCGCGACATCTGCCTTGTTGACGTTAAACGTCGGCTCAGCGTCCAGCGCGGCCATGATCTCGGCCTTGATCTGGTCGGAATCGCGGGTTTCCGCGCCCGACAGGTCCCATTCGACGTCAAGCGCATCGCGTGCCTGAATCGCGGCCCAGGTATTTTCGGCATAAACCGCAACGCCCGCCTGATTGGGCAGAACGGCAGCGTTGATATAGCCTTTGACGTCTTTCGACGCGCTGTCGTCAAAGCCAAGGGCGATGCTGCCGCGGGCCTCGGGGCGTTTGATCATGGCGACCATCTGGTTCGGCAGATGAACATCCATCGCGTACATTGCCTGCCCATTGCCCTTGATCGCCGAGTCCTTGCGCCGCACGGCTTCATTGCCGATCAGCCGGAACTCGGACGCGTCCTTCAGGCGTGGCTCAGCCGGGACCTCCAGTTGCGAAGCCGCAGCCACAAACTCCGCAATCGGTGCCGACTTGTCGCCCGCTTTGACGATACCGTCTTCGATGGTGACGCCCGAAGCATCCACGCCCCAGCTTTGGGTGGCGGCGTTGATCAGCATCTCGCGCGCGGCGGCACCGGCCTGACGGTATTGCAGCCAGGAATTCGCCATCGCGGTCGAGCCGCCGGTCCCCTGAAACGGACCGAGCGCCAGATTGTTGTAGACGTTGGGATCAGAGGGTGCGAATTCGTACTCGATCTGATCCATGGTCAGGCCGATTTCCTCGGCGATCAGCGTCGGCAGACCGGTCGCAGGGCCCTGACCCTTTTCAAAGTGCTTGACGATGGCGGTCACAGTGCCATCGGCGTCAATCTTCACGAACGGATTGAACATGGCGCTTTCGGACGACGCCACCGCCAGCGCGCCATCGGGACGGGCGCCAACCAGCAGAACGGCACCGGCAGCTGCGGCCCCTTTCAGAAATCCACGGCGAGAGGTGTTGATGGTCATGGATCAGGCCTCCAGAATTTCGGACGCGCGCTGGACACCGGCGCGGATACGTTGATAGGTGGCGCACCGGCAGGCGTTGCCGTGCATGTAGCTGTCGATCTCTTCGGCGCTGGGCTTGGGGTTTTCGGACAGCAGACCCACCGCCGACATCACCTGACCCGACTGGCAGTAACCGCACTGCACCACGTCCAGTTCGACCCAGGCCTGCTGGACAGCGGCCCCGACCTTGTCGTCTCCGATTGCCTCAATCGTGGTGATTTCAGCATCCTCGACGTCTTCAACATAGGTCTGGCACGAGCGCACGGGCTCGCCATTCAGATGCACGGTGCAGGCACCGCAGGACGCAACGCCGCAGCCAAATTTGGTTCCGGTCAGCTTAAGCTCATCCCGGATCACCCACAGAAGCGGGGTGCCGGGTTCGGCGTCAACCGTGTGGGTCTCGCCGTTCAGTTTCAGTGTGAGTGGCATGAGGGGGATCTCCATGTTGGGCTGGTTACCTGAGTCGGTAAACTCACGGGTTTACTAGTGGCACAGAAAATCGAGCCTGTAAACTCTTGCGTTTACCTGGCGTTTGACCACGACCCGTCAATGGGTCTATAGCTCTGACATGAGTGAATGCAGCGCACCCAATGCGTCGAAGCACGCGCAGATCATCGAAGCTGCCGTGGCCGAGTTTCAGGAAAAGGGCTTTGCCGCCGCCAGCATGGATCGCATCTCGGCCCAGGCCGAGGTGTCCAAGCGTACGCTGTACAAGTATTTCGAAAGTAAGGAAAATCTGTTCCGCTCAATCGTGATCGAGCTGTCCAGACGCTTTGCCGAAGTGGTGGAAATCCGGTACGAAAAAGGGCGTGATGTGCGCGAGCAGTTGACCGAGCTCGCCTGGGCTGAGGGCCGCATTCTGATGTCGCCGGACGTGATGGCGATGTCCCGGATGGTGATCAGCGAAACTTTGCGCAACCCGGTTCTTGCGGCCGAGGCGCAGGGCAGGCTGGACAAGACCGCCGCCTTTATTGCCATGCTTCGGGACGCCGCCGCAGACGGCCAGTTGCAGATCGACGACCCGGAAAAAGCCGGGCGCGAGTTCATCGGTCTGATCAAGGCCCGTGCCTTCTGGCCGCTGCTGTTTTCGGGCTCTGTTCTAAGCCAGTCCGAGATGGCTGACACGATTGAGAACAGCGTCGAGATGATGATCAGTCGCTATGGCATCGCCGCGAATGGGTGAGCGATTGCAGGCGATGGCCATCACGCGGCATCTGCGTCTTGTGAATTGAATCTCCGACCGGAATATGCTTCGGGTCTGTTTCCCAAAAAGAATGTGTTAAAGCCTAGCGCGCGCGAGTCGGACGCCTGCGCCGACATTGGGAGATACCGGGGAATATTGCTGCAGGGGCAGTTGGCCGTTGTGAGGGTAGTGGGTTGAAAAATAATCTGAAAATTGCCGCTCGCCTGAGCGTGGCACCTATGATGGATTGGACGGATCGCCATTGCCGCTATCTGCATCGGCTGCTGAGTTCAAAGACGTTGCTGTATACCGAAATGGTGACGGCTCCCGCGCTGGTGCGGGGCGGCGCGTTGCATCTGCTGGACTATAGCCCCGAAGAACACCCGGTCGCCCTGCAACTGGGCGGGTCGGACCCGGATGAACTGGCGCAGGCCGCAAAGCTGGGGGCCGAGGCCGGGTACGATGAGGTCAATCTGAACTGCGGCTGCCCCTCGGACCGGGTTCAGTCGGGTACGTTCGGGGCCGTGTTGATGAAAGACCCCGCACGGGTCGCCGAATGCGTCGCCGCCATGCGCGAGGCAGTCGAGGTCGATGTGACCGTCAAATGCCGTATCGGCGTGGATGAGCAGGATCCGCAGCAGGTTCTGCCCGGCTTTCTGGATCAGATAAGCGCTGCAGGCTGCCGGCGCGTGACGATCCATGCCCGCAAGGCGTGGCTTCAGGGTCTGAGCCCGAAGGAAAACCGCGATATCCCGCCGCTGGATTACGACCTTGTACACAGGATGAAGGCGGATTTCCCTGGTCTGCATATTTCGATCAACGGCGGTATCACCTCGCTGGATGACGC
This sequence comes from Ruegeria sp. AK4, assembly GCF_056541025.1. NCBI lineage: Bacteria > Pseudomonadati > Pseudomonadota > Alphaproteobacteria > Rhodobacterales > Roseobacteraceae > Ruegeria > Ruegeria sp. AK4. The sequence goes on from NZ_JBQFXS010000006.1 coordinate 143,855, forward strand.
GCGCGCGCATCTGGATGCAGGTCTGGATGGCGTGATGATCGGACGCGCGGCCTATCATCAGCCGACCGACATTCTGGCCTCGGCCGATCCTCTGATCTACCAGACCGGCGAAGTCAGCGATCCGATTGCCATCGTCCGGCAAATGGTGCCCTATGTCGAACAGCACCTTGTCAGGGGCGGGCGGCTGCATCAGATCACCCGGCACATGCTGGGTCTGTTCGCTGGCCGTCCCGGGGCGCGCGCGTGGCGGCGCGCCTTGTCCGAAGGCGCCGTGCGCGATGGGGCCGGGCCCGAACTCATGCTGCAGGCGCTGGATCACGTGGCGTCTATGGCCGAGGTCTGAAGGAACTGAACCACGGCCCCGATGGCCGATCTGGGGGGGGAAGATGCCCGACGCGATGTTGCTGGCCCAGATGCTGGGCCTTTTGCTTGTAATCGGGGCGCTGGCCGGTGTGCTGGCCGGATTGCTGGGCGTCGGCGGTGGTATCGTGCTGGTGCCAGCTTTTTTCTACGCCTTCAAAACCTTGGGCTATGGCGGGCCGCAGTTGATGCAACTGTGTCTGGCGACCTCTCTGGCGACGATTATCGTCACTTCCCTCCGCTCGGTTCTGGCCCACAACAAGAAAGGCGCGGTGGATTGGGACATCCTGCGCGGATGGGGCCTGGGGATTGCAATCGGGTCGGTGATCGGGGTTCTGGTCGCCTCGGCCCTTAGGACCGAGATGTTGCAGGCACTGTTCGGTGTGCTGGGCATGGTGATCGGTGCGTATCTGGGGCTCGGCCGGTCCGAGTGGCGGCTGGGGGATGCGATGCCCAAAGGGATCAAACGCGCGGTGCTGTCGCCCTTGGTCGGGTTTCTGTCCGTGCTCATGGGGATTGGAGGCGGCAGTTTCGGGGTGCCGCTGATGAGCCTTTACAACACGCCCATCCACCGCGCCGTGGCAACCGCTGCCGGGTTCGGAGTGATCATCGCGGTGCCCTCGGTGATCGGGTTTCTGTTTCTCGACATCGCACCGGAACACCGCCCGCCGCTGACCATCGGGGCCGTCAACCTTGTGGCCTTCGCCGTTGTTGTGACCATGACGATGATCACCGCGCCTTGGGGCGTGAAACTGGCCCACGCGATGGATTCCAAGCTGTTGAAACGGGTCTTTGCTGTGTTCCTGACGCTGGTTGCCCTGAACATGCTGCGCAAGGCGTTGGGGCTATGACCGACTTCCGAACCAGAGGGTGGATCAGGTTTCCCTATGATCCGGCACTGGCCACGTGGGTGGACCACGCCCTGCCGATTGCCCGCGCCGCGACCACCGATCCTGCCCATGCCGAGTGGCTGGACTGTGAAGGCACGTGGTTCATTGGCGTCGATGCCCTGCCGAACGACGAGTTGGGCCGGGTGGGGCAATCCGGCCCCTTGGCCGGGCAGGCGGCAGAGTTCATCGCGCAGCACTATGGGCAATTGCCGCTGCACAAGGGGCAGGTCTCGGTCATCTATCCGGGCTATCCCCGCCCGCGCCGGGGTGAGGGCGAAGCTGCCACGCGCTATCGCCGCAACCGGGATGCCGCCCATGTGGACGGCTTGCGCCCGATGGGGCCGGATCGCCGCCGCCGGGTGGACGAGCCGCATGCGTGGATACTGGGCATCCCGTTGACCGAAGCCAGTGCGGATGCCGCGCCAATGGTTCTGTGGGAAGGCAGCCACATTATCCTGCAACAAGCGTTCGCGCGCGCCTTGGCCGATCACCCGCGCGAAACGCTGCATCTGGTGGACATCACCGATACCTACCAAGCCGCCCGGCGTCAGGTGTTTGAAACCTGCCCAAGGATCGAACTGCCCGCGAAACCCGGTGAATCCTACCTGCTCCACCGCCATTGCCTGCACGGCGTGGCCCCGTGGGGGCAGGGGGCCTCGGCAAGTCCGGATGGGCGGATGATCGTGTATTTCCGCCCGCAATGCGCCGGGGGAGTGGCCGAATGGATCGAATCCCCATAACCTCCTGTCATTCTTTGATTTCGGAGGATTTGAGTCATGATTACGGTTCACACGAACACGGATGGTGCGCTGATCGAGGTCGAATTGTCGGGCGAAGTCACCAGCACCGATTACTCAGACACTCTGGTCCCCGCGATCGAGGTAGCGCTGGCCGAACATGACGCGGTGCGTCTGCTGGCCATCGTGCAGCCGGAATTCAAAGGCTACGATCTGGGCGCGGTCTGGTCCGACACCAAGCTTGGTGTCAGTCATTGGCGCGGGTTCGACCGGATCGGCGTGGTTGCGGATCAGGGCTGGGTGCAGACCAGCATCCGGCTGGCGGCCCCGATCCTGCCATGCCCGGTGCAGGTCTTCGAACTGGCGGAACTGGAAGAAGCCCGCCGCTGGATACGCGAATCGCTGGGCGCGGTCCACGTTACCGATCTGGGCGGGCCATGTGTGCAGATCAGCCTGCTGGGGAAGCTCGACCCCGAGGAATACCGTCAGGCTGAAACCGATCTGGACACGCTGCTGCGGGACCGCGAGGGGTTTCGCCTGTTGATTGACCTGCGCGAATTTGATGGCTGGCAGGGCCTGTCGGCGCTGGCCGCGCATTTCCGGGTGGCCAGCCGCCATATCGGAATGCTCGACCGCGCAGCGATTGTCGGGGACAAGGCCTGGCAACATATGGCGCAGCGGGTCGCGAGCCATATTCTGGGCACCCGAACCCAGTTCTTTCCGTCGGAAGATGTCGAAGACGCCAAAGCCTGGCTGGCCGCCGGTTAGGCGTTAAAAAACCATTCGCCTGAGCAGGCCTGACATGACGCAAGGGAACGTCCAGATTGCGGGGATTGTTTCTTGATTGATTGGTCAAAAACCAACAGAAGGCAGGCGTTTCCCAACCCAAAGGGAAGCCGCGTGGCCGCGCCGCGCCGCCGTGGGTCGTCGCCTACTCGACTCCAAGTCCTTGGGTTCCTCACCCCCTCGGAACCCGGGCCTGATCCCGGCGGCGCAATTCACGCGTTGCCGCCTTGCAAGCGACGCCAAAGCGCGTAGAACGCTGCAAAAAGTTGGATTACGACCCGCTAAGACGCCCCGCGCGGCCACCGCGCCGTTTCGAAAGCTGCGGCTTGCGTGCGGGCAGCTCCTGCATGATTTCAGCGCGCTCGGAACTGTCCATTTTCGACCACCGCGAGATTTCGTCGATGGTGCGATAGCAGCCGGTGCAGATCCGCTCGGTCGGGTGCACAACACAGATCTGGATACAAGGGCTTTCGACCTCGTTTCGTTTCCAAACCATGTTCGTCATTGGCGGCCTCCGACCGGTTACAAAAAGCGCAGCCTGTCCAAGGCTCCCTGCAGGATATAGCCAGCCGCAACGTGATCGATAACCTGTCCGCGACGTTTTCTGGTCGTATCCGCCTCAAGCAGTGCTTTTTCTGCCGCAACAGTACTCAGCCGTTCGTCCCAGAAACCGATGGGCAATTCGGTCAGGCGTGACATGTTGCGGGCAAAGGCACGGGTCGATTGGCAGCGTGGGCCTTCGGTGCCGTCCATGTTTTTGGGCAGGCCCAGCAGGACGCCTCCGATCTCGCGATCCGCGACGATTTCCAGCAGGCGCGCCGAGTCCAGCGTGAACTTCTTGCGCCGCACCGTTTCCAGCGGGCTGGCCACCCCGCGCATCCGGTCGGACACTGCAACGCCGATGGTCTTTTCACCAAGGTCCAGACCCATCAAAGCGGTCATTGGCGGCAGGCTCGCGGCGAAGTCTTCGAATTCATCGTGGATCATTGCGCGATCCCGGCCTGCAGGGCGGCGGCGTCGATCATTTGCAGTGCATCCGCGTCACCGGCGAAGACGGTCATGGCCTCGTCCCGGATATCGATGGCGCGCTGGGCTTGGCCCAGAACCCCGAGGGCGGCGATCAGGCGGGCCCATTCCTCGGGCGATCCGCCTTCGGTGGCCAGACGGTCAGATAGCTGATCCACCATGCCCTGAATCATCTCTTGCCGTTCCTCGGGCGTCAGTTCCGCGGCGGCGGCCATGTCTTCCTGACTGGGGCCGGATGGGGCAACGCTCAGGTCCGGTGCGTTGAAGACGCCAGCGCGGAAGGCCAGTTCGTTGATCTGCGCGCGGATTGCATCCGCCCAGGGCGCGCCCGCTGGCGCATCCTGCAGGGTTTCGACCCACACGCGGTAGGCAATGTCAGGGCGTCCAACCTGCGCCAGCATCTGACCCACGTAGTACCGGGCCGGACCATGCTGGGGGTCGCGATCCAGCGCCTGTTCCAGCGCTTGCTCGGCCTCGGGCGAGACATAGCCGCCGGCTGCAAGGATCATCATCTCGGCAAGGTCCGCATAGGCATCCGCCGACGTGCCGTCGCCTGACAGTTCAATCACCCGCTGCTGAGCGGTGTACCCGGCCTTGAAATTCCCGGCGTTGGTTTCGTGTTGTGCCAGCAGCATATGCCCCTGCAGATCGTCGGGCCGCGCTGCGACCGTGTCGCGCAACTGCTTGAGAAGGGACGCATAGTTTTCTTCCAACTGGCGCGCCTGCGGCGGGGTCGTCAGTTCTTCGGCGGCGGCCTGGCCCGGGCGGTTCGCGCGCACGTCTTCGGCCATTTCGAAACGCGCCTCCAGCGGCATGTCGGGCAAGCCGACCGCGCCCATCCTGTGATACAGCGCCATCGCCCCGCCAATCAGGACCAACATCAGGCCCGCAATGGCGATCACGGATGTCACCCGAGACGGCCCGGCCCGGTTCCCGTCCTGCTGCATCTGTGCATCCGCCGCCAGAATGCGACGCGAGATTTCGGTGCGCACCCGCTCGGCATCGGCTTCCCCAATCACGCCACGCGCCAGATCCCGGTCAACACCGGCAAGCTGTTCGCGATAAACACGCAGATCATAAGCCGCTGCAGGCTCGGCACCGCGACGGGTGCGCAGCAATGAATAGCTCAGGAAACCCGCAATCAGCAGCGCGATGAGGAATATCAGAACCCAGAACGTCATGGTCCCTCCGGAATGGTTGTCCTGACTTAGACCTGCGCGCGTCCGGAAAAAAGGGACAAATAGACGCGAGGCGGGTTCATGTCGCAATAACGATGTATTGTGACGTTGCATGGCGGGGGTATTATGCCGCCACACGGCATATCTGCGTGCAATCACCGAACCGGATGGATTCGCTTATGAAACACTACTCAGCCTTTGCTGTGGCGCGGGAAGCGCTTCGCTATCACACCGGATGGGAACGCGCATGGCGTTCGCCCGAGCCCAAGAAGAAATACGACGTGATCATCGTCGGTGCGGGCGGGCATGGTCTGGCGACGGCGTATTATCTGGGCAAGAACTACGGCATCCAGAATGTCGCTGTGATCGAGAAGGGCTGGCTGGGCGGCGGCAACACCGGCCGGAACACGACCATCATCCGGTCGAACTATCTGCAGGACCCTTCGGCGGCGCTATATGAAAAAGCGCGGGGCCTGTACGAGGATCTGAGCCAGGATCTGAACTACAACGTCATGTTCAGCCCGCGCGGCGTGATGATGCTGGCGCAAACCCAGCACGAGATTCGCGGCTATCAGCGCACGGCGCATGCCAATGCGCTGCAGGGCGTGAAAACCGAATGGATTGGCCCCGAGCGTGTGAAAGAACTGGTGCCGATCATCAATATCGACGGCCCCCGCTATCCGGTTCTGGGCGCGCTCTGGCAGGAACGCGGCGGCACCGCGCGCCACGATGCCGTGGCCTGGGGCTATGCGCGGGCCTGTTCCGCGATGGGCATGGACATCATCCAGAAATGCGAAGTCACCGGCGTGCGCCAGGATAACGGTCGTGTCGTCGGCGTGGACACCACAAAAGGTGCCATCGATTGCGACAAGCTGGGCATCGTTGTGGCCGGCCATTCCGGCCAGTTGGCCGAGATGGCAGGCTTCCGTCTGCCGCTGGAAGCCATCGCGCTGCAGGCGCTGGTGTCCGAGCCGATCAAACCCTGCATGGACGTGGTCGTGATGGCCAACACCGTGCACGGCTACATGTCACAGTCGGACAAGGGCGAGATGGTGATCGGGGGCGGCACCGACGGGTTCAACAATTTCACCCAGCGCGGTTCTTTCCATCATATCGAGGAAACCGTACGGGCGCTGGTCGAAACCTTCCCGATGATCTCGCGCCTGAAGATGCTGCGCCAGTGGGGCGGGATCGTGGACATGACCGGCGACCGGTCTCCGATCCTGTCGAAAACGCCTCTGGGCGGGTGCTTCATCAACTGCGGCTGGGGCACCGGCGGCTTCAAGGCGATCCCCGGATCGGGCTGGGGGATGGCGCAGCTGATGGCCACGGGCCATTCGCCGCTGACCGAAGCCTTCACGCTGGACCGCTTCAAAGAGGGCCGCTTCATCGACGAAAGCGTCGCCGCCGGGGTGGCTCACTGATGGAGATTGACACTCTTCCAACTGCCATCCCCGATCGACCGCGTTTGACAAAATTGGCGTTGCAGAGATTTGTGTTGGCGTGTTTCGATGCTCAGTCTGACGCGGTGCGTGTCATCCAGATTGGCGCGAACGATGGACAGCTGGATGACCCGATTTCGGCCTATTGGTCTAAAGATACCTGGAGCGGAGTTCTTGTCGAGCCGCATCCTGTGTACTTCTCGGATCTTGAAACGCGCCATGGCCAAAATCCCAACGTGAGTCTAATTAATGCGGCGGTGTCCGAGGCAGCGGGGCAGATCAAACTGTATCATTTGAATGAAGCGCATCGCAATGATGGCCCGGCTTGGCTGCGCGGTTGTGCGTCTTTGGATAAAGAACGTATGATTGCGGCTGTCGAAATGGCCAATCGACGTCAGAAGGACGCGCTGCCTCATTCTATTATCGATGAGACCAACGTGGTCGCGCGTCGGCTTGACGACATATTGGCTGAACTGAACATAGCCTCTGCCGATCTGCTGGTCATTGATGTGGAAGGCCACGAACTTCCGGTTTTAAACAGTGTTGATCTGAACGGTTTGAACATCAAGCTTGCGATTATCGAAAGCAATAGTGGTAATAGAGACGAAGAGCTTGCAATCGTTTCCATCTTGAATGCGGCCGGTCTGGTCGCGTTTAAGGTCGCCGCCGACATCGTTGCTATTCGTCCGGGCGAAATAAAAGTACCGGTCGAGGCCATGTTCCACTTCAACAACTTTGTGCCTTTGACTGCTGAGACGCAGTCGGTCGCAACCTGAAATGCCCGAGAATGGTGTAACGACATGCTGATCCTGAATTGCCCCTACTGTGGCGTCGATGCCGAAGAAACCGAACTGGCCGCGGGTGGCGAGGCGCATCTGAAGCGCTATGGCCCCGGCTCGTCGGATGACGACTTCCACGACTACCTGTTCATGCGCGAAAACCCCAAGGGCGTGCATTTCGAACGCTGGCGCCACGCCAATGGCTGCGGCAAGTGGTTCCACGCCGCGCGCTGCACCCAAACGCTCGAGGTGTTCGGCACGTATTCGGCCCAGACCACCGAGCCGCCGCAAGACATCAAAGATGCCATCACCGCCAAACGTCCCGGCTGGACGTGGAGAGAGCTCTCCTGATGCTTCATCTTTTCAAAAATACTCCCGCCGGAGGCTCCGACGTCTCCACATGCGAAAGGTCCGCACCATGAGCACCCGCCTCGCAAAACAGGGCCGGCTGATTAACCGGTCGAAACAGGTCACCTTTACGTTCAACGGCACCTCGATGCAGGGCTACGAAGGCGACACGCTTGCCTCGGCCCTGCTGGCCAATGATCAGATGATGGTGGGCCGGTCGTTCAAGTACCACCGCCCGCGCGGCATGGTCGCCAGCGGCGCAGAGGAGCCCAACGCGCTGGTCGGTCTGGGCGAGGGCAACCGGTTCGAGCCGAACCAGCGCGCCACCACGACCGAGCTGTTCGACGGACTGACTTCCGTTTCGCAAAACCACTGGCCCAATCTGGAATTCGACATCGGCGCGATCAACACCCATCTGGCGCGTTTCCTGCCGGCTGGCTTCTACTACAAGATGTTCATTCATCCGAAGCCGTTCTGGAAACATGTCTACGAGCCGTTCATCCGCCAGTCCGCCGGTCTGGGCAAAGCGCCCGACAAGGACAGCCGCGATGCGGACACGTACGAGCATTTCTATGCCTTCACCGATGTGCTGGTGGTCGGCGGCGGTGTCGCGGGCCTGCAGGCGGCCAAAGTGGCGGCTGCGTCGGGCGCGAAAGTCATGCTGATCGAACAGACCGCGCATTGGGGCGGTCGCGCTCCGGTTGATGGCGGGACGATCAATGGTGAGCCTGTGGATAAGTTCGTGGAACAATTGGTTTCCGAACTCGAAACAATGGGCGGTGTTACCATGCGATTTCGCTGCATGGGCGCAGGTGTTTACGACCACGGCTATGCCCTTGGTTACGAACGGCTGACCGACCACAAGCCGGGCACGCAAGGCCCGCGCCATCGCCTGTGGCGCATTCGGGCCAAGCAGATTGTCACTGCAACCGGTGCGATAGAACGCCCATTGTCCTTCGCGGGTAACGATGTGCCGGGTGTAATGCTCGCCTCGGCCATGCGCGACTATGTGGTCAACTGGGGGGTGACTCCGGGTGAACGCGTCATCGTTGCGACCAACAATGACGACGCCTATCGCACCGCGATTACCCTGAAACAGGCGGGTGTGGATGTTTTGCGCGTTGTTGACGCTAGGGCAACCGCCGGACCGCTGGCGGAAGAAGCCCGCCAACTGGGTATTCGGGTCGACCCGGGCAAGGCCATCGCCAAAGTCAAAGGCGGCAAGCGCGTCAAGAAAGTTGCCATCTGCAATCAGGACGGCATCGGCGGCGCGCGGGAAGAGGTCGACTGCGATGCGGTCGCCATGTCGGGTGGCTGGTCCCCAGTCGTGCATATGTGGTCCCATTGCGGCGGCAAGCTGATCTGGGATGAGGCCCACGCGCATTTCCGCCCCGATCCCGACCGCCCTCCGCTGGGTGCTGATGGCGAAGGGTTTGTGCTGGCCGCAGGGTCCTCGAACGGGCCGTTGGCGCTGGGCGACGTGCTGAAAGACGCGGATGCAGCCGGTAAGGCGGCGGCAAAGGCAGTCGGGCTGACCGCGAAACGCACTAAAGCTCCGGTCGGCGAAACCACCGAGGAAGCGCCGATGGCAGCCGTCTGGCTTATGCCCGCCAATGCCGAGGTTCAGCTGCGGATGAAGTCCTGGCTGGATTTCCAGAACGACGTGAAAGTCTCGGACGTGCAACTGGCGGCACGTGAGGGTTACGAAAGCGTCGAGCACACCAAGCGCTACACCACGCTGGGCATGGCAACCGATCAGGGTAAGTTGAGCAACATCAACGGCTTGGCGATCCTTGCTGATGCACTGGATTCGGAAATTCCGAAGGTGGGCACCACCACCTTCCGTCCTCCCTATACGCCCATCTCGCTGGCGTCGATCGGCGGTGAAGCACGCGGTGATGTGTTCCAGCCGATCCGTCAAACCCCGATGCACAACTGGCACGACAAGAACGGCGCCGATTGGGAGCCCGTGGGTCACTGGCGCCGGACCTATGCCTATGTCCGTCCCGGTGAATCCGTGCATGACGCCGTGAACCGCGAGGTGAAGAACACCCGCGAAAACCTCGGCCTGCTGGATGCCTCGACACTGGGCAAGCTGATCGTCAAAGGCCCGGATGCCGGCAAGTTCCTGGACATGCTGTACACCAACATGATGTCCACGCTGAAGGTCGGAAAATGCCGCTATGGCCTGATGTGCTCGGAAAACGGCTTTCTGGTCGACGACGGTGTTGTCGCCCGTATCGATGAGGACACATGGCTGTGCCACACCACCACCGGCGGGGCTGAGCGTATCCATGGCCACATGGAAGAGTGGCTGCAGACCGAATGGTGGGACTGGAAAGTCTATGTTGCGAACGTGACCGAGCAATACGCGCAGGTCGCCGTGGTCGGCCCCAACGCCCGCAAGGTGCTGGAGAAACTCGGCGGTATGGACCTGTCGAAAGAGGCGCTGCCCTTCATGGAGTGGCAAGATGGCAAGATCGGCGCCTTCGACGCGCGGGCCTACCGCATTTCGTTCTCAGGCGAGCTTTCTTACGAAATCGCGGTCCCCGCATCGCAGGGGCAGGCTTTCTGGGATGCGCTGATGGAGGCCGGGCAGGAGTTCGGCGTGATGCCATACGGCACCGAATGTCTGCACATCCTGCGGGCCGAGAAGGGCTTTATCATGATCGGGGATGAGACCGACGGCACGGTCATTCCGCAGGATCTGGGGCTGCACTGGGCGTTGTCCAAGAAGAAAGAGGACTACCTGGGCAAACGCGCCCATTCGCGGACCCATATGGCCGACCCCGACCGCTGGAAACTGGTCGGTCTTGAGACTGTGGATGGATCGGTTCTGCCGGACGGTGCCTATGCGGTGGGCGAGGGCGTCAACGCCAACGGTCAGCGCAATATGATCGGGCGCGTGACCTCGACCTATTACTCGGCCAATCTGGAAAAGGGCATTGCCATGGGCCTGATCAAGCACGGCCCCGACCGGATGGGTGAGATTGTCGAGTTTCCGGGCACCGATGGTAAAATCTATAAAGCCAAGATCGTGGATCAGGTCTTCTACGACAAGGACGGGGAGAAGCAGAATGTCTGAACCCATCAGCGCACTGAACCATGCCAGCTTTGACGGCATCGCAAGGGTCGAGGAATGCGGCCTGCAGGGCATGATCACCCTGCGGGGTAATCTGTCCGACAAGGTTCTGGCCAAGGCCGTCAAGGACGCCACCGGGCAGAAAGTCCCCGGCCAGCGCGAAGCGCAGGTCAAGGGCGACACCGGCGTCTGCTGGATGTCCCCCGACGAGTTGCTGGTGCTGGTGCCTTACGCCGAGGTCGAGGCCAAACTGGCAGACATGGCGGGTGCCCTGAGCGGCACTCATGCTCTGGCCGTCAACGTCTCGGACGCGCGCGCGGTCTTCCGCATCTCGGGCAGCAGCGCGCGCGAGGTGCTGGGCAAGCTGGCCCCGGTCGATCTGTCGGCGGGCGCTTTCCAACCCGGCCAAATCCGCCGCTCGCGTCTGGCACAGGTGGCGGGCGCGTTCTGGATGGACGACGCCGAGACCTTCCGCGTGGTCTGCTTCCGCTCGACGGCGGATTATGTCTTCAAACTGCTCAAGGTCGCGGCGCAGCCGGGCAGTGAGGTTGGGGTTTACTGAGCTTCCGCCTGCGTGCCCGACAAAAGACCGCCCGTTTGCACGGGCGGTTTTTTTGTGACACCAATGTCTCAGTTTGAAAGAAATTCTGAAGAACCACCTCAAACTCCGGTATTGGGTGGCGCCTCCTCACACTTTTAGTAAGAGTGGGCTTGCAAAAAGCTATCGCATTACATGTAGCGAAGACATGATCCGAGTACTAAAATCTTGGGCGGGAATATTAGGAGAATAGAGAATCAATGAATATTCATAAAACGTTAGCGATTGTATTGGCGGCCTTTTCCGCTGCTCCATGGACTGCTGCTGCAGAGACTTTCAAAGAAAGTTTTGAATGTACTTTTGAACCCGGTCTTGTGAACCGTCCAACGCCACAACGCTTGGTGTTTTCGGTAGATGAATTTGGCCGGTCAGTCCGGCTGCACGATGTCAAGATTCCCAAGATCACCACAGCCGCCGGAGTCGGCCGGGTGTCACGAGACACGCCCAAGGTTCTGCTTATTGCGTGGGTTGGTTCGAACTAAGTTTACACGGCATCAGGACGTACCTACGCATCAAACGAGAACCGGTACGACGCGATCGACCTGCTTGATCTGGAGTTCTCAGTCAACTTGAACCGCAAAACCATGAAAGCCATCGCCAAGTCGCGCACCTCAGCCACATACCTTCCGCGTGACGGTTTCGCGAACGGGCGGTGCAAACCAATTCCGACACCTAAGTAGATTTGAAGGTCAACAGTAAATGAAATCTCTACTCTCTGTACTCACTTTGGCGTGCGCCGCTGGAACGGCCCAGGCCGATATCCAAAACTATGATTGCGAGTTGCACAGCATTGAAGACCAAGGATGGATTCCGAGCAGAGTTCTGCTGAGCGTTGATGCCGACGCCAATCAGGCCCGGGCGTATGATGGTGCGATCCGGACGTCGAATGAGCTGGCAAACCTGCCGGATGAAACGCCTGCCCAAGCAAAGCTCAAGTTAACGCGTAAGGGTGAATACAGAATGTCGTGGCGCATTAATCTTATGGCGTCCAGTTCTGGTCGTCTTCGGGTGGCCTATACCGCGACAGTGGATCCCAAGACCTCTGTTTTCAAAATGACAGCGAGTTTCCCGCAAGCCAACATCCTGAACCGCCCAAGCGGGGTCGGATCCTGCAAGTCGGTGGCTTCTCCAAACTTGTTTTAAGGCCATGGCTGGCTGGGTGGATTTTGGTCTCGCTCAGCCAGTAAACAAAAAGGTCTGAAACCCGGATAGTGCTGTCCCGTCGGTTATGGTTTCTGTTTTTGCGGCGGTTCCGTCGCTTTTGTGACAGAAACGGTAGAAGGACAGCAAATCCTCTAAGTTTGCCATCCTGCCCTTGCGTTTGGTCTCATCCAGAAGGGGCGCATGCGTTGACAGAAGCAATGCAGGTCGGTGCTTCTTGAGAAACGGGATGAGGGTTGGCAAAACAAAAAACTCTGCCCCCTCGATATCCATCTTGACCAGAGACACGCGCGAAAGGTCCGTCGCGGCCTCGAACTTGTCCCAACCAATTGTCAGCGCATCCGACCCATGCGCGCCGTCGTGCAAAAGCGAACTGGTGGAATCTCCCGGCTCGCCGCGTACCGAGGCCATGCGGGCCACGCCGAACTGGTCCGACAGCGCCACGCCGAAGGCCGAGACGTTGCGAATGTCGTTCAGGTCCAGATTCCACGCCAGATGCCGGTACGCGGTGGGGTCCGGTTCGAAACACCAGACGTGGCGCGCCCTTCGGCTGCCAAAGAGGACGGTCGGGCCGATCCACGCGCCAATATCCAGATAGTCGCTTTCAGGGGTCAGGAACCGGTCAAGCACGGCAAAGGTTTCAGGCTCCCAGTCGCCGGCAGAGGCTTTGCGCCAGAACTTGGAATGGTAGGGGTCCAGACGAAACGGCTCACCGTTCAGCCGCCCAGCATAGTACCCGCGGGCGCGGTAGAACATCTTGCGCGCCTGTGTCAGCATCGCGGACCTCCGGGTTTTATCGTCTCTGCCCTTGACCTGCGGCGCTTGCCAAAGCATGTAACCTTTGGAAACCGCAACATTCATTTCAACAGGGGGCCGAGATGGCTTTTGAACTTCCTGATCTTCCTTATGCACATGACGCGCTGGCAGCCAAGGGTATGTCCGCGGAAACATTGGAATATCACCACGACCTGCACCACAAGGCCTATGTCGACAACGGCAACAAGCTGATCGCGGGCACCGAGTGGGACGGCAAGTCGCTGGAAGAGATCATCACCGGCACCTACGACGCGAACGCCGTCGCGCAGAACGGTATCTTCAACAACATCAGCCAGCTGTGGAACCACAACCAGTTCTGGGAGATGATGGGCCCCGGCGACAACGCCATGCCCGGCGAGTTGGAGAAGGCGCTGACCGAAAGCTTCAGCTCGGTTGACGAATTCAAGTCGCAGTTCAGCGCCGCTGGCGCAGGTCAGTTCGGCTCGGGCTGGGCTTGGCTGGTCAAGAACGCCGATGGCTCGCTGGCCGTGACCAAGACCGAGAACGGCGTGAACCCGCTGTGCTTTGGTCAGACCGCGCTGCTGGGCTGCGACGTGTGGGAGCATTCGTATTACATCGACTTCCGCAACAAGCGTCCGGCTTACCTGTCGAACTTCCTCGACAATCTGGTGAACTGGGAAAACGTCGCATCGCGGATGTGATCGGTTGAACCGAAGAAGACTTTTTAAAGGCCTGCTGGCGCTTAAGCGAGCAGGCCTTTTTCGATCCGGCTATGGCTATTTCGTAGAACCATCCTTAAGCCTGCGCGTCCGCAGATGGCACATTCGGCGCGACGATTGGACGGCCAGACCGGTTCGGATTGCCATGGTCTCGGACCTGCATGTCGGAGAGCCGTTTGTCGGCCGCCAGCGACTTATGCAGATCGTCCGGCGCACAAATGCGATTGCCCCCGACCTTATCCTGCTATTGGGCGACTTTGCGCGCGGGCACAAGTTCGAGACGCGCGAGGTCTACCCTGACGAACTGGCCTCGATTCTGGCCGGGCTGGACGCACCGCTTGGTGTGCATGCCGTTCTGGGAAACCATGACTGGTGTGAAGACGAAGCCGCGAAAAGGCGCAAGGGCAGGCCGAACATTTATGGTGAGGCCCTTGAACGGAACGGAATACCGGTGCTGTCGAATGCGGCCATCAAGCTTGAGGACGCGGGGTTTTGGTTGGCGGGGCTGGAAGATCAACGCGCGTTTCCGCTTGGGCGCCGCCAGTTTCAGGGGCTGGATGATTTGCCTGCAACCCTGGCGCAGATTACCGATGATGCCCCGGTTATCATGATGGCGCATGAGCCGGACGTGTTTCCCGACGTGCCCGATCAGGTGGTCTTGACAGTGTCAGGACATACGCATGGGGGTCAGATCAATTTCTTTGGCTGGGCACCTTACGTGCCGTCCCGGTTCGGCAATCGGTACGCGTATGGCCATATGCGCGAAGATGGTCGCGATCTGGTGGTGTCCGGCGGAATCGGGTGCTCGGGGCTGCCGCTTCGGTTTGGCGTGACCCCGGAAATTACGGTGATCGAACTGTCCGCCTGATCCGGGGGCGGGTGAAAACCTGCCGATGCGTTAACTTTCGGCACCCCCACCCATTGTAAGCGGCCCCGCGATCCCTAGCTTATATTGTGCGGGAGGGAGAAATCCGCAAATTCAAAAACACCGGGCGGCGCGCCTGCTTCGACTGGCGCGTGACACAATAATTGTGTCCGGCAGGCGAGGGATACCCAAAAGAAACCTTAACAGGAGATCACGATGGTCGCACTTGCACAGGGAACATGGGTTATCATTGCAGACGGGGAGAAGGCGTTGTTCATGGAGAACATCACCGATGCCGAGGACCCGAATCTGGTTGTCCTTTCGGTCGAAGAACAAGACAGCCCGAAACCGAAACCAACCGACCGGGCCGGGCGTCGAAATGACAACGGTCCAAACCAGAAATCAGCCGTCGAGGACGCAAGCTGGAAAACCCATGCCAAATCCCTGTTCGTGCAGGATCTTGCCAATCTGCTGAACCGCAAAGGGCTGAAAGGGGCCTTTAAGCGTTTGGTGCTGGTGGCCAGCCCGCACGTACTTGGCCTGTTGCGCCGCCGGCTGCACAGTGAAGTTCTTGCCAAGGTCGTGGCCGAGGTCGACAAGACGCTGACCAATCATCCTTTGCACAAGGTCGAAAAGGTTCTGACGAACCGGCTAAAGCCCGCAGCGCGCCTGGCCTGATCGATCCTTCGGGCGGCGCAGGCCGCCCGATTCCGGCATTACTTCAGTTTTTCGCGCAAGGCGGACATCGCCGTATCCGCGTCTTCGACCCAGGTGATGAACGCGCCAAGCGAGGCATCGGCGAAGCCCTGATCGATCACCTGATCCAGCAGCTTGTGCAGCGCGTCCCAGTATCCATCCACGTTCATGACCAGAATGGGTTTGTCGTGCAGGCCCAGTTGCCGCCATGTCAGCGCCTCGAACAGCTCGTCCAGCGAACCGGGGCCTCCGGGCAGGACCACAACGGCGTCGGCGTTCATGATCATGACCTTCTTGCGCTCGTGCATCGTTTCGGTGACGACGAAACGGGTCAGGTCGGTCTTGCCGACCTCGCGCTGCAAAAGGTGGACGGGGATCACGCCGAACGTATCCCCTCCGGCAGTCTGTGCGGCCCGCGCCACTTCGCCCATCAGACCGACATCTCCGGCGCCATAAACCAGCCGCCAGCCTTCGTTTGCCAGCAAAGTGCCGAACTGCCGCGCGGCGTCGGAATATGCAGCATTTTCACCATTGCGTGACCCGCAATACACACAGACGGATTTCTGGGACATCTAAGGGGGTCTCCGGGCTTGTGTCAGACGTTTTGACCCGTGATAGCGAGATTGATAGATTGGCTCAACTGTCCGCCGGAATGCGTGTAAGTCAAAGCATTTGCGCCGCGGAGCGAAAGGAAAAGAATGGACGCCAAATCGGGAAACGGAAGCTCTGGGAATTTTGTCTGGGGAGTGATTGCCGGTCTTGTCGCAGTTTTGGGTGCGGGTGGTCTGTACCTGTCGGGCGTTTTCAGCACTCCGCCCGAGGTCGAACAGCCAGAACAGGAGCAGACCGCAGAAGCCCCGGCACCGGAAAGCCAGCCGTCCGAGGAACCCGCAGCCGTTGACAACAGCACTCAGACCGCTGAGCCGGTGCAAGAGGCTGCCGAGCAGGAGCCCTCTGCCGAGCCAGTGGAAGAGGCGGTTGCGGAACCCGCCGCTGATCAGGCAGAGGAAACCGTGTCAGAGCCGCAGGCGGAGGTTGCTGCTGATGAGGCAGGGGAAGCGGAAACTGCCCCTCTCACGCCGCCGGTTCTGGACCAGATATTTGTCGAGAAAGATGGCAATGCCTTGCTGTCCGGCGATGCGGAACCCGGCAGCCGGATGCGGGTGCTGTTGAACGGGGCATTGCTGCACGAATTCACCGTCGGGCCCGGAGGTCAGTTTGCGGAATTCGTCACGATCCCGTTCAGCGATGCGGCGCGGGGTCTTGTGTTGGAAAACTCGGATGGTGAGCGGACGGCCCAATCGGATGATTATCTGATTGCTGCCCTGCCCAAACCGGAAGAAGAGCAGATCGCCGCCGCTGAACCGCCCTTAGGGGATGAGCAGCCCGAAGATGCCGAGCCGACCAGTGAAACTGAGGTCGCCACCGCTGCCGAGACCGAGGCTCAGCCAGAAGTTTCCGGTGAGACGACGACCGAAGCATCCGATGAAACCCTGACCGAAGCCCCCGAAGAAACGCAGACCGCCGGTGCCGAACCGCAAACAACCGAGGCCGCGCCGGAAAAGGCCAGCGAAGACCAGCAAATCGCTGTGCTGCGGTCTGGTGAAGAAGGCGTCGAACTGGTCCAACCCCCGGCCGCTTCAAATGACGTGCCCGAACAGATCGCTTTGGACACCATCGGCTATTCGGACACCGGCGATGTCGAACTGACCGGGCGCGCGCCGGACGGGTCGGCTGTGCGCCTCTATCTGGACAACCGCCTTGTCGCAGATCTGGACCCCGAGGAAGACGGCAACTGGCGGGGCCAGATCGAAGGGATCGACCCGGGCGTCTACACCTTGCGCGTGGATGAAGTGAACACGGACGGAACCGTGCTCAGCCGCGTTGAAACCCCGTTCAAACGCGAACCTGTCGAGGTATTGCAGGCCGCCGAGGCCGCGACAGAGGGCGCGCCGCAGGAACAGGTGGCGCCGATCCGTTCGGTCACGGTTCAAAGGGGGGACACGCTTTGGGCCATCTCGCGCGAACGGTTTGGCGACGGCGTACTGTATGTGCGGCTGTTCGAGGCCAATCGCGAGTTGATCCGTGACCCCGATCTGATCTATCCGGGGCAGATTTTTACAATTCCCGAATAAAATCACCTCTGGCCCCGGCGCGGGCCGGGGTCTACCTCTGACCGCAGACAAGGTACGTGATGAGACGGACAGCCCCCATGACTTCGGACACCAAGCCGGACACCGACGAACGCCAGTCCGGCTGGCGCACGATCCGCAAGGTCGCGCCTTATCTCTGGCCGGATGATGAGCCCTGGGTCAAGCGCCGGGTGGTCATCGCGCTGGGTATGCTGGTGCTGGCCAAGCTGATCGCGGTGTATACCCCGATCCTGTACAAGGGCGCGGTTGATGCCTTGGCCGGTGAGGGCGTGCCGCCCGTGGCGCTTGGGGCCGTGGGGCTGACCGTTGCCTATGGCGTGGCGCGTATGATGACCGTGGGGTTCCAGCAACTGCGCGATGCAGCCTTTGCCCCGGTCGGGCAGCGTGCGCTAAGGGCACTGGCGCTGGAGACCTTTCAGCACATCCACCAACTGTCGATGCGCTATCACGTCACCCGCCGCACCGGTGGGCTAAGCCGCATTATCGAGCGTGGCGTGAAGGGTGTGGAGTTCCTGCTGCGCTTCCTGCTGTTCTCGATCGGACCGCTGATCCTGGAACTGCTGCTGGTGGCCATCATCCTGATGTGGCTGTTCGACGTGTGGTATCTGGTCGTCGTCGCCGTCACCATCGCCCTTTACATCTGGTTCACCTTTGCGGTGACCGAGTGGCGGGTGAAGCTGCGGCGCGAGATGAACGATCAGGACACCGAGGCCAACCAGCGCGCCATCGACAGCCTGCTCAACTTTGAAACCGTCAAATATTTCAACGCGGAACAGCGCGAAGCCGCACGTTATGATGTGTCGATGAAGGCCTATGCGGGGGCCGCGCTAAAGACGGCGTATTCGCTGGCGTTTCTGAACTTCGGCCAGTCGTTCCTGATCACCTGCGGCCTGATCGGCGTCATGGTTCTGGCGGCGATTGGGGTGCAGAACGGGTCTCTGACCGTTGGCGATTTCGTCATGGTCAACGCCTACATGATCCAGATCACCGTGCCGCTGAACTTTCTGGGCACGGTCTATCGGGAAATCCGGCAATCGCTGGTGGATATGGGGCAGATGTTCGATCTGCTTGAACAACCGGCCGAAGTCAAGGACAAACCCGATGCGCCTGATCTTGCTGTGAACGGCGGTGAAGTGACCTTGGAGAATGTCCATTTTGGCTACGACCCGGAGCGCGAAATCCTCAAAGGCGTGTCGCTGTCCGTTCCGGCGGGACAGACGGTGGCGATTGTCGGGGCGACCGGATCGGGCAAGTCGACCATCGGGCGATTGTTGTTCCGGTTCTATGACGTGACCGGCGGCGCGTTGAAAATCGATGGTCAGGATGTGCGGGACGTTACCCAAACCAGCCTGCACGCGGCTATCGGCGTCGTGCCGCAGGATACGGTGCTGTTCAACGACACGATCCGCTACAACATCGCCTATGGACGTGACGGGTCCACGCAGGAGGATGTCGAGGCGACGGCCCGGGCCGCTCAGATTCACGACTTCATCGCGACACTGCCCGAAGGGTACGACACCAAGGTCGGGGAACGCGGCCTGAAACTGTCCGGTGGTGAAAAACAACGCGTCGGTATCGCGCGGACCCTGCTGAAGAACCCGCCGATCCTGCTGCTGGACGAGGCGACCTCGGCCCTCGATACGGATACGGAACAGGACATCAAGGATGCCCTGGCCCGCGCCGGTGAGGGGCGGACGGTGATCACCATCGCGCATCGCCTAAGCACCATCGCCGAGGCCGACCGGATCGTGGTTCTGGAAAGCGGTGAGATCATCGAGCAGGGCACGCATGACGAGCTGCTGTCGCAGCAGGGGCGCTATGCTCAGCTGTGGAACCGTCAGCAATCGGACAGTCAGGCGGCTTGATCCTGCGCCTGAGGGCGATGGCGGCACGCATCTCGAACTCATGTTGTCAGAGGGTTTGGCTGTGGAAACCTAGCGAGACATCTGATCAACGGCGTTTGCCAAAGCTAGCACACTGCTGAATGGGCGGCTCTCCGCCGGGCAACACCGAGGACATGTCCAATGTGTGACTTGGTTAACTGTATCAGGCGCGACGTCGTGATACTGCACTGGCGTCTGTGTCGAGACCGGCACCGACGCGATTTAGAAAATTACTTTTTTCCAGAGCGATATTCAGGACCCAAGACTTTTTGCCCTCTGATCGCTCAAGTTATTTGACTGAAAGGAATTTACCAATGGCTGACCAATTTGGGTTTGCAAAGTTGGCAGACGATTACTTGAAGAACGTTTACAGTCCTCTCGCCAAGGCCCACCCCAATCTGAAAAAGGGGGAAGCGAAAGAATTCGAGGGCCTGTTCAACCAGTATTACGTGGTACTGCAGGGCCTGAAGCCGCCAAGATTCAATCAGATGCTCATCGAGCTTAACATCGCTCTCAAGGCGACCAGAAAGCTGGTCAGCCACAAGCTGGCAAAAAGGACACCTGTTGAAAAAGGCCTCAAAAACCTGATCCCCAAGATCAGAAAATCTATTCAGTTGGTGACCAAGGCGGAAAAGGCCGACGATGCACAGGGCCGGAAGAACAAGCTTGTCGAATGTGACATCAGCTTTAGCGGGACGGATTTCTACAACAGACAACTGGGTCGCGGAACGGTTATCCTGACCGTGGACTCCAAGCCAGGCCGCGTGAAGCTGAAAGAGACGTTGCAGCGCGGCGCGGTCAGGTTTCGCGGTATTATGATGGAACCCTCGGGCAAGGTGAATATCGAGTTGCACATGCGGCGCAAGGTCAAGCCGGTTATGAAGCAGAACCTGACCTACAAGGGCATGGTCAGCGGGAAGACGCTGCTGATCGACGCCGCCGAAGAACCCATCATATTGGAACCCACCGCCACGAGCGGGGCGAAAGCAGTACAAAGCAAAAGTGTGAAAGGAACGCTTGGTGTTGATTTTACAGTGGTAAAAGGTGGCTCGGAGTTGACGACCGCAAAATCAGTCGAGGAATCCTCTTCGATGGCGGTGAAGTACAAAATTTTCCTGCCCAAGGGTACACTGAAGGTCAAACAGGCCAGATAAGCGGGGCCTGTTTCCCGTGGCATTTGAAAGCAACAAGGGCCGGAATCTCCGGCACTTGTGGTGCTATTCTGCGGCTTTGAGCGGTGTGCCGGGCGGAAGATCGTCCCGATGATCTGCGGCATCCGGTGACGGGGCGGGCGAGTCGCTCCAGACAATCTCGGTCGATTGCATGTCGCGCGCGCTGCGTCCGATGGCCATGTCCTGCGCGATCTTGCTGGACCGGCCAGCAGTGACCCGCGCCAGCACCTTGCCCAGCCAAACTGCATAGGTTGTCACCCAGACCCGCAGCGCCAGGAACGAAGGCGTGACGATCAGCGTCAGCACCGTGGCAATACCAAGCCCGAACACTACGGCGGTCGCCAGTTGCTTCCACCACAGCGCGGTGGGGCTGTCGATGGAATAACCGCCGTTGATGAAGTCCAGCGACAGGCCGAACATCATCGGTGTCAGGCCCGCCATTGTGGTCAGGGTGGTCAGCAGAACCGGACGGATACGCGCCTCGGCCGTGCGGACGATGGCGTCGATCCGGGGCATGTAGCGGCTGTATTCCTGATAGGTGTCGATCAGAACAATGTTGTTGTTCACCACGATCCCCGCCAGCGCCACGATGCCCGTACCGGTCATG
Organism: Ruegeria sp. AK4; assembly: GCF_056541025.1. Lineage (NCBI taxonomy): Bacteria > Pseudomonadati > Pseudomonadota > Alphaproteobacteria > Rhodobacterales > Roseobacteraceae > Ruegeria > Ruegeria sp. AK4. The sequence goes on from NZ_JBQFXS010000006.1 coordinate 165,114, forward strand.
ATGATCGAGAAAGGCTGTTGCATCACCAGCATCCCGATCAGAACCCCGGTGGTGGACAGAACCACCGCCAGCAGCACCAGGATCGAGTTGTAGAACGAGTTGAACTGGGCCAGCAGGATCACGAACATCAGCCCCAGCGCACCGGCGAAGGCGTTCATCAGGAACGCACCGGATTCCTCCTGATCTTCCTGATCGCCGGTCCATTCCCAGCTTATGGCGGTCGAGAAAGGGCTTGTGTCCAGCCACTCGGTCAGAACGGCGATCCGCTCGTTCGGGTTGATCAGCGCAAAGCGCGCGTCTCCGCTGTCGATGGCGGCGCGCAGACCCTCGGTTGTTTCGGCGCCGGTCAGTTGCACAAGTTCGAACCGGGTGCCATCGGGGCTGGCGATAACCGTGCCCGTCGGCTCGGCCCCTTCGGCCACTGCGCGAACAACGGCCAGCCGTTGTTCAGCACCTTCCGGCCCGTCGACAACCACCTTGGACAGGCCGGGTTCGACATCGGCTTTGACGTCGTAATACCGTTCCTGATCAATCCGGTTGATCTCGGCCAGTTTCGCCACCGGTTTGCGGGTGACGAAATTCGACAGCGGCACAAGGCCGTCCGGGGTGCGCACCTTGAGCGAATCCAGCGTGGACAGCACGCGGTCTTCTTCGGGCAGGCGGACGCGGATTTCGACCTCTTCATCCGTGTTGTCGGGGCGCATTTCACCCAGCAGGATACCGCGCGTGACCAGTTGCACCATCGCGCCGACCGTGGCCACATCGGCGCCGAACCGACCGGCCTGCGCGACATCCACGTCGATCTGCCAGTCGATGCCGGGCAGAGGCATCGTGTCCTCGATCTTGATCAGGCCGGGTGTTTCGTCGAAGACCGCGCGGGCAGCAAGGGCGGCGGCGGTCAGGTCTTCCCAGCCATCCCCTTTGATGCGCAGATGCACGGGCTTGGCCGAGGCCGGACCCTGTTCCAGAGGCAGGATTTCCACGATGAAACCGGGCAACTGGGCGAGTTCTGCATTCAGTTCGTCCAGAACAAAATCTCCGTCATATTCCGGTACGATGATCTCGCGGTCGAACAACCCGAATAAGATAGGCTCTGATTGCTTGGGGCGGTCTTCCCATGGGGTGATCTCGAACTGTACGCGGCCGACGGTATCTGCCGGGGCTTCGGCACCGCCGTTGTTCTGGTTGAGGCCGCCTTGCCCAGCGAACGCAAAGACATTGGTCACGGCAGGATGTGCGCTGATCACCTCTTCGGCGGCAAGCACCAGCGCGTCTTTTTCCTGTAGCGACAGGTTGCCACGCGCGCGAACATAGGCTGTGGCCTGTTCCGGCTCTGTTTCGACGAAGAATTCCACGCCCCGGTTGTTGTTCCCGAATGCGGTCATGACGGACACAACAGCGACCCCGACAACAATGATCGATACGATCGGCATGATCGGGTTGCCGACCAGAAACTTGACGATATAGCCAAACAGCGTGTGTTCCTTGGCGGTATGCACACGCTCTTCCCGGTGGCGTTCGATCTTGGCCGCGCTGAGGGTCACAGAGCCTGCAAATCCGCCCGCAACCAGCAGCAGGGCCCCGAAGACCACCCCGCCTGCGCTGCCTTCGGGCATCAGATAAGCCGGGTTCAGCATCTGCATTGCGCCGAGGAAGATCATATACAGCGACGGCGGAACCAGAACTGCACGCAGCCACCACGGCGCGGCCGCCCGCAGCCAGTTCGACGCGCGGTCGAAGATGCGGCTCAGGCGACCCGAGACGCCGCCCACCACCGGCAGGTAGATCAGCGCCACGATCAGCGACGAGGACAGTACGAAGATCAGCGTGATCGGTAGCATCTTCATGAATTCGCCCGGAACGCCGGGCCAGAACAGCATCGGCAGGAAGGCGCAGAGCGTCGTCGCGGTGGACGACACGATGGGCCAGAACATCCGCTGCGCTGCCTCGACATAGGCATGCATCGGGCCAATGCCTTCCTTGATGCGTTTGTCAGCGTATTCGACAACAACGATGGCTCCGTCGACCAGCATGCCGACGGCCAGGATCAGCCCGAACATCACCATGTTCGAAATGCTGACACCCATGATGGCCAGGAACGCAAAACTCAGCAGGAACGAGGTCGGGATTGCAAAACCAACCAGCAGCGCCGCGCGCGTACCCAGCGAGGCCAGCACGACGATCATCACCAGCGCGATGGCGGTCAGAACCGAGCCCTCAAGCTGGCGTACCATCGAGTCAACAATACGGCTCTGGTCGTTCGATGTGCCCACGTCCACCGCAGCACGCAGTTCGGCGGGCCATTTCTCCTGTGCGGCGGTCAGGGCTTCTTTGACCTGTGCCACCGTGTCGATCAGGTTGAAACCCTTGCGTTTGACGACCTGCAGGGCCACCGTGGACTCGCCGTCAAAACGGGCGGTGCCTTCACGGTCTTCGAAGGTGTAGTTGATCTGCGCCAGCTCTCCCATTGTCACGACGCGATCACCGTTGACCTTGACGGGCAGGCTGTAGACATCCTCGGCCGTTTTGAATGAGGACGGGATCTTGACCGAGAATGTGCCCTGCGCTGTATCAACCTCACCGGCAGCAATCAGTTGGTTGTTGTTCTGAACAACAGTGATCAACTCATCGGCCGAGATATTGTAGGCCTCGAGCCGCAGGGGGTCGATGATGACCTCAAGCATTTCGTCGCGATTGCCCGCGATACCGGCCTCAAGCACCGAATCCAGTGCTTCCAGATCGTCTTGTAAGTCTTTTGCAATGCGAGCCATTGTGCGTTCAGGCACGGCGCCGGTCAGGTTGACAATGACGATCGGGAATTCAGAGAAATTGACCTCGGAGATCGTGTATTGTTCGGCCCCGTCGGGAAAGTCGGCCTGAGCCGTATTCATCGCATCCCGAACGTCCGCGATGGTGGCCGATTTATCCCAGCCAAACTCGAACTCCAACAGCATGCCTGCGTAGTTCTCAGCTGCGGTGGCGGTCATCTTGTCCAGACCGTCAAGATCGGCCATCTCGGTTTCTATCGGCTTGATCAGCAGGTTTTCCGAATCCTCGGCAGAGATGCCGGGAAACTGAACCGAGACGAACAGCATCGGGATGTCGATATCCGGCTCACCTTCTTTGGGCAGGCTCACATAAGCAAACCCGCCGACGACCAGCGAGATCGCGATGAAGGCCAGAACCATCCGGGCCCGGCCGGCGGCCCAACTGACAATACCCGTCATTGTGAGACGTCCTGATAAGTCGGTGCGACGGCGACGCCGCGTGTAACGAATTCCTGTCCGACCACGATAACCTCGGCGCTTTCGGGCAGCCCGCCGAGCCAGACGCCATCAGCAGCGTCACGCAGCAGGCGGACCGGGACGAAATCGACCACGTCGTCGTCGCCGACAATACGCACGCCCAACTGCCCGTCATTGTTCAGGGTCAGCGCGGATTGCGGCAGCAAATGCGCCTTCGCGCCCTCGGCGGCGATGCGGATTTCCGCGGTCTGGCCGTCGCGGATGGTCAGGTCCGGGTTCGGAACACTGATCTCAACCTCGAACGTGCGGGTGGTCTCGTCCGCCGAGCGGCTGAGGAAGGTCACAAGCCCCTCGACCTGCTCCCCCGTCACCAGCCGTGCAGAGGCTTTTGATCCGACGGTGACCCGGTTTACCTCGGTCTCGGGCACGAAACCCACCAGCTTGATCGGGTCGAGCTGAATGACAGTCGCGCAGAGCGCGCCGGGCTGCATCAGGCTGCCCAGTTCGGCGGTGTCGCTTTCCAGCAGGCCGCGAAAGGGGGCTTCGATGGTCAGGCGGTCAATCTCGCGCTCGGCGGCTTCGACCTCGGCAGCGGCGGCTTCGATCCCTGCGCGCGTGGCCTCAAGCCCGGCTTCGGCGGATTTGATGCCAGCCTTGGCCGAACTCATGGCGGCTTCGCTGGAAATGCGGCGCGTTTCCGAGCCGAACCCGGTTTCCGACAGCTTGCGCGCGGCCTTCAGGTTGATGTCGGCCTCTGCGACCAGCGCGTGGGCTTCGACCAGGCGCGCTTCAGCCTCGGGGATGCGGCTTTCGGCTTCCAGCTTGGCGGCCTTGGCCTCGGCCAGCGCGGCGGGGCGCGATCCGGGGTCCAGTTCGCACAGCAAATCTCCCGCTTCGACAAAGGCACCCCGGCGTTTGGGTTCGGACGTCACGGTCGAGGTGGTTTCGGCCAGAACCTCGACCTGTCGGTTCGCCTGCGTCTCGCCGCGCAGCAGGACCGCGCTGTCGATTTCACGCGCGACCGAACGGATCGCAACAACGCCAACCGCGTCCTGGTCCGTAGCTGCCTGCGCAGGTGACGTTGCGTCAGATTGGTCCTCGGCCGGGGCGTCTTCGCGTCCGGCAAAGGCGAACAGCGCGTCGCGTTCGAAAACGAGCAGATACAGCGCAGCAATCACCAAGGCGGCATTGATGAATGAAATCAAACGCATAAAGGACCTCTCTTGGAATTCTCAGCCACTTTGACCGCTAAGGTCTGGTATAAAAATGGGGTACGTCAAAGGGCTTTTCCACGCTGAACTGAATAGTTCAATATGTTTTTTTACGCAAGGGCGCGGCATGACGGTGAAAATGGGCAAAATCGGACCCTTGGCTTGGCCTTGGTGCCGGGGTATGACATGGCGCACTAACGCGCAGTACACAGCTTGGGGACACGGATGAGCGACGTCGACAGTTTCATTGATGAAGTCACGGAAGAGGTGCGCCGCGACCGGATGTACCTGCTTTTGCGGCGCTGGGGCTGGGTTGGCGTTCTGGTCGTGATCCTGATCGTGGGCGGGGCGGCGTTCAACGAATACCGCAAGGCACGGGATGCATCGCAGGCCCAGACCCTGGGCGATGAGATTCTTGCAGCGCTGAGCCAGAATGATTCCGCCGCACGCGCATCCGGCTTGCAGAGCGTTCAGGCGCAGTCGCCGGGCGGTGACGCGGTGCTGAACATGCTGTTGTCCGCGTCGCAGGTCGAGGCCGGGTCCGAGCAGGATGCCGTTGCAAGCCTGAACACGGTTGCCGTGCAGGGCGATATCCCCGAGATTTACCGCGCAGTGGCCAGCTTCAAGGCGCTGCTGCTGCAAAGCGAGACACTGCCCGCCGCAGATCGCAGGCTGCAGTTCGAAGCGCTGGCCGCGCCTGGCGCGCCGCTGCGCCTGCTGGCCGAAGAGCAACTTGCCCTGATCGACGTGTCCGAGGGCAATATCGACGCCGCGCTGGACCGGCTGCAGGCGCTGCGACAGGATGCCGAGGTTGGTGTCGATTTGCAGCAACGAGCGGCTCAGCTGATCGTGGCGCTGGGTGGCGAACCGGAACCGCTTGTGGCGCAGCAAGGCTGATCTGGCGGGACAAGACTAAATGACAGGCGAGTTCGGATTATCATGGTGACAAGATTTTTTTCCCGTATGGGTTTGCTGGCTGCGGCAATCGCATTGACCGCGCTGGCCGCCTGTGAAGAGCCCGAGGCCATCCTGCCCGGCGCCCGTGAAGATATCCGCCCCGCTGCCGACAGCGAAACGGTTGAAACGCGGGGGTCTCAACCGATCAGCCTGCCGGGACAGTCGGCAAATTCAAGCTGGTCGCAAAGCCCTGGAACGCCTGCTTACCGTACGAATAACGCCGCACTCGGAAGCGCGCCGCAGCGTATCTGGTCGGCGTCAATTGGCGACGGCGACTCGCGCAAGCAGCGGATCACGGCAGAGCCGGTCGTGGCGGGCGGGCTGATTTATACGCTCGATGCCGGTGCGACCGTATCGGCGGTGTCGCCGCAGGGGCAGGTGGTCTGGGATACAAACCTGATCCCGTCGCGGGACAGCGATGGCGACGCGACAGGCGGCGGTCTGGCCTTTGCCAACGGCGTGCTTTACGTGTCGTCCGGGTTCGGGCGGCTGACGGCGCTGGACGCCAAGACCGGGGCGATCCGCTGGCAGAAACGGCTGAATGCAACCGGCAGCGGTGCGCCGCTGGTCAATGACGGGCTACTCTATCTGGTGGCGGGCGATGAAACCGGCTGGACCGTTGACACCAAGGATGGCCGCATCGCCTGGCAGATCGAAGGCACGCCAAGCGTGGGCAACGTTCTGGGCGCACCTGCGCCGGTCATAGCCTCGGATCTGGCGGTGTTTGCCTTTGGCTCGGGCGATATTGCCGCGACCTTCCGCCGGGGCGGTATCCGGCGCTGGAACGCCTCGGTCGCCGGTGGCCGCCGGGGTCGCGCGGCCGCGCAGATCGTGGATGTAACCGGTGGGCCGATGGTGGCTGGCGATACGATTTACATCGGCAACCACTCGGGCCGCACCGTCGCCTTTGACGCGGGCTCGGGCGAGCGTCGCTGGACGGCGGACGAGGGTGCTGTTGATACGGTCTGGCCCGCAGGCAACAGCATCTTCCTGATCAGCGACCGCAGCCAGTTGGTGCGTCTCAACGCCGCCGATGGGTCCATCATCTGGGCGCAGGACCTGCCGGGCTTTGTCAAGGACAAGCGCGGTCGCCGTGGCGCGATCTTTGCCCACTATGGCCCGATCCTTGCCGGGGGCCGTATCGTAATCGCCTCGAACGACGGGTATCTGCGTTTCTTCAACCCGGTCGACGGCGCGCTGGTGCATCGGGTCGAGGTGCCGGGCGGGGCGACCACCGCGCCGGTTGTGGCCGGTCAGACCTTGTATGTCGTATCGACCAAGGGCGATCTACACGCTTTCCGTTGACCGCAAGATGCGCTAAAGGGCGCTTCTTGAGTCTTGAAAGTTGAGAACATGTCGCTGACCCTCGCCATCGTGGGGCGCCCGAATGTGGGCAAATCCACCCTGTTCAACCGCCTTGTGGGCAAACGTCTGGCTTTGGTCGACGACCAGCCCGGCGTAACGCGCGATCTGCGCGAAGGCGAAGGGCGTCTGGGCGATCTGCGCTTTACCGTGATCGACACAGCAGGGCTTGAGGACGCGACCGATGACAGCCTGCAGGGCCGCATGCGCCGCCTGACCGAGCGCGCGGTGGATATGGCCGATGTCTGCCTGTTCATGATCGACGCGCGCGTGGGCCTGACCCCGACCGACGAGATGTTCGCCGAGATTCTGCGCAAACGGTCGAAACATGTGATCCTTGCGGCGAACAAGGCCGAAGGGTCAGCCGCAGATGCCGGCGTGCTCGAGGCTTATAACCTCGGCCTCGGCGAACCCGTCCGTCTGTCCGGCGAGCATGGCGAAGGGATGACGGACCTTTACGCGCAGCTGATGCCTCTGGCGGATGCGGCCGAGGAACAAGCCGCCGATGATACGCCCGAAACCGATATCGAACTGGATGAAGATGGCGAGGGCGAAGCGCCGCTGATCACCGTCGCCAAGCCCTTGCAGGTGGCGGTTGTTGGACGTCCGAACGCCGGGAAATCCACCCTGATCAACAAGATCATCGGCGAAGACCGTCTGCTGACCGGCCCCGAGGCCGGGATCACCCGCGACGCCAACAGCCTGCGCATCGACTGGGCCGACCCGGATGGCGACAGCACGCCGATGCGAATCTTCGACACGGCGGGGATGCGCAAAAAGGCCAAGGTGCAGGAGAAGCTGGAAAAGCTCTCGGTTTCGGACGGTCTGCGCGCGGTGAAATTTGCCGAGGTCGTTGTCGTCCTGCTCGACGCCGCCATCCCGTTCGAACAGCAGGACCTACGCATCGCCGATCTGGCGGAACGCGAGGGCCGCGCTGTGGTTGTCGCTGTCAACAAATGGGACATCGAGGACAACAAGCAGGAAAAGCTGCGCGATCTGAAAGAATCCTTTGACCGCCTTCTGCCGCAACTGCGCGGCGCGCCGCTGATCACAGTCTCGGCTAAAACAGGCCGGGGGCTGGAGCGCCTGCGTGCCGCCATTCTGCGCGCACATGACGTGTGGAACCGCCGCGTACCGACCGCCGCGCTGAACCGCTGGCTGACCGCGATGCTGCAGCAGCACCCGCCGCCAGCCCCGCAAGGCCGTCGGATCAAGCTGCGCTATATGACTCAGGCCAAGACCCGCCCGCCGGAGTTTGTGGTCATGTGCTCGCACCCCGACAAGATGCCCGACAGCTATTCGCGGTATCTGGTGAACGGCCTGCGCGAGGATTTTGATATGCCCGGCACCCCGATCCGCCTGACGTTGCGCGGGCAGGGCGACAAGAACCCCTATAAGGGTCGGCGCAAGAAAAACGCCGGTGCATTGGCCAAACATCTCAAGGGCCGCGCGTAACTGCGCCAATTTTCAGCGTTTTTGCTGTGGGGGCGTGACAGCCCCTGTTCCCCACGCTAGCATTCACGTGCGTGCATTTGTTTTCGCGCGCTGCTGGTATGCGGGCAACCGCATTTGATTTTGAGACAGGAAAACCGGGCCATCGTGGGGAGCGGGCTGGATGGATTTGAGGGAATATACACGACAATACGCGGTACAGGACAATCGGCTGGCTGCGCTGAGCTATTTCGGAACATTTGCGGTGTATTTCGCATCGCTGGCACTGGCGATTGCCTTTGTCGATCACTGGTACATCATGGTTCCCGCCGGGATCGTCTTTGCGTTTTCCGCCGTACGTCTATACGTGTTGCAACATGATTGCGGGCATCACTCGCTGTTCGAAACCCGACAGCAGAACGAATGGGCCGGGCACGGACTGTCGCCTTTCACCTTCGCGCCGTTCGAGGTGATGAAGCAGAACCACAACCTGCATCACGCGGGCATCGGCAATTTGGCACATCGCGAGACCGGCGAGATTCATACCATGACCCTGGGGGAATGGAATGACGCCGATTGGAAAAAGCGCCTGTTCTACAGGCTGTACCGCAATCCGTTCATCCTTGTTCCGGTCGGGGCGCTGTTCACCTATTTCATCCGCTATCGCTGGCCCAAAAACACCGTCCGCTTCGGGGTCCGGGGTGTTGTATTACACAATCTCTCGATTGTTGTGTTTCTGGGCCTGCTGTACCTGATCGCCGGTGCCACCGGCATGCTGGTCTGGCTGGTCTTTTCGATGCTGGGGGGCATGCTGGGCGTGTTCCTTGTCTATCTGCAGCATAATTTCGAGGATACCTACTGGGACCGCCGCCCCGATCTGGACCCGCAACTGGCGGCTTTGCAGGGGTCGTCAGCTTTGGATTTCGGCTGGTGGTTCGACACTGCGGTGGCCTGCATCACGTTGCACGATATCCACCACTTCAACGCGCGTATCCCGTCCTATCGGCTGCGCGCCTGCCATTACAATCTGCCACCGGAATTCACACCGCGCCGCATCAAGTTCCCCGAGGCGGTGGCCGCCCTCAGGCTCAAGCTTTGGGACGAGGACACCAAGCGCCTTGTGCCCTTCCCGAAAAAGGAACGCGCAGCTAATCTTGCCCATAGCAATTGACCCTCTAATCTTAGCAGGATAGCAGGGCGACTTGCATGGATGTACATCCTGTGTATATACGAAGATGCCGGGAGACAGAGAAAGGACCGATAATGACCGCAGTGACCGATGTTAAAGGTGTAGGAGCAGCGCTGGCGCAGGCGCTTGCCGCTAACGGGTTCAAGACCGCAGAAGCGCTGGCCAAGGCGACCCCTGCGGCTCTGGTCAAGGTTCCCCGCGTGGGTGAGGCCCGTGCGGCTTTGTTGATTGCCGCCGCGAAAGAGGCGATTGCCGCCAAACCGGCCGCCTCGCGCCGAACCCCCGCCCGTAAACCGGCCACCCGCAAGACCGCCACACGAAAACCGGCGGTCCGAAAACCCGCCGCGCGAAAGACCGTAGCGGCCGCCGCTGCCGAAAAGCGCGCGGAAGAGGCCGCCCGGAAAGCGGCAGAGGAAAAGGCTGCGGCTGAACTGGCTGCGGCGAAGGAAAAGAAAAAGGCAAAAGCCAAGGCAAAGGCCGAGAAAGCCGCAGCCAAGCGCAAAGAGATGGAAGCCGCGTTCTCGAAAGCCAAGGACAAGGTCAAGGAAAAGTCCAAGAAGGGCAAAAAGCCCAAGAAGGACGGCAAGAAAAAAGACGACAAAAAGAAAGACAAGAAGAAGGGCAAGAAAAAGGACAAAAAGGCCAAGAAGTAACGCCTGCGCCTTTCCGATTTTTGAACCGGCACCGTTTCAGACGATGCCGGTTTTTTCTTGTCAGGCCAGTGTGCCGTCGGCCTGCAGGGTCAGTTTGCCGCCCAGATAGGGCGACAGGACCTCGGGCAGGGACACGGTGCCATCTTCGTTCTGGCCATTTTCCAGAACCGCAATCAGGCAGCGCCCGACAGCAAGGCCCGAGCCGTTCAGCGTGTGCACATATGCCGGTTTGCCGCCGCCCTCGGGGCGGAACCGGGCATTCATCCGGCGGGCCTGGAAATCACCGGTGGTCGAGACCGAGCTGATCTCGCGATAGGCATCCTGACCGGGCAGCCACGCCTCGATGTCATAGGTCCGGCGCGCGCCAAAGCCCATGTCGCCGGTGCACAGAACCACAGTGCGGTAAGGGATGCCCAATTGTTCCAGCAGGTCCTCGGCACAGCGCAGCATGCGCTTTTGCTCGTCATCCGATTTGTCCGGATGGGTGACCGAGACCATCTCGACCTTTTCGAACTGGTGCTGGCGCAGCATGCCGGCGGTGTCCTTGCCCGCGCTGCCCGCCTCGGACCGGAAACAGACGGTGTGGGCGGTCATACGGATGGGCAGGGTGGCCTCGTCCAGAATATCGCCCGCCACCGAATAAGTCAGCGTGACCTCGGATGTCGGGATCAGCCACCAGCCATTGGTGGTCTGATAGCTGTCCTCGCCGAATTTCGGCAGCTTGTCGGTGCCGTACATCGCCTCGTCCCGGACCAGGACCGGGGTTTGCGTCTCCGTCAGGCCATTCTTGTCGATATGCGTGTCCAGCATGAACTGGGCCAGCGCACGGTGAATGCGGGCGACCCCTTTCGACAGGTTCACGAACCGGCTGCCGCTGGATTTTGCGGCGGTTTCGAAATCCATCGCCGCAGCGACGGCGGGGATTTCGTAATGCTCTTTCGGTGCGAAGGCGAATTCGCGCGGGGAGCCCCAGCGGTTGACCTCGACATTGTCGGTCTCATCCGCGCCCTGCGGCACATCGTCGGCGGGCAGGTTGGCGATACGGGCCAGTTGATCGGTCAGCAGCGCGTCAAGGTCCTTGGCCTCGGTTTGCATGCGGGCCACTTCGGCCTTTTTCTCGGCCACCAGCGCGCGCAGGCGTTCGAACTCGGCCTCATCCCCGCGCCCTTTGGCGACGCCGACTTCCTTGCTGGCCTTGTTCTGTTCGGCCTGCGCGGTTTCGGCCGCCAGAATCTTGGCCCGGCGGCTTTCGTCGAGCCGCAGCAGATCTGACGACACCGGCGCGTCCCCACGGCGCGCAAGGGCGGCGTCGAAGGCGGCAGGGTTTTCGCGAATGGCGCGGATGTCGTGCATAGTCCAGGTCCTTAATGCGTGAATCACTGTTGCCGCTTATGCACTATCTGAATGACAGCGTGTAGCACCGGTTACGACTTATCCGCGTCTTCGTGTGTTTCATGCGCCAGATGCCCGTCCCATTCCCCGACCGGGATTTTCGGCTCGGGCGGATCGGCCATATACGAGGGCGTCATGATCTGAACGTTGTTCTCGTTGAACACCGCCACGATGTTGCGGTGCAGGTCCGAGCGTATCTTGGGAATGATACTGCCGCGTGTGGTGTAGCCGTTGATCTGGTAATTGATCGCGTAATCCGCCAAAGCGGTCCATAAAACAAAGGGTTCCGGCTTGGCCTTGATCCCCTTGGTGCGATGGGCGGCCTCGATCAGCATCGCCTCGACCTTCTCGGGAGGCTCCTCATAGCCGATGCCGACTGTGGTGTGTAGCAGCAGCCCGCTGCCATCGGTTTTCTTCGAGAAATTCACCACATCCGAATTCATCAGCTGCGCGTTGGGGATCGAGATCAACTCGTTCTTGATCGACTTCAGATGCGTCTCCATCAGCTTGATCTGAACCACATCGCCGATATGGTCGCCGATCTGAATGCGATCCCCGATCGAGGTCGAGCGGCGATAGATCACGAACAGCCCGGCCAGCATGTTCGACACGACCGAGTTCGCGCCCAGCGACAGCATCGCGCCCACAAGAATGGTCAGCCCCTGAAAAGCCGCCGAATCCGAACCCGGAATGTAAGGCACCGCAAAGACCAAAGCGATCAGGATGACGACGACGCGGGCGATGTTGAAGGTCGGGTTGATCCAGTGCTTTTCGAAATCGCCCAGTTCGAACGAGCCCGCTTCGACCGCGTCAAAGAACACCCGCATCCCCCGGATGACATAGACAGTGATCCAGGTGATCAGCGCCAGCATGATCATGTTCGGGATATAGCTGAGAACGCCCTTGAAGATCAGCAGGACCGGCTCGGTCAGGTAGGTCAGCAGCAGTTGCGCGAAATACCGGGTCTCGGCAAAGGCCAGCAGGACGAAGGACAGGTAGTAGTAAAAGCCCAGAAAGAAGACGACCAGCAGCACGAAATTCAAACCGTATCTGACCAGCGCGGCAATGGCTTCGGCCTGTACGCTTTTGGCGGTGGCGGTTTCCACATCCTTCAGATGGCGTTTGACAAACCTTAGGGTACGCCGCCGGATCCGGCGGTGCAGCCACAGAATGGCGACAACGAACAGGGCGAACCCGATGGTCCAGGCGGCGGCCTCAATCGCGCCCGAGACGCGCGCCTGTTCGGTCCGGTTGGCGCGGTAGGCGACGATGGCCTCTTTGATGGCCTCACCGTGCAGGAAGCCGAGGACGTCCAGCTCCATCTGGTCCAGTTCCGCATCCGCGACGGTGACGATCGACACCGAGACGCCATCAACCAGAATGCGGGTGCCCAGATCGGTATCCTCATAGGTGACGGTCACATCCGGATTGTCCGAGGCCTCGGCAACTTCGATAATTCTGTTCTGGACGTTTTCGGCGCGTTCACTTGCGGGCAGGGCGCTGGAACCCCGCAGGTGGAACAGCGTATCGCCATCGACGATGACCGGGGCTTTGAAAACGTCGGATTGGGTGTCCGATGCCGCAGGCGCGTCAGCCTGTGTTTCCTGCGCCTGTCCGGGCAGGGGCTGCATCACGACAGACAGGGTCAACGCAAGCAAAAGCGCCAGCATTCGCAAGGGTTTGTGAAGATGTGCCATTGCCCCTCCTGTCGCCTGACTATATCCCAGATGTTCCTTGCGCCTAGGGCATATCTGCAACGGTCCGGGGCATCTTTGTGTGTCAAGGCGGGTGCCGGGTGAGACACTGCGCCGCCTTTGCTTGCAAACGCGCATATCTGCGCATAGGTTCCGGCCAAATTTGCGGAACGGTGCCGCAATCCAAAACAAAAGGAATATCCCATGGAAGGTGGCGCAATCGCCCAGTTTCTCCCGCTGATCCTGATCTTCGCGATCATGTATTTCCTGCTGATCCGTCCGCAGCAGAAGAAGATGAAGGAACATCAGGCCATGGTCGAGGCCGTGCGCCGGGGCGATCAGGTTGTCACGCAGGGCGGGATGATTGGCAAGGTTTCCAAGGTCAAGGAAGGCGAAAACGAGATCGAGGTCGAGATCGCCGATGGTGTGAAGGTGCGCGTGGTCAAATCGACCATCGCTCAGGTTCTGAACAAGACCGAGCCCGCGAAGTAAGTTCGCCCTACAACCTCTTAAAAAGGCAGGGTAATGCTGCAAATTGACACCTGGAAGCGGGTCCTGATCTGGCTGGTCTGTGTGACCGGCCTGCTTCTGGCCCTGCCGAATGCGTTTTACACGCGCGTCGAGCAATCGAACGACGCCAAGGCCGCGATTGAGCTGGGGATCGACACGCCCGAGATGCAGGCAGAGGCCGCGCAATGGCCGAACTGGATGCCGTCGTCTCTGGTCAATCTGGGCCTTGATCTGCGCGGCGGCGCGCATCTGTTGGCCGAAGTGCAGGTCGGCGATGTCTACGAATCCCGGATGGAGGCGATGTGGCCCGAAATCCGTGATGCGCTGCGGGATGAGCGTGCGACCGTGGGCACGATCCGCAAACAGGACTCGGCCCCGGATGAGATTCGCGTTCGCATCAGCCAGCCCGAAGGCATGTCCCGCGCGCTGGAGGTTGTGCGTGGACTGGCCCGTCAGATTCAGACCCTGACCGGCGTTGGTTCAACCGATATCGAGGCCCGCGCCGAAGGTGACACGATTATCGTTCAACTGACGGATGCCGAGAAACTCGCCTCGGACGACCGGACGGTACGTCAGGCGCTCGAGATCATCCGCCGCCGGATTGATGAGGTCGGGACGCGCGAACCTACGATTCAGCGTCAGGGCGCCGACCGGATTCTGATTCAGGTGCCGGGCATTGGCAGCGCGGGTGAGCTGAAAGAGATCATCGGCACGACCGCGCAATTGACGTTTAATCCGGTTGAAGGTCGCGGCACCGACCCGGACGTAATACCTCGTCCAGGTGAAAAAGTTGTGCCTTCGATTGATGAGCAAGGGTTCTACTACACGCTTGACGCAGCCCCCGTTGTAACGGGCGAAGAACTTGTCGATGCGCAGCCATCCTTCGACCAGAACGGACGCCCGGCGGTTAACTTTCGCTTCAACACATCCGGCGCACGGAAGTTCGGCGACTACACGCTGGAAAACATTGGCGAGCCCTTCGCAATCGTTCTGGATGACGAAGTGATCTCGGCCCCCGTGATCCAAAGCCATATTCCGGGCGGTTCGGGCATCATCACCGGCAATTTCACCGTCGAGGAAAGCACCAATCTGGCCGTCCTGCTGCGCGCTGGTGCGCTGCCTGCGGGGCTGGAGTTCCTGGAAGAGCGCACCATCGGCCCGGAACTGGGGCAGGACAGTATCGACGCCGGTAAGGTGGCGACTATCGTGGCTTTCGTTGCCGTTCTGGTCTTCATGGCGCTCAGCTACGGTCTGTTCGGCATCTTCGCCAACATCGCGCTGATCATCAACGTCGGCCTGCTGTTCGGGCTGCTGTCTCTGATCGGGGCCACGCTGACCCTGCCAGGGATCGCCGGCATCGTGCTGACGGTTGGTATGGCGGTGGACGCCAACGTGCTGATTTTCGAGCGTATCCGCGAGGAACTGAAATCCGCCAAGGGCCCGGCGCGTGCCATCGAACTGGGCTATGAAAAGGCGCTGTCGGCCATTCTGGACGCCAACGTCACCACGTTCATCACCGCGACCATCCTGTTCGCCATGGGCAGCGGCCCCGTGCGCGGCTTCGCCATCACTCTGGGTCTGGGCATTCTGACCTCGGTCTTCACCGCGATCTTCGTGACGCGCCTGATGATCGTGATGTGGTTCGAACGCCGCCGTCCGAAAATGATCGAGGTTTGACATGAGACTGAAACTCGTACCGCAAAACACCTCGTTCGATTTCTTCAGCCGCTGGAAGGTCTGGCTGGGTATCTCGGGCCTGCTGATGGTTTTGGCCTTCGGGTCGTTCCTGCTGCAGGGTCTGAATTTCGGCATCGACTTCCGGGGCGGCACCACGATCCGCACCCAAAGTGCGCAGGAAATCGATGTAGGGGCCTATCGCGATGCAATCTCGCCGCTGGAACTGGGCGATGTGACCATTACCGAGATTTTCGATCCGACCTTCGGGCCGGACGAAAACGTGGCAATGATCCGCATTCAGGCGCAGGAAGATGCCGAGGCCGTCTCTGCCGCAACCGTGACCGCGGTGGAAGAGGCGCTGAAACTCGCCGTCCCCGACATTCAGTTCGTGTCGGTCGAATCCGTTGGCCCCAAAGTGTCGGGCGAGTTGATCCAGACCGCCGTGATTGCCGTCGCCTTGGCGATTGGCGCGGTGCTGGTCTACATCTGGCTGCGCTTCGAATGGCAGTTCGCGCTGGGGGCAGTGGCCGCACTTGTGCATGACGTGATCCTGACCATCGGCATTTTCTCGGAACTTCAGATACGCTTCGATCTGGCGATCATCGCGGCGCTGCTGACCATCGTGGGCTACTCGCTGAACGACACTGTGGTCGTGTTCGACCGGGTGCGAGAGAACCTGCGGAAATACAAAAAGAAAGACCTGAAAGAGGTCCTGAACATCTCGATCAACGAAACGCTCAGCCGGACGGTCATGACCTCGGTCACGACGCTGCTGGCGCTGATCTCGCTCTATGTTCTGGGCGGGGACGTGATCCGGGGGTTCGTCTTCGCGATGATCTGGGGCGTGATCGTGGGAACCTATTCCTCGGTCTTCGTGGCCTCGACCATCCTGCTGTGGCTGGGGGTCAAGCGCGACTGGTCGAAACCGTCGAACACGGCGGGCAACCAGTTTGCCAACGTCGATGCCTGAGCTCTTTGGCCAGCCCCCTGCCGGGCTGGCCATTATCTTTTTCGCAGCCTTTCTGGGTGGCGTCGTACGCGGGTTTTCCGGCTTCGGAACCGCGCTGGTTTTCCTTCCCATCGCAACCCCGCATCTTGGCCCGTTCGGCGCGCTAATCGGCCTGACCATCATGGACATCTTCGGCCCGCTGCCCAACCTGCGCCGCGCCTGGGCCGACGTGGACAAGGGCGACTTGACCCGGTTGGTCGGCGGATGCGCCGTGGTTTTGCCCCTGGGCCTATGGGTGCTGACACGGGTCGACCCCGAGGTGTTTCGATACGCGGTCAGCCTGCTGGCGCTTTTCATGCTCGCCGTTCTGATATTGGGGCTCAGGTATAGCGGCCGGGTCCGCCGCGCGATGGTCGCCGGGATCGGCGCCGCTGCAGGGTTTCTGGGCGGTGTCGCGGGTTTGCCGGGGCCGGCTGTGATCCTGTTCTACATGTCCCGCCCGCTGCCAGTGCAGGTGATCCGCGCCACGATCCTGCTGTTCCTCTTTGCGTTTGATTTCCTGCTGCTCGGCTATCTGACCGGGATCGGGCGGGTGACCTGGGCTACCGCGGCGCTGGGGCTCGCTCTGGCCATCCCGAATCTGGCGGGGAACTGGCTGGGCGGATGGATGTTCCACCCCGAGCATGAACGGCTTTACCGCGCGGCGGCCTATCTGGCCATCGCACTGGCGGCCTTGTCGGGCCTGCCGCTTTGGGGCTAGAACCGCTACATGCGCCTGAACGAGATCACATATAACAATGCAGTTCCGGTCGATGGCTACGGCCCCGGCTTCTTCCGCATCGGCGGACAGGTCCACGACGGCCCGGTTCTGACCGGCCCAACCGGGACAACAGGGTGGGGCGGCTTTAATGACCAACCGCCGCTGCTGCAACTTGCGGATCACATCGACGTCTTGTTCATCGGCACCGGCAAAGACCTGACGCGCATCCCGCCTGACCTGCGCGCAACGCTGGAAGAGGTCGGCATCGGCGTCGAGATCATGAACTCCCCCGCCGCCTGCCGCACCTATAACGTGCTACTCTCCGAAGGCCGCCGCGTCGCCCTCGCCCTGATCCCGGTCTGAGGGATCCCATCTTCATCTGGCCAAAAATATCCCGGGGAGCGCGAGGGGCTGGCCCCTCGCTCTGCCCTAACCAAACAAACCAACCCTCGCCACTCTGCGGCAATTCCGTCCTTTTGTCCGCCCACACAATCCGCTAAGCGGGCGATATGACACTGATTGTGACCGATCTGGCCATCACCCGCGGCGGCGTTCCCGTGCTTGAAGGGTTGAGCTTCACGCTCCACCCCGGCAAGGCGCTGATCCTGCGCGGTCCGAACGGGATCGGCAAGACAACCTTGCTGCGAACGCTGGCCGGGTTGCAGCCGCCACTGGAAGGGCAGATCGAAGGAGCCGAGGATCAGATCGCCTATGCATCGCATTCCGACGGCCTGAAACCCACTTTGACCGTGGTTGAAAATCTCAGCTTCTGGGCCTCGGTCTTTGGTACCAATACGATCCAGCCCGCACTTGACGCCTTTGCCCTGAACGATCTGTCCGACCGCCATGCGGGAAACCTGTCGGCGGGGCAGAAACGTCGCCTGGGGCTGGCGCGGATGCTGGTCACGGGCCGTCCGATCTGGATGCTGGACGAACCCACCGTATCGCTGGACCGTGACGCGGTGCAGATGTTCGCCGACGCAGTGCGCGCGCATCTGGGGCAGGGCGGCTCGGCCCTGATCGCCACTCATATCGACCTCGGCCTGGATGGTGAGGTTCTGGATGTCGGCCCCAACAAGGCCAAACCCAAACCCATCGATGATTTCGACGGAGGTTTCCTGTGATCGCCCTGCTGCTGCGCGACCTGAAACTGGCCTTCCGCGCCGGGGGCGGCTTTGGGTTGGGGCTGGCCTTTTTCCTGATCGTCACGGTTCTGGTGCCCTTTGCCGTCGGCCCGCAATCGTCCCTGTTGTCGACCATTGCCCCCGGCGTTCTGTGGCTGGGCGCATTGCTGGCCTGCCTGTTGTCGCTGGACCGCCTGCTGGCGCTGGATTGGGAGGACGGCTCGCTGGATCTTCTGGCTACGGCGCCGTTGCCGCTCGAGTCCGTTGTCTCGATCAAAGCGCTGGCCCATTGGCTGACAACCGGACTGCCGCTGGTGCTGGCCGCCCCGTTTCTGGGCGTGCTTTTGAACCTGCCGGTGCCGGGTTTCACCTGGCTGGTGATATCGCTGCTGATCGGCACCCCGGCCATGAGCGTGATCGGCACCTTCGGCGCGGCCCTGACGGTGGGTCTGAAGCGCGGCGGACTGCTGCTGTCATTGCTGGTGTTGCCGCTTTACGTCCCAACCCTTATTTTCGGAGCCGAAGTCGCCCGCCGCGGCGCAGTGGGGATGGAGGTTCAGACCCCGCTGCTGATGCTGGCCGGGATCACGGCGGCTACCATCGCCCTGCTGCCTTTTGCCAGCGCCGCCGTGCTGCGGATCAATCTGCGGTGAAGCGCCACAAGATTGACCGAGGTCAATTGAGAACACACCCGAGTCGGACTAGATAAGGCCCATGTCAATCGCAGCCAAAGCCAACGCCCTCTGGGAATACGCCAACCCGCGAAAGTTCCTCGCGACCAGCGAGCGTGTCCTGCCGTTCTTCTGGATCACTTCGGCGGCCTGTATCGTGGTCGGTCTGGTCTGGGGGTTCTTCTTCACGCCGGATGACTACAAGCAGGGCTCGACGGTCAAGATCATTTACCTGCACGTTCCGGCGGCGCTGATGGCGATCAATTGCTGGCTGATGATGCTGGCAACCTCGCTGGTCTGGCTGGTGCGGCGTCACCATGTCAGCGCGCTGGCCGCCCGGGCTGCGGCCCCTGTCGGCATCGTCATGACCCTGATCGCGCTGGCCACAGGCGCGATCTGGGGGCAACCGATGTGGGGCACCTGGTGGGCCTGGGACCCTCGCCTGACCTCGTTCCTGATCCTGTTCCTATTCTACCTGGGCTACGTCGCCCTGTGGGAAGCGATCGAGGACCCCGACACCGCAGCCGACCTGACCTCGGTCCTGTGTCTGGTGGGCTCGGTCTTTGCGATCCTCAGCCGTTACGCGGTAAATTTCTGGAATCAGGGCCTGCATCAGGGCGCGTCGGTCATGCGGGCCGGAGCCGTTACCGGCACGGATACCGAGGAAAAGGTCAGCAACATCTTCTTCTACCCGCTGCTGATCTGCATCATCGGCTTTGTATTGCTGTTCGTTGCGCTGGTCCTGTATCGCACCGGTACTGAAATTCGCGCGCGCCGGATCAAGGCGCTGCTGGCGCGGGAAAGGGTGGGCGGATGATCCCCGATCTTGGAAAATATGCGGACGCTGTCCTGTCGTCTTACGCGGCATCCATCCTCTTGCTGGTGGCGCTGGTCGCGTTCAGTATCATGCGCGGTCGCAAGGTGCGGGCCGAGATGGAGAAGGTCGAACAAAGGATTACGCGCAATGGTTAAAGTCTCACCCCTGATGATCGCGCCGCCGCTGATCTTCGGCGCATTCGCCGTTCTGGCGGGGATCGGGATGTTCCGCGATGACCCCAACGCGCTGCCGTCGGCCCGCGAAGGCCAGCCCGCACCGCCCGTTGTCCTGACCGAATTCCCCGGCAAGCAAATGTTTGACGACGCCACGCTGCGCGACGGAGAGGTCAAGCTGGTCAACTACTGGGCCAGCTGGTGCGCGCCCTGCCGCGCCGAACACCCCAACCTCGAGGCGCTGTCGCAGGAAGGTATCCCGGTCTACGGCATCAACTACAAAGACAAGCTGGACAACGCCGAAGGATTTCTGACCGAACTGGGCGATCCCTACGAGGCGATCGGCCGGGACGAGCAAGGGCGCATGGCACTGGACTGGGGTCTTTACGGCGTGCCCGAAACCTATGTGATCGACGGCCAAGGCACGGTCATCCTGCGCTTTGCCGGGCCGATCACCCAACGCGTCATCGAAAGCACGATCCGGCCTGCGCTGGAAAAGGCGGCGGGTGGCTGACGCCGCCGCCTGGCAAGATTAACTGCCGCCGGACATCACAGCAACTTCATTGGCGATTGCCGTACGTTTGGCGTTTGCGTCCTGACTGATCATGCCCGGTATCAGGAATGCATCAACAAGCATCCAGATCCCCAGTGGGATCAGCAGTGCAAGACCAACCACCAATGCGGCGGTTGCCCAGCCGACAACAAACAGGATCAGCATCGTAATCGCAGTGCCGGTGCGCCCAAGGTAAAAGCGGTGCCCACCAAGCCCGCCAAGAAAGAGCCAAAGCAAATAAGCGACGACCGTCGATTTCTTTTCGTTGCTCAAGCGTTGTTCGACCAGCATTTGCTGTTCGGTGGAAAGTGCCATTTAACGTACCCTTTTTAATTGAATTATTGGGTACGTATCACCCAAAGGGTGAATTCGGTAAAGTAACAAACCCCGCCATTGACAGGGTTTGTTGCGACTCAAAAAGGTGGTGCTGTTGCGTCAGTCCGCTTTCGCCAGATTCCTCAGCACATACTGCAGCACGCCACCGTTTTCGATGTATTCGATCTCGGGCGCGGTATCGATCCGGCATTTCAGGGTGATGGTCTTCTCGGTCCCATCGCCGTAGACGATGGTGCAGGGGACCTCTTGCAGCGGTTCTACCGAGTCCAGACCGTGGATCGAGACGGTTTCGTCCCCCTTCAGGCCCAGCGTCTTGCGGGTGTCGCCGCCGGTGAACTCGAACGGGATCACGCCCATGCCAACTAGGTTCGAGCGGTGGATACGCTCAAAGCTTTCGGCAATCACGGCCTTGACGCCCAACAGTGCGGTGCCCTTGGCAGCCCAGTCGCGCGAGGACCCCGCGCCATACTGCTCGCCGCCGAATACCACCAGCGGAGTGCCATTGGCCTGATGCGCCATCGACGCCTCATAGACCGAGGTCTGCTGACCGTCCGGACCCAAGGTATAGCCGCCTTCGACACCATCCAGCATCTCGTTCTTGACGCGGATATTGGCGAAAGTGCCACGCATCATGACCTCGTGGTTGCCGCGGCGCGAGCCGTAGGAGTTGAACTCGCGCGGCTGCACCTGACGGTCGGTCAGGTACTTTCCGGCCGGCGTGGTCGTCGCAAAGGACCCGGCGGGCGAGATGTGGTCGGTGGTGATCATATCGCCAAGGATCAGCAGAACCTTGGCCCCGTCGATATTCGAGATCGTGCCCGGCTCGGGCCCCATCCCCTGAAAATAGGGTGGGTTCTGGATATAGGTCGAGGTCGGCGGCCAGTCATAGGTCTCCTGTTGCGGAACATCGACGCTCTGCCATTTCTCGTCGCCTTTGAAGACGTCCGCGTATTTGGTCTGGAACGCCTCGCGGGTGACGGTTTCCTGAACCAGATCAGCGATTTCCTTCTGATTCGGCCAGATGTCTTTCATGTAGACATCATTGCCGTCCTTGTCCTGACCAATCGGTTCCGAGGTCAGGTCGATGTCCAGCGTCCCGGCCAGCGCGTAGACCACGACCAACGGCGGCGAGGCCAGATAGTTGGCGCGCACATCCGGTGAAATCCGGCCCTCGAAGTTCCGGTTGCCCGACAGAACCGAGGTGGCGACCAGATCGCCCTCAGCTATCGCATCGGAAATCTCGGCCTGAATCGGGCCGGAGTTGCCGATACAGGTGGTGCAGCCGTAGCCCACGAGGTTGAAGCCGATCTTGTCCAGATCGTCCTGCAGGCCCGCAGCCTCGAGATAAGCTGACACGACCTGCGATCCCGGTGCCAGCGAGGTTTTGACCCACGGTTTGCGATCCAGCCCCAGCGCGGCGGCTTTGCGCGCCACCAGACCCGCGCCGATCATCACATACGGGTTCGAGGTGTTTGTGCACGAGGTAATCGAGGCGATCACGACCTTGCCCGATTCCATCGTGTGATCCTCGCCTTTGACGGCGACTTCCTTGCCCATGGGGCGTTTGAAGGTTTCGGCCATCTCTTTGGTAAAGGCGGCCTTGGCGTCGGTCAGGGCGACATAGTCCTGCGGGCGTTTCGGGCCAGAGATCGCGGGAACGATAGTGCCCATGTCGAGGCTCAGGGTGTCCGTATAAACCGGCGCATAGTCCGCGCCGCGCCAGAAGCCGTTTTCCTTGGCATAGGCCTCGACCAGAGCAATCCGGTCTTCGTCGCGGCCGGTGTTGCGCATGTAGCGCAGGGTTTCACCGTCGATGGGGAAGAAACCGCAGGTCGCGCCGTATTCCGGTGCCATGTTGGCGATGGTCGCCCGGTCGGCGAGCGGCAGGCGGTCCAGACCTTCGCCGTAGAATTCGACGAATTTTCCAACAACACCCTTCTCACGCAGCATTTCCACGACCTTCAGCACAAGGTCTGTACCCGTGGTGCCTTCGACCATCGCACCTGTCAGTTCAAAGCCCACAACCTCGGGGATCAGCATCGAGATCGGCTGGCCCAGCATCGCGGCCTCAGCCTCGATCCCGCCGACACCCCAGCCCAGAACGGCCATGCCGTTGACCATGGTGGTGTGGCTGTCGGTGCCGACCAGCGTATCGGGATAGGCAACCTCTCCGCCGTTCTGGTCGGTGTCGGTCCAGACGGTCTGGGCCAGATATTCCAGGTTCACCTGATGGCAGATGCCGGTGCCCGGCGGCACAACGCGGAAATTGTTGAACGCGTTCTGGCCCCATTTCAGGAACTGGTAGCGTTCCATGTTACGTTCATATTCGCGATCCACGTTCATCTGGAATGCGCGCGGGTTGCCGAATTCGTCGATCATGACCGAGTGGTCGATGACCAGATCGACCGGGTTCAGCGGGTTGATCTTCTGCGCGTCGCCACCCAACCCTTTGATGCCGTCGCGCATCGCGGCCAGATCGACCACAGCCGGAACGCCGGTGAAATCCTGCATCAGAACGCGTGCAGGGCGGTATGCGATCTCGCGCGGGTTCTTGCCGCCATTGGCGGCCCATTCGCCGAACGCTTTGATGTCGTCGACCGAGACCGAGAACCCCTGATCCTCGAATCGCAGCATGTTTTCCAGAACGACTTTCAAAGCAGCGGGAAGTTTCGAGAAATCTCCCAGACCGGCTTCTTGCGCGGCGGGAATTGAATAATAATCGATCAATCTGCCATTTACATTCAGGCTGCGCCGAGCCCTGGCTGTATCGTGTCCAACTTTGATTGGCATCTAATGGCCTCCCTCTCAAATGACTTGGAACGCGGGATTCGCTGCACGTTATCTGTACCACGTTTGTGTTCGGTTCAAGCTTTGCGAGGGGGCTTCGGGTCGAAAACTGCATACCATTGTGCACAAATATGTTGCAGCAGGACGGATATGTCTCAAGAAACGTTGATTGGTGGTTGAACGGCAGAGTCAGTACACCTTGAAGCACTGAACCAAGCCGAGACCCATTATGCTGAAAGCCATTGCCACAGCGGCAGCCGCATCCCTGTTGTTTACCCTTCCGGCCACAGCCGAAGAGGATCCGGTCGTGATCGAGTTGTTCACCTCGCAGGGATGTTCGTCCTGTCCGCCTGCGGACGCGATCATGCATGATCTGGCACAGCGGGATGATGTGATCGGTCTGGCCCTGCATGTAGACTATTGGGACTATATCGGCTGGAAGGATGAATTTGCCGACCCCGATCACGCGATGCGGCAGCGCGCCTATGCGCGGCAGGGTGGGCGGTCGATGATCTATACGCCGCAGATGGTCATAAACGGCGAGCAGGATGTCGTTGGGGCAAAGGCGGGTGAGGTGAACCGCCTGATCGATGCCCATCTGACAGCCGCCGCCGAGGCCTATGTCACTGCGGTTCGGTCCGGCAACGATTTGACGGTGGATGTGACGCCGGTTGAAATGCCCGAGGGCGAAAGTTTTGACATCCGCGTCGTGCAGTATACCCCGATGCGCCATGCCTCGATCCGTCGGGGAGAGTTGGCGGGGCATGAGCTGGACTATGCCAATGTGGTTGAAAGCTGGCAGGTGGCCGGTCGATGGGATGGGGTGGCCCCGCAACAATTCTCGGCCACCTTGGCGTCGGACCTGCCGGCGGTTGTTCTGGTGCAGCGGGTCGGGCACGGGCCGATCGTGGCGGCCACGCGGGTCAAGTGATCAGGGCATGTCCTTGGGGTGCACGCCCAGCCCGTTCCAGCTTTTCCAGCGGCGGTGAATCCAGAACCATTGACCCATGTGCTGGCGGACCATCTTCTCAAGATCGTCATTGGTGAACTGAGTCATTGTCTTTGCGTCGGTGTGCGGAACCGGTTCATGCAGGACGATATCGAAATCGATGCCATTGGGTTGCCGCACCGCGTAGCACGGGATCAGCACGGCGTTGTATTTGATTGCCAACTCGGCATTCAAAACGGACGTGACCGCCGGTTTGCCGAAGAACATCAGCTCTTCACCGCCTTGGGCGTGCAGGTCCGAAACGATGGCGATAATGCCAGCTTTCTTCAGCGACCGGACCATTTCGACCATGCCCCGGCGGCCTTGTTCGAACATGGGCGCGCCGGTTTTGTAGAACGCTTCGACATAGGCATCGTTGAAATAGGGGTTGGCCATTCGGCGATAAAGGCAGCCGATCGGCTTGCCGGTGCGGGTTTGCAGGGCGACGCGGGCCGCCAGGTAGTGGCCGAAATGGGCTGTGATCATCATGATCGGGCGGCCTTCGGCGACAGCAGCGTCAAAAGCCTCGACCCCCGGACCGGACACTTTGGCGGTGCTTTGGCGCTTGGTGAAATCCTCGGGCGAGAAATGTTCCATGATCGCGCGCCCGGCATTGTCGGGAACCGCGCGGCAGATGCGTTTGACCTCGGCCTCGGGCAGGTCAGGGCAGGTGAGTTTCAGGTTCCGCCGCACCCGGTTGGTGAAGCCGATCAGAGGGGTCACACCGCGCGCCAGCGCACCCATCGTTGCGATGCGCCGTTCGTAGGGCAGCAGACGCATTGCGCCGATCAGCCCTTTCAGGAACAAACTGGTGGCATAGTACTTTCCAAGCTCAAACCGGCTGAGCTCCGACTTTTCGACGGGCATAAAGGCGTCTCACCGCGTGTTGCGAATTGTTGGCCCAGACATACAACCCGTCGCTTTCAACCTCAAGCGCGCATCGAGGGCGGAGGGAGTAACGGGCCGATACGCCGGGTTTTGTTAAACGTCTTCCTCCTCGGTTTCGGGTTCGATCAGGGTGATCGCGCCTTCGCCGGCCAAATTCTGAATCGCGGTTACGATCTGTGTCATCGCGTCCTCGGCCTCGGCCCGTTTGACACGGCCGCGCTCACCCATCTCCTCGCGCAGGTTATCCGCCATGCGCGAGGAGATGTTGGACAGCACAAACTCGACCGAGGCCTGGTCATCCTCGGCAGCGGCACCGGCCAGGGCGGTGATCAGAACGGGTTGTTCAACTTCGCGAAGGATCGCGGGTACGTCACGGGGCGCAATGCGTGTTGCGATATGGGCGAAAGTAAACAGCGACTGGCGCACCACGCTGGCAAAATCGGCATCCTCTTCGTCAAGCGCATCCAACAAGCCATCCCGGGTCGAGGCGGCAGACTGGTTCAGGATCGCGCCGACCCGCGCGCCTGGGTCGTCGGCAAAGGCCTGAGCGGGGCGTTGATCCAGTTGCGCGGCCAGAGACCAGCCAATGCGTTCGACTGCATCGGGCGTGACATTTGCGGTTTTGGAAACAGCATAGGTGATCCGCCGCGCCACCGGGCCGGGCAGGTGGCCCAGCATCTGCGCCGCTTTGGCCGTGTCCAGTTTGGATAGCATCACCGCCGCGACCTCGGTGCTTTCGGCCTGTGCCATCGCGGCCAGATCCTCGACCCCGATATCGCGCAATCGCTGCCATGGATCGCCGATCTGGCGCACCCCGGCCACTTTGCGCAGGCGGGCGGCGGTGGTTGGTGCGATCTTGCCGTTCACCGCGTCCAGCGCCCCGGCCAGCCCGTGGGGAAATGCCAATCCGACACTGTCGAGCGCATCGCCGAATTCCCGCGCCACCGCATCAAGCGTCACGCGGTCCACCAGACCCATTTGCCCAAGCTGGTGGGTCAGTTTTTCCTGCAGATCGTCGGGCAGCTCTTCCAGCGGAATATCCGCGCCTTCGTTCAACAGAAGACGCACGACAACGGCGGCCTTTTCCCGGTTGTTCAATGCCCGGGCAACGACACGCGGCGCGTCATCCGCCGGATCGGCGACCGGCGCGGATTGCCCCGGTGCCATTTGTATCAATGCGTTTGAATCCTGCATCTGCCTGTGGTGCCAAAACTCTGTTCCACAGGCAGATTAGGGGGAATCGGGTAAAGAAAGACTGAAGCCTAGTAGCTATAGGTCAGACCCGTTCTGATCGCCTCACGCAAAGAGGCTTCGGCCCAGGTGCCTTCACCGCCACGGGCCTTGATCTCGCGCCATTGCGCGATGGCCAGATCGGTTTTGCCCTCGGACACAAAGCCCTGGCCCATATAGCTGCGCGCCAGAATATTGTCGGGGTTCTTGTCGATGGCGTTCTGGTAGAACACATTCGCCATCTCGAGCTCACCCATTTTGCGATAGGTGAAGCCCCAATAGGTCAGAACGCGGTCGTCATTCTGGTCCATGATGCGCAGAATGTCCTGCGCGTTTTCGAACTGCCCGTCATAGGCCAGTTCGCGCATCGCGTCATAGAGTTGATCTTCGGTGAAATTGGTCTTGTTCGGCTTCACGCACCGCCCGCGGTCTTTGTCATAAACGCGCCCGAACAGACACTTTTTGGTGGTGTTGGTGGGCTTGGGCGGGTTGCTGTCACCACCTGCGGCGTGAACATAAGGGGCAAAGGCAAAGGCTTGGAAGGCAATTGCAGAAGCTAAAATGAGGCGCATTATACTACTCCGGTCTCAGGGCTGCTTTTAGAAATCATAGTGTGATCTTCAGAAAAGCTAACACCCGCCCGGTCGCGTTTATTCACATGCAGGACAGAAAAATGTCAGCTATTGACAATTTTCATGCAGGTTTGGCTTTCGCTGTCCCAGAACGAGCCGGGCGCGCAGGACTGGGTTTGTTTGGAATGCCCGCTGCAGGCGATGCCTGCGGACGCCACACAGATCAAGGCGAATGAGCAGAGAATGGTACGGACCATGGTGCCTCTCCGATAAGAAATCTGATCTGAGAATACCTGATTTCAGACCATCTGGCAAAAGAACAAGGCCCGGGCTGCGTGCAGCGGCCCGGGCCTTTGGATCGGTCTGGTATTGCTGGCCTTTTATTCGCCGAACACGCGCGCGAAGATCGTATCGACGTGCTTGGTGTGATAGCCGAGGTCGAATTTCTCTTCGATCTCTGCGGGGCTCAGCGCGGCTGTGACATCCGCGTCGGCCAGCAGTTCCTCTTTGAAATCGGTGCGGTGTTCCCAAACCTTCAGCGCGTTGCGCTGGACCATAGCATAGGCATCTTCGCGGCTGACACCGGCCTGGGTCAGCGCCAGCAGCACCCGCTGGCTCATCACAAGGCCGGGGAACTTGTTCATGTTCTCGATCATGTTCTCGGGGAAGATCAGCATCTTGTCGATCACACCGGTCAGGCGGGTCAGCGCAAAATCCAGCGTGATAGTAGCGTCCGGCCCGATCATACGCTCGACCGAGGAATGCGAGATATCGCGCTCGTGCCAGAGCGCCACGTTCTCCATCGCCGGGATCACTGCGGCGCGGACCATGCGGGCCAGCCCGGTCAGGTTCTCGGTCAGCACCGGGTTCTTCTTGTGCGGCATGGCCGAGGAGCCCTTTTGACCCATCGAGAAGAATTCGGCCCCCTCCAGCACCTCGGTCCGTTGCATGTGGCGGATTTCTATGGCGATGTTTTCGATGCTGCTGGCGATGACGCCCAGCGTGGCAAAGAATGCCGCGTGGCGGTCGCGGGGGATGACCTGCGTGCTGATCGGTTCGGGCACCAGACCCAGCTTGTCGCAGACATGTTCCTCGACCTGCGGGTCGATATTGGCAAATGTGCCGACCGCGCCGCTGATGGCGCCGGTGGCGATCTCGGCCCGGGCGTCGCGCATCCGGGACAGGTTGCGGTCCATCTCGGCATAGAAGCGCGCGAAGGTCAGGCCCATGGTGGTGGGCTCGGCATGAATGCCGTGGCTGCGGCCGATGCGGATGGTGTCCTTATGTTCGATCGCGCGGCGTTTCAGGGCGGCCAGCAAGCCTTCGAGATCGGCAATCAGCAGATCGGCGGCGCGGGTCAGTTGCACGTTCAGGCAGGTGTCCAGCACATCCGAAGAGGTCATGCCCTGATGCACGAACCGCGCCTCTTCGCTGCCCACATGTTCGGCCAGATGGGTCAGAAAGGCGATGACGTCGTGCTTGGTCACGGCCTCGATCTCATCGATGCGGGCCACGTCAAACTCCGCATCCTTGGCTTTCCACACGGCCTCGGCATTCTCGCGCGGGATGACGCCCAGATCCGCCATGGCGTCGCAGGCATGCGCCTCAATCTCGTACCAGATGCGGAACTTGGATTCGGGCGACCAGATGGCGACCATGTCGGGGCGGGAATAGCGTGGAATCATTGGCAGCGGCACCTTATTGTGATTTGGCAAGAGGCGATGCGGCGGGGTTTAAACCCGCGCAGGCCAACGAACAAGGCGCGAGTGCGAATATGAGACGGTTTGCCCTGATTTTGGCCCTGTGGCCCGGAGGTTTGGCAGCAGCGGAGTTCACGCAGCTGACCGGCGAGGAAATCCTGACGGCACTGTCCGGTAAGCGGCTGGACTATGGGCAGGGCGTGTCGCAAACCTTCGATGAACATATGTCGACGCAGTATTTCTCGGGCGGTCCCAGCTCGGGCAGATGGGCTGTGCGGGGGGACCGCTATTGCTCGCAATGGCCGCCATCTGACATCTGGGCCTGCTATGACGTATTGCAGAGCGGCGACACGATCCGTTTTGTCGGTGATGGTGGCGATATCACGGACGGGACCTATTCCGAGTGAGTTTGCCGAGCCAAATCTCGGACTTCATCGGCACGTGGGACATGAAACGCACTATCCGCGACGCCAGGGCCGGCCACACCTTCATGGCCGAGGGTCACGCCCGGTTGAGCGCGGGGCAGGACGGGTTGATCTACGATGAGGACGTCACGCTGCATCTGCCGGGTCAGCCTGCGATCAAGGGCACGCGGCGGTACCAGTGGCACGATGCGGGCGATATGGTTGCCGTTCACTTCGACGACGGGCGGTTTTTTCACAATCTGAAGCTTGGCCTGCCGCATGCGGCGGATCACCATGATTGCCCGCCGGACAGCTATGATGCATTATACGACTTTACGGATTGGCCGCGCTGGAGCGTCCGCTGGACAGTTTCCGGACCGCGAAAATCCTATGAAATGGAGACAGATTACCGGCTGCGATAGCGCAATCTGCTTGCGGTCGCGGCGTAGTGCAGGCAATGCTGCGCCCGCAAAGCCGTTGGAATGTGGAGAAACAAAAATGCAAACGAATGTTCTGGCCGAAGCAATCGGCCCGCGCGAAGGTACCGCGCTGCGCGTTAAACAGGTTGTTCTGGTCGCTCTGGGGATTCTGGCGCTGGCCGTCGCCGCCAAGATCAAGGTTCCGATGTGGCCGGTTCCGATCACCATGGGTACCTTTGCCGTTCTGACCATCGGCACGGCCTATGGCGCGCGTCTGGGCCTTGTCACCATGCTGGGCTATCTGCTGATCGGTGCGCTGGGGTTTGACGTGTTCGCAAACTCCTCGGCTGAAAAATTCGGTCTGACCTACATGATGGGCGGCAGTGGCGGCTATTTGGTGGGCTACCTGCTGGCGACCGTTCTGCTGGGCGCGCTGGCGGCTCGCGGCTGGGACCGCTCGGCCGGCAAGCTGGCGCTTGCGCTGCTGCTGGCCAATGCTCTGATCTATGTGCCGGGCGTGTTGTGGCTGGGCCATGTGCTTGGCTGGGATCAGCCGATTCTGAAATGGGGTCTGACCAACTTCCTTGTGGGCGATGCACTCAAGCTGGCCCTGGCCGCACTGATGATCCCCGCGCTGTGGAAACTGGTGGGCGACGCCCGTACCTGATTGGCTTTATGCCAGAGGCATTTGACCCGCGCCGGGGAAGCTCCCGGCGCGGGTTTTTTGTTGTCCTGTCAAACGCGTACTGGACAAAGCTGCAGGTCCGCGTTCAATCTGATGGCAGAGAAACCATCAGGCTATTGAGATATGCGTATTTTATTGGGCTCAGCCCTTGCTGCCTGCGCGAGTTTGTGGATGTGGGGCGCGGAACCGGCCGCGGCAGAGACTCCGGTCACATACACCGACGAAGGGCGCGCGCTGTTTCGCTTTTCCGTACCGGACTTCTGGCTGCTGCGCACCGGAGGCCCGCGCGAGATCGAAGATACCGAACTGGGTGACGCCCGCGCCGTGGCGCGGGTGATGGGGTTCCGACCGGTGACGGACGAAAAGGTGTGGATGGGTTTTGTCTCACCCGCAGGCGTTGCGTCCATTAGGGACGCGGTGCGATACCTTGAAAATATTGATAAATTCCTTGTTAAGGATCCGACCGTCACCAGCACCAGCGACACAAGGATCGGCGGTCTGCCCGCACGTGTGTTCCGGGGCACCGGCAGCCGTGACGGGCGGGGCGTGAATTTCACCGCGACGGTGATCGACCTGCCCAACAATCGGGTGGCTGTTGCGGTTGTCATCCTGCTTGATGGGGCCGACCCGGCCTATGTGGACGATGTGAATGATGTGTTCGCGTCGTTCCGGTCCCTGCAGTGACGGAGGCGCATATGACCCGCAAACTCATCAAACGGTCGGTTCTGGCGCTGGGTCTCGGCGCGGCGAGCTTCACTCTGTCCGCCTGTGAGGGCGTGACGGTCGGGGTCGGCTACGGCTATGACCCGTTTTACGACTCGATGCTGTGGAACGATTATTACCATGATGTCGACATTGATGTGGATCGTCCGAACAGACCGGGGCGTCCTCCGGTAGGTAAGCCGCCTGCGCGACCGAAGCCGCCGATCGCAAAGCCGCCAGCGCGGCCCCGTCCGCCGGTTGCGCGCCCGCCTGCGGCCCGACCGCCGATCCACCGGCCCGCACCGAGGCGGCGCTGACACCGCAGCAGCCTCTGAACCGTCAGGGGCTGCCTGTGTTCAGTCCAGCAACTCGGTGGTGATCTGCGCGGTGCCTTCCAGTGTGCGGTGCACCGGGCATTTGTCTGCGATCTCCAGCAACCGGTCCCGTTGTTCCTGATCCAGCGGACCTTCCAGCCGGATCTTGCGGCGGAACTGGTCCACCTTGCCTTCGCTTGCCAGCCCCGCATCCTGCGCGTGCACCTTGTCGTGGCAGATATCGACCGTGATGCCGGTCAGCGGCCACTTTTTCCGCCTTGCATACATGCGGATGGTCATCGATGTGCAGGCCCCCAAACCGGCCGAGACAAACCCGTAGGGCGACATGCCCTTGTCGGTACCGCCATATGAGGCAGGCTCATCGGCCACCGAATGATGGCGCGGCCCGGCCTGAATGTCCTGCAGGAAACCGTCCGGGCCAGCTTCGGTGACGCGGATGATGCCCTCGGGCGCGCCGGGGGGCGGGGCCGGGGGGCACAGGGTCACATAGCGCGTCACCCATGCCGCGATGACGTCAGCGGCATATTCAGCGTCCGAGGCGCGGGTGATCAGGTGGTCGGCATCGTCCAGCGTGACAAAGCTTTTGGGATGTTTGGCGGCCAGAAAGATGGTGCTGGCGTTGTCGATGCTGACAGTTTCATCAAGGGGGGCGTGCAGGATCAGCAGAGCCGCCTTGAGCTCGGCAATCGCCGGTGTCAGCGCCGCCTCGGCGATGTCGTCCACGAAGGCTTTGCCGATGCGGAATGGGCGACCGCCCAGAGAAACCTCGGCGCTGCCATCCTGCTGAATCTGCGGCAGGGCTTCTGTAAAATGATGCGACACATGGCCGGGATCGGCAGGCGCGCCCAGGGTCACAACCGCCTTGACCGACGGAATGCCAGCCCGCGCGCGCAGGACGGCGGCACCGCCCAGCGAATGCCCGATCAGCAGCGCAGGTGCCATGTTCCGACCCGCAAGGTATTGCGCGGCGGCGATCAGATCCTCGACATTCGAGGTAAAGGTCGTATTGGCGAATTCCCCCTTGGAATGGCCCAGACCGGTGAAGTCGAAACGCAAAACGGCAATGCCCATGGCCGCCAGCCGGGCCGAGATGCGCCGCGCCGCCGGGATGTCCTTGGAGCAGGTAAAGCAATGCGCGAACAACGCCGTTGCCAGCACCGGCCCATCCGGAAGATCCAGCCGTGCCGCCAGTTGGCTGCCGTCATGTCCGGCAAAAGTGATGCGTTCCGTGGGCATGTCGGCTCCTTCGGTTGCTGGGGGGATGCCCCTGATATTGTGTGCATCCGCGTGGTGTCACAACCCTTATGTCATCTGCGTCACGTGAAGGTGAGTAATTTCGATTAATCGATATTGGTGATAAATAACCCAACAAACATTCGTTTTCATTATTTTAATCTTTCGCCCATATCAGTGCCATGGACAAATCATAGGAGGCCGCCATGGCACATACAGCAACAAACCCCCAAGTCTCTTCAGCCCATAGCGGGACCCTGATTGCCATCGTTCTGGCTTCGGTGATGGGCTTCGCGCTGGGTCAGGCCTGGCCCGCGACGGGGTACTCGCCGCAGCCGCAGATTGTGTCAGAGATCGAGGATTGGCACGGCAATGTGCGGCGGTCCAACTGGTCGCAATAACCGTGCCTTATTCCAGACCCATCAGTTGCGGGTCAAACGGGTACCTGGTCAGGTTCTCATAGCCATCCTCGGTGATGAGGACCTGATCTTCGAGCTTGATCGAGAAATCTCCGCCAACCTCGCCCACTGCGGCTTCGACACACAGAACCATTCCGGGTTCCAGCGGATAATCATAGGCCCCGGCGACCGCCTTATCCGGATAAGCCACCAGCGGCCATTCATCACACAAACCGACACCGTGCATCAGGCAGCCGTATTTCTGCGCCTGAAACTTGTCGTCCAGCCTGTGGGTGTTTGCCGTCAGTTCCGGGATCATGACGCCGGGTTTCAGCATCTCCATATTCGTCATGATATGCTCGTGCGCGTGCTGCATGGCATAGATCATATCAGGGCGGGGCTTTTGGTCCCCGATCCACCAGGTGCGTGAGATATCGACGCAAATACCGTAAGACCCGATCAGGTCGGTATCGAAAGCAATGATTTCGTTTTGCTGTGTGATGCGCGGGCCGCATTCCTGAAACCACGGGTTGGTGCGCTGGCCCGAAGCCAGCAGCCGGGTCTCGATCCACTCGCCGCCCCGCCGGATGTTTTCGGCGTGCAGCACAGCCCAGATATCATCTTCCGTGGTCTTGCCGTCACCGACATTGGCGCGCGCGAACCTCTCCATCTCGGCCACGGCGGTTTCGCAGGCGTGGCTGGCGCATCGCATCGCAAGTATCTCGTCAGGGCCTTTGACGGCGCGTGATTTTTCGGTGACTTCTTCGCCTTCCATCACCTCGAAGCCCTGAGCCTCCAATGCGCGCAGCCCGTGCAGCATGATCTTGTCGACGGCCAGACGTTTGTTGCCGCCGCCATGTTCATCTATCAGAATGCGGATTTCGTTCGACAGGGCATCGGCGGCCACGTCTACCTTGTCGCCACGGTCGAAATAGAACAGATCCGCGCCCGAACGCTGTTCGCGCACCAGCGGATTGAATTTGGACAGGAACGGAGAGTTCTTGTAATCCCAGATCACCATGTACCCGTCGGCACACAGCAGCACCGCCCGGAACGGGTTATGCGTGTTCCAAAGCTGCATGTTGGTGCTGTCGGTCGCATAGCGGATGTTCAGCGGGTCGAACATCAGCAGCCCGCCGTAACCCCGATCGACAATAGCCTGTGTCAGCCGCTTCCAGCGAAACTCGCGCATCCGGTCGAGATTGGGCAGGTCCAGCCCGGCCGCAGACCATTCGTCAAACGCCAGTTGAGTCGGACCGATCTCGATCCGGTCATTGTCGTTTGGGGTGCCGTCGCCGAGTGTTGCGCCTCGGGTCGGGTCGATCTTTCGGGTATCCCGGTAATGGTGATTCACGGCTTGGCTCCCTGCTTGCGTGATCAGCCTGCGGAATCATCGGTTTCCCGTCTCAGTGATTTGCGACGACGCAATTGTCGCTTTTTGACCGACATTTGCACGATCGGATGATAGGCCGGGCGCATGACCATTCTGCAGACAGCCATTCCCTACGATCCGCTCGACCGGCGCGCGCTGCCGGGGATTCAGCCCGTCACGATGGACAACTGGCTGCATCGGGATGAGGCATTTGCGGGCCAGATGCAGCGCCGGGAAACCCTGTTGGCCGGCCACCGCAAGGATGTTTTGGCGTTGAGCCCCGATGCCGAACCTGCGGCGCGGGAACTGTTGGACCTGGTTCTGGCCCGAACCTATCCGGGGATGGCCGAGCAGGTCGTACGGCCAGACGGGGTGTCCGTTGCCATTGACCGAGATCGCCCCTTGGACACGCTGTGCAAACTGGTTCAAGAGGATTTCTGCATTCTGCAAAAGACCGGCGATGAACATGTGCTGACAGGCGCGATCCTGTGTTTTCCCGCCAGTTGGCAACTGTCTGAAAAGTTCATGCGCCCGCTGGTGGATATTCACGTGCCGGTAGACAGTTATGACGACAACATAGCCCGGCGGGTGCAGCGCCTGTTCGACGGTATCCAGCCGGGCCGTCCGCTGTGGCGGTTCAACACGCTTTGGTACAACGACGCCGAGCTGTTCCAGCCGCGCAGCGCCAATGATCGGCGGGTTGCCGTTGATCCCGACACCGCCAGGTACCTGCGCAGTGAACGCCAGACCTTGCTGCGCCTGCCCGGGACGCGCGCCGTTGTGTTCTCGATCCACACTTACATTCTGGACGCTGGCCATGTGCCAAAAACGGAAAACCCCGCCTGACGGCGGGGCCTCCTAGGAGGGTCTTCAGTAATTCTGTTAGTGCCCGAGCATCCCGGCAACGCCCGCAAATGCATTGCTGGTGTTCAGGCCGACGATAGCCACGGAAAAGACAAGCACCTGCGTGTTCAGGCGGAAGTCTTCACCGCGCAGAAGGTTCACCGCGGCCATCGACAGGGCAATCGGAGTGGATACACTGGCGATGACACCGGTCATGCACCAAGTGCCAAGGCGCAGAACATCGCTGGGTCTGTCACCGTCGTCATCCGACCGGGCAGGGGTGGCGGACACCGGATCAGTATCGGCTGAGCGGAAAGCGATGCTGAGCAGCTGCTCGTCCGTCAACTGGATCGGTCGGGCTTCCGGCGCGTCTGCCTCGGCTGTGGATTCGCCGGGCGCGGCCACGGTCAGCCCGGCGAATTGGCCGGTCACGGATTGGAAAATCTGCTTTCTGTCGCGCGGTTTTCTGGAGGCCAGAGTGTCAAAGGCGCTCATGAACTGTTCGACCGTCAGGACCGTGTGCGGCGACAGCCATTCGACGCGCCGCGTGGTGCAGATATCGACCATGCGGTACAGAACGACCACCAGCATCAGTTCCGAAATCTCGCTGTCATCCAGAAGCGGCGAGACGGGTGTGAGCGTAATCACCAGCCGGTTGCGTGGCGTGCTGACACTGGGACGGGTCAGGGTTTTCAGACCGGCGGCGCGATCCATGCGCTCGTGCCGGTTCTCGGCTTTCTCGGCCTCAGAGGTCAGGGACAGGCGCACCAGATACTGGCTGGATACGATGCTGGCCTCAGTCTGGCTGAGCAGGGCTTTCCGCTCGACCAAATGACCGTAGTCTTCCAGTGTTGCCGCGACGATGGTTCCGAACCGCTCGATCGCGCCTTCGGTGCCCCCGTCAAATTGCAGGCCGCCATGGTAGCTTTGCTTCCGAGACACAGCTCTGTCCTCTGTTGCATTCCGTCTGACACCACAACCTAGCGACCCATCTGGGGGAGAATTTGACGAAAATGCAAAAAAAAGAAATTTTCTGACGATTGATTACGTATTGGAAACCAAGGAAATCCGGCTTTTTTCGCACACTATGGCGACAATGTGGCCAAATTGGGCTGTCACGATGTTGGCGGCAAGGCGCGGCTAGCCATCGATTCGGGCTGCCATAATTGCGATGGATTGCTGGTAGACCGAGGCCGCGTTCCACTGCTGGATCACCGCAAAGTTGGGCTGACCGGGCTGATACCCGCGACCGGGCTTCCAGCCTTTCTTCCGCAGAAAATTCGCGGTCGAGGCCATCGCGTCGGTCATGTTGTAAAAGTCCACGCGGCGATCCCCGGTGGCATCGACCCCATAGGTCAGCGCATTGCCGGGCAGGAATTGGGTATGGCCCAACTCGCCATGTTTCGCCCCCTTTGTCGCCATAGTGATACTGCCCTGATCAACCAGTTTCAGTGCCCCAATTGCGTGCGGAATAAAGAACTCGGATCGGCGACAATCGTAGGCCAGTGTTGTGATTGCGGAAACAACCTGACTGTCGCCCATGAAGTTCCCAAAGCCCGTTTCCATCCCGTGGATGGCAATCAGAACGCCGGCGGGAACCCCATATTGCCGTTCAAGCGCGGCATAGAATTCGGGATTGCGCGCCTTGCGCTTGCGGCCCTGCGCAACAATCGTATCCGCGCCGCGAATGCGCATGAACTTGTTCAGCGAATACTTGAAGCTTTTCTGGTTCCGGTCTGCGGCAATGGTCCGTGTTGCGTATTGCGTCTGGGCCAGCGCCTGCAGGCCCTTCTTTTTCACACCGGCTTTGCGCGCCTGTTTGGCAAAGTCCTTCTTCCATGTCTCGAACCCGCTGCTGGTGTTGCCGCATTGCGCCGCAAGCCCGGCAGAGGCAAATGTCACCGCAAGGGCGGCAAGGGGGCCAACAAGACGTTTCATGAACCGCTCTTTCCTTGTTCCTTTGAGCGCTAGGATAGCTGGCCCGATTGCCGCAAAGAAGAGAATTCCCGTCGTGTCGTGAAATTGGCTTTGCGCTGCAACCGGGCCGATACACAGGACAGCCGGACCCTTGACGCCTGTTTCGCGCAGCGTGTTCAATAAAGTGCATTCAGGTTTCATATTCCAAGGCGGTTCACACATGAGCAAGGATGAGAACAGGCGCTGGTGGGTGCTGGGGGCCATGGGCGCAATTCTTGGCGTCATCCTGCTGGATGAAACCGTGGTGGGTGTGGCCTTGCCCACGATCCAGAAAGACATCGGGCTGAGCGATCTGGGCGCGCATTGGGTGGTCAGTATCTACCTGCTGGTCCTCGCGGCGCTGGCCGGAGCCGCCGGGCGGTTGGGCGACACGGTTGGCACACGGACGCTGGTTGTCATTGGCCTGCTGCTGTTTGGCCTGTCTTCGATGGCGGCTGGATTTGCCAATAGCGGTACGGCCATCGTTTTTGCCCGCGCGGTGCAGGGCGTCGGGGCCGCGATTATCTTCCCGCTTTCGCTGGTTCTGGTGTCGATGTCGTTCGAGGACAAAGATCGCGGCATGGCGCTGGGCATATATGGCGCGATTGGCACCAGTTTTCTGGCGCTTGGTCCCGTCGTGGGTGGTTTGCTGACGGACTATCTGTCCTGGCGCTGGATCTTCTGGATCAATCCGCCCATCGTTCTGATCGTCGCCCTGATCACCTGGATCTACTGGCGTGACCCGCCGCACCGGGAAGAGCCCGCCTTTGACTGGGCCGGGTTGCTGCTGCTGGTCGGCGGGCTGGGCCTGACCGTTTTCGGCATCATGGAGGGGCCAGAGCGAGGCTGGGATCGGATCGACGTGCTTGGACCGTTGATTCTGGGCGTGCTGATGCTGGGTATTCTGGTGCCGATGGAGTTGCGGGTGCCCGCGCCCCTGATCGCCATGCGGCTGTTTTCCAACGGCACCTTTGCGGCGTCGAACATGATCGTCCTGCTGGCCCAGTTCGTCAAAATCGCAACCTTCGTGTTTGGCGCGATGTATTTCCAAAGGGTCAGCGGGCTGTCCCCGCTGATGGCGGGTGTCGCGCTGCTGCCCGCCGTTGTTCCTCCCGTCCTGACCGCGGCCATCGCGGGCAAGGCGGCGGACACCTATGGAACCCGCCTGCCATCCCTGCTTGGCGTACTGGGGACTCTGGTTGGGTTGGTCGCAATGGCAATCGGGATGGGAGTTGGTGTCAACCTGCTGGTCTATGCAGGTCTGCTGTTCTCGGGCGTCGCGATTTCGTTCCTGTTCGTGCCGCCGCAGCGTGCGGTCATGATGTCTGTCCCTCCGGGGATGCAAGGGCAGGCCGGGGGGATCGTGCTGAGCAGCCAGCTGTTGGGCGGCACATTCGGTATGGCGATCTGCAGCACTGTCTATGCCATGTCCGGGTCGTTTGCGGTCGTGTTCTGGGTTACGGCGGCGGTCTCGGCCGTGATCCTGATCTATGCTCATTTCGCGTTGGAACAGTCCGATCCCGGCGCGATGGAGCAAACAAAAAAAGGGCGCCCCGAAGGACGCCCCTGATTTTTGACCTCGCAGGGCTGGATTAGCAGCTGTAGTACATGCCGTATTCAACCGGGTGCGGGGTGTGCTCGTAGGTTTCGACCTCTTCCATCTTCAGCGCGATGTAGCCGTCGATCTGGTCTTTGGTGAACACGTCGCCCTGCAGCAGGAAGTCGTGATCGGATGCCAGAGCTTCCAGAGCCTCACGCAGCGAGCCGCAGACGGTCGGAATGTCTGCCAGTTCTTCGGCAGGCAGATCGTACAGATTCTTGTCCATGGCTTCGCCCGGATCGATCTTGTTCTTGATGCCGTCCAAACCGGCCATCAGCAACGCGGCAAACGCCAGATAGGGGTTTGCAGCCGGGTCGGGGAAACGGGCCTCGACGCGCTTGGCTTTCGGGCTTTCGGTCCACGGAATACGGACACAACCCGAACGGTTGCGGGCCGAATAGGCGCGCAGAACGGGGGCTTCGAAACCGGGGATCAGACGCTTGTAGCTGTTGGTCGACGGGTTGGTGAAAGCGTTCAGGGTTTTTGCGTGTTTCAGAACACCGCCGATGAACCACAGCGCCTCGTCCGACAGGTCAGCATATTTGTCGCCTGCGAACAGCGGCTTGCCGTCCTTCCAGATCGACATGTTCACGTGCATGCCGGTGCCATTGTCGCCTGCGATGGGCTTCGGCATGAAGGTCGCCGATTTGCCATATGCGTGCGCAACGTTGTGGATGACGTATTTGTACTTCTGCAGTTCGTCGGCCTGTTTGGTCAGGCTGTCGAAAATCAGACCCAACTCGTGCTGGCACGAGGCAACCTCGTGGTGGTGCTTGTCGACCTTCATGCCAAGGCGCTTCATCGTCGACAGCATTTCCGAACGCAGGTCCTGCGCTTCGTCAACCGGGTTTACAGGGAAGTAACCGCCCTTGACGCCCGGACGGTGGCCCATGTTGCCCATCTCGTACTCGGTGTCGGTGTTCCACGACGCGTCGGTTGCATCAACTTCGTAGGATACCTTGTTGATACTGTTCGAAAACCGGACGTCATCGAACAGGAAGAACTCGGCCTCGGGGCCGAAGAAAGCTGCGTCGCCGATACCCGAAGATTTCAGGTAGGCTTCCGCTTTTTGCGCGGTGCCACGCGGGTCACGCTCATACGCCTCACCAGTGTCTGGCTCGACAACCGAGCAGTGCAGGCAGATGGTCTTTTCCGCGTAGAACGGATCGACATAGGCGCTGTCGGTATCCGGCATCAGTTTCATGTCAGATGCTTCGATCGACTTCCATCCGGCGATCGACGATCCGTCGAACATGAAGCCTTCCTCAAGGAAATCCTCGTCAACCTGATCGGCCATGATGGTGACGTGCTGAAGCTTGCCGCGCGGGTCGGTAAAGCGGATGTCAACGTAATCAGCGCCTTCGTCCTGGATCAGCTTAAGAACTGCGTCCTTGCTCATACTCACTATTCCTCTGATTTGAGTGTTCTGTTACAGCGCGTCCGAGCCGGTCTCGCCGGTGCGGATGCGGATGGCTTGTTCGACAGGCGAGACGAAGATTTTGCCGTCGCCAATTTTATCTGTCTTCGCCGCGGACACGATTGCATCAATGGCAGCATCGACCTGATCGTCGTCCAGAACGACCTCGACCTTCACCTTGGGCAGGAAGTCGACCACATATTCCGCACCGCGATACAGTTCGGTGTGACCTTTCTGACGGCCAAACCCCTTGACCTCGATCACGCTCAGACCCTGGACGCCGACGTCCTGCAAGGCCTCTTTCACCTCATCGAGTTTGAACGGCTTGATGATCGCTTCGATCTTCTTCATCCCGGGCTCCCTTTAGCTCTTGTCAGGATGGCAGTGACCACGTCTAAGATCGGGCGGCAATCTGAATGCGAAATTGGCCGCGCCGTGGTGCGGAGAAAACAGGCGGTGGGTTAAATTTTGATCGATTTGCACAAAAAGTAATCAGAATTGAATCGCCTAAGGAATTTGAGATGACGGAATTGCTGACAGCCGCGCAGATGCGGGCCATCGAACAGGCCGCAATCGAGTCTGGTGAGGTAACCGGGTTGGAGTTGATGGAGCGGGCCGGGCGAGGTGTCGTCGAGGCGGTTTTCGAGGAGTGGCCGGAGTTGCAGCGGGGGCCAGCCCCCGCACCCCCGGAGTATTTTCAAAAAGATGAAGAGGGGCCGCTGCGTGCCGTGGTACTATGCGGTCCCGGGAACAATGGCGGAGACGGATTTGTGGTCGCGCGGTTGCTGCGCGAGTTGGGTTGGGAAGTGGAGGTTTTTTTGTATGGCGATCCGGAGAAGCTGCCGCCGGATGCGCGGGTGAATTATGAGCGGTGGTGTGAAGCAGGGGTTGTTCAACTCTGGTCCGCATCTGCTGTCGCTGACCTGTCTGGGCGCGATCTGTACGTGGACGCGGTATTCGGGGCGGGACTGACGCGGGCTCCGGCGGCGGAGATTCTGGAACCGTTGGTGCAGTTATACGTGGCGGGCGAAACTTTTGGCCGCATGGTTTGCGTTGATGCGCCGACCGGTCTTTGCATGGACAGTGGCCGTGCCTTGAGTGCTGGGTTTGGTGCAGTACATGGTTTTCTGACCGTCACCTTTCATCGGATGCGCTTGGGGCAGTTCCTTAAGGATGGACCACAGTATTGCGGAGCGCTGCGAAGTGTCGATATCGGGTTGGACGGCGTGGGTGGCAGCAGCGTCGGGCTGATTGAAACTGGTCTGATCGCGTCGCTGCAAAAGGAGGGAGAGGAGCACAAATACACCCACGGCCACGCCCTGATCCTTTCGGGTGGCCCGGCAAAAACCGGCGCAGCGCGTCTGGCGGCGCGGGGGGCGTTGCGGATCGGTGCGGGGCTGGTGACCTTAGGCGTGTCTCCTGCTGCGCAGCTTGAGGTGGCGGCGCAGGTGACAGCCGTTATGTTGCAGCGGGTTGAGGGGGCGGATGGTCTGGCCAGCGTACTTTCGGACGAACGGTTGAATGCCTTGTGC
Organism: Ruegeria sp. AK4; assembly: GCF_056541025.1. Classification (NCBI taxonomy): domain Bacteria; kingdom Pseudomonadati; phylum Pseudomonadota; class Alphaproteobacteria; order Rhodobacterales; family Roseobacteraceae; genus Ruegeria; species Ruegeria sp. AK4. The sequence goes on from NZ_JBQFXS010000006.1 coordinate 206,879, forward strand.
CTCGGGCCAGGTTTGGGGTTGGAGCGGGCGCGGGAACTGGTGCCAGTCGCCCTTGAGGCCAAGCGCGCGACGGTGTTGGACGCTGACGCGCTGACGGCGTTTGCGGATGAGCCCGACGCCCTGTTTGCGCAACTGCATGAGAACTGCGTTTTGACCCCGCATGGTGGGGAATTTGCGCGGCTGTTTCCGGATACTGCAGAGAAGCTGGCAGTCGTGCCGACCAAAGGGCCAGCCTATTCCAAGGTGGATGCCACGCGTGAGGCTGCCGAAAGGGCGGGGTGCGTGGTTCTGTTCAAGGGGCCGAACACGGTGATTGCCGCACCGGACGGGCGGTGCTCGGTCAACGCGGCATTTTATGAACGCGCGGCCCCGTGGCTGGCCACGGCAGGGTCAGGTGATGTGCTGGCGGGGTTCATCACCGGACTGCTTGCGCGCGGGTTCAGCCCGATGCAGGCGGCGGAAACCGCCGCGTGGCTGCATGTGGAATGTGCGCGGAGCTTTGGGCCGGGTCTGATTGCCGAGGATTTGCCCGAGCAACTACCATCCGTCTTGCGGAAGATAGAAGCCTGAACGCCTTGCCGGTTGGAAGGTAGACTGGGCCCGTTCACCATTATTTTTGGCCAAAAGCCGGGCAAAACAAAGCGGATTGAACAGTTGCCCCTTGCACGCGGGGGGCTGGGCAAATAGAAGGCCTCAAATTTGCCCGGCGCGCCGTTTTGCGCGCCCCGAATCCTATGGGGACTACCATAATGCAGGTTACCGAGACGCTGAACGAAGGTCTGAAACGCGGCTACAACATCACCGTTACCGCGGCTGAGCTGGACGAGAAGGTCAATGAGAAACTGACCGAAGCGCAGCCCGAAGTCGAGATGAAGGGGTTCCGCAAAGGCAAGGTGCCGATGGCGCTGCTGAAAAAGCAGTTTGGCCAGCGCCTGCTGGGTGAAGCGATGCAGGAATCCATCGACGGCGCGATGAACAAGCACTTTGAGGACAGCGGCGAGCGTCCGGCCCTGCAGCCCGAGGTCAAGATGACCAACGAGGACTGGAAAGAAGGCGACGATGTCGAGGTCGCGATGTCCTATGAGGCGCTGCCGGAAATCCCCGAGGTGGACCTGAAATCGGTCGAGCTGGAAAAGCTGATCGTCAAGGCAGACGATGCGGCGGTCGAAGAAGCGCTGAACAATCTTGCCGAAACCGCGCAGGACTTCAAAGTGCGCCGCAAGGGGTCGAAAGCCAAGGACGGCGACCAGATCGTGTTCGACTTTGTCGGCAAGGTTGACGGCGAAGAGTTCGAAGGCGGCTCGGCCGAGGATTACCCGCTGGTTCTGGGCTCGAACAGCTTCATCCCCGGTTTTGAAGAGCAACTGGTTGGTGTGAAGGCCGAGGAAGAAAAAGACGTCAACGTGACCTTCCCCGAAGAATACGGCGCCGAGCATCTGGCCGGTAAAGACGCCGTGTTCACCTGCACCATAAAAGAGGTGAAGGAACCGGTTGCAGCCGAGGTCAATGACGATCTGGCCATGAAATTTGGTGCCGAGGATCTGGCCGCGCTCAAGACGCAGATTTCCGAGCGTCTGGAAGCCGAATACGCAGGTGCCTCGCGCGCGGTGATGAAGCGTGCGCTGCTGGATGTGCTGGACGAGAAGGTTTCGTTCGACCTGCCGCCGTCACTGGTGGAGGCCGAGGCCAAGCAGATCGCGCATCAGCTGTGGCACGAGGAAAACCCCGAGGTTGAAGGCCACGACCACGCCGAGGTCGAGCCCACCGAAGAGCACACCAAACTGGCGGAACGCCGCGTGCGTCTGGGCCTGCTGCTGGCGGAACTGGGCCAGAAGGCCGAGGTCGAAGTTTCGGACGCCGAAATGACTCAGGCGATCATGAACCAGGCGCGTCAGTACCCGGGTCAGGAACGTCAGTTCTTTGAGTTCGTGCAGCAGAATGCCCAGATGCAGCAGCAACTGCGCGCGCCGCTCTTTGAAGACAAAGTTGTGGACTATGTGTTCGAACTGGCACAGGTCGCAGACAAGGAAGTCAGCAAGGACGATCTGCAAAAAGCCGTTGAGGCACTGGAAGAGGAGTAATCCTCTTCCGCCCCTTATGGTGGGGGCAAAATAAAACGGAGCCACCGGGAATTCGGTGGCTCCGCTAGGGTGGCTTTTCTCTATGAGGTGAGGGGGTCAGGCCTCATGAGCAAAAGCACGGGGGGTCTGCAATAAAGCGGTCTTCTGTTCGGGCGTGAAGGTGTCGGTCAGCGCCTCGATCAGTTTCAGGACATCCTGCCGTTCCGCCTCGGTCCGCGCCGCGCTCATCTGCTCGACAAAGTACTTTTCGAGGTCGGTAAGCGGTTTGTGGTCCCGGTTGGCGGGGCTGATTTCTGCGGCTCTCTTGGAATTGAACAATTCCAGCGCAGTTTCTTCTTCCAGGAATACATCCTCGTGAATGCCTGCGAAGTCGCGGACGGCCGAGATACGTTCTTCGGTACAATCCAGCAGGGCGGCCAGAGCGGCAACTTTGCCCATCGGGACTGTTTTCCCGACATAGTCATAAGGTGCACAGGCCGACCGTTTCAGGACGCGGTCCATGACCGGGTCAATGACGGTGATGATGTCCTGAATGCCCGAGTTGCGGGCATATTCAAGCGAACCGATCATCAGTTCGCAGGTGGCGTACGAAACCGAGTTTTTCTCTTTCCCGCGTGTGAGGCGCTGGGTGTCGACGCAGAACCGGGTGGATTCCCACATGGTTGCGCTGCGCAAAGGTGCTTCGCCGTCAAGAATGGCCGAGAATACGTCGGACAGCATGTGCGGTCCGGTGGTCTGGAGGGCACGCACGGCTGCGACGACATTCCCCCCGTCGTCGAGGCCGATTACATATGCCGGGTCCAGATGGTCGAATTCATCGATCTCTTTGCCGTCTTCGATTTTGACGTCCCAGCCAAGGCGACCGCCAAATACTCGTGCTCTCAACTCGTACATCTCGTCAAGAACGTCGCTGAACATGTGTTTGTTCAGGCCATCTACCACGATGATCATTTCTACCCCCTTCGAGTGGTTGTTCGGTAAACCAGACGTTACCGGCTTGGGGGAGAATTTCTATTGGGGGTTTCCCGTATTTTGACGGAATTCGGCCAATTTTGTGTTTAACCTGGGGTAATAAGCCCAATTGCCACTGCGCGCCCGACGGCCTGCGGGGTGGTGAGTGCACTAAGCTTTTCCCGGCTGGAACGCAAGTGAACTTCTACGGTGCGGTGTGAGATCGACAAAATATCGCCGATATCCTGCTGGGATTTGCCCGCCGCGACCCATTGCAGGATCTCTGCCTCGCGCGTCGAGAGGGTCGGATGGTACAGGGCACCGGTCAAATCGTCCGAGGAGACGACGTTGTCGTGAATATGCACCGCCATCGACTGCAGGTCGGCAATCACGTGGGTAAAGAGCTTTTTCCACTCTTCCTTGCTGCATTCCCGTGTGGCGCTCAGCAAGCCGATATCACCATAAGGTCCGCGCACGGGAATTGTGACACCCTGACTGGGAAGGCCAAAATCATGGGCATCCCTGAAAACGCGCTGAAAATCGGGGCTGCGCTCGAGACGGCTCCAATCCACGGGGGCGATACTACGACGCGCCATGTGAATGGTCGGGTCGATCATGATCAGGCCCTGATTCTGGTAGTGTTCTTTCCAGGCATCGTCGTAGGTGACGTAGCCGGCCACAGTCCCCGCTGCGGGGTTCATACCGGCATAGGCTGCATGGTCCATGTCATGCTTTTCGCAGACCTGGTGAAGAAACTCGGTATATCGAGTTTCTGAATCCGGCAGAGTGCTCAGATCGAAGATTTCCATGCGCGCCTACCAGCTGCGGCCCATCTTAGCTCGGTGGTGTCGCCGAGCTTTAACTTGACTTAGAGTGGAACCCAATTTACCTCACGGCGAAAACAACATCACACTTTTTTGACTATGACAAGACAACGCTCTTAATGTGCGTACATTTAGCGTGTCTGTTAGCTTTCATTAGAGTTAAATTTGTCACTACTGCGATTTTTTGCGGTGATCCAGGGGGCAGAACCGCTAGGGCGCAGGTTCCAGACCCGTCTCGACCAACATTCCCCGGGCTTTGGCTTCGGGGTAGTAGCCTTTGGCATAGAGAAATATCGCTCTTTGCTGGTCTCCGTCCGACAAAAGCCATGCGCCGCGCAGGTATTTCCCGGCAAATTCCAGGTTCGTGTCCGCGTCCAGCAACCCGTTCGCGTCGCCCTTGTACCCCATCGAGCGTGCGGTGGCCGGCAGGATTTGCAGCAGGCCGTAATACGGCCGGTTCACCGCCCAGGGCCGATGGGTGCTTTCCCGGATCGCGAGTTTGTGGACCAACTCACGCGGCACATCGTAGTGATCCGCCCATTTGTTGATCGATGCGCGCAGTTCGGGCGTTTCATTGGGGTAGAGCGGCGGGTCGAACGGCGCGGCTGTTTGATTGCCGGGACCGCCGCACGCCGCCAGTGGCGCAATGAGCAGAAAGGCCAAGACGCTGCGGCGAAGTAGTTGGGGCATAGGGTTTCTCCGAAGTCCGAGAGCCGATGATAGGGGGTGGGTTTCTGACCGCAACTGTTGCCGGAAATTCTGGCTGAAATTCGCTGGTGCGCTGGTGAAAAAAAGGCCGCGCAAATCGGCGCGGCCTTTTAATTCTGTAGCTGTCAGCCGGATCAGGCTTTGGCTTCGTCTTCTTCGGCGGGTGCTTCTTCTGCAACCAGATCTTCGTCTTCCGAAGCAGCGGAACCGATGTCGTCGAACAGCTCGGCGATTTCGAATTCGGCGGCGGCTTCTTCTTCAGCAGCCAGTTCCTGAATCGATTTGCCCGAGGCCTGCAGTTCGGCTTCTTCTTCCGAACGGGCGACGTTCATCTTGATCTCGACTTCAACCTCGGGGTGCAGCTTGACTGCCAGCGAGTGCAGACCCAGTTCCTTGATCGGAGCGATCAGGGCGATTTGCTTCTTGTCGACGGTGAAGCCAGCCTCGGTCGCGGCGTCTGCGGCGTCACGCGGGGTGACCGAGCCGTACAGAGCACCGGCATCCGATGCCGAGCGAATCACGATGAACTGCTGACCGTCCAGCTTTTCAGCCAGTGCTTCAGCTTCTTTCTTGGTTTCCAGGTTGCGGGCCTCGAGCTGCGCTTTTTGGGCTTCGAACGAGGCGATGTTCGACTCGGACGCGCTCAGCGCTTTGCCCTGGGGCAGCAGGAAGTTGCGGGCGTAGCCGGGCTTGACGTCAACGACGTCGCCCATCTGACCCAGTTTCGCAACGCGTTCCAGCAGGATAACTTGCATGTCAGTCTCTCCTTACTTCACGGCGTAGGGCAGCAGGGCGAGGAAGCGCGCGCGCTTGATAGCACGGGCCAGTTCACGCTGCTTTTTCGCCGAAACGGCGGTGATACGCGACGGAACGATCTTGCCGCGCTCAGAGATGTAGCGCTGCAGCAGACGGGTGTCTTTGTAGTCGATCTTCGGCGCGTTGTCGCCCGAGAACGGGCAGACCTTGCGGCGGCGGAAAAATGGTTTTGCGGCCATGGTTTAGTGTCCTTTTCTCAGGCGTTGATCAGCGGCGCTCGCGGCGGCCTTCGCGCTCGTCGCGCTTCTGCATCTGGACCGACGGGCCCTCGGCATGTTCATCGACCTTGATGGTCAGAACGCGCATGACGTCTTCGTGCAGGCGCATCAGGCGTTCCATTTCCTGAACCGCGCCAGCAGAGGCGTCGGTCTTCAGAAAGGCATAGTGGCCCTTGCGGTTCTTGTTGATCTTGTAAGCCATCGTCTTGACGCCCCAGTACTCGCTGTCGACGACGCTGCCGCCGTTGTCAGCCAGAACGGTGCCGAAATGTTCGACAAGGCTTTCTGCCTGCGCGTTGGACAAATCCTGACGCGCGATCATTACATGCTCATACAGTGGCATGTGCACTCCTGTTTATATCAAGGCGCATTTCAAAGGCGGGGCCAAATGGTCCTTCGCGACCCTGCCACGAGAGGCTGCGCGATTCATGTCGTTTGCGAAGGATGGCCCCATATACACGTTTATGGCGGGGGGGCAAGCCCTGCCACAGATGCCCTTGTGAAGTCGCCCAATTTCCATTGCCGCGCCCAATTCCTGACGCTTTTCACCCCGAAGTTGTTTCGTATACCGGATATTAACCGGAACGGACAACACTAATGACGGTAACCTTATGCAGGGTAAAAATGTTATGACCGCTACAAACACAAACACTTTTCAGGAAAAGACGTCCGGCGCACGTTTTGAAAACTCCGTGCCGGTCATGATTGCTTTCGCACCGAATTGGAAAGCCCGGCAGGTACTGTCCCGCATCATCGGCGTGTTTATGATTTTGGCCGCATTCTCCATGTGGTTGATGCCCGGATCGGTCATCGGCGCAGATGTCTGGCCTATCAAGCTGGCGGCATCGATGCTGTTTCTGATTATCGGTGTCAGCCTGATGACCGTCGAAATTCTGGACCCGCGGCCTGACGCCTATTTTGACCCCATCCGCCGCGAAGTCCGCGTGCTTCAAAAGAATGATGAGGGACGCCCGCAAACAGTATTGCGCCGTGCATACGATACGCTGGGCGGTGCCCGCTTCTCGGATGATGATGTCGAGCTGTATGACGTCGATGGCAGCCTGTTGATGAAACTGCCCCTGCAGTCGGCGGATGTCAGCCGCGCGCTGAAAGGTCAGTTGAGCCAAAGCGTAACAATTTTCGCCTGAGATTTATTCTGTTCAAAAAGGAACAGAGTTTGTGAACTAAAAAAACTTGTGTGCCGCCCTTAGGCGGCACATTTTTGTTTTGAGCAACCCAAACTGGTTTGCATCCACAAAAACGCGGAGATTGTCATGAAACCCATCCTTCTTGCTGCTGCTCTGGCCGTGTCGGCAACCACGGCTTTTGCGAGCGCCGAAAAATATGTTCTTGACCCAAGCCACAGTCAGGTTGTTTTCAGCTATGACCACCTTGGGTTTTCAACCACCACCGGTATGTTCTCGGGCTTTGAGGGCGAGATCATGTTCGACCAGGAAGATCCGTCCGCATCGACCGTGAGCGTGTCGATGCCGGTGGTTGAGATGCTTACTGGCTGGAAGCCGCGCGAAGAGCACTTTATGACCGAGGATTTCTTTGGTGCTGCCGAAGGCGATCTGATCACTTTCACCTCAACCGGAATCGAAGTGACAGGCGAGAATACCGCCAACATCACCGGCGATCTGACCATGAACGGCGTAACCAAATCGATTGTTCTGGACGCCAAGCTCAACAAGGTGGATCAACACCCGATGGCCAACAAGCCGTGGGCCGGGTTCAACGCAACCACGACCCTGACCCGCAGCGAATTTGATCTGGGCCAGTTCGCACCCTTTGTCAGCGATGAGGTTCAGGTTCAGATCTCGGTCGAGGCGCAAAAGGCCGATTAAATCTGTTCCCCGAAACAGCGAAACCGCCGGTGGCCCTTGCCCCGGCGGTTTTTTTATTCGCCTTGTGTCGCGGTCAATTCGATTGCGACCTTCACTGCAAAGGCCAATGAATCCTCGGCGGGCATTGAGGCGCCGATGTTGAAATCCAGCCTGTTCAGTTCCAGTTCTCCGGCTACCATTGCGGTGCCGTCCTGCATCTCCAGCGTGAAGGGCAGCACGACATCCAGAGATTTATCCCTGATTGTGAGCGGGCCTCGGGCTTCGTAGCCGGTTTCCGTTTTGAACAGGTCAGCCTTGAAGCTGGCCGTCGGAAACTGGCCGTTGTCGAAAAAATCCGTCCCCATCGCCTGATCGGTCACCGTGCCCAGGCTGAGCGACCCGATGGCGATGTTCACATCGACGGACCCTGCCGGTCCGGGTTCGGCAGGGTCATCAAAGGCAATCGCAGCGGTCCAGTCGGCAAAGCTGCCGGTGACAGGGCTGCCAAGCTGGGTGAAGGTAATGGACAGCGTGCCGTCCTGTACCTGCCAGTCCGACTGAACCTCGGCCAGTTCGGCTGTGTCTGTCGCTGCGGTAGAGTGATGGGAAAAGACCCCCATGCTCCAACCGCCTGCCAGCACGGCACCCCAGATGGCAATCGCAGCCAGCGCGGGCACAGCCGAGTGTTTCTGGCTCGGGGGCTGGGGGGCATCGGACTGGCCGGGCAGCATGCGGCGCAAGGTGCTGTCTTTGTCGACCACGTGATGTTTCAGGGCACCCGCGATGTGCAGCACCAGCGAACCGGCCAGAACCCAGATGAAAAGCCAGTGCAGCGCCGCCGTAAGCTCGGCCAGATGCGCGGATTTCGGCACAAAGGGCAGGTTCTGGCCGAAGGGCCAGAAGATCGGGGCAAACCCTTCGGCGGCGGCGTGGTGGATCCATCCGGTCAGAGGCACCAGTACCAGCGAGGCGTAGAGCATCCAGTGCACGGTCTCGGCCGCGAAGGCCTCGGGCTTGTTTTCTGCGTTCAAGAGCCCCGGTTTGGGTTGCGACAGCGCCCACAGGATGCGGGCGAGGGCGGCAAAGAAAACGGTAACGCCAACTGTCTTGTGGATCGTGAACAGACGCGCGGCCAGGGCGATATCCGCCTCGGTCGTCGGGATGTTCGGGTCATAGATCGCGTGGGCCAGGTTGTTTGCGATCCAGCCCAGAGGCAGCGCCGTGAAGATCAGCAATGCGATGAGCCAATGAAAGGTCTTGGTCACGCTGCCGTAGCTGGAGAAAGTGTTGGTCAGGGCCATTGATCGAACGCTCCGGGGTTGGTCGGTTGCGACCAACCTAAAGCGGCGCGGACGGGACACAAGTAGGAGGTTGCGCACAACACCGGTGCCCGAATGCAGAGCAAACGCAGCGCTTGTGCCGCGTGCCCAGTCAGTTTACACCCCGCCGCAACCTAACGTCATCCATGAGGTTGCAATGACACTCGCGTTCGTTTTTCCGGGGCAGGGCGCCCAGACCATCGGAATGGGCAAGGCCCTGGCCGAGGCATATCCCGCCGCACAGGCCGTTTTCGATGAGGTGGACGAGGCGCTGGGGGAAAAGCTGAGCAGCCTGATCTGGGAAGGCGACATCGCCGATCTGACTTTGACGCAGAACGCGCAGCCGGCGCTGATGGCAACCTCGATGGCGGCGGTGCGCGCGCTTGAGGCCGAGGGCGTTCCGGTCACAAATACAGCGTTTGTGGCGGGGCATTCGCTGGGGGAATACTCGGCCTTGGCTGCCGCTGGGGCGTTGAGCGTCGCCGACACCGCACGCCTCTTGCGGACGCGCGGGCAGGCGATGCAGAGCGCCGTTCCGGTGGGTGAGGGCGCGATGGCTGCCATTCTGGGGCTTGATCTGGATGCGGTGCGCGCCGTTGCAGAAGAGGCGGCGCAGGGCGAGGTGTGTCAGGCCGCCAACGACAACGATCCGACTCAGGTCGTGGTGTCGGGGTCAAAGGCTGCCGTTGAACGCGCGGCTGAGATTGCCAAGGAAAAAGGCGCCAAGCGGGCGGTTATGCTGCCGGTGAGCGCGCCGTTCCATTGTGCGCTGATGCAGCCCGCCGCCGATGTCATGGCCGAAGCCCTGGCTGCGGTTGAAATCAAAGCGCCTGCCGTCCCGCTGGTCGCCAATGTTCGCGCCGAAGCGGTCAGTGACCCGGACCTGATCCGGCAATTGCTGGTCGAGCAGATCACAGGCTCGGTCCGCTGGCGGGAAAGCGTTCAGTATATGGCGGCGCAGGGCGTCACCGAGACGTGGGAGATTGGTGCAGGCAAGGCGCTGTCTGGTATGATCCGCAAGATCGACCGCGCCGTGGCGGGCAAGGCGGTGAGTACGCCCGAGGATGTACAAAAGGCTGTTCAGGCCGATTCGTGAGGACAAACGCGCCCCCACGGGGCGCAGTGCGAAGGAAACAGAATGTTTGATTTGACTGGTAAGAACGCGCTGATCACCGGTGCTTCGGGCGGAATTGGCGGCGACATCGCCCGCGCGCTGCATGAGGCCGGAGCCACGGTCGGTCTGTCCGGCACCCGGGTCGAGCCGCTGCAGGCGCTGGCCGATGAACTGGGAGAGCGCGCCCATGTGCTGCCTTGCAACCTGAGTGACTCGGATGCCGTTGACGCACTGCCAAAGCAGGCTGCCGAGGCGATGGGGTCGGTCGACATTCTGGTCAACAACGCCGGGATCACGCGGGACAATCTGTTCATGCGCATGTCGGATGAAGAATGGCAGAGCGTTATCGATGTGAACATGACCTCGACCATGAAGCTGTGCAGAGGCGTCATCCGCGGCATGATGAAAACGCGCTGGGGCCGGATCGTGAATGTCTCGTCTGTCGTGGCGGCGATCGGCAATCCGGGGCAGACCAACTATGCGGCCTCAAAGGCCGGAATGATCGGCTTTTCCAAGGCACTGGCCCATGAGGTTGCCACGCGCGGTATAACCGTGAACGCCGTGGCCCCTGGCTTTATCACGACCGCGATGACCGAGAAGCTGACAGAGGAACAGAAGAAGGGTCTGTTGCACAAAGTTCCTGCGGGTCGCATGGGTGATCCCAAGGAAATCGCGGCGGCAGTCGTGTATCTTGCAAGCCCCGAAGCGGGTTATGTGACAGGAAGCACCTTGCATGTGAACGGCGGTATGGCCATGTTGTGACCGCGACACGAGGCAGGTGCGAAAGCGTTTGCCTTGGGCGTTGTCTGTGCTATAGGCGGCGCATTCAAACAGGGGCCGGTTGTTCAGGTCGGCCTTCTACTTTCCCGCTGACACGGGACCCAAACCGCCCGGAACGGGCAAATCAAGGCCACCCCGCGCGGGCAAGGGCAGAACCGGGCACAGCGCCCTGAAACGGAATGAGGAATTGATATGAGCGACGTCGCAGATCGCGTTAAGAAGATCGTTGTTGAGCACCTGGGTGTCGAAGAAGATAAAGTCGCGGAAAACGCGTCCTTTATCGATGATCTGGGCGCAGACAGCCTGGACACCGTCGAGCTGGTCATGGCCTTCGAAGAAGAGTTCGGCATCGAGATTCCCGATGACGCAGCCGAGACCATCCAGACCTTTGGCGACGCCGTCAAGTTTATCACCGAAGCGTCCTAAGCGTTTCGAAGTCTGAAAAAGCGGCGCTTCCGGGCAACGGGGGCGCCGCTTTTTTTGTTTGCCAAAGATTCACGCTTGCGTAACGCTTTTTGGCTTAGCACTGTTTCCACTGAGGCATAATTCCCAGTGGACAGACCATGATAAGATCCACCCCGATGATCAATACCTCCCGGTTGACGCTGTGCGCGATGCGTCCCGAGGATTTCGACCGCTTCGCCGAGATTTGGCGGGACCCTTGTGTCGTACGTCATATTACCGGCTCACCGCTAACGCGGGGCGAGGCGTGGGACAAATTTCTGCGCAATGCCGGGCACTGGCAGATGACAGGGTTTGGTCAATGGGGCGTGATGTTGCAATCGAATCGCACGCTGATCGGGCAGGCCGGGTTCTTCTATGGCAACCGTTCTTTGGGTGACGATTTTGACGCCTTCCCCGAGGCCGGATGGGTTCTGGCACCTGATATGCAGGGGCAAGGTTACGGCCATGAGGCCGTGCAGGCGGCGCATGATTGGTTCGACAGGGTCATTCCGGGGCGGTTGGTTGCAATGGTTGATGCAAACAACATCGCTTCGCAGAAGCTCGCAAAAAAACTGGGCTATGTCGTTATGCGCGAAGAAACGTACGAGGGAACGCCTGTGCATCTGCTGCGGCGGAACGGTCCTCCGACCCGGGCGTAAATCCGCCGGGCATTGCACATGCCGCAAAAAGACCAAACTGTGCCGATCCCAGTCCAATCGCACGTACGATCCGCTTGTATGATATGCTGGATTTGCAAAGCGATTGAGCGGAGGACCAGGCTCATGAGGATTTACCCCACGATGGAACTGCAGAACGGCCGGTGCGTTACGCTGGACAAGGGCCGTCTGGAAGATGCGATGATCTGGCATGTAAACCCGGCAGAGACGGCGCGCAGTTGGTCTGCGGCCGGGGCTGACTGGATGCAGTTGACGGATTTCGATGCGATCGAAGGCCGGGACACCAATGCCGAGCTTATAGAAGAGATTATTCGGACATCCGAAATGTCGGTGCAACTGGCGGGCGGCATGCGCACCCGCGAGCAGGTAGAGCACTGGATCGGCAAGGGCGTTGGACGTGTCGTGATCGGTACGCTGGCCGCCTGGGACCCGAACCTGGTCAAGGAACTGGCCAAGCTTTATCCCGATCAGATCGTGCTTGCCGTGGACGTGTGGCAGGGCTTTGTGATGACGGAAGGCTGGCGCAGCCAAAGCGCGTTCACCCCCGAAGCGTTCATCGATGCCTTTGCGGGTACGCCGTTCGCGGCCCTTCTGGTGACCGATATCGACAGCGACATGGAAGATGTCGAGGCGCAGCTGGGCCTGATCTCGGGTCTGGCGCAGCATTCGCGGACGCCGGTGATTGCAAGTGGTGTGGTGCGAACGGTCGATGATATCTCGCGGCTGGCGTATATTCCCAACATTGCCGGTGCGATTGTCGGGCGGGCGCTGTTCCGCAAGACGGTGGATTTGCACGAGGCGCTTGCGGTCACAACCGGCGCACATGAGCCGGTGGCGCAGTTCCAGTAAGGTTCATAACGCCGGATAAATGCCGTCTCTTCGGGAAACCGAAAGGGGCGGCATTTGCGTTGGGCCGGCGGATTTGGGTCGTTATCCATTTGCTTCAACAGCTATCGGCGTGCGCAGGAGAGTGCGGATTGCGCTGTTGCTCTTGCCCCCGCCCCCTGCGCCGGGGTAAGAGCGGTTCTCATAACAGGAAGCAGGCAAGAGGCACTTCATGCGCAGAGTCGTTGTTACCGGTCTGGGATTGGTCACTCCTTTGGCCAGTGGGGTCGAGGAAACCTGGTCGCGTCTGTTGGACGGGGAATCCGGCGCAGGCCCGATCACCCTGTTCGATGCCGAGGCGAGCGGTGTCACAACCACCTATGCCTGCGAGGTGCCGCGCGGCGACGGTACAAACGGTACGTTCAATCCCGATGACTGGATGCCGCCAAAAGAGCAGCGCAAGATCGAGGATTTTATCCTCTATTCCATCGCTGCAGCAGAAATGGCCTGCAAGGACGCGGATTGGCTGCCCGAGGATGAAGAGGAGCGGCTGCGTACGGGCGTTCTGATCGGCTCGGGGATTGGCGGGCTTGGGTCCATTGCGGAAACCGCGAATCTGATCCGCGACAAGGGCCCGCGCCGGGTTTCGCCCTTCTTTATTCCGGGCGCGCTGATCAACCTTGCGTCGGGGCAGGTGTCGATCCGGTTTGGCTTTAAAGGGCCGAACCATTCTGTCGTGACCGCCTGTTCGACCGGGGCGCATGCCATCGGAGATGCCAGCCGGATCATCCGCGCGGGTGACGCAGATGTCATGATCGCAGGTGGTGGTGAAGGCTGCATCTGTGAAATCGGTATCGCCGGGTTCAACTCGTGCAAGGCGTTGTCGACCAAATATGCCGATGACCCGAAAAAGGCGAGCCGCCCCTATGACATTGATCGCGACGGGTTCGTGATGGGCGAAGGGTCCGGCATCGTCGTTCTGGAAGATTACGAGCACGCCAAGGCGCGCGGCGCGAAAATCTATGCCGAGGTGCTGGGTTATGGGATGTCGGGCGATGCCTATCACATCACCGCGCCGTCCGAAGATGGCGACGGGGCCGAGCGGTCGATGAAAGCGGCGCTGCGCAGCGCCGGACTGGAACCCACGGATCTGGATTACATCAACGCGCATGGCACCTCGACCATGGCGGATACGATTGAACTGGGTGCGGTCGAGCGTCTGCTGGGCGATCACGCGGCCAATGCGACCATGACCTCGACCAAATCGGCCACTGGGCACCTGCTGGGTGCCGCAGGTGCGATCGAAGCGATCTTTTCGATCTTGGCGATCCGGGATCAGGTCGCGCCGCCGACGATCAATCTGGACAATCCTGCCGTGGAAACTCCGATTGATCTGGCGCCCAACGCGAAACGCGAGCGTGAGATAAACGTGGCGCTGTCGAACTCGTTCGGGTTTGGCGGCACCAATGCCAGCGTGATCTTCGGAAAGGTCAGTTAAATGTGGCGGGCCTTGGCATCGAACGCGCTGACTATTCTGGTGGTCAGCCTGTTTTTGCTGGGCGGCCTGATCCTGTGGGGCCAGACGCAGTACAAGGCCGAAGGCCCGCTGGAAACCGCCATCTGCCTTCGAGTGGAAAGTGGGTCGACTATGACCCGCGTCAGCCGCGATCTTGAAGATCAGGGGGCTGTCAGCAGCGCGATGATCTTCCGGATGGCGGCGGATTATACGGACAAGGCTCCGCAGTTGAAGGCGGGCAGCTTTCTGGTTCGCGAAGGTGCGTCGATGGAGCAGATCATCGATGAGATCACCAGCAGCGGTGTCAGCACCTGCGGGTCCGAGATCGAGTATCGGATCGGTGTCACGCGCGTTCAGACCCGCGTGCGCGAGTTGAACCCGGCTACGTTGGATTTTGACCAGATTGCTTTGTTTGATGCAACGGATAAGGAGATCCCCGAGGCCTACACCGAAAAGCGTGCCGAGGCGGACACCCGCTATCGGGTTTCGGTCGCCGAAGGCGTGACCTCGTGGCAAGTGGTTGACGCGCTGAAAGGCTTTGAAGCTTTGACCGGTGAGATTGCCGAGATTCCCGCCGAGGGGATGCTTGCCCCTGACAGCTATGACATCAAACCGGGCGATGATCGGAGTGCGGTGCTGCAGGCGATGCAGGACAAACAGCAGCTGCGGATCAACGCCGTGTGGGAGAGCCGTCAAGATGATCTGCCTTTGGAAAACCCCGAAGAAATGCTGGTGCTTGCTTCGATCATCGAGAAGGAAACCGGGGTGCCGGAGGAACGCGGTCAGGTGGCCAGCGTGTTTGTGAACCGCCTGCGTCAGGGCATGAAACTGCAAACGGACCCGACGGTGATTTATGGTGTTACCAAGGGGCAGGGCGTGCTGGGCCGTGGTTTGCGCCGTAGCGAATTGCGCCGTCCAACGCCCTGGAATACCTACGTGATTGACGGTCTGCCGCCAACCCCGATTGCCAATCCGGGACAGGCGAGCCTTGAGGCGGCTGTTGCCCCCGACGCGACGAATTATGTGTTCTTCGTAGCGGATGGAACGGGCGGGCATGCATTCGCCGAAACGCTGCAAGAGCACAATCGGAACGTCGCCAAATGGCGAGAGATTGAGGCCGAGAGGAACTCGGGCAACTAAATCCGCAGGTTTGAATAAAAAAGGGCGGTGTCAGAACACCGCCCTTTATTGTTTATGCAGCGGGCCGGCGCCGGGGGCGGCGGCGTTTCGACGACGGTTTGGAATCGCCGTTGGCGGCTTGCGGTTTCGGGCCACGACGACGGTGGTTCTGACGCCGCGCAGGTTTCTTGGGTTCAACCGCTTCGGGTTGGGTGCCGCTGGCCACCGGAATCTCGATCTTCATCAGCTTCTGGATCTGGCGCAGCAGATCGACCTCTTCCGCGGAACAGAAGGCGATGCCTTCGCCCTCGCGCCCGGCGCGGGCGGTGCGACCGATGCGGTGGACATAGTTGTCGGCCACTTCGGGCAGATCGTAGTTGATCACATAGGCAACGCCCGGAATATCAATGCCGCGTGCGGCGACATCGGTTGCGACGAGGACGTTGATTTCCCCGGCCCGGAACGCCTTGATGGCGCGGTCGCGCTGGCCCTGGCTTTTGTTGCCATGGATCGACGCGGCGTTAAACCCATCGGCCACAAGCCCTTTCATAAGCTTTTCCGCACCATGTTTCGTGCGCGAGAAAACCAGTGTCAGGGCGTCCATGTCCTGAGACAGAATCTCGCGCAGCTTCGCCGGTTTTTCAGGCTTGCTGACGAAGTGAACCGATTGCGTGATCTTGTCTGCGGCTTTGCCGGGGGGAGAGACCTGCACCCGTTGCGGGTTGGTCAGATAGGCGCGGCTGAGCTCTGCCATCTGCTTGGGCATGGTGGCCGAGAACAGCATCGTCTGGCGCGGCGTTCCGAGTTGAGGCGCGATTTTGCGAAGGGCGTGGATGAACCCCAGATCGAGCATCTGGTCCGCTTCGTCCAGCACCAGATGGCGGACCGAACCAAGGTCGACCGCGCCGCGATCCATCAGGTCGATCAGGCGGCCAGGTGTTGCGACAATGATGTCCGTGCCGCGAGACAGAAACGAAATCTGCTTGTTGATGGACTGCCCGCCCACAACGGTCGCGACCCGCAGTTTGGTCTTTTGCGTCAGGGCGCGCAGGCTTTCGGCGATCTGGTTCACCAACTCACGCGTGGGGGCAAGGATCAGGGCCTTGGCGGTCTTGGGCGCGGGTTTGCCGGGTTGCGCCAGCAGGTGGTCGATCAGCGGCAGGCCAAAGGCCAGTGTCTTGCCGGTGCCGGTCTGGGCAAGGCCCAGAATGTCGTGACCGTTCAGCGCAAGCGGGATGGCCTGGTTCTGAATCGGGGTGGGTTGAGTGAAATTCGCGCGTTTCAAAGCGTCATTCAGTGCCGGCGCAAGGCCGAGCATGTCGAAGTCGAACAAATAACTATCCTTTAGGCCCCTGACGCCGATACGCCAGCAGGCACTGTTAATGGGCCACGCATCATGCGCGACCCGCAGGGGTTGTGCGAGACCTCGGGACAGGCAGGCGGTTCCTGCGGCATCCGGCCATCGCGTCAAGAACCCTGCGTGAAGGGGAACTGGAGGTGTGTGGGCGCTGTGGGGCCAGTTTTCGACCCGGGAAAGCTCACGCGTCAGCGCTGTTTGGCGGGCTATTGCGGGTTTCGGGCGGGATTGTCAAGCGTTGGCTTTCTTCACGCCCGAGGCAACTGGTGCGACCGCAACAACTTTTGGCTGGCGTTTTTGCACCGATTGGGTCATTCGCTTCCAAGTGTCTTGGGGTCAGTCACCGGCGATGCGCCGGGTCCGGCGCTCAACCGATGTTTCGTTTTCAGGGTTTGCGATGACAATCGAAAATGTGCATGGAGCTAACCTGAGGGTGGCCAGCATCGCCCTTGTTGTCGGTGGCATGATGTGGGGCCTGTATTGGATCCCGGTGCGCTACTTTGTCGATCAGGGGCTAAGCGGCCCGTGGCCGGGGATTGTCATGTATGCCTCGGCCCTGATTGCGTTGCTGCCGCTTTTTTGGCGTGAGCCGCAGTCGCTTTTCTCGGACTGGCGGGGCCTGATTTTCAGCGGCATGTTTACCGGAGCCGCGTTCAGCCTGTTCACGATCAGTCTGGTTTATACAGACGTCGTACGCTCGATCCTGTTGTTTTATCTGACCCCGGTCTGGGGCACCTTGCTGGGTCTCGTTTTTCTTGGCGAGCGTTTGGGGCCCACGCGTGTGCTTGGGTTGGTATGCGGTCTGGCGGGGTTGGTCATTGTGCTGGGCGGCGAGCAGATCATTCCCTGGCCGCGCAATGTCGGGGATTGGCTGGCGTTGATTTCCGGCATGGCCTGGGCCGTTGGGTCGCTTGGTTTGTATCGAACCAGAGGCATTACCGTCCCCGGTCAGGTTTTCGCTTTCCTTTCTGGCGCGCTGGTCCTGTCTCTGGTCAGTTTACCGTTCAGTTCCAGTCCGCTTCTGCAAATCGTTGAGGGTAGTTTTGCGCGGGATATTGTGCCGTTTGCCTTGCTTTCGGCCCTGTACACTTTGCCGATGATATTTCTGACGATCTGGCCCGCGACCAAGCTTTCTCCGGCCCGTGTGGGGCTGTTGTTGATGAGCGAGGTCGTGGTAGGCCTGATCTCAGCCGCGGTTTTTTCGGGCGAGCCGTTCGGGGTGCGCGAGTTCACGGGCGCAACGCTTATCGTAAGTGCGGCGCTGTTGGAGATCGTGAGAGGGTGACGCCGTTTGGGTCATTTGACTTAACAAAACGTGCGCATTTCTGATCACGTCGCACGGTGCCCGTTGCGCCGGTGTTGCGCGAAATCTTGACTTTGCGCGCGGACACCCGCATAAGTTGTGTCATGCTAGAAGAAGTGGGCAACGGCCCCGGGGCGACCCGGTGGCCGTTTTTCGTTTCTCTCGTGCGGAGAAAACTCACGCATGAGGTCACAGGCAAACATGACTTTGATTACCCCGGAAGAGCGGATTTCCCAGACGGCTGACTTGCTGCAGTCGCTTGAGCGATCCATTCGCGATCTGCGCCATGCAGCGGAAGAACTGCGCAGGCAGATCGGTGCCGGGGAGGATGCAGACCTTGCCGGAACAGGCAAGCAACTGGGGCAGCTAGAGGGGCTGATCCGCAGTTGCCAGAAAGTGGAGACAAGCTTTGTCGAACAACATCACAGACAAGCCGGAATTGCCCAAGGGGGGTATGCGCTCGACCTTGATCGGGCACGATCTGAGATCGGGTGCAGGCTGGCTCGCCTCCGCGCCTGCTGCGGTGCAGGACAGATTTCTGAGTGAGATCGGGGAGGGGGGGCTGTGTGCCCTCCCTTTCCTGTTCGAGTTCTGGGCGCTGCCTCATCAGTTGCCGCCCGAGGGGAACTGGCGATCCTGGGTGATCGTGGGCGGGCGTGGGGCCGGTAAGACGCGCGCCGGGGCCGAGTGGGTTCGGTCGATGGTCGAGGGGTCTTTGCCGTTGGATTATGGCGAGGCCTGTCGGGTGGCGTTGGTCGGTGAAACCTTCGATCAGGTGCGCGATGTGATGATCTTTGGCGACAGCGGGATATTGCAGTGCTCGCCGCCGGATCGTCGGCCTGTGTGGAAGGCAACGGAACGGAAACTGGTCTGGCCCAACGGGGCCGAGGCGCAGGCGTTTTCGGCGCATGACCCCGAAGGATTGCGGGGGCCGCAGTTTGATGCGGCCTGGGTGGATGAGTTGGCCAAGTGGAAGAAGGCCGGGGAGACCTGGGATATGTTGCAGTTTGCGTTGCGGTTGGGGGAGCGGCCCCGGGTCTGTGTGACCACGACGCCGCGCAATGTGAAGGTTTTAAAGGATTTGCTGGCGTCGCCCTCCACCGTGCAAACCCATGCGCCGACCGAGGCGAACCGGGCCAATCTGGCGGGTTCCTTCTTGGAAGAGGTCCGCGCGCGGTACGCGGGCACGCGGCTGGGGCGGCAGGAGTTGGACGGGGTGCTGCTGTCGGATGCCGAGGGCGCGCTGTGGACAGGATCAATGTTGGAGGCGGCGCGCTGTGCGCAGGTGCCCGACTTGGATCGGGTTGTGGTGGCGCTGGACCCGGCGGTGACGGCGGGGGCGGATGCGGATGCCTGTGGGATCGTGGTTGCAGGTGCGCGGGTTCAGGGGCCGCCCGAGGAGTGGCGGGCCTATGTGCTGGCCGACCGGACGGTGCAGGGCGTTGGCCCGGCGGGCTGGGCGCAGGCGGCGATTGACGCGATGGAGGAATTTGGGGCCGAACGGCTGGTGGCCGAGGTCAATCAGGGCGGGCAACTGGTGGAAGAGGTGGTGCGGCAGGTGGACCCTCTAGTGCCTTATCGTGCGGTACGGGCCTCACGTGGAAAGGTGGCGCGGGCCGAGCCTGTGGCGGCCCTGTACGAGCAGGGTCGGGTGAGCCATGTGGCCGGGCTGGACGCGCTGGAGGAGCAGATGTGCCAGATGACCGCGCGCGGGTTCGAGGGGCAGGGCTCGCCGGACCGGGTGGATGCTCTGGTCTGGGCGCTGCATGAGTTGGTCGTGGGGCCTGCGGGGGCGTATCGACGGCCGAGGGTAAGGGGTTTGTAGGGAACAGTTTGGGGTCAACCACAGTACTGATTACCAGTGCTGTTCTTGATGGGGCAACGGTCGAGATAACTTCGCTCGCGATCGTTTAACCCCCGGATTTTCTACAATTCTCGTGCGCGTTCTCTAGCTGTTATAAACCTAAAACTCTGAGGCGTTTAGTTCAAATCGTTTGCCGATCGCTGCGATAGTGGGCACTATCTCAAAGCGTATTTCGTTTGGATAGTTTACCGCAACACAACGAGGATAGGCTTCGAGAACGAAAGGCCAATACGTTTGATCCGCGCCAAACTCTTTTTCGAGGGCTTCCGTAAAACCTTCCAAATTCATTTCGGAAAATACTGAGTGATCATTGGTAGCTAAAAACTGTTCAACGATTGTAGAGAACTTTGGCCGTTTCTTTCTAGGTGAGTTGGCGAACTCATCCGACCATTTCCACATCAATAGATTCCAAGTCATCTTGATTTCCTCATAACGGCCTCAATTCATGGTTGAGTCGTTCAGTACTGTCAATCGCGATCGCTGAACAAGTGAAACCGCCGTTGCCCACCCCCCGCACGCTCCATTCCCAAGCCTTAAACTTCTCTCCCTCATAACTCCTTTCAACAAGCCGGGCAGAGCGGCGGCAGAAAGGAGCACAGATGGTATTCGATTTCTTGCGTCGTGGATCGACTGACGAAGCGCCCGAGGCGAAGGCCAGCGCGGCGGGGCCTGTGGTGGCGTGGCAGACGGGGGGGCGCGTGGCGTGGAGCCCTCGGGACGCGGTGTCGCTGACGCGGACGGGGTTTTCGGGGAACCCGGTGGGGTTTCGATCCGTCAAGCTGATTGCCGAGGCGGCGGCGGCCTTGCCTTTGGTGTTGCAGGATCAGGCGCAGCGCTATGATGTGCACCCGATCCTGTCCCTTCTGCGCCGTCCGAATGCGGCGCAGGGGCGGGCGGAGTTGATGGAGGCCCTGTTCGGGCAGTTGCTGCTGTCGGGCAATGCTTATGTCGAGGCGGTGCAGGCCGATGAGGGGCTGCCGGTTGAGCTGCACGTCCTGCGATCCGACCGGATGAGCGTGGTGGCGGGCGCGGATGGGTGGCCCAAGGCGTATGATTACGCGGTGGGCGGCAAGAAGCACCGGTTTTCGGCGCAAAATATCTGTCATATCAAATCGTTCCACCCTCAGGATGATCACTATGGGTTCTCGCCGATGCAGGCAGCGGCGATGGCGATTGATGTGCATAACAGCGCGTCTCGCTGGTCGAAATCGCTGCTGGACAATGCGGCGCGGCCTTCGGGGGCGCTGGTGTGGAAGGGCGATGGCCATGGGGTCATGGCCGAGGATCAGTTCCGGCGTTTGTCGGATGAGATTGAGCAGAACTATCGCGGAGCGCGCAATGCTGGCCGTCCGATGGTTCTGGAAGGGGGGCTGGATTGGAAGCCGATGGGGTTCTCTCCGTCCGATATGGAGTTTCAAAAGACCAAGGAAGCCGCCGCCCGCGAGATCGCGCTGGCCTTTGGAGTCCCGCCGATGTTGCTGGGGATCCAAGGCGACGCGACCTATTCGAACTATCAGGAGGCCAACCGGGCGTTTTATCGCCTGACCGTGCTGCCCCTGGTGACGCGGGTGGCGGCGGCGGTGTCGGAATGGCTGGCGGGCTTTAGCGGCGAGGACTTGGTGCTGAAGCCCGATCTGGATCAGGTGCCTGCGCTGTCGGCGGAACGCGATGCGCAATGGGCGCGGGTCAATGGGGCCGATTTTCTGACGGATGCCGAGAAGCGCGCGTTGTTGGGTCTGCCGGAGCGTGCGGATGGCTGAGGGGTATCCCCCGTTCGACTGCGCGCCGGGGCTGAGGCTGGCCGCGCATGAGCGGGTGGCCGAGATCCAGCATGCGCATCTGTGCCGGCGGCTGGATCAGATCGAAGAGATGATGGAACGGCTGGAGCGCCGGTTGTGGCTGACGGTCTATGGCGTGGTGGCGGTGATCCTGGCGCAGGCGTTTCAGTCGTTGTTGGCAGTAACGCCATGAGTTCAGTGAGTTACATGGAGAAGTTCGTGGATTTGGAGCATAAATTTGCGCGGTTCGGCGATGGATTGTCGGTCACCGAGGATGCGGTGATCGAGGGCTATGCCAGCCTGTTCGGTCAGGTCGATCAGGGTAGCGATGTGGTGCAGAAAGGCGCGTATCGCGGCTCGCTTGACGGGCTGGCGAAAGCTGGTCAGCGGGTCAAGATGCTGTGGCAGCACGATCCGGCGCAGCCTATCGGCGTGTGGGATGAGGTGCGCGAGGATGACCGGGGCCTGTCGGTCAAGGGCCGCCTGCTGGAAAGCACTCAGAAGGGCCGTGAGGCGGCGGAACTGATCCGGGCGGGTGCGATGGACGGTCTGTCGATTGGCTATCGCACCAAGCGGGCCGTGAAGAATGACAAGGGCCAGCGGGTCCTGACCGAACTGGAGCTGTGGGAGGTGTCTTTGGTGACCTTTCCGATGCTGCCCAGTGCGCGGGTGGCGGCGAAGGGATGTGACCCTGAAACCGCGTTCACCTGGCGCAGTATTGCCGAGGTGTTCCGAGACGCCCGGCAGGAGCTGGCGCGAACCTAGCGCGCCTCAAACCCCACCCAAAAACAGGACATGCTGATGAGCAAGACCGAGACCCCGGCCTTGACCGGAGAGGGTGCGCCCCTGGTTCAGGAGGTGAAGCAGGCGATGGCTGGCTTCGTGAATGAATTCAAGGGCCTCAAGGCCGAAGTTAAAACCCAACTGCAACAGACAGAAGAGCGACTGACCATGCTGGATCGTAAATCAACCATCGCGGCCCGCCCGCATCTTGCGACCTCGATCGAGGACGGTGCCCCGCATCAGAAGGCTTTCGACGCCTATGTGCGGTCCGGCGAGGATGACGGGCTCCGTGGGCTTGAGATGGAGTCGAAATCTCTGTCGAGCGCTGTGAACAGTGACGGCGGCTATCTGGTTGATCCGCAGACGGCTGAAGCGATCAAATCGGTGCTGAATTCGACCGCCTCGATCCGGTCGATTGCGTCGGTGGTG
Source organism: Ruegeria sp. AK4 (assembly GCF_056541025.1). Classification (NCBI taxonomy): domain Bacteria; kingdom Pseudomonadati; phylum Pseudomonadota; class Alphaproteobacteria; order Rhodobacterales; family Roseobacteraceae; genus Ruegeria; species Ruegeria sp. AK4. The sequence continues at coordinate 229,611 of NZ_JBQFXS010000006.1, forward strand.
AATGTCGAGGCGAACTCGTTCGATGTGCTGATCGACCATACCGATGTGGGCGCGGGCTGGGCGGATGAAACCTCGGCCACGGCGGGGACTTCGACCCCGTCGATTGACCGTATCTCGATCCCGCTGCACGAACTGAGCGCATTGCCGAAGGCCTCGCAGCGTTTGCTGGACGACAGTGCGTTTGATGTCGAGGGCTGGCTGGCCGGTCGGATTGCCGACAAGTTTGCCCGCGCCGAGGCGGCGGCGTTTATCAACGGAGACGGTGTGGACAAGCCGAAGGGTCTGATGATCCACCGTGCTGTGGCAGACGACGCGTGGTCCTGGGGCAGCCTTGGGTATGTGGCCACCGGTATCGATGGCGGCGTTGATGCGGATGCGATTGTCGATGTGGTCTATGCGCTGGGCGCGCAGTATCGGGTCAATGGCACTTTCGTTATGAACTCGAAAACCGCCGGTGTGATCCGCAAGCTGAAGGACAGCGATGGCCGCTTCCTGTGGTCCGATGGTCTGGCCGCCGGTGAGCCTGCGCGTCTGATGGGCTATCCGGTGCTGATTGCGGAGGATATGCCGGATGCGGTGACCGACAGCTTCTCGATTGCGTTTGGCGACTTTCAGGCGGGTTACACCATTGCCGAGCGTCCCGATCTGCGCGTGCTGCGCGATCCGTTCAGCGCCAAGCCGCATGTCCTGTTCTACGCGACCAAGCGCGTGGGCGGTGATGTGAGCGACTTTGCCGCGATCAAGCTGGTGAAATTCGGCACTGCCTAAGCGGTGGCGGATCCCGGGGGGCTTCGGTCCCCCGGGGCGGCGGGCGCGGGCCGGGGTGAAGTCCTTGTGTTGTCTAGCTGCTCCCCTCCGTCCGAGCAACGTGGGGCGGCGCGTGCCCGTCATTTTCCAGGAATGTGGCCCCGGAGGGGTCCGAGATTGCGGAGTGAATGGATGATGTTGATCGAAGAAACCGCCATCGCGGATGCGGCACTGCCGGTGGATCAGTTCAAGGCGCATCTGCGGCTGGGCACGGGATTCGCCGAAGACAATGTGCAGGACGAAGTGCTGAAGGGGTTTCTGCACGCGGCCATTGCGGCGATTGAGGTGCGCACGGGTAAGGTGCTGATTGAAAGGGACTTCTCGTGGAGTTTGAACGGCTGGCGCGATGCGGCGGGTGAGGTGCTGCCAGTGGCCCCTGTAACTGCGGTCAACGCGGTGACGCTGATGGACGCGGCGGGGGCCGAGACGGTGGTGGATGCCGCCGGGTATCGGCTGGAGCGCGATAGCCAGCGGCCTCGGTTGCGGTCTGTGGGGGCGACATTGCCCATGATCCGGACTGGCGGTTCGGTGAAGATCGCCTTTAGCGCCGGGATGGCGGCGTATTGGGGCGGGTTGCCCGCCGATCTGGGGCAGGCGGTGCTTCTATTGGCGGCGCACTACTATGAATATCGCGATGAGACGGCGCTGGGCGCGGGGTGCATGCCCTTCGGGGTGACGAGCCTGATACAGCGCTATCGCACGGTGCGCTTCGGTGCAGGGGTGACGCAATGAGCGCGCCGCGTCTGAACCGCAAGCTGGTTTTGGAGGCACCGGTCCGCAGTGCCGATGGCGCGGGCGGCTATACCGAGACATGGGCGGCGCTGGGTACGCTCTGGGCCGAGGTGACGGCGCGGAGCGGGTCGGAACGGGCGGTTGGCGGAGCCTCAGTCTCGCGCGTGGGTTACCGGATCGTGGTGCGGGGTGCGCCTGAAGGGTCGAGCATGCGGCCCGCGCCGGATCAGCGGTTTCGCGAAGGTCCGCGCCGGTTCGTGATCCGCGCGGTGGCTGAACGCGATGGGCGCGGCCAGTACCTGACCTGTTTTGCAGATGAAGAGGTGGCGGCATGAGCTATGGCGTTGCAGCCGCTTTGCAGGCGGCGGTGTTTCAACAGCTTTCGGGCGACGCGCAGGTTAGCTCGCTTTCGGGCGGGGCGATCTATGACGCGGTGCCCTCGGGGGTGTTGCCGCAGACTTACGTGACTTTGGGCCCGGAAGACGTGCGCGAGGCCGCAGACCGATCGGGCGCGGGTGCCGTGCATCGGTTCACGGTTTCGGTGGTCTCCGAAGCTGCGGGGTTTGGTGCGGCCAAGACGCTGGCCGGGGCGGTGTGTGACGCGCTGGAGGGCGCGGCGTTGTCCTTGGACCGGGGCCATCTGGTGGGGCTGTGGTTCGAGCGCGCCCGCGCCAGACGTACGGGAACCGGCGGCGCAATCCGCCAGATCGACCTGAGATTCCGCGCCCGCGTGGAAGACGACTAAGCAATCAACGGAGAGAGCATATGGCTGCCCAGAACGGAAAAGACCTGTTGGTCAAAGTGGATATGAACGGCACCGGCCTGTTCGAGACCATCGCGGGCCTGCGCGCCACGCGGATCAGTTTCAACGCGGAAAGCGTGGATGTCACCAGCCTGGAAAGCCAGGGCGGTTGGCGCGAGCTGCTGTCGGGCGCAGGGGTCAAGTCGGCCTCGATCTCGGGCTCGGGCGTGTTCAAGGATGCAGGCACGGATGAGCGTGCGCGTCAGTTGTTCTTTGACGGTGAGACGCCAGGTTTTCAGGTGATCATCCCGGATTTCGGCATCGTGGAAGGGCCGTTTCAGGTCAGCAGCATCGAATATGCGGGCTCGCATAACGGCGAGGCGACGTATGAGATGAGCATGGCAAGCGCCGGCGCGCTGAGCTTTACGGCGCTCTGATGGCCAATCCGTGGACGGGCGAGGTGGCGCTGACCATCGATGGGGAGCAGCGGGTGCTCAAGCTGACTTTGGGCGCATTGGCGGAATTGGAACAGGACCTGAAGGCCGGGTCCTTGGTGGAACTGGTGCAGCGGTTCGAGGGCGGGGGCTATTCCAGCGGTGACGTGCTGGCGCTGCTTGTCGCCGGTTTGCGGGGTGGTGGTGCCACAGTCACCCGCGAGGACCTGCTGCACGCCGAGATCGCGGGCGGCCCGATGGCGGGCGCCAGGGCGGCGGCAGATCTGCTGGCCCGCGCCTTCATGGTGCCCGAGTGAGCGGGTTCGACTGGCCCGCGCTGATGCGGGCCGGGGTGCTTGGCCTGCGCCTGTCGCCCGAGCAGTTCTGGCGTCTGACCCCGGCGGAGCTGCGGCTGATGCTGGGACAGGGCGCCGGCGTTCCGGCGATGAACCGCGCCGGGCTGGATGCGCTGCTGGCGGCCTATCCGGACAAGACACAAGGAGAGCGTGATGACGGATCGTGAGGGGTTTGACGACCTGCAGGAGCGGGGAGAGGCGCTGGGTGACGCGCTGGGCGATGCCGCGACCATGGCGGCGGCGTTCGATGGTCAGATGAAACGGATCAGCGCCGCGTTTGAAGAGACCGGCAAGGATGTGGCGACGCTGGAGCGCGGCATGTCCGGCGGCTTGCGCAAGGCGTTCGATGGCGTGGTGCTGGACGGGATGAACCTGTCGGATGCGCTGGACGTGCTGAAGAACTCGATGATCCGGACGGCCTATTCGGCGGCGATCAAGCCGGTGACGGATCATTTTGGCGGGATGCTGGCCAGTGGCGTTGGCAGTCTGGTGCAGAGTCTTTTGCCCTTTGCGGATGGCGGCAGTTTCTCTCAAGGCCGCGTGATGCCCTTTGCCAATGGCGGCATCGTCAGCAGCCCGACCATGTTCCCGATGCGCGGCGGCACCGGACTGATGGGTGAGGCTGGCCCCGAGGCGATCATGCCGTTGGCCCGCGGCGCGGATGGCAAACTGGGCGTGCGGACGCAGGGCGGAGGCCGGGCGGTGAACGTGGTGATGAATATCACGACACCAGATGTGCAGGGATTCCGCCGCTCGCAAGGGCAGATTGCGGCGCAGATGAGCCGCGCCTTGGGCTGTGGAAACCGCAACAGATAAGGGGAGCAGGTGATGAATTTTCATGAGGTGAGATTTCCCGCCAGTCTGAGTTTCGGCTCGGTCGGCGGGCCCGAGCGGCGCACGGATATCGTGACGCTGGCCAACGGGTTTGAAGAGCGCAACACCCCCTGGGCGCATTCGCGCAGGCGGTATGATGCGGGGCTGGGGATGCGCTCGCTGGACGATATCGAGACGCTGATCTCGTTCTTCGAGGCACGGCAGGGGCAGATGTTCGGGTTTCGCTGGAAAGACTGGTCGGACTTCAAATCCTGCGCCGCGACGGCTGAGGCGGATAAGGGCGATCAGGTCATTGCGCGTGGCGATGGCGTGCGGACCGAGTTTCAACTGGTCAAAACCTACAGCTCGGGTGGTGCCAGCTATGTGCGGCCCATCGCCAAGCCGGTTCTGGGCACGGTGCGGCTGGGGTTGGATCAGGATGAGGTTCGCGAAGGCGTCGATTTTGAAGTGGATCTGAACAGCGGTTCGATCCGTTTCGCTGACCCGCCCCCGGAGCAGATCGAAATCACCGCCGGGTTCGAATTCGACGTGCCGGTGCGCTTTGACACCGACAAGATCCAGACCAGCGTGGCCAGTTTTCAGGCGGGGGATGTTCCCAATGTTCCGGTGGTTGAGGTGCGGGTCTGATGAGCGGGGATGAACAGGGCCTGTATGGCCATCTGCAAACCGGGCTGACGACCGTCTGCCGGTGCTGGGCGATCACGCGGACCGACGGGGTGACCTTCGGTTTCACCGATCATGACATGGAGCTTCGCTTCGATGGTCTGACCTTCAAGGCCAGCACCGGACTGACGGCAGCCGCCGTCGAACAGGCGACCGGCTTGTCGATTGACAACACCGAGGCGATGGGTGCGCTGTCCGACGCAGCGGTACGAGAAGAGGATATCGAAGCGGGTCCTTTCGACGGTGCCGAGGTGCAGGCATGGCTGGTCAACTGGACCGATCTGGACCAGCGCGTCTTGCAGTTTCGGGGCTCGATTGGCGAGTTGCGGCGGGCGGGCGGGGCCTTTCACGCGGAACTGCGCGGGCTGACCGACCTGTTGAACCGGCCATTGGGGCGCATTTATCAGAAGCCGTGCACGGCGGTTCTGGGGGATGGGTCGTGCCGTTTCAACACGAACGCGCCGGGCTATTGGGCCGAAGCTGAAATCGCCGGGCTGGACAGCAGCACCCAGCTACGCCTTGCCGGAGCGGCAACGGCGGACGAGGCCTGGTTCGAACGCGGTAGGCTTGATGTGGTTTCCGGTGCCGCAAAGGGGCTGTGGGCCGCGATCAAACAGGACCGCCGAGCAAGTGGTGGGCGCGAGATCACGTTGTGGTCCGGTATCAGCGGCGGGCTGGCTGTGGGCGACCGGGTCAGGCTGACCGCCGGGTGCGACAAACGCATGGAGACCTGCCGGTTGAAATTCAACAACCTGCTGAATTTTCAGGGCTTCCCGGACCTTCCGGGTGAAGACTGGGTTCTGGCAGTGCCCAGGCAGGGCAACTCCCACAACGGAGGCAGCAGGCGGTGACTGTGTACAGACAGGATATTGTGGATGAAGCCCGTGCCTGGCTGGGGACACCCTATGTGCATCAGGCCTCGGTCAAAGGGGCTGGTACGGATTGTCTGGGGCTGTTGCGCGGTGTGTGGCGTTCGGTGGTCGGGAAAGAGCCAGAGGCCGTTCCGGTCTACAGCATGGATTGGTCCGAACCGCAGGGCGAGGAACGCATGTGGTCAGCGGCGCGGCGGCATTTGTCGGAAAAGCCGATTGCCGGGATGGCAGCGGGTGATGTCCTGCTGTTTCGAATGCGGGCCGGCAGCGTCGCAAAGCATCTGGGCATTGTAAGCAGCGTCAGCGACATACCGCGATTTATTCACGCCTATTCCGGGCACGGCGTCGTTGAAAACACTCTGAGCGATCCCTGGCTCCGCCGGGTCGTCGCCTGTTTCGAATTTCCGGTGGAGAATCTCTGATGGCTACCATTCTTCTTTCCGCAGCGGGTGCGGCACTTGGGGGCGCGATCGGGGGCACGGTTGCAGGCCTGTCGACTGCGATCATCGGCCGTGCGATCGGGGCCACCATCGGCCGCGTGATTGATCAGCGCCTGATGAGCCAGGCGATCATGGGGGGTGGCAGTGAAGTGGTTGAATCAGGCCGTCTGGACCGGTTCCGCCTGACTGAAACGGGCGAGGGCGCTGCGGTGTCCACGGTCTTTGGTCGGATGCGGGTCGGCGGACAGGTGATCTGGGCGTCGGATTTTCTGGAAACGCGCAATTCGTCGACGACCTCATCCGGCGGGGGCAAGGGTTCTCCCAAGCCGCCCAAGGTAACAACGGTTACGTACAGCTATTCGGTATCGCTTGCGATTGCGGTGGGGGCTGGTGAAATCGCCGATGTCGCACGCATATGGGCCGATGGTGAAGAGCAGGAGCGCGCCGGCCTGAACATCCGGGTTTATCGCGGCACACAGGACCAGTTGCCCGACCCGCTGATCGAGGCCATTGAGGGCACCGGCAATGTCCCGGCCTATCGCGGGACGGCCTATATCGTTATCGAAGATTTCCAGCTTGGCGCCTTTGGCAACCGCGTTCCGCAGTTTTCATTCGAAGTTGTGCGCCCCTCGCAAAAGGGTTTGCCGGATCACGATACCTCGTTGCCCCGTCTGGTCCGTGGCGTCGCCCTGATGCCGGGAACCGGTGAGTATGCGCTGGCCAGCACACAGGTGAACTATGATCACGGACGCGGAAAAAGCACGACGGCGAATGTGCACTCGGCCTCTGGCCTGCCGGATCTGATCACCTCGACGCGGGCTTTGGAGAAAGAGCTGCCCGGTTGCGATGCAACATCGCTGATCGTGTCATGGTTCGGCGATGATCTGCGCTGCGGCGATTGTCGGATCAGGCCCAAGGTGGAACACAAGGACGCCGATGGCAAGGGCATGCGCTGGAACGTCGCCGGGGAGACTCGCGAAACCGCCGGGATCGTCGCGCGGGACGGTAACACTCCGGTCTATGGGGGCACCCCGGCGGATGCCGCTGTGGTGGAAGCGATCCGGCATCTGAACCAGACCGGCAAACGGGTCATGTTCTACCCGTTCATCCTGATGGAGCAACTGAAGGCAAACGGCCTTGGCGACCCGTGGTCCGATGCGCCTGACCAGCCGCATTTGCCCTGGCGGGGCCGCATCACGCTGGATGTTGCGCCGGGGCGTGCCGGGTCGCCGGATCAGACCGCTGCAGCGGATGCGCAGGTGGCGGCGTTTTTCGGCATCGCGCGCGCTGACGATTTCTCGATCAACGACGATGAGGATCCGCCTGAGAGCGACAGCGGTGAATTCTCAGTCAACACAGGCACCGGTAGTGGGTTGTTTGGTGACGGTAGCGGCGGCGCTATTGCGGCAAAGGACACACCGCCAGCCCGGAACGTTATCGACTACACCGGCCCAGACGAATGGGGCCTGCGCCGGTTCATCCTGCATTATGCCATGCTGTGTAAGGCCGCCGGTGGGGTGGCATCTTTCTGCATCGCGTCTGAAATGCGCGGGCTGACGCAAATTCGCGGCGCTTCCGGGTTTCCGGCCGTTGCACAACTGCGGACGCTTGCCGCCGAAGTGCGCCAGATACTGGGCCCGGACACGAAAATCGGCTATGCGGCGGATTGGAGCGAGTATTTCGGATACCAACCTGCGGGCACCGACGACAGGTTCTTCCACCTTGATCCCCTGTGGGCGGACGACAACATCGATTTTGTCGGCATCGACAACTACATGCCCCTGTCGGACTGGCGTGACGGGGAAGATCATCTGGATGCCGACGCGGGCGCGATTTACGACCTGGGCTACCTCCGGGGCAACATCGAAGGGGGCGAAGGGTACGACTGGTACTATGTTTCTCCCGAAGAGGCCGAGGCTCAGATTCGGACACCGATTGAGGATGCCGACCATGATGAGCCGTGGATCTGGCGCTACAAGGATCTGCGGAACTGGTGGTCGAACACCCATCACGAGCGGATCGGGGGCGTTCGTCAGACGAACCCGACAGACTGGGTTCCGGGGTCAAAGCCGATCTGGTTCACGGAACTGGGCTGTGCGGCCATCGACAAAGGCACGAACCAGCCCAACAAATTCCTGGACCACAAATCGTCGGAATCCAAACTGCCATCCTATTCCAACGGCCTGCGGGACGATTACATTCAGGTTCAATACTTGACGGCCATGCTGGGCTATTGGGGCGATGCTAGCGTTAACCCGGTGTCGGCTGTCTATGGCGCACCCATGGTGGACATGTCGAACGCCTATGTCTGGGCCTGGGACGCGCGGCCATTTCCCACCTTCCCGAACCTGCGCAGCCAATGGAGCGATGGTGAGAACTATGCGCGCGGCCATTGGCTGAATGGCCGGTCTGGGTCCCGCACTCTGGCGTCGGTGGTGACGGAAATCTGCCATGGGGCAGGGGTGACGGATATCGACGTCTCAGCCCTTTACGGGGTTGTCCGGGGTTATGCGGTCGAGGAAGTGTCGGACGCGCGATCGGCGTTGCAGCCTTTGATGCTGCGCTACGGGTTCGATGCGATCGAGCGCGGCGGGATGCTGCAATTCCGTATGCGCGATGCGCTGGGTGCAACTACGGTCGGTCCCGATCAACTCGCCGTCAGCCCGGACATTGAAGGCACGGTCGACCATCGTCGCGAGGCCGAGGCGGAAATGACCGGCAGGGTGCGTCTGCGCTTTGTGCAATCAGACGCGGATCACGACGTGGTCGCCGAAGAGGCTGTGCTGCCGGACGACAGTACCCATGGCGTGGCCGTGAATGAAATGCCCCTGTCGATGACCCGCACCGAAGGACGTCAGACAGTTGAGCGATGGTTGAGTGAAGCGCGTGTGTCGCGCGACACGGTGCGCTTTGCGTTGCCGCCCTCGTTGATGCATCTGGGGGCCGGGGATGTGGTCAGCCTTTCGGGCGATCAAGGCGGAGCGCGGTATCGGATCGACCGTCTGGAGCAGGCCGAGATGCAAATGGCTGACGCGGTAAGGATCGAGCAAGGGGTCTATTCCACCTCAGACCTTGCGGAAGATGCGGTTTCGGTGAAGCCATACATCGCTCCTGTTCCGGTCTTGCCTGTGTTCATGGACCTGCCCCTGATCACCGGCGCCGAGGTGCCGCATGCGCCCTACCTTGCCGTGTCAGCCGATCCATGGCCGGGCAGCGCTGCCGTCTATTCGTCATCCAATGACGAGGATTACCGGCTGAGCGATGCAATTTCAGGCCAGGCCATCATCGGATTCACCGAAACCCCGCTCAGGCGCGCTGCAAGCGGTATCTGGGACGAGGGGCCAGCGCTGCAGGTCAAACTGATCGACGGTTTGCTGGAATCGCGCCCGCGCTCGGCCCTGCTGAGCGGCGTCAACGCGGCGGCCATCGGCGACGGATCACCCAATAATTGGGAGGTTTTTCAGTTCGCAGATGCCGCCCTGCAATCTCCGGGCATTTACGCCTTGTCCGGTCGCTTGCGGGGGCAGTTGGGGACCGATGCGCTGATGCCGGATGTCTGGCCTGACGGCTCGGTCTTTGTGCTGCTGAATGACCGGGTGGTCCAGACCAGCCTGCTGCGCACCGAGCGGCGGGTGGCCAAGCACTATCGCATCGGCCCCGCCGCACGGAGTTATGACGATCCGTCATACGAGCACCTCGTACAGTCTTTCGATGGCAACGGATTGCGTCCCTATGCGCCGGCGCATGTGCGGGTCAGGCCGACCTCTGCGGGGGACATGGCAACCTGGATCCGCCGCACACGTTTGGATGGCGATGACTGGGCCGGGCTGGACGTGCCACTGGCCGAGGAAAACGAATCCTATCTTCTGCGCGTGCGTGCCAAAGGCGCGGTACTGCGCGAAGTGGTGACGGCGGGACCGCGATGGACCTATTCGACCGCGATGAAGGCGGCGGATGGTCTGACGGGCCCCTATCGGCTTGAGGTGGCGCAGGTTTCGGCCAGCTTCGGGCCGGGTCCGTTCGCACAACTGGCGGTGGGGTAAGCGGCCCGATGCGGCCCGTGCTCCACGGTGATATCAGCTCTGCGGCGCGGGCTTTGCTGGCCGTGCCGCAGCGGGACCGCGACAGCCTGTGTGTCCGCATGATCGCCGGGGCGGAACTGGCGGATGCGTATGTCACCAAGACGGGGCGCTTGCACCCGCTTTACGGCAATGGCTCGCTAATGGCCGCCGCGCGGAACAGAGTGCTGCCGACGGAACCCAGCTTTGACGATGTGCAATATTGCCAGTGTTTTGAACTGGTTCTGAACCACTTGATCCGGTTTCAGATCAACCGGCAGCGCAGCTGACACATTTGCTGGCGGCGAGGTCCAGGTTCAGTCGGCCCTCGGGAATCTCGTCGCCGCAATCTTCGCAATACCCGTATTCATCTTCCTGCAGGCGGGCCAATGCGGCGTGCAGACGACGGGTTTCCAGATCACGATTGGCCTGCTACGCCTTGGCCATCGCCTGATTTTGCAAAGCGTCCATCCGGCTTAACCGGCCAACGGCCTGCTGGTCCAACTCGACAACCGCCTGCGCCTGTTGGCCCGCGGTTGAAAGCTGGCTCAATTCCGCCAGACGCGCTTGAATTTTTGCCTCGAAATAACGGCGTTGTGATTCATTCATTTCTGTTGCATCGCAGATCACGGGTTTGCGTTTGGTGTTTTTACCACTAAATGGCATTCTAGGCGCAGCAGAGGATCAAAAGCTATGTTCGAAAAGCGCAGCCAAGTCACGTCCGTGGACCCGGTTTGGGGACGCATTACCGCCGAAGCCACCGCAGCGGTCGAAAAAGAACCCCTGATGGGGGGGCTGGTGCATGCCTGTATCTTGCATCACCGCAGTCTGGAACGTGCCCTGTCTTACAGGGTATCGGCGAAGCTGTGCTCGAACGAGATGTCGATGATGGTCCTGCGTGAGATCGTGGATGAGGCGTATGCCAACGATCCCAGCCTGATCGAAGCGGCCCGTGCCGACCTGATGGCGGTCTACGAACGCGATCCGGCCTGCCACCGTCTGTTGCAGCCGATCCTGTACTTCAAAGGCTATCAGGCCATGCAAGCCTATCGCGTGTCCCATTGGTTGTGGCGCAAGGGGCGGCACGATCTGGCCTATTTCTTCCAGATGCGGTCATCCGAGATTTTCGGGATCGACATTCACCCCGCCGCGAGGATCGGCAAGGGCATCATGATCGACCACGCCCATTCCATCGTGATCGGCGAAACGGCTGTGGTCGGCGACAACGTATCCATGCTTCATTCCGTGACCCTGGGTGGGACCGGCAAGGAAGAGGAACAGCGTCATCCCACTATTGGCGATGGCGTTCTGATCGGGGCCGGAGCCAAGGTTCTGGGCAATATCGAGGTTGGCCATTGCAGCCGCATCGCCGCCGGATCGGTGGTGCTGCAAGAGGTTCCAGCCTGCACGACCGTGGCGGGTATCCCGGCCAAGATCGTGGGTGAGGCAGGCTGCGACCAGCCGTCGATCTCGATGGATCATATGCTGGGCAAGGACCAGTAACGTCAAAAAACGCGATGTTCAGTTCGAGCGGCTGTTTTTTCTAAGCAGCCGCTCTTGCCGTTTTTGCGCGCGCCGTTGTTTGCGTAGCTCAATTTTCTTCTGCCGCTCGGCCTTTTGCTGCGCGATCACGGCAGGGTCGGTTGACTTGAACCTGGAGTTTTCGCCCGGATAGCTGTTGGGCTTTGCCGCGCTCACTTCAGGCAAGGCGGTTGCCAGCAAGGCCAGCACGATCAGGCTTTTGGTGGTTGTTTTCGGGCGCATCGCACAACATCTTCCAGCATGTTCGGTAAGAAGAAGGTGGGATGTTTCACCCTTGCACGCAATCGTTCGGGCGATCACGTGCGCTCAAATCCCGGCGCGGGGTCCGTCAATCCCGCCGGGCTGTGTGTCCGGCGGGATTGAGATTTCACAGGTGACTACGCCAGCATAACCATCGGGTTTTCCAGATTGTCTACAATGGCTTGCAGCAACTGGGCCCCCAGCGCGCCGTCGATAACCCGATGATCGACCGACATGGTGACGGACATCACGGTGGCGACGGTCAGCTCTCCATCATCACCTACGACCGGTTTTTTCAAACCGGTGCCGACGGCCAGGATACCCGCATGCGGCGGGTTCACGATGGCGTCGAAATTGTCGATGCCGAACATGCCGAGGTTGGAAACCGCGAAGGTGCCGCCCTGATATTCATGCGGGGCCAGCTTGCGCTCGCGGGCGCGACCGGCAAGATCTTTCATCTCGGTCGATAGCGCAGACAGCGACTTGGTGTCGGCATCCTGCAGGACCGGAGTGAACAGCCCTCCCTCGATGGCGACCGCAACCGCGACGTCCGAGGGTTTCAATTGCAGCACCCGGTCACCCGCCCAAACGGCGTTGCACTCGGGAACCTGCTGCAGCGCATTGGCGACGGCTTTGATAATGAAGTCGTTGACGCTCAGCTTCACGCCACGGCCTTCCAACTGCTTGTTCAACTGGCTGCGGAACTTGAGCAGCGCGTCCAGCTTGATATCGCGGCGCAGGTAGAAATGTGGGATGGTCTGCTTGGCTTCGGACAGGCGCGCGGCGATGGTCTTGCGCATGCCGTCGAGTTTGATTTCCTCGTATTCGCGACCTTCGTACATCTTGGCCACAGCATCCGCCGATGGACCGGCCGGAGCGGCTGCAGGCGCAGGTGCCGCCGCAGTCGGTGCAGGGGCGGCCGCCGGCGCAGTCACACCTTCGACATCCGCTTTGACGATCCGGCCATGCGGGCCGGAACCTGTGATCTGTGTCAGGTCCAGACCTTTCTGAGCGGCGATGCGGCGGGCCAGAGGCGAGGCAAAGATGCGTCCGCCATCTGCCTTGGCCGGAGCTGCCGGGGCAGGGGCAGGCGCCTCGGACGCCGCTGGTGCGGCGGCCTCGTTGCCCGCGGCGGCTGCGGGGGCAGCCGCGGGTGCAGCAGCAGGTGTGGCGGCAATATCATCGGCGCTTTCGCCATCGTCCAGCAGAACCGCGATGGCGGTGTTGACCTTGACCCCTTCGGAGCCTTCCGGGATCAGGATTTTGCCGATGGTGCCTTCGTCAACCGCTTCGAACTCCATCGTGGCCTTGTCGGTTTCGATTTCGGCCAGCAGGTCACCGGATGAGACGGTGTCGCCTTCCTTGACCAGCCATTTGGCAAGCGTGCCTTCCTCCATGGTCGGCGAAAGGGCGGGCATCAGAATTTCGGTGGGCATCTGTCTGTCGCTCCTTACCGGTAGGTCACTTGTTTGACGGCGGCGATCACCTCATCAGTGGTGATCAGGGCCAGCTTTTCCAGGTTCGCGGCATAAGGCATCGGAACATCCTTGCCGGTGCAGTTGATCACGGGTGCGTCGAGGTAATCGAACGCCTCCTGCATCACCACGGAACTGATGTAGCTGCCAACCGAACCCTGCGGCCAGCCTTCTTCGACGGTCACCAGACGGTTGGTTTTCATCACCGAGTTGATGATCGCGCCGGTGTCCATCGGGCGGATGGTACGCAGGTCGATCACCTCGGCGCTGATGCCGTCCTCGGCCAGCTTGTCGGCGGCTTCCAGCGCGAACTGCATGCCGATGCCGAAGCTGACGATAGTGACATCCGAACCCTCGCGCCAGATGCGCGCCTTGCCCAGCGGTATCGTCAGGTCATCCACCTGCGGCACGTCGAACGAGCGGCCATAGAGGATTTCGTTTTCCAGGAACACCACCGGGTTGGGGTCGCGGATCGCCGATTTCAGCAGGCCTTTGGCATCGGCTGCCGAGTACGGCATGACCACTTTCAGGCCGGGAACCTGCATGTACCACGCGGCGTAATCCTGGCTGTGCTGGGCGGCCACGCGGGCGGCGGCACCGTTCGGGCCACGGAACACGATCGGGCAGCCCATCTGACCGCCGGACATGTACAGCGTCTTGGCCGCCGAGTTGATGATCTGGTCAATCGCCTGCATGGCGAAGTTGAAGGTCATGAACTCGACAATCGGTTTCAGCCCGCCAAAGGCGGACCCCACGGCGATGCCGGTAAAGCCATGCTCGGTGATCGGGGTGTCGATGACGCGCTTGGACCCGAATTCGTCCAGCAGACCCTGGCTGATTTTGTACGCGCCCTGATATTCAGCGACCTCTTCGCCCATCAGATAAACGTCTTCGTCACCGCGCATTTCTTCGGCCATCGCGTCGCGCAGGGACTCGCGGACGGTCTGTTGCGCCATCTCGGCATCTGCGGGCCAGTCGGGCGACAGATCGACGACCGGGGCCGCCGGGGCTGCGGCAGGAGCGGCGGCCTTAACCGCCGCTGGGGCGGCTTCGGTCACCGCTGCGGCTGCAGGCGCCGCTTCGGGCAGGGCCGAGGCGTCTTCGCCTTCTTCCACCAGCACGGCGATGGGGGTATTGACCTTGACCCCTTCGGTGCCTTCCGCGATCAGGATCTTGCCAACGATACCTTCGTCGACAGCTTCGAACTCCATCGTGGCCTTGTCGGTCTCGATCTCGGCCATGATGTCGCCGGATGATACGGTGTCGCCTTCCTTGACCAGCCACTTGGCCAGCGTGCCTTCTTCCATCGTGGGCGAAAGGGCGGGCATGAGAATTTCGGTTGCCATGTCTTAATCGTCCTCTCAGGCGTAAATGTCGGTCCAGAGCTCTTCGACGGAAGGCTCGGGGCTTTCTTTTGAGAATTCGGCGGCCTGATTGACGACCTCTTTGATCTCTTTGTCGATCGCCTTCAGGTCATCCTCGGTCGCGTGTTTGCCGGTCAGCAGCAACTCGCGCACATGTTCGATCGGGTCGCTTTGTTCGCGCACCTTCTGAACCTCTTCACGGGTGCGGTATTTGGCCGGGTCGGACATCGAGTGGCCGCGATAGCGGTAGGTCTTGATTTCCAGAATATAGGGGCCCTTGCCCGCGCGGCAGTGGGCAACGGCCTTCTCGCCAGCAGCTTTGACAGCCAGAACATCCATGCCGTTGACCATTTCGCCCGGTATCCCGAAGGCCTGACCGCGATGGTAGATGTCAGCGGAAGAAGTCGAGCGCGCCTGAGCGGTGCCCATGGCATACTGGTTGTTCTCGATCACGAAGACCACCGGCAGGTGCCAGAGGGCCGCCATGTTGAAGGTCTCGTAAACCTGACCCTGGTTTGCTGCGCCATCGCCGAAATAGGTAAAGGTGACGCCACCGTTTTCCTTATATTTGTCAGCGAATGCCAAACCCGCGCCCAGCGGGACCTGCGCGCCGACGATGCCGTGGCCGCCATAGAAATTCTTCTCTTTCGAGAACATGTGCATCGAGCCGCCCTTGCCTTTGGACAGACCGCCCTCGCGCCCGGTCAGTTCGGCCATCACGCCGCCCGGGTCCATGCCGCAAGCCAGCATATGGCCGTGGTCGCGGTACGAGGTAATCCGCTTGTCACCGTCTTTTGCCGCGGCCTCGAGCCCGACAACAACCGCCTCCTGGCCGATATACAAATGGCAAAAACCGCCGATCAGACCCATGCCGTAGAGTTGTCCGGCCTTTTCCTCGAATCGGCGGATCAGCAGCATTTCACGGTAATAGGTGGTAAGTTCTTCCGCAGAAACGTTTGGTTTCTTTGTGGTTTTTCGCGCAGCCATAGTGGCGATCTCCCCCTTTCGGCAAGATAGTTTAGCGTTAAACTATCTCATAAAGCATTTCCGTCTGTCTGGCGAGTGCAAATGTGACGCAGCGGCACCCCGTGCGGAATCCAGCCGGGTTTTTTCCGCGAAATCCTCGGTTTAAGAAGAGTTTGAGACAGTAACCGGGCGGGTTCAGCGAATGACGATCTCATCCGCGCGGATCATACCCAGAACGGAACGCGCCTGCTGATCCAGAAGGTCAAGATCCAGATAGGTGTCGGACAGTCTGCGGGTGAGGTTTTCCATCTCGGTGATCTCGGCGGTCAGAGACGCCAGGTCGCGTGACAGAGCATCCCGTTCCGCCGCAATCTCGACCCGCCGGAACAGGCCATAGTCGCCCTGCACGGCGGCGAAGGTGAAATAAACACCCAGCATGAAAGCCACCGAGAAGAAAAGGACTGCGCCCAAACCGGGCCGATTGGAACGGGACACTCTGTTACCGCCGTATGAAACTTGCCTCAAAAACGTGCCCTTGGCGGGCATCTGAAAGCACTATGTCACAGGTGATTCCGGTTGTGAATCCCTTGAGTCGTCAAAATTCACCGGATGAGTCAGAAAGTCACATGGCGCGCGCAGAACGCGCCATGTGGGTCGAAATCACTGCTCCAGCGCGGCGACGCCGGGCAGGGTTTTGCCTTCCATCCATTCCAGAAACGCACCGCCAGCGGTCGAGATATACGAAAAGTCCCGCGCCGCGCCCGAGGCATTGAGCGCCGCAACCGTATCCCCGCCCCCCGCGACCGAGACCAATTGGCCGGACCGTGTCAAAGCCGCGGCTTTCAGCGCAGCAGCGTTGGTGGCCGCGTCAAAGGGTTCAAGTTCGAACGCGCCCAGGGGGCCGTTCCAGATCAGTGTCTGGCTTTGCGCGAAGATATCCGAGATTGCCGCCACGCTGTCGGGGCCCGCGTCCAGGATCATGCCCTCTTCGGGGCATTGGTCCACAGGCAGGACTTGATGCGGCGCGTGGGCTTCGAACTTTTCGGCAACAACGATATCCGTGGGCAGAACGATCTTGCAGCCCGAGGTTTCGGCCTTTGCAAGAATGTCGGCTGCGGTGTCCTTCATCTCGCGCTCGGCCAGCGATTTGCCGACGCTCACGCCCTTGGCGACAAGAAAAGTATTCGCCATCCCGCCGCCGATCACCAGAAAATCCACCTTGTCGATCAGGTTGCCCAGCAGTTCCAGCTTGGTCGACACTTTCGCGCCACCGACCACGGCGGTCACGGGGCGTTTCGGCGCCCCCAGCGCGCCTTCCAGCGCCTCAAGCTCTGCCTGCATCAGGCGACCGGCGCAGGCGGGCAGCAGGCGCGCAATCGCCTCGGTCGAGCTATGGGCGCGGTGCGCGGCGGAAAACGCATCGTTGCAATAGGCATCGCCCAGACGCGCCATTCCGGCGGCCAGATCGGGATCGTTCTTTGTCTCGGCCGCGTGAAAACGGGTGTTTTCCAGCAGCAGAACCTGACCGGGTTGCAGCGTTTCGGCGGCCAATTCCGCCTCGGCCCCGACGCAATCGGCGGCAAACAGAACCTCGGCCCCGAATGAAGCCTCGAGCGTCGGAACCAGTTGTTTCAGAGACAGGCTCTCGCGCCGTTCGCCGCCGGGGCGGCCAAAATGGGCCAACAGGATCGGCTTGCCCCCCGCGGCAAGGATATCCCGCACCGTCGGAACGATGCGCTGGATGCGGGTCGCGTCGGTTACAACGCCATCCACCACCGGCACGTTGATATCGACGCGCACCAAGACGCGTTTGCCGTTCAGGTCCATATCGTCCAGCGTTTTCCAGCCCATCGCGCAATCCTCGTGTTTTGATACCCAGTTTAGGCGGTTCTTTTCCTGCATTTTGCCCTCAGGTCAATGCGTCACTTGGCTTTCACCGGCTTGGGGCATAGGTATTTGCCAAGACCAAACGACAGGAGGGCCTCATGGCCGAGATCAAAGACCCCGAAAACACAATCATCATCGAGCTGAAGGACGGCAATGTCGTGATCGAATTGCTGCCGGATGTCGCGCCCCAGCACAGCGCGCGGATGAAGGAACTGGCGCGCGGCGGCGAATATGACAACGTGGCCTTCCACCGTGTGATCGACGGTTTCATGGCCCAGACCGGTGACGTACAGCACGGCGATATGGAAGACGGGTTCAACCTGCGTATGGCGGGCACCGGCGGGTCGTCGCTACCTAACGTTCCGGCCGAGTTCTCGAAGCTGCCGCATGACCGGGGCACACTGGGTGCAGCGCGGTCGCAGAACCCGGATTCGGCAAACTCGCAGTTCTTCATCAACTTCAAGGACAACCACTTCCTGAACGGCCAATACACCGTGTATGGCCGCGTCATCGACGGGATGGAACATGTGGACGCCATCGTGCGCGGCGAGCCGCCTGCAAACCCCGACCGCATGATCAGCGTCAAGGTGGCCGCCGATGCATAAGCTGGCCGCTATTTTTGCTCTGCTGGCCAGCCCCGCGCTGGCCACGGGCCTGGAGATCGAGGTCGAAGGCGAGGGGGCGAATGGCACCATCATCGTCGATCTGTTCGATGACGTCGCCCCGAAGCACGTGGAACAGATCGCGGCGCTGGCGGCTGAGGGTCAGTATGACGGCGTGGTGTTTCACCGTGTGATCGACGGCTTCATGGCGCAGACCGGCGATGTTCAGTACGGCGATCAGACCAGCGACGGCTTCAACGCCAACTACGCCGGGCGTGGTGGCTCGGACCGTCCCGATCTGCCTGCCGAGTTCTCGGACATCACTTTTGACCGGGGTGTCGTCGGCATGGCGCGGTCGAACAATCCCAACAGCGCCAACTCGCAGTTCTTCATCATGTTCGCACCGGGGCCGTTTCTGGACGGGCAGTATACTGTCGTCGGTCAGGTCACAGGCGGCATGGACGTGGTTGACGCGATCAAACGCGGCGAGGGCCAGAACGGAGCCGTTATCGGCCAGCCTGATGTGATGAAAAAAGTCACCGTCACTGAGTAACAAAAGACCCCGGCGCTGCATCAAGCGCCGGGGTTTTGTTTCTTTACAGCCGCCTATCGCAAAGCGGTGTGTCAATCCTCCGACGACATCGCCTTCCAGATCAGCGCACCGACCGCACCGCCAATCAGCGGGGCGACCCAGAACAGCCACAGCTGCGCAAGCGCAGGGCCATCGGCAAACAGCGCCACTCCGGTCGAGCGGGCCGGGTTGACTGAGGTGTTGGTCACCGGGATCGACACCAGATGGATCAATGTCAGCCCCAAACCAATGGCGATCGGAGCGAACCCGGCAGGCGCACCGCTGGACGTCGCGCCCAGAATGATCAGGATGAAGAACGCGGTCATCACAATCTCGATCACCAGCGCGGACATCAGTGAGTACCCTCCGGGAGAGGCCTCGCCGTATCCGTTCGACGCAAACCCGCCGACCCCAGCGAAATCCGGCGCGCCGCTGACGATCAGATACAGAACCACAGCAGCCGCAATCGCACCGATCACCTGCGCAGCCCAGTAGGGCAGCAGGTCCTTGGCCGGAAAGCGCCCGCCGATCATCAGGCCCAGACTGACCGCCGGATTGAAATGCCCGCCCGAGATATGGCCAACCGTATAGGCCATCGTCAGGACCGTCAGGCCAAAGGCCAGTGAAACACCCAGCCATCCGATGCCCACATCAGCGACACCCGCTGCCAGAACCGCGCTGCCGCAGCCGCCAAGGACCAGCCAGAATGTGCCGAAAAACTCGGCCATAAGTTTCGATGACATGAAAACTCCTCCACAATTCAATGGGGTTAAGGTTAATTCAAAAAACACTTTTTGTGAAATTGTTAAAGAGTGGGGAATTTCCACCAGGATGCGTCAGATCGGAACCACTGGTGCGTCAAGGGCGTCGCCCCGCGTTCTTCAGATTAAGAGCGTTCGTTCTGAGTCAAATTTGGCCATGTACATCGACAGAACCGGTCCAATCAGAACCGGATCTGCCAGCCCACGTTTTCAACCCGCTTTGAGATAGGGGATTGCGCCGGCAATGTCCGTGTCATCGATGACATGGAAGTTCGAAACGCTACCCGATTGACGCGCCTTTCCATGGGGTGCGTATTCCGGGTCCGCAGCGAATGCGTCCAGTGCTTCCCGCGTTGGGAACTCCAAAATAGCGATCAACGTGCTGTCCTTCTGGTTTCCCTCCAGTGTTTCGATATTGCCGCTGCGCGACAGGTAGCGACCTCCATGTTTTTCAACCAGTTTATGTACGTTGGCCGCATAGTCCGGAATCCACCCGTCGTCAGTCACCTTTATGTCTGCGATTAGGAATACACTCATTTCGACTCTCCATTGAGCAAGCGAACGAGGCTGTTCGCGATGTGGCCACAAGGCTGGCGGATTTTCGGGAATCGAATCCAGTCACAAATCTGGAGTTGGTAGTACAGTTTCTGGACTGGTGCGCGCCCGCAAGGTCACTAAGATACAAAAAAACCAGCTAGCGAGGATCAACATGGCACAAGCCGGATACAAACAATTCTGCCCTCTCGCGATGGCGGCCGAGGTTCTTTGCACGCGCTGGACCATGGTCCTGATGCGCGAACTGATCGCTGGTTCAACGCGCTTCAACGATTTGCGACGCGGCGTGCCGAAGATGTCACCGACCTTGTTATCCCAACGCCTCAAGGAATTGGAGGAGGCCGGGATTGTTGTGAAACTACCCGTTCCTCATGAACGCAGAGTGTTCGAGTATCACCTGACCGAAGCTGGGAAAGACCTTCGGGACGTTGTTATCGCAATGGGAATGTGGGGCCAAAAATGGGTAGAGTCCTCATTGTCTTTGAAGAATCTCGATCCATCACTCTTGATGTGGGATATGCGCAGAAACCTAAATCCCGATCCACTACCCAACCGGCGAACCGTGATTCAATTTCTGTACCACGACCTGCCATCAACCAAACGCGATTGGTGGCTGGTAATTGAACCGGCAGGGGATGTCGATTTGTGCTGGGCAGACCCGGGATTCGAGGTCGATCTTTTCGTATCTACCGATCTTCGCACGATGACGGCGATCTGGATGGGTGTGACAGATGTCGCTTCCGAACGCGAGAAGTTTGAATTTACAGGGCCAAAAGAAATTTCCTCGACAATTCAAACCTGGCTCGGCCTCAGCCCGTTTGCAGTTCAGGAAAAGCTTGTCGGTTGAAGTGCATTCCGGGATCGAACGGCAGCTTCATTGCGCACCAAGGACATTCCAGAACCACGAAAAGCGCCCCAGAAAACCAGAGCGCCGCAGGGGGTCCTGCGGCGCTTCCGAATAGTGTCACTTTGCCGAAAGAAGCTTACTGCTTCACTTCCGCCGCCGGGTTTGCGCCCGATTTGCCGCTGCGGCCCGGGTTCAGGGGGTCGTCCTGACGCTGGACCGAGCCTTCGAAATGCGCGCCGCTTTCGATGGCGATGGTCTTGTGGATGATGTCGCCTTCGACCCGTGCGGTCGAGGTCAGGCGGACCTTCAGACCACGCACACGGCCTACGATGCGGCCGTTGACAACCACGTCATCCGCCGTCACTTCGCCCTTGATTGTCGCGGTCTCGCCGATGGTCAGCAGATGCGCGCGGATGTCGCCTTCGACCGTGCCTTCAACCTGAATGTCACCGCTCGTCTTGAGGTTGCCGGTGATGTGCAGGTCCGAAGACAGAACCGACGCCGGAGGCTTGGGCTTGGGCGCGGTGCTGGCCTTGGTTTCAGCCGGTGCAGGGGTCGCCGGAGTGGCCGGAGCGGCCGGTTTTGCTGCCTCGGTTTCTTTCGACCCGGGCTCGTTGATTTTGCTCTTAGAAAACATTTCTCGCAGCCTTGATGTAAGTCATTGGGTTTACAGGTTTTCCGTTCACACGCACCTCATAGTGCAAATGTGTGCCGGTAGACCGTCCGGTGCTACCCATATCAGCAATATGATCCCCGCGCGAGACCCTTTGACCGACCTTTACGTTGATCTTGGTGTTATGAGCGTAAAGTGTCTCAATTCCGAACGCGTGGCGGATCTTGACCAGCCGCCCAAAGCCCGATTGCCAGCCCGCGTGGGTGACGACTCCGTCAGCGGTTGCGAAGATATCCGTGCCATGCGCGCCGGCAAAATCCGCACCGTTATGCATGCGCCGACCGCCGGTTTTCGGGTCGCGGCGGGTGCCGTAACCGCTGGTAAAGCGCACGGCCGCGTTCACCGGGCTGGCGAACGGGGCTTTTTCGGCTGCGATACGGTACAGGTTCAGCTGATCCATCTGCTGCAGCAACGTGTTTGCCCGGGCCTCGTCCGCGGACAGGTCCTCTTCTTCACCGCGTGTGCTGAAGGATAAAGGGGTCAGCGGACCGCCCATACCGCTATATCCGCGCCGGACCTCTTCGATGATGCGATCTGTGGGCATGCCTGCGCTGCGGAACATCTTGTCCAGCGGCTCGACCGAGATCACCATCGCCTCTTCCAACTGGCGGAAAATCTCGTCGTTGCGCTCTTGCATCAGGCGAATTTCCAGTTCCAGATCGTCCCGCTGATCCAGCGCGTCCTGCGCGTTGGCGGCGATCTGGTCCCGCTGTTCCGCCGTGCGCGCCAGGGCGTCGGTCATGAACTCCATCTGCGCAGGGTTGGCGACGGCGGCCATATACATGTCGGTGCCGTCGGTTTCCTGCTGCAGCTTGGCCAGTTCGGTCCGAACCTCTTCGCGCTGCTTCATGGTCGCGCGCAGGGTGGTCTGGATCACTTCGATCCCCGTCTCCAACTCGCGACGGCGGTTTTCCGAGGCCAGAAGTTCGGATTGCATCGCCGAGATTTGATCCAGAGCCGCATTGAACCGGTCCTGCGCCGCCAGCGCTTCCTGCGCCCGCGCATCGCGTTCGGTTGACAGGATGTTCAGACGTTCCTGATAGGTGGCCTGATCCCGTTTCGCCTGTTCGCGGAAGTTGCCCGAGCCGATGCTGTCCATCAGCAGGATCGCCGTGGCCACCGTCGTCCAGCCGACCATGACCGCGACACCGGCGACCGCGGCCACCTGCGTCTCGGAACTCAGACGGATAAACCGCGTGTCTTTGTCGGATTTCAGAAAGACCCGGCGTTCGGGAAAGTGCCGTTCAAGCAGCGAGTGTAATTTGATTGCCAGACGTGTTCTCACGCGTCTTATCCTCTCGTCCCCAAGATCGGGACCGGTCGTGAGTGAGTGCGTCGCCGTCCCTTGGGGCGTTTGCATAAAGGGCCGGTCGCGGTCGGGCAAGTTTGTTGACCCATCCGCAGCGATCCATGCGGAATTCCTGCGGTTCATCGGCGGGATATTGCCGAAATCAACTGAAAAGCATCACTTTGAGACATGCCCGGGCGCAGGCAGGTCTTCGGTCAGCGGCCAGTAGAAGTCGGGCGGCAACCCGGCCTCGGCGCGTTTTTCTTCGTTGAAGGGGGGCTTGAGAACCCCGTGGAAATAGCGCCGGACAAGGGCGTGGAACACATCCTTGGGGTCGGCGTTTTCGCGACCGCAAAGGAAATGGAACCATTTTGAGCCATAAGCCACATGGCCAACCTCTTCGGCATAGATCACTTCCAGCGCGGCGATGGCCTGTTCGGCTTTGGCCTTGCGAAAGATTTCGATCATGCCGGGGGTGACGTCCAGCCCGCGCGCCTCAAGCACCATGGGGACCACGGCAAGGCGGCCCATCAGATCCTCGGCGGTGTCCTCCGCCGCGCGCCACATGCCTGCGTGGGCGGGCAGGGCGCCGTAATGGCTGCCCATGCTTTCCAGACAATCGCAGACCATCTCGAAATGGCGCGACTCTTCTTCGGCGCATTTGACCCAGTCGTCGTAGAACCCGATGGGCATGGGCACATGCCCGAACCGCGCGATGATGTCCCAGTGCAGATCGACCGCGTTAAGCTCGATATGCGCCACAGCATGCAGCAAGGCGATACGCCCTGCCTCGGTTCCCGGTCGCCGTTTCGGTACGTCGCGGGGCGACAGCAGTTCCGGCTTGTCTGGGCGGGCGGGGTTCAGCGGTGGTGTTGCCGTACCGACCTCGATGGCTTCGGCCTCGCCCTTGCGGGCGGCGAACCACGCGGCGGCGTGACGTTTGGACAGGGCGGTTTTCGCCCGCCCGTCCGCCGTTGTCAGAACCTCGGTCGCCATCTGGGTCAGTGTTTGGGGCACTCTGTCGCTCCGCCTGCTTGCTTCGCTGCGGGTGATAGACCGGATGGCGCTCGGGGTCGAGGGTCAGAGGGCCTTGACCGCCTCCAGCACCTCATCGACATGGCCGGGGACTTTGACCTTGCGCCAGACGTGGGCAATCTTGCCCTCGCCATCGATGATAAAGGTCGACCGCTCGATCCCCATCGATTTGCGCCCATACATGTTCTTTTCGACCCACACGCCGTAATCCTCGCAGACGGTCGAGTTCTCGTCCGACAGAAGCGGCGTGGTCAGCCCGTGCTTGGCGACAAACTGGTCATGCTTGGCCACGCTGTCCCGCGAAATGCCGAAAACGTGAGCGCCTGAATCGGCAAAGGCCTGAAGTTGTTCTGAGAAACCAATAGATTCCTTGGTGCAGCCCGGCGTATCATCACGGGGGTAGAAGAACAAAACGACGGTGCCGCCGCGCAGATCCGAAAGTGTCACCTCACCGCCACCGTCGCGCGGCAGGGTGAAGTCAGGGGCTATGTCTGAAATGTCGGGCATTGGAAACTCCGGTAAAGAGATTTAAGGGCTGCCGGTTATCATAGGGCATCCTGGACGGGTGGAAAGGCGTGGATAGCAAATTGGTGCAGCAGAAACAGGAAGGTAACGGGACGGCGGGGAAACCCAAACGTCGCCGTTCCCGTCGCCGTGCTGCCGGAATTTGGGCCATGCGGGGCACGTTGCTACTGGTGGTTCTGGCACTGTTTGCCGGTTTCATGGTTCTGGGGCAGACCTTCCACGCGCCGGTCTGGGTCCGTGACCGGGTCGAGGCCCGGCTGGAACAGAATATGGGCGGGCTGCAAATCCGCTTTGGCGATGTCAGCTTCATCATTCACGAAGGATGGCGTCCCCGGTTGCGCCTGACGGATGTCAGCATCAGCGACGCGGCGGGACAGCAGATCGCTCAGGTGTCGGACATGCGCGCCAGCCTTGCGATGCGCCCGCTGCTGCGCGGGCATGTGCGGCCCAAACGGATCATCCTCAGCGGGGCTCAGATCGCGCTGACGCGTGGGATGGACGGGGCGCTGACCCTGACCGTGGGCGCGGGCAGCGCGCCGGTGCAGGAGGCGCCGAACCTCGCCCAACTGATCGAAACCTCGGATGAGGTCTTTCTGTCGCCGGTGCTTTCAGCACTGACCTCGGTTCAGGTGAATGCGATCACGCTGGATTTCACCGATCTGCGGCAGGGGCGGTCCTGGGTCATGGATGGCGGCCATATTCAGGCCACGCGCAGCGCCAGTGAAATGCGTCTGGCAACCGGGTTTTCCGTGTTGTCGGGCAGGGACTATGCCAGCGAGATCGAGGCGAACTATACAAGCGTTCTGGGTACTCCGGCGGCGAGCTTCGGCGTTTCGATCACCGATCTGCCGGCCGAAGACATCGCCGGGCAAAGCGCGGCATTGGCCTGGCTGCAATACCTGCGCGCGCCGATATCCGGCGCGCTGCGCGGCAGTGTGGATGACCAGGGCGCAATTGGCCCCCTGTTTGCGACCTTGAACCTCGGGGCGGGGGCGCTGCAGCCGAACCCCGAGACCCTTCCGGTGCAGTTCGACTCGGCCCGCACTTATTTCACCTACGATCCGAAACAACAGGCACTGGACTTCAACGAGTTCTCGGTGGTCTCGGCCTGGGGATCGATTCAGGCCGATGGCAAAGCCTTTCTGCAGGGGGTGGAAAACGGCGTTCTGGAAAGCCTGTCCTCGCAATTGCAGTTTTCAGGGCTGAACGTGAACCCCGCGAACCTGTTCCCGGAAGCCTTGGACCTGACGCACGCGGAACTTGACCTGCAGATGAAATTCGACCCGTTCCAACTGCGTGTCGGTCAGTTGACGGTAGAGGATGCGGAACACACGCTGCGCGCGTCCGGCATTCTGATCGGCCTGCCCGATGGGTGGTCGGTCGATCTGGATGCCCATCTGGACGCGATGACCTCGGACGAGGTGCTAAGCTACTGGCCCGAGCGTCTGGCCGCCAAACCCCGCGAATGGGTGACGAAGAACCTGTACGAGGGCGAACTGTCGGATATGGATTTCGCACTGCGGCTGCGACCCGACGAGAGGCCGGATATCTATCTGGATTTCGGGTTCAGCAAGGCCAAGATCCGGTTCGTCAAAACGCTGCCCCCGATTGAAAACGCGCAGGGGCAGGCCATCCTGATCGAAAACAGGTTCACCGCCACCGCCGAAAGCGGTGTCGTGATCGCAGATGAGGGCGGGGCAGTTGACGCCTCAGGGACGTCCTTCATCGTTCCCGACACCGAG
This sequence comes from Ruegeria sp. AK4, assembly GCF_056541025.1. Classification (NCBI taxonomy): domain Bacteria; kingdom Pseudomonadati; phylum Pseudomonadota; class Alphaproteobacteria; order Rhodobacterales; family Roseobacteraceae; genus Ruegeria; species Ruegeria sp. AK4. The sequence goes on from NZ_JBQFXS010000006.1 coordinate 255,622, forward strand.
ATCAAGAAATCCTCACCCGCCATCGCGCGGATCAATGCGGCGGGAAGCGTGACGGCTGCTTTGTCCCTGCTGGACCGTCCGCCGCTGAGCCTGCTCAGCAAAGCGGGGCTGCCGGTCGATCTGGCAGATGGGTCCGTGGCGCTGTCGGGCACCTTGTCTCTGCCCATGAAAAAAGGGTTGCAGTTTCAGGACACCGAGTTCCACTTCTCAGGCGATCTGGGCAACCTCAGCAGTGACGGTCTGGTGCCCGGCTTCGCGGTCAGTGCCGCTCTGCTCGACCTGAGCGGCGATCAGACCGGTGTTGAAATCGACGGGCAGGGCCTGTTCGGAGATGTCCCGATTCAGGCCCGTTGGTATCAGCCGATCGACGGCAAAACCGCACAGCGCAGCGAACTGACCGGGCAGATTGAACTGTCACCGCGCCTGATGGACGAGATCAAGGCGGGCTTGCCGCAAGGCATGCTGACGGGCAAGGGGACGGCGGATATCACACTGGGCATCGGCGCGGGGGAACCACCGAAGCTTAGCGCGTCCTCCGATCTGGTTGGCGTCGCGCTTGCGATCCCGGAACTGGGCTGGCGCAAAGGTGCGAACAGTTCCGGCACGCTGACCGCCGAGGCAACGTTGGGGGATCAGCTAAAGGTGGATTCCCTGCGTCTTGACGCCGCTGGACTGCGCACGACAGCCTCGATTTCCTTCAACGAGGGCGAGTTCGACCGTATGCAATTTAGCTCATTCGATCTGGGCAACTGGCTGGCGGTTCCGGCGGAGCTTGTGTCGCGAGGCTCGGCAGCCCCGGATATCCGCGTTCTGGGCGGCGTTCTGAATCTGGGCCGCTCGACCTTTGGATCAGGCGGCGGTGGCGGCGCGGCATCCAGCCTTAAACTGGACGTCACGCTGGACCGTCTGCAGGTCACCGAGACAATTGCGCTGACCGGGTTCAAAGGCACGTTCCAGACCAGCGGCGGTGTCCACGGGCCCTTTACGGCTCTGGTCAACGGCGGGGCCTCGGTCCGGGGGGAGGTAACGCCGCGCGGTGGGCGCAGCGCGGTCAACCTGAAATCCGACAATGCAGGGGCCGTCCTTCGGTCTGCCGGCGTGCTGACGCAAGCGCGTGGCGGCGGCTTTGACCTGCAGCTCGAGCCGGTCACTGCGCCGGGCAGCTACGACGTGATCCTGAAAATCGTCAACACGCGCATTCAGGATGCTCCGGCCATGGCTGCGCTGCTAAACGCGATCAGTCTGGTCGGGTTGCTGGATGAAATGGCGGGGCAGGGCATCTTTTTCTCGACCATCGACAGCCGGATGCGGATCACCCCGACGGAAATCAAAGTGCTCAGCGGCAGCGCGGTCGGCCCCTCGATGGGCCTGTCTTTTGACGGAACCATCGACACGGTGGCGGGGCTGCTGAACCTGCGTGGCGCGATTTCACCCATCTATCTGGTGAATGCCATCGGCAGTGTCTTCACCAAGAAGGGCGAAGGGGTCATTGGCTTCAACTACACGTTAACCGGGCCGCTGGCCTCGCCCAAGGTTTCGGTTAACCCGCTGTCCGGCCTTGCCCCGCTGTTCCTGCGCAACCTTCTGCGCGCGCCTGCGCCCACCGTCTCGGACGGACCCAACGCCAAGCCGCAAAAGCCGGATGAGGTGAAGAAGACATTCGGGTCACGGACAAGCGACCGGTAAATCCGAATATGGCCGAATCTGTTCCGGCCCTGTAAGGCGCGGCCATGAAACTGAGCGACTTTGATTTCCACCTGCCCGAAGACCTGATCGCCACCCGTCCTGCCAACCCGCGCTCGTCCGCGCGGCTGCTGGTGGCGCAGGGGGACACGATCACTGACAGCCACGCGTTCGACCTGCCGCAATGGCTGCAGCCGGGCGACCGGCTGGTGTTGAACGACACGCGGGTGATCCCCGCGCGCCTGAACGGGCGGCGTCATCGGGACAGCGCGCAGGGGCCGGTTTCCGCCGCGATCGAGGCCACTTTGCTGGATCCGCAGGCCGATGGCACATGGGCGGCCCTGATCAAGCCGCTAAAAAAGATCAAGCCAGGAGAGCGCATCGTTTTCTCGGACGACCTGAGCGCCACGCTCGAGCGGGTGGAAGACGGGCAGGCTTGCCTGCGGTTCAACCTGACCGGCGAAGATTTCGACACGGCGCTGGAACAGGCGGGCGCGATGCCATTGCCGCCCTATATCGCGGCCAAGCGACCAGCGGATGAACAAGACAAGACCGACTATCAGACCATCTGGGCGCGCAACTCGGGCGCGGTTGCAGCCCCCACGGCATCTTTGCATTTTGATGAACCGCTGATGCAGGCGCTGGCGGATCGCGGGGTACATATCAGCCATGTCACCCTGCATGTCGGGGCGGGCACGTTCCTGCCCGTGAAGGTCGAGGACGTGACCACACATAAAATGCATGCGGAATGGGGCAGGGTCAGCGCCACCGCCGCCGAAGAGATCCGGTCCACCAAAGCGGCGGGCGGGCGGATCATCCCGGTCGGAACCACAGCGCTGCGCCTGATCGAAAGCGCGGCACGCGGCGGCCGGATCGAACCGTGGGAAGGTGAGACCGACATCTTCATCTATCCCGGTTTTCAGTTTCAGGTGACAGACGCGCTGATGACCAATTTCCATCTGCCGAAATCCACCCTGCTGATGCTGGTCTCGGCCCTGATGGGGCAGGACCGGATGCGGGACGTCTACGACCATGCCACCCGTCAGAAATATCGTTTCTTTTCCTACGGTGACGCGTCGCTTTTAATCCCGTGAAGGGCGCGTTCCGGGCATCATTTTTCGGGAATGTCGTAGACAAGCGCGACCAGGGCGGGTTTTGATCGCAAAACGGACCCCAATACAGATCGGCATTACTTCGGAGGCCCCAATGATTCAGGTCCTGTCCAGCGCGTGGGCTCTTTTGCTTGGCATGGGGCTGCTGATGGTCGGAAACGGCCTTCAGGGCACGATTCTTGGTGTGCGCGGCGAGATCGAAGGCTTCTCGACCCTGCAGATGTCATTTGTCATGTCTGCCTACTTTGTGGGGTTCCTGGGCGGCTCGCGTTTGGCGCCCGAGATGATCCGCCGTGTTGGTCATGTGCGCGTGTTCGCGGCGCTGGCCTCATTCATTTCAGCGGTCATGATCATGTACCCGATGCTGACCGACCCGGTTGCCTGGGTTCTGGGCCGGGTCGTGATCGGGTTCTGTTTCTCGGGCGTGTATGTCACTGCGGAAAGCTGGCTGAACAACGCCGCGAGCAATGAAAACAGGGGCCAGGCGCTGTCGCTTTACATGATCGTTCAGATGTCCGGCATTATCGGGGCGCAGGCGCTGGTGCTGGCCGGTGATCCGGCGGGGTATGAAACGTTCGTAATCGCGTCGATACTGGTTTCGGTGTCGTTTGCGCCCATCCTGCTGTCGATTTCGCCCACGCCCGCTTTCGATACCACCAAGGCGATGACCCTGCGCGAGCTGATGGGAAAGTCACCGCTGGGCTGCGTGGGCATGTTCCTGTTGGGGGGCGTTTTCTCGGCTCAGTTTGGCATGGCGTCGGTCTACGGCGCCCGGGCCGGTCTGTCGCTGGTCGAAATCTCGACCTTTGTCGCCGCGTTCTACATCGGGGCCATCGTGCTGCAATACCCTCTGGGCTGGTTCTCGGACCGAATGGACCGCCGGTTCCTGATCCTGCTTGTCGCCGCAACGGGGGGATGTGGCGCAATTGCGGGTATGATGTTTGGCATCGCGTTCCCGATCCTGCTGGCTGCGGCCTTCATCATCGGTGGCATGTCGAACCCGCTTTACTCTCTTCTCATCGCTCACGCGAATGACTTTCTGGAACCCGAAGACATGGCCGCAGCCTCGGGCGGGTTGCTGTTCATCAATGGGCTGGGGGCGATTGCCGGGCCGCTGATCACAGGCTGGCTGATGGGCGATACGGTCTTTGGACCGCCGGGCTTTTTCCTGTTTATCGCATTGCTTTTGTTCGCGATGGCCACCTATGCGCTCTACCGCACGACTCAGCGTGCCGCGATTCCCGTGGACGAAACCGGCACAATGTCCACATTGTATCCAACTGCTTCACCTGTTGCGCTCGAGGTGGCACAGGAAGTCGCTATAGAAGCCGCCGAGGCGGACCAGGATACGCAAGATGTTGCCTAGGACACGAGATTATGTCGCCAGTGTTGCAATATGTTACTGTAACAGTTCTGTAAAACGGACTTAAATAAAGTTACGTCCCTGGGGAGGGTGCAAGACGGAGTTTAGGGCATGGTTGGTCCTGAAAGTGTATTGAGTTATTGGTTAGATGAGGTTGGTCCCAAGGGTTGGTATCTGCAGGATGAGGCGATGGACGCCGACATCCGGGATCGTTTCTTTGAGACATGGAAAGCAGCGAATGGGGGCAAATTTTCGCTCTGGCTGACTTATCCAAGCGGCGCTTTGGCGTACATCATCCTGATGGATCAGTTTCCGCGCAACATGTTCCGGGGCGAGGCCAAGGCCTTTGCAACCGACCGCGCGGCGCTGGCGGCAGCGAAATGCGCCATCGACAAGGGCTGGGATCTGAAGATCGACGAACCGGCACGGCAGTTCTTCTACCTGCCGCTGATGCATTCGGAAAACCTGTGCGATCAGGAACGCTGCGTGCGTTTGATGTGCGAGAACATGAGCAAGGACAATTCGCGCAATCTGCTGCATGCAAGGGCGCATCGCGAAGTGATCCGCAAGTTCGGGCGCTTCCCGTACCGGAATGAGGCCCTGTCCCGCGCCACGACCGAGCATGAGGCAGCCTATGTCAGCATGGGCGGCTATGGCGCAACGGTGCGCGAGTTGCAGGCCGCCGGTTAGGCCTCGGGCACGCAACCTCGGATTTCGTTCACCTGGTCGGCGATAACGTCGGCCGAGGTGCTGATTGCCTGATCAATCAACAGCTCGGGCGAGTCCGCCATGTCCGCAAACCGGGTTTGAACGGATTGCAGCTTTTCTTCGATCTGTTCCAATCTGCCCAGCGTCTGACCAAGGCGCTGCGCCGCCGCCTCATCCAGCGCGCCGCCGTCAGTCCGCAGCTCCGCCAGTTCACTGCGTAGGCTCGCTAGCTCGCCGCGCAGGTCCTGCGCCTGATCGCGCAAGGGGGTCACGATCTGCAGGTTCTCGGCAAATTCTGATGTGATCCCGTTGACGGTCGAGGCCAGTTTCCAACCCAGAAACAGGCAAAGTGCCACCAAAATCAGCGTCGCGTTCAGCAGGGCAAGCAAAAGATCTTTGAGCGTTTTGGCCATGGTAAGCCTTTCGAATATCTTGGAATTAAGAACGTGTGCAGGGTTCAACCTCTTCTTTTCTAGCTATTGCGCCCCCTCGGGTATAGGCTGAAAACCGCACAATTCGACCAAATTGACCCTGCGTCGCTTTTGTCGCGGGGCGGTGTGTTGATGCGTTGCGAAAATTAGTTTAATGGTAAACTAAATTTCTATCGACCTGCGCCGAGAGGGACACATGGCTGCACAATCTTTTGATCTGATCGTAATTGGCGCCGGGCCGGGGGGCTATGTCGCCGCAATCCGCGGTGCGCAACTGGGGTTGAAAACCGCAGTGGTTGAGCGTGAGCATCTGGGCGGCATCTGCCTGAACTGGGGCTGTATCCCCACCAAGGCGCTACTGCGCTCTTCCGAGGTGTTTCACCTTATGGAACGTGCCAAGGATTTCGGCCTCAAGGCAGACAAGGTTGGCTACGATCTGGATGCGGTCGTCAAACGCTCACGCGGGGTTGCGGGGCAATTGTCGGGTGGTATCGGGCATCTGCTCAAGAAGAACAAAGTCACCGTGGTGATGGGTGAGGCATCCATTCCCGCCAAAGGCAAGGTCAGCGTCAAGACCGACAAGGGCACCGAGGATCTGACTGCGAAGAACATTGTCCTAGCAACCGGTGCGCGGGCGCGCGAACTGCCGGGTCTTGAGGCAGACGGTGATTTGGTCTGGACCTACAAACACGCGCTGCAGCCGCCCCGCATGCCCAAGAAACTGCTGGTCATCGGTTCGGGCGCAATCGGCATCGAATTCGCCAGCTTCTACAACACGCTGGGCGCGGATACGACCGTTGTCGAGGTCATGGACCGCGTTCTGCCGGTGGAAGACGCCGAGATCAGCGCGCTCGCCAAAAAGGCCTTTACCAAGCAGGGCATGAAGATCATGGAAAAGGCGATGGTCAAGCAGCTTGACCGCGCCAAGGGCAAAGTGACAGCGCATATCGAGGTCAAGGGCAAAGTCGAGAAACACGAGTTTGACACCGTGATCTCGGCGGTTGGCATCGTCGGCAATGTCGAAAACCTGGGGCTGGAAGCGCTGGGTGTGAAAATCGACCGGACCCATGTTGTGACCGATGAATATTGCCGAACCGGGGTCGATGGCCTCTATGCCATCGGCGATATCGCGGGTGCGCCCTGGTTGGCGCACAAGGCCAGCCACGAGGGCGTCATGGTCGCCGACCTGATCGCCGGCAAGCACGCGCATCCGGTGAAACCCGAAAGCATCGCAGGCTGCACCTATTGCCAGCCACAAGTTGCATCGGTTGGATATTCCGAAGCGAAGGCCAAAGAGCTTGGCTATGACATCAAGGTCGGGCGCTTCCCCTTCATCGGCAATGGCAAGGCCATTGCTCTGGGCGAACCCGAAGGTCTGATCAAGACCGTGTTCGACGCCAAGACCGGAGAACTTCTGGGCGCGCACATGATCGGCGCTGAAGTGACGGAACTGATCCAGGGCTATGTCGTCGGCCGCCAGTTGGAGACCACGGAAGAAGACCTGATGAACACCGTCTTCCCGCACCCGACTCTGTCGGAGATGATGCACGAAAGCGTGCTGGATGCTTACGGTCGCGTAATCCACATGTAGGGATAGGGGGCTCTGCCCCCGCCGCGGCAAGCCGCGACTCCCCCGGGATATTTATGGGCCAGATGAAGCAGGGGATCCGTTCTTCATCTGGCTGAAAATATCCCGGAGCGCGAGGCAGAGCCTCGCAAAATCCCTGAGTTATTTGCTGAGCGCTTCCAATATCCGGGCCCAGGACCGGATGCCTTTGTGGAAGCTTTTCACGTCGTATTTCTCGTTCGGCGAATGAATAGCGTCGTCTTCATTGGCAAATCCGACCAGCATCGAATCCAGCCCGAGCACCGTGTTGAAATAGCCGACGACGGGGATTGATCCACCCATGCCCGTAAACACGGCCTCGCGGTCCCATTCGTCTGACAGCGCGCCACGGGCGGTTTCAAACTCAGGTCGATCCAGGTTCATGACCGAGGCCGGGGACCCTTCAAGATCGTTGTCCCACACAACCTTCGCATCAGGGGACAGGCGATCCTGGACGTGCTTGCGGATTTTGTCGCGCAGCGCGTCAGGGTCCATGTCGCCCACCAGACGGCAGGTGATTTTGCAGTGGGCCTCGGACGGGATCACCGTTTTCGAACCTGCGCCGTTGTAGCCGCCCCAAAGCCCGTTCACTTCCAGCGTCGGGCGCGCCCATTGTTGTTCGAGGGTGGAATAGCCCTTTTCGCCGTGGGCCTGCGTGTATCCGACCGAGTTCAGGTACTCGGCCTCATCAAACCCGCAGCCTTCCCATTGGCGCAACAGCTCAGCCGGAACCTCGTGGACGCCTTCGTAGAATCCTTCGACGGCCACCCGCCCGGTTTCCTCGTCATAGAACGATGCGACGATCTTCGACAATTCCCGCAGCGGGTTCAGGCCGGGGCCGCCATAGTGGCCGGAATGCAGGTCGATACGGGGGCCGACAATAGTGAACTCATCCTTCAGCATCCCCCTGAGTTGCGAGGCGATGGACGGCACCCCGCGCGACACCATCGATGTGTCACAGACCAGCGCGAGGTCGGCCTTCAGTTCGGCAGCGTTTTCCTTGAGGAACGGCACCAGCGACGGAGAGCCCGATTCCTCTTCCCCTTCAAAGAAAAAGGTGATGCGGCAGGGCAGGGTGCCGTGGACCGCTTTCCAGGCGCGGCATGCCTCGACAAACGTCATCAACTGCCCTTTGTCGTCAGAGGCACCGCGCGCCCGGATCACCGGGCCGTGTTCCGTTTCTTCGATCGCCGGGTCGAACGGGTCGCGGTTCCACAGGTTCAGCGGGTCCACCGGCTGGACATCGTAGTGGCCATAGAACAGCACATGCGGCCCGTTTCCGCCTTCCCCAACATGGCCAACGACCATCGGGTGTCCGGGTGTTTCCCGTTTCTCGGCGGCGATACCGATGCTCTGCAGATCGGCAACCAGCCAGTCGGCGGCCTGATCGACCTGTTCTTTATAAGCCGGATCGGTTGAGATGGACGGGATGCGCAACAGCTCCATCAAACGGTCAATTGAAGTTTGCAGATCGTCGTCGATCCGGCTCAGCACGGCGTCCAAGGACATGGCGGGCTCCTGCTTTGGTGGTGTTTGCGGGAACCTAACAGGGTTATACTTGCCGTCCAGTGGGCAAGGCGTTGAAATTCGTCTAATATCGGAAACCTGCCGATGCTGGATATAGCGCCTGCGTCGTTTCCTCGCGCTTGAAGGCCGTAACTTTGCTTGTCGGAGAGGGACCAAACTTATATTTGATGCAAATCAAAGTTGGGTTCTGCGGTTCGGCTGTAGTGAGTTGAAGCATACGAACGCAAAATAGCCGCCTGAACAGAGCACTCTGTTAAAGCGGTGGAATTTTGTCCGGGGTGGAAATCCGCGCCGGGCAGTCAAGGAGGGTCCGGTGGACTATACTGCTCAGCTCGATACAGCGATTGCCAGGCTGCATGACGAAGGACGTTACCGGACCTTTATCGATATCGAACGCCGCAACGGGCATTTCCCCCACGCGGTACGGACCCGCCCTGATGGCTCGCAGCAGAACATCACCGTCTGGTGCGGCAATGACTATCTGGGCATGGGGCAGCACCCGGTTGTCCTGGAAGCGATGCATGACGCGGTTGATGCGGCCGGTGCCGGATCGGGCGGCACGCGCAACATCTCGGGCACAACGGTCTATCACAAGCGGCTTGAGGCGGAACTGGCCGATCTGCACGGCAAAGAATCCGCCTTGCTGTTCACCAGCGCTTACATCGCCAATGACGCAACGCTCAGCACGCTGCCCAAGCTGTTCCCTGGCCTGATCATCTATTCCGACTCGCTGAACCATGCCTCGATGATCGAAGGCGTGCGCCGCAATGGCGGGGCCAAGCGCATCTTCCGCCACAACGACGTCGCCCATCTGCGCGAATTGCTCGAGGCTGACGATGCCGCCGCGCCCAAGCTGATTGCGTTCGAGTCGGTGTATTCGATGGATGGCGATTTCGGCCCGATCGAAGAGATTTGCGATCTGGCCGATGAATTCGGTGCCCTGACCTATATTGATGAGGTCCACGCGGTTGGCATGTACGGCCCCCGCGGTGGTGGCGTGACCGAGCGGGACCGTCTGGCCCATCGGATCGACATCATCAACGGGACGCTGGCCAAGGCCTATGGCGTTATGGGTGGATACATCGCGGCCAGCGCCAAGATGTGCGACGCGGTGCGGTCCTATGCGCCGGGGTTCATCTTCACCACGTCGCTGCCGCCGGCGATTGCTGCTGGTGCTGCGGCCTCGGTCGCGCATCTCAAGCGTGCGCCCGAACTGCGCGAGCAGCATCAGACCCAGGCAAAGATCCTCAAGCTGCGGCTGAAGGGGATGGGTTTGCCGCTGATCGATCACGGCAGCCACATCGTTCCGGTCATCGTGGGCAACCCTGTCCACACGAAGAAACTCAGCGACATGCTGCTGGACGACTATGGCATTTATGTGCAGCCGATCAATTTCCCGACCGTCCCGCGCGGAACCGAGCGTCTGCGCTTTACCCCATCCCCGGTGCATGGACCCGACGAAATGAACCGTCTGGTGCAGGCGATGGACGAACTTTGGTCACATTGTGCGCTAAATCGCGCCGAACTTGCAGGCTAACGTCACGGTTAAGTGTGCAACTGGTTTGTCGCATGTTAAGCTTACGCTAACAAAAACAACGGACGAATCGTTAAGGGAATGATTCGCCGTTAGCGCGAAACGCGCGACAGGCAAAATGGGGCGGCAGGAATGATTGGGCGCAGATCTCAGCGCGATTCCGAAGAGGACACGGATGTCAGACCGAAAGGTTATGACGACTATGAGGTTCGGCTTGGCGATATGATGCGCGGTGAACGCGCCACCATGGGCAAGTCGCTTCTGGACGTGCAGCGCGAATTGCGGATCAAGGCCACCTACATCGCCGCCATCGAAAACGCTGACCCCGATGCATTCGACACACCCGGCTTCATCGCCGGGTATGTGCGTTCCTACGCCCGCTATCTGGGCATGAACCCGGACGAAACCTTTGCCGCCTTCTGCAAGGAAAGCGGGTTCGAGGTCGCTCATGGCATGTCGGCCGAGGCCTCGGTGGTGCGCAAACCCCTGGGCGGCACCCCGGCGCGCGGTCCGATGGGGCATGATCCGTTTATCTCTCCGAATACGCCGTTCGTTCCGGGCCGCGAGTCTTTGGTCAGCCAGATCGAACCTCGCGCCATCGGTTCCTCGCTGGTGCTGCTGATGCTGATCGGCGGGATTGGCTATGGCGGCTGGTCGGTTCTGAACCGGATTCAGCAGGTGCAGGTCAGCCCGGTTGAGCAGGCGCCCGTGGTGCTGGCCGATCTCGACCCGCTGGACGCAGCGCGTAACAACAGCGACACGGTCGAAACAGCGGCTGCCCCGACGGCAGAGGCGCTGGATCGCCTTTATCGCCCGCAGGCGCTGGACGTTCCGGTCCTGGTTGCCCGCGACGCCCCGATCTCGACCCTTGATCCGCGCAATGTTGGCACCTTCCGCCCGCCGGAACTGCCAAAGGCCGAACTGGCCGAGGTGCATACGGTCGAAAGACCGGCGCTGCCGCAGGTGGTCGAGCAGATCGATACGACCCTCAAGATCGTGGCCGTCAATCCGGCATGGATGCGGGTCACTGCCGCCGATGGCAGCGTGATCTTCGAAGGCACGCTGGGAACGATTGAGCAAGGCAACGTGTTCGAAGTCCCCCTGACCGAAGAACCCCCGCAACTGCGCGCTGGCGCATCCGGATCTGTGTTCTTCTCGATGAACGGTGAACATTTTGGTCCCGTGGGCGCGCCGGGAACGGTCGCCAAGGGCGTTGTTCTGTCGAAGGAATCAGTGGCCGAAACCTATGCGGTTGCCGATCTGGAAGCCGAACAGAACAGCGCGCTGAAACAAGTCGTGGCCGAGCTTCAGTCGCAGGCGACAGAAGAGCCTGCCGAGTGATCTAGCCATTGCGGAGCACGGGTTGCCGGACTATCTAAAGGCGCAACCCAGGCAGACGCGGACCGGTCCTCATGTCCCTTAATCACGTACGTCCATGGCGCGATATCTATCGCCGCAAATCCCGTCAGATCATGGTCGGGACCGTGCCAGTTGGCGGGGATGCGCCCATTGCCGTGCAGACCATGACCAACACCCTGACCACCGACGTAGCAGCAACCGTGGCTCAGGTTCAGGCCGCAGCCGAGGCTGGCGCGGATATCGTCCGCGTCTCGGTTCCGGATGAAGCCTCGTCAAAAGCGCTGAAAGAGATCGTGCGCGAAAGCCCGGTGCCGATCGTGGCCGACATCCATTTCCACTACCGTCGCGGGATCGAAGCGGCCGAGGCTGGGGCTGCCTGTCTGCGGATCAATCCGGGCAATATCGGTGATGAGAAACGGGTGAAAGAGGTCATCAAGGCGGCGCGCGACCACAATTGTTCGATCCGTATCGGGGTGAACGCGGGCTCTTTGGAAAAGCATCTGCTTGAAAAATACGGCGAGCCATGCCCCGAGGCGATGGTCGAAAGCGGGCTGGAACATATCCGCATTCTTGAGGACAACGATTTCCACAACTTCAAGATCAGCGTCAAGGCCAGCGACGTCTTCCTGTCGGCTGCCGCTTATCAGGGCATTGCCGAAGCCACCGACGCGCCGATCCATCTTGGCATTACAGAGGCCGGCGGGCTGGTCAGCGGCACCATCAAATCGGCCATCGGTCTGGGCAATCTGCTGTGGATGGGCATCGGCGACACGATCCGCGTAAGCCTGTCCGCCGATCCGGTGGAAGAGGTCAAGGTCGGGTTTGAGATCCTCAAATCCCTCGGCCTGCGGCATCGTGGCGTCAACATCATCTCCTGCCCCTCCTGCGCGCGTCAGGGGTTCGACGTGATCAAGACGGTCGAGGCGCTGGAACACCGGCTGGAACACATCAAGACGCCCATGTCCCTGTCGATCATCGGCTGCGTCGTGAACGGACCGGGTGAGGCGTTGATGACCGACGTGGGCTTCACCGGCGGCGGGGCCGGGTCGGGGATGGTCTATCTGGCGGGCAAGGCCAGCCACAAGATGTCGAATGAACAGATGATCGATCACATCGTCGAGCAGGTCGAGAAGAAGGCGGCTGAACTGGATGCTGCTGCAGAGGCGGCGGAGTAACTCACCATTCCGGAATGCCTTCATTCGGTCGAATTTCCGTTCCAGAACTGGCTGAACAAAATCAGTTTTCGGAGCGATTCCCTTGCATTTTAAGTTTTCGGCGGCGTTGGTCGCTACGGTGCTTCTGACGGCATGCACCAGTCCTTCAAGCGAATATGATAACAGACCGGGTTTTGTGAGTGTTCCGGTGCCGCAGCCAACAGCCGGAACACAGCTGGGATATCTGTCTGTTCATGTTTCGGGGTATAATGAAAGCGGGACGAACACGCTGGCCCGGGTGCGGATCGGACCGGGCGGACAGGGCAATCCGTCACGAAAGTCGACGATCATCAACGCTGACCCGCAACTCGCTTCGCGCGTGGCGGTATCTTTGCGGGACGGACAGGATAAAGCTGCGGCGCTGGGTTTGGCCAAGCAGATTGCGAGAGCAACTTATTGCAGGTCGGGGCCGATTACCGAAAACACCGGGATACGCCGTTACACGAAACCCGAGGATCTGAATGCCATTCTTGCCGAAAGTACCCGGCAAGGTCGCGATGTCATACCAGCGGGAATCAAAGGGCAGCCAGTGTCTGCGACGCGTTTCAGCAGAGATGGAACGCCTGAGTGGTTCGTATCTTTGAAGTGCAACGCGCCCTATCCGTACTAGGGTAAGGCGCGTTCAAAAAACGCTCCAATCACCCCTGTTCAGCCCGAACTCCATCGGCAATCTGCTGCATCTGCTCTGCTGGCAGGAACCCCCGCAGCATTTCGGTGCCCAGCACGAAGGATGGCGTGCCGGTGATCTGCATCCGTTGCGCCAGCGCGCGGGTCTGGGCGATTTCCTCGGTCACTTTATCGCTGTCCATCGCGGCAATGATCGCGTCGCTGTCCAGCCCCAGACCGTCCGAGATACGGCGCAGGGTGACTTCGGAGGGTTCTCCACTGAACTCCAGCAATGCGTCATGCACCTGCTTGTAGGCATCGCCCCCGGCCACATGTTTGGTTGCGACCGCAAACCGCGAGGACAGGACCGACGCTTCGCCCAGAATCGGGAACTCCTTGATCACAAGGCGGATGTTGCCGTCTTCGGCCAGTAGGCTGGTCACCTCGGGCACGGCGCGGCGGCAATAGCCGCAGCGATAGTCCATGAACTCGACCAGCGTGATATCGCCCTCGGGGTTGCCGCCGACCCAGCTATAGCCATCGTCGAACAGCTCGTCGGCATTTGCTGCGACCAGTTCCTTGTCGGCCAGCGCTTCGGCGGCGGCGTTGCGTTGTTCCAGAATATTGATCGCCTCGATGATCACCTCGGGGTTTTCCAGCAGGTATTCACGGACCTGCGCGCCGAATTCGTCTTTCTCGGCCTGGCTCATGGCGTTCAGGTCCAGCGCCTGTGCAGGACTGGTGAGCATGGAAAGCCCCAGAAGGGCGGGTGCTGCATGTCTGAGGATCATTTCCGTTTCCTTTTTTCCTTTTCGGCGCGTTGTGAAGCAATCAACACATCCTGCGCCCTTTGCCAACCCGGTGAGCCTTCGGGCAACTGCCCAATGGCCCGTTTTGCGTGAATGCCTGCGTCGGCGAGCTTGCCTTGCAAAGCGTATCGTTCTGCGGTGACGGTCGAGGCCATCCCGTTATTGCCAACCTTGGCGTAAGCCGCACCCAGATCGCGCATCAGCCGGACGTCGCGATAGTCCCGAGCGCGTGCTTTTTCAAGGGCTTGCAGGGCTTCGTTCGTCTTGCCATGCGCCAGCAAGGCGCGGCCATACCCGGCGAGGATCAGAGAGTCATTGGGGGCCATGTCCACGGCCTGGCTGTATGCTGCAACAGCCTCGGACAACTGTCTGTTTTCCAGCAGGATTTGCCCTTTCAGATCATAGTAGAAAGGATCGTCGGGGCGCATTGCCAGTGCCTCGTCAATCGCGGCGCGGGCACGGGCCAGATCGCGGTTCTGGTGATGGGCCGAGGCCTCGCGCATCATGCGGATGTCGTAATCGGTTTCCTCATGTGACCGGCGCAGGGTCCAGGCGGGCGAGCGCAGAAATGCCGAGAGTTTGCCCTTGACCCGCGCAAACCAATAATCGGCATTGGCATTGGGCTGCGCCTTGTCGCCGAACTGATCCAGAAAGGTTTCGGCAGCGCGCAAGCGTTCGCGGCTGGTGGGGTGCGAGCGCATATAGGGGTCCTGATTGGCCGGGCTCAGCAGTTCCTGACCCGCAAACTTCCGGTGCAGTTTGACCATGCCGCTGGGCGAAATGCCCGCCCATCGCAGATAACCGGCGGCGCTGCGGTCGGCGGCAGATTCCTCGGCGCGCGTGTGTCCCAGAAAACTGCGCAGGGCGGCGGATTGCGTGCCCGCAGCGATGCCTGCGGCGGCCTCTCCGCCACCGGCGGCACCGGCGATCAAGGCAAGGGCCGTTCCCAAACCCGCCTTGCGCTTCGCAGCTTTCAGGTTCTCGGCGCGCCGGGCCAGATGGCCGTTGGCGATATGCGCGGCTTCATGCGCGATCACGGCCTGCAGCATGTCGGGGCTGTCCACCGTCAGAATCAGCCCGTAATTCAGATAGATGGCGTTGTAATCGATGACGAAGGCGTTGAAGGTGCTGTCATTGACCACAAGGATGCGAACCCGGTTGGTGTTCAGCCCAGCGGCGCGCAGCACCGGAAAGGCCAGTTCGCGCAGCCCGTGTTCGATATCTGGGTCCCGGATCAGGCCTTGTGCATGGCTTTGCGCGGCGGCTGCCAGCCACATCACCGCAGCCAGCATCAGGGCCGGGATTGACGCCAGCCGGGATACGCGTTCAAAAGCCATGTCAGAAACATGGGAGATGGGCATGAGAAACTCAACCCGGTCCGGGGTCGATCCTTTCATTGTGATGGATGTGATGGAGGCCGCGCGCAAAGCGGAAGAGGCCGGGCGACATGTCATCCATATGGAGGTCGGCCAGCCCGGAACCGGTGCCCCCAAAGGCGCGACCGAGGCCTTGGCAAGCGCAATGGAACACGGCCCGCTGGGCTATACCGTGGCGCTTGGTTTGCCCGCATTGCGCCAACGCATCGCCCGGATGTATGGCGAATGGTACAACGTCGATCTGAATCCTGACCGGGTGGTGATCACGCCCGGATCCTCGGGCGGTTTTCTGCTGGCTTTCACGGCACTGTTCGACAGCGGAGATCGGGTCGGGATCGGTGCGCCGGGCTACCCCTCGTACCGTCAGATTTTGAAAGCGCTCGGTCTGGTTCCGGTCGATCTGCCGACCGCGCCGGAAAACCGGCTGCAGCCGGTTCCGACCGATTTCGCCGGGTTGGACTTGCAGGGGCTTATGGTTGCCTCGCCCGCTAACCCCACCGGCACCATGCTGGATCATGCGGCGATGTCGTCTCTGATCGACGCGGCGCAGGGGCAGGGCGCATCCTTCATCAGCGACGAAATCTATCACGGGCTGGAATATGAGGCCAAAGCCGTCACCGCGCTGGAACTGACGGATGAGTGCTACGTGATCAACTCGTTCTCCAAGTATTTCTCGATGACTGGCTGGCGCGTGGGCTGGATGGTGGTGCCCGAGGATCAGGTGCGCGTGGTCGAGCGCATCGCGCAAAACATGTTCATCTGCGCGCCGCATGCCAGTCAGGTCGCGGCCCTGGCGGCGATGGACTGCGAGGATGAGTTGCAGGCCAATCTGGACGTCTACCGCCGAAACCGTGCATTGATGCTGGACGGTCTGCCCAAGGCCGGATTCACCAATATCGCGCCTCCTGACGGGGCGTTTTATGTCTATGCCGACGTGTCGGACCTGACCGATGACAGCCGCGCCTTTGCGGCCGAGATCTTGGACAAGGCCGGGGTCGCTGTGACGCCGGGGCTGGACTTCGACCCTCAGCGCGGCCACAGGACGCTGCGCTTTTCCTACGCCCGCGCCACCGCTGACATTCAGCAGGGGCTGGACCGGTTGCGTATCTTCATGGCGGAACGCGGGGCAGTCACGGAACAGGCCTGAGCCGTTCACAAACGCGCCCCGATGGGATAGGCTGGCGCGCAAACGATCTCGGGAAAACTTGAGGCCATGAGCAGGATACTCTTTTGCATTGCGCTGATCTGGGCGCTGGCTGGTGCTGCCGTTGCGCAGGATTTCAGCGCGTTGGCGCGTGTTCAGCCCAAGGACAGCCGGATTGTGGATACCGGGCAAACCGGTGTCCGCGTGGACCTGAGTTTAAGCCAGGGCGTGCCATACCGCATCTTCACCCTGCGCGATCCCTACCGGATGGTTCTGGATTTTCAGGAGGTCGACTGGACCGGCCTGACCCGCGACGACTTTCTGCAGTCCAAGCGCATCAGCGGTGTGCAGTTCGGAGCGTATGTGCCGGGCTGGTCGCGTCTGGTGCTGGAACTGGGTGCGCCGATGGCAGTGGATACGGCGGAATTGCGGATCGACGAAAGCTCGGGCGCAGCGCTGCTGTCCCTGCATCTGAAAGGTACTTATTTCGACGCCTTCAACGCTGCGGCCGGTGCGCCGCGCAACCCCGGGTGGGATTTGCCGGAACCGGCTGTGATCGAGGGTGAGGCCCCACGCCGTGCAGACCGCCCCCTGCGCGTTATGCTGGACCCGGGCCACGGCGGTATCGATCCGGGGGCCGAGTTTGGCGGGATCGACGAAAAGACCATGATGCTGGTTTTCGCGCGCGAGCTGCGGGAACTGCTATTGCGGTCAGGCGGTTACGAGGTGATCCTGACCCGCGTCGAAGATCAGTTCGTCTCGCTGGAACGCCGCATCGCGCTGGCGCATCGGGCCGGGGCGGATGTGTTCATTTCGCTGCATGCCGATTCACTCTCTGAAGGGCAGGCACATGGTGCAGCGGTCTATACTCTGTCCGCCGACGCATCGGATGTGGCCAGTGTAAAACTGGCGGAACGGCATGACCGGGGCGACCTGATTTCAGGCATCGATCTGAACGGGGCCGACGATCAGGTGGCCGATGTTCTGCTGGACATGGCACGGCAGGAAACCAAACCCCGCACCAACGCGCTGGCACAGGCTTTGGCGAACGGCATGGCGCAACAGGGCGGACCCATGAACAGCAAACCCTTGCGCACGGCATCCTTTTCGGTGCTCAAGGCGGCGGATATCCCCTCGGTACTTGTTGAGCTTGGGTTTCTTTCCAGCCCCAGAGACTTGAAAAACCTGAAAAATCCGGAATGGCGCGCCAGGATGGCAAAGGGCATCTATCAGGGGCTCGAGGACTGGCACCAGCAGGATGTGATAAGGCAATCCCTCATTGGTCAGTGACCCGGGCGTCCAAAACGGCTAGAATGCGCTTGTGGTTTTGACCCTCGGGCGGTGCATCCCTATATAGGCGGCAGCGCGAGAAAAAGGCAGTAACGTGATCCGGTTCATTCTTTCGATTTTCGGGGCGATCTTCAGCCTCGTGACTTTGGGTATTTTTATGGCTGCACTGGTGATCGGTGCGGTGTTCTGGATGTATGGCCGTGACCTGCCCAGCCATGAATCGCTGGCGCAGTACAAGCCGCCGACCATCAGCCGGATTTATTCAGGCGAAGGGCAACTGATCGACGAATTCGCACAGGAACGCCGCCTGTTCACGCCGTCCGAGGAAATCCCCGATCTGGTGAAACAGGCGTTCATCTCGGCGGAAGACAAGAATTTCTATACACATCAGGGCTATGATCCGCGCGGTATCATCGCCGCCGGGGTTGAGGCCGTGCGGACCAAAGGTGAGACCGTGCGCGGGGCCTCAACCATCACGCAGCAGGTGATGAAAAACTTCCTGCTGTCCGGTGACCGCCGGGCCGAGCGCAAGATCAAGGAGATCATCCTTGCGACACGGCTTGAGGATACGTTGGACAAGGAACAGATCCTCGAACTTTATATGAACGAGATTTTTCTGGGCCAGAACTCCTATGGCGTGACCGCCGCTGCCCAGACCTATTTCAACAAGACGCTGCAGGAACTGGCCCCGCACGAAGCGGCGATGCTGGCCGCGATGCCCAAGGCACCTTCGGACTACCACCCGGTTCGGCAGAAACAGCGCTTGCTGGATCGCCGCAACTACGTGCTGCGCGAGATGCGTCAGAACGGCTATATCAATCAGGCTACCTATGACACCGAGGTCGAGATGCCCCTGCGCTCTGTCCAGAACGGTGATTTCGAAAGCTTCCGCACCGCCTTGCCGCCGCGTGACTATTTTACCGACGAAATCCGCCGCCAGCTGAGCGAAGATTTCGGCGAGGGTGAATTCTTTACCGGCGGCTTCACCGTCCGCGCCTCGGTCGACGAAGAAATGCAGGTCGAAGCGGCGCGCGCGTTGCGCGAGGCGCTACAGAAATACGACCTGTCGCGTGGCAAATGGCGTGGCACGGGCGAGGTCATCGCCGAAGAAAAACTGTCAGATGAAGCGCAATGGCGCGAAGCGCTGTCCATCATCGAAATCCCGCGCGATGTGGTGCTGCCGACCCAATGGTATCCTGCCGTGGTGCTGAACGTGGCCGATCAGTCCCTGACCGTCGGGGTCGAGGACGGCCCCGCCGACGGCATCATCCCGCGTTCGGACATCAAGTGGATGCAGGGCGATTTCGCAGCCAATTTCAAACGCGGCGACGTGATCCTTGTCATGGCCGGGGAAGAGGGCCAGTGGTCCGCCCGTCAGGTGCCCGAAGTGCAGGGCGGCTTTGTCGCAATGGACGTGAACTCGGGCCGCGTTCTGGCAATGCAGGGTGGGTTCTCGTACCAGGACACCGTATTCAACCGCGCCACGCAGGCGCAGCGCCAGCCCGGTTCAAGTTTCAAACCCTTCGTCTACGCCGCCGCGCTGGACAGTGGCTATAGCCCCGCCACCATTGTTGTGGATGCCCCGATCGAGGTGAACACGCCACAAGGCCTGTGGCGGCCCAAGAACTCATCCAACAAGTTCTACGGCCCGACGCCGTTGCGCACCGGGATCGAGCAATCGCGGAACCTGATGACCATCCGTCTGGCGCAGGAGGTCACGATGCCGGTTGTCGCCGGATACGCGGAACGGTTCGGTGTGTACGACCGCATGGGCGCATTTCTGGCGAACTCGTTGGGGTCCGAAGAAACCACGCTCTACAAGATGGTCGCCGCCTACGCGATGTTTGCCAATGGCGGTGAGCGGGTCGAACCCACTCTGGTCGACCGCATTCAGGACCGGTTCGGCAAAACGATCTACCGTCATGACGACCGGCAGTGTCTGGATTGTAATTCCAGCTGGCTGGAACCGGATGAGTCGCCCACTATCGAGACCAACCGCAGCCAGGTCATGGACGCGATCACCGCGTATCAGCTGACCTCGATGATGAAAGGCGTTGTGGATCGGGGCACGGCGTCCCGTCATGTGAACCTGCCGGTGCCGACCGCCGGTAAAACCGGAACGACCAACGAATCCAAGGACGCGTGGTTTATCGGCTTCACATCCAACATCGTTGCCGGGTGTTACATCGGCTATGACCGCCCCCGTCCAATGGGGCGCGGGGCTTACGGCGGCACCATGTGCGGCCCGGTGTTCCAGAGCTTCATGGAAAAAGCGGTCGAGAAATACGGCGGCGGCCCGTTCGAAGTGCCTCCGGGTGGTCACTTCATCAAGATCGATCGTTTCAGCGGCGCGCGTCTGCCCGCAGATGCCAGCGGCGAATACGTGGTGGCTGAATACTTCCGCGACGGCGTCGATGGGTTCATCGATCGGGTCTATGACGGCGGCTTTGCCATCGGCTCGGACCTGCCCTTGTTCGAAGAGGTGCAGCGCGCCGGTGTTCAGGTGCAAACCTCGACCGGTCAGACCGTCATTGTCGGGCCGAAAGCCACACAGGGCGATGTGACGACCGGTGGGCTTTACTGACCTGCGGCTTTCAGGAACAGGTTCAGCAAATCGGCCTCGTCATCGTGGGTGACCAGGCCGTTTGACCTCCAGAAAATCGACAAGGCGCATTTCGCTGCCGCCCAATTGGCAAGCCGTGCGCGCGGCAGTTCCATCGCGTTTGCATAGAGGGTCAGGCAGGTCTCAATTTGCCGCCTTTGGCGCACTACGTCGGGCATGCCCTTGGGATGACGCAACGCGTTGGCCAGTTCGAAGGCGGGGTCGCCCAGATACCCTTTGGCATCAATCACACGAGGACCATCCAGCGTCAGGATGACATTGTCGGGATGCAAATCCCCATGCAGCGGTGCAAGCGTTGTCTGAGTGTCCAGCAGGTCTTGTGCCAAAGCCATTGCGCGCTGCATGTCCCTTTCCAAAGCGGTATGGCAACTGTCGGCGAACGTACAATCGAACAGGGGCGCAAACACATCACCCAAAGGCTTTAATCCTGAGCATTGAACCGGTGGATGCCGGTGCAACTGATGCGCCGTTTCCGCAAGCATCTGCGTGGCGTTGTCCACCTGACCACGTCTCGCGATGTCTCCCAGCGAGGGCCCGGTCAGCCACTCCATCAGTACAGCGTTGTCGACCTCCGCAATGATCCGAACGGCACCTCGGTCTTGCCATGCCGTCAACAACGCCGTGCCCGGCGCCTCGTTGCCACGATCAGGATTGCGATACAGTTTCAACGCAGCAGCAGACTCGTCGGCCTGGATGACCTTCCATACGAGCGCCGCTCCGGTGTCGGCCACGCCGATTGGCAAGGTCAAACCCCATTGATCCAGAATCTGCTGCGGAGGGTTCTGCATTCGCGTCTCGCCTGTCTTGTGGTGGCCTGCGCCTCTTGCTATCACGCAGGCCTGATTGAGCAAGTTGGGACAAGACCATGCGCGCCGAAACCCAGAACATCGTGGCGGAAATCGAAAAGTCGCTGGAGCTGCTGGCGCAGCGCATGGACTATGAAACCGCGCCGCATCGGCTTGAGGAATTCAACGCGCGCGTCGAGGATCCGAACCTGTGGGACAGCCCCGAAAACGCCCAGAAACTGATGCGCGAGCGTCAGATGCTGGTGGACGCCATCGAGACCTACGAATCCATCAAGACCGATCTGAGCGACAATATCGAACTGATCGAACTGGGTGAGATGGAAGAGGATGAAGAGGTCGTCCAGGACGCCGAAGCTGCCATCAAGACCCTGAAAGCCAAAGCCGCCAAGAAAGAGCTTGAAGCGCTGCTGGATGGTGAAGCCGACAGCAATGACACCTTCCTCGAGATCAACTCGGGCGCAGGCGGGACCGAAAGCTGCGATTGGGCCTCGATGCTGGCACGGATGTATGTGCGCTGGGCCGAGAAAAAGGGCTATACCGTCGAGTTGCAGTCCGAGACGGCAGGGGAAGAGGCGGGGATCAAGTCTGCCGCCTACAAGATTTCCGGGCATAACGCCTATGGCTGGCTGAAATCGGAAAGCGGCGTGCACCGGCTGGTGCGCATCTCGCCCTATGACTCGGCGGCCAAGCGGCATACCTCGTTCAGTTCGGTCTGGGTCTATCCGGTGGTGGACGACAATATCGAGATCGAGGTCAACCCGGCGGATATCCGCATCGATACCTACCGGTCCTCGGGCGCGGGCGGTCAGCACGTGAACACCACGGACTCGGCGGTGCGGATCACGCATATTCCTACGGGCATCGTTGTGACCAGTTCCGAAAAGTCGCAGCACCAGAACCGTGATATCGCAATGAAGGCGCTGAAATCGCGGCTCTACCAGCAGGAACTCGACCGCCGCAATGCGGATATCAACGCCGCGCATGAGGCCAAGGGCGATGCGGGCTGGGGCAACCAGATCCGATCCTACGTGTTGCAGCCCTACCAGATGGTGAAGGACCTGCGGACGAACCACGAAACCTCGGACACCAAAGGGGTTCTGGACGGTGATCTGGACGGCTTCATGGCCGCGACGCTGGCGCTGAACGTGGCAGGCAAAAGCCGGTCCGAGGCGCAGGGCGACGGGTAAGCCTGATCAACGCTGCGGTTTGGGTAAAAATACATCTGAACGGCAGGTTTAAATGATCTGCACGTCTGGTTAGGCTGGCCGCGAACGGCAGCAGCGCAGGCAAGAATGATCCATCCTTTCACATCAGCCACCGAGTTGCTGGGCAAGCTGGCGAACCGCCAATTGTCGGCCGTGGACCTGATGCATAAGACGCTGGACCGGATCGAAGTGGTCAATGGCGCGGTCAACGCCATCGTCGCGCTGCGGAGTAAAGACGCCTTGCTGGCCGAGGCGCAGGCCTGTGATGCCGGACCCATCCGCGGGCCGCTGCACGGGTTGCCGATTGCGGTCAAGGATCTGGTCGATGTGGCGGGCATCCTGTCGGCTCAGGGCTCTCCGATTTTTCGGGACTTTGTGCCGGAGACGGACGCCTTGATCGCGGAGCGGGTGCGGGCGGCTGGGGCGATCCTCATCGGCAAGACAAACACGCCAGAGTTCGGTTTGGGCTCAAACACGTTCAACCCGGTCTACGGGGCGACCCGGAACCCGTACGATATCGCCCGCAGTTGCGGCGGGTCGTCCGGCGGTGCTGCCGTTGCACTGGCGACGGGGATGGTGGCGCTGGCGGACGGGTCCGACATGATGGGCAGCCTGCGCAACCCGGCGGCGTGGAACAATGTTTACGGGTTCCGGCCCAGTTGGGGCAGGGTGCCGTCTGATCCGGTCGGCGACGGGTTCCTGCATCAGCTATCAACCCTCGGCCCCATGGCGCGCAGCCCCGAAGATTTGGGGTTGCTGCTGGACGTGATCTCGGGGCCTGACCCCCGGTCGCCGTTGGCAACGCAAGACGAACCGGTGTCCCCGGTGCAGGCCGCCGATCTGACTGGCGTTCGAATTGGCTGGCTTGGCGATTGGGGCGGAGCGTTCCCGATGGAAGACGGCATATTGAGCCTGTGCCGGGATGCGCTGACCGTGTTCGAAGACCTCGGTGCGCAGGTCGACGCTGTGCCCCCGCCTTTCGACCCGGAAAAGATGTGGAACAGCTGGATCACCCTGCGATCCTGGAGCGTGGCGACGGGCCTTGAGCCCTTGCTGGACCACCGCGCATCTTTGAAAGACAGCGTGCAGTGGGAACTGGATCGCGGTCTTGCCATGACAGCGATGGAGGTGCACCGGGCCAGCCTGATCCGGTCTGACTGGTTCCGGAAAGCGGCTGCGCTGTTTCAGGACTACGATGCGCTGGTCCTGCCCGCAGCTCAGGTCTGGCCCTTTGGCATCGAAGCGGAGTACCCGGCCCAGATTGCCGGGCAGGGTATGGATACCTATCATCGCTGGATGCAGGTGACGGTTCCGGTCAGCCTGATCGGGTTGCCCTGTCTGGCCGCGCCCGCAGGGTTTGGTGCGGACGGGCTGCCGATGGGAGTGCAGCTTTTCGGCCCACGCGGGGCGGATGCGCGCCTGTTGTCATTCGGGGCGGCCTATCATGCGGCAACCAGATGGCCGGAAAGAAGACCGGCGATGCCATAACGCCGGAACGGGAGGAGGAAGAGACATGGACAAACCGTTTGGCGTTCCCAAGATGCGCCCGGCTGATACGGCGATGCTGCGCACGGCCTTACAGCAGGCCTGGGGCGATTTCCGGCGCGCGCCGCTGATTGGGCTGATCTTTGCGGGGGTCTATGTACTGGCCGGTTGGGCGATGGCTTGGGTCACGATCCAGACCGGAACAACGTTCTGGCTGGTGCTTGCGGCCATCAGTTTTCCGCTGATCGGCCCGTTTGCGGCGGTGGGTCTATACGAGGTCTCGCACCGGCTGGAACAGGGTGAGCCGCTGGATTTCAGCTCGATCTTCGGCGTCGTCGTACAGCAAAGCCGCCGCCAGTTGCCGTCGATCTGCGCCATTATCGTTGTCATGTTTCTGTTCTGGTTCTTCCTCGGGCACATGATCTTTGCGCTGTTCATGGGGCTGTCGACGATGACCAATGTATCCTCATCGCTTGAAGTGTTTTGGACCCTGAACGGTCTGACGATGCTGGCGGTGGGCACAGCGGTCGGTGCCATCTTTGCGACGCTTTTGTACATGATCACCGTGCTGTCGATCCCGATGCTGCTGGATCGGGAACTGGATTTTGTGACGGCGATGATCTCCAGCTATTCCTATGTCGCGGCCAATCTGCCCGTCATGCTCGGGTGGGGTGCGTTCATCGCGGTCGTGACGCTTTTGTCGATGATCCCGTGGTTTCTGGGCCTGTTTCTGGTGCTTCCGCTGTTGGGCCATGCCAGTTGGCATTTGTACCGTCAGATCACTCAGGATACCGAGGCGGGCGGTAGCTGGGGTTAGCCGATTTCAGCTTCAAGCGCCCCGACCTGAGGCCCCGCCGCTTTGCGGGCGGCCCCCAGCACAGCTTTCGCGTCCTGCGCCAGAGGGTGCAGATCGATCAGGCGGGTTTGCCCTTCGTCGTGCGACGGGTTGGAAATCGGGATCAGCGCGCCGCTCCAACCGGTTTCGCCACCGTTCGGTGATCTGGAGATCAGATAGAGCTGGCTGTTCTCGCCATTGCGGCGGGACATGAGGATATAGGTCTGCTGCGCCGAACCGGCGGCGATGCCTTGTATCTCGCGCGCATTGGGCAGGGCACGGGGCATAGCAGAGCGGGGGATGTACCCGCGCACCAGCGTGCATTGAGGCAACCGCTTGGCATACAAAAGGTTCAGCATGCCGCCACCGTCGCGTTCGGTGACGCTATAGAAGCCCGACGGGAAACCGGCGCTCTGGGTGGAGTCAGAGCCCGAACCCAAAAACTCGGTCAACAGCGAAGCCGCCGGGTGATCTGAGGGCCTTGGAATATCATCCAGATTAGTCAGCAGAATACGCGCGTCGACGTCGAAAAACCGGCAGATGCGGTCCAGCACCTCGGGGCGCGGAAAGCTTTCGCCGGTCAGGTAGCGGTTGAACTGCGTCCGGTTGATGCCAAGCTGCCGACACAGCCCCGAGACAGTCGGGTATCGCCGCACCAACCGCTTGAGATTCGAGCCAAACATGGCGCGCAGTTCCGCCGGGCTGCGAATGTGGTCGGTCATACTATCCCAGGCCTTGCTTCCAACTCTGAGGAAAAAACCACAACGGCGCCGATCAGCAGACCGAACGCGCGTTAGAAATCACAAAGGTGAACCCCTGCAACGTTTCCCCTTCTACCGCTGCGAAAAGCAAGCTAACGCGCTGCAGGTCAAAGGCAACAGTTTTGCGTGGATTTGTCTGAGCTTTATTGCGGAAGTGGGCCAAAAAGCACGTATTTATTAGACAAGCACGTGCTTAACATATGGGCGAACCCTGATTTTCGAGGAGTGTCAGAAACCTTCGGCTGGTTGCCCAGCCGAAGGCAGGTATTTTATCAGTCGCCGCGCAACAAAGCGGCAACACCGGTGCGGGCGATTTCGACCAGACCCAGCGGCCGCATCAGATCGGCGAAAGCGTCGATCTTGTCGGGGGCGCCGGTGATCTCGAAGATGAATGAATTCAACGTGCTGTCCACCACATTGGCGCGGAAAATATCGGCCAGCCGCAATGCCTCGACCCGCTTGTCACCTTCACCGACGACCTTGATGATCGCCAGTTCCCGCTCGACCGAAGGGCCCTCGACCGTCAGGTCATGCACATCGTGAACCGTCACGATCCGGCCCAGCTGCGCCTTGATCTGCTCGATCACCTGCGGGGTCCCGGTGGTGACGATGGTGATGCGGCTCAGGTGGCCGGTATGGTCAACCTCGGCCACGGTCAGGCTTTCGATGTTATACCCGCGGCCCGAGAACAGGCCGATCACACGGGCCAGAACACCGGGTTCGTTTTCGACCAGAACGGCAATCGTGTGACGTTCCTGAACGTCGGAAAACGTGGGCCTTAGGTTATACGCCGAATGGCGGGTAGAGCCTTTTTTGATTTGTAGGGCAGACATTTATGTCCCTTTCGTCATTTTAACGCATCGGGCGCAGCGCCGCGCCCGACAAAATTCGTCGAATTTTGTCAGACCAGAACCGAACCTTTGCTATCGATCACGCCCTGCGTTTCGGCTTCGCCCAGCAGCATCTCGTTATGCGCTTTGCCCGACGGGATCATGGGGAAGCAGTTTTCGTGCTTTTCGACCAGACAGTCGAAGATCACCGGACCGTCATAGTTGATCATCTCCATGATCGCGTCATCCAGATCGGCGGGGTCGCTGATCATGATACCCTTGGCCCCGAAAGCCTCGGCCAGTTTGACGAAGTCGGGCAGGGCCTCGGACCAGCTGTGCGAGTAGCGCTCGCCATGCAGCAGCTCCTGCCACTGGCGCACCATGCCAAGGCGTTCGTTGTTCAGGATGAACTGTTTCACCGGCAGCCGGTATTGAACGGCGGTGCCCATTTCCTGCATGTTCATCAGCCACGAGGCTTCGCCTGCCACGTTGATGACCAGCGCGTCCGGGTGTGCCATCTGCACGCCGATCGAGGCCGGGAAGCCGTAGCCCATCGTGCCCAGCCCTCCGGATGTCATCCAGCGATTGGGGTCTTCAAAGCCCAGATACTGCGCGGCCCACATCTGATGCTGACCGACCTCGGTGGTGATATAGCGGTCGTGCTTCTTGGTCAGTTCCTCAAGCCGCTGCAACGCGTATTGCGGTTTGATCGCCTTTTCGCTGTTGGTGAAAGCCAGGCAGTTGATCTTGCGCCACTCGCTGATCTGGTTCTGCCACTGCTGCACATTCGCGGCATCGGTCTTGCGCCCGCGCGCTTTCCAGACCTTCAGAACGTCTTCGAGAACATGCGCCACGTCGCCCACAATCGGGATATCCACACGGATGACCTTGTTGATCGACGAGGGGTCGATGTCGATATGCGCTTTCTTCGAGTTCGGCGAGAACGCATCGATCCGCCCCGTAATCCGGTCATCGAACCGCGCGCCGACATTGATCATCAGGTCGCAGTCATGCATTGCCATGTTGGCCTCGTAAAGGCCGTGCATCCCAAGCATCCCAAGCCAGTTCTTGCCCGAGGCCGGATAAGCCCCCAGACCCATCAGGGTCGAGGTGATCGGGAAACCGGTCGCATCCACCAGTTCGCGCAGAAGCTGGCTGGCTGCGGGACCAGAGTTGATGACGCCACCGCCGGTATAAAAGACCGGTTTCTTCGCCGTCTCCATCGCGGCAACCAGTTCGGTGATCTCTTCCAGATCGCCTTTCAGCGCAGGCTGATAGTGCGAGGTTGAAGGTTTCGGCGGGCTGTATTCGCCGGATGCAAACTGCACATCCTTCGGGATATCGATCAGCACCGGGCCGGGGCGGCCCGATTTGGCGACGTGAAACGCCTCGTGCATCGTCTGGGCCAGTGAATCCGTGTCTTTCACCAGCCAGTTATGCTTGGTGCAGGGGCGGGTGATGCCAACGGTGTCGGCCTCCTGAAACGCGTCCGAGCCGATCATGAAGGTCGGAACCTGACCGGTCAGAACAACGATCGGGATCGAATCCAGCAGCGCGTCGGTCAGCCCGGTCACGGCGTTGGTCGCGCCGGGGCCGGATGTTACCAGCGCAACGCCGGGTTTGCCGGTCGAGCGCGCATAACCTTCGGCCGCGTGCACGGCGCCTTGTTCGTGGCGCACCAGAATGTGGCGAATGTCGTTTTGCAGAAAGATCTCGTCATAGATCGGTAGCACGGCGCCGCCGGGGTATCCGAATACCGTGTCCACGCCCTGATCCTTGAGGGCCTGAACCACCATCTTTGCGCCGGTCATCTCACGTGTCATCTGCTTTGCTCCGTTCGCGACATGTGTCTTGCGTTCCGCATAAAAAAAGCCCCCGAGATTTTTCGGAGGCGCATGGGTTGGATTATGGTTTACCGTTACCGGCCCATGCGCGTGGTTCCTACGATTACGACTAGCGCTTTCATCGCCAGAGGCTCCTTTTCTGCTTGCGGGGGACATTATGGCCGGGCGATGGGGGCGTCAACAGGCAAATGACCCAATTTTCTGACCGCAACGGTGAATTCTGCGACATTTTCTTGCGCAGATTGACGCATCTGCGGAATTTCCGCGAATTTGAGCATGCCAAAGGACAGAGTGGCGAGCCTGCGAGTGTCAAAATGCGTCAGCGCAATGTCCCAAACTGACATGAGATGCGCGTTTGTCCGAGTCACGGTGATCCTGACGCAGCAATTCACGGAGGCGGTATATGTTGATGGATTTGGTGGACCTGGGCCGATACCCGATCGACCGGCCGGACTCGCGGGCCTATGACCAGATGATCGCGGATTTGCGGCGGGAACTGGAATTGGACGGATGCGCCGTGCTGCCGGGCTTTGTTCACGAGGCTGGGTTGGAATTGCTAATTCGCGAGGCCGATGAGGTGTCGCCCAAAGCCCACCGATCTTTCAACAGAACAAATGCCTATTTCTCCAAAGACGACCCGCGGCTTGGCATCGGCCATCCGATCCGCCGGTTTTATGACCGTTCGAACGCCTTTGTGCCGGCGGATAATTTCCTCAAATCCGGCCCGCTGCGCCGGATTTACGAATTCGAAGGCTTCATGCCGTTTATCCGCGACGCCCTGAACGAACCCGCAGACCGGTTCTTTCGCTACGACGATCCGCTGGCGGATGTGATCATCAATGTTGTGGAAGAGGGGCAGGGTTTCCCGTGGCACTTCGACACGAACAACTACACGGTCACTCTGGCTATTCAAAACGGGGAATCCGGCGGGTGCTTTGAATACGTCCCGAACCTGCGCAGCGCCGAGGATGAGAACTTTGGGTCCGTAGCCTCGGTTCTGGACGGCAACAGGGCCAGAGTGCGCGAGTTGGAGTTGCAGCCGGGTGACCTGCAGATATTCAAGGGCAGGTATGCGCTGCATCGGGTTGCCCCAGTCAAGGGCGCGCGCCGCCGGTATGTGGGGATATTCTCATTCGTCGAAGCCGAAGGGATGTGCGGCGGGGTCGAGCGGACCCAGCAGCTTTATGGTCGGGTGCTGCCGCATCACTATGAGCGGGCCGGGATACGGCAAGACGATCTGTTGGACTGAAACGTGTTAACCTTCTGGCAACCAACTCACGTGGTCGGAGGTATTGATGCCAAAGCTATTGCAACTTACGCCATTTGTTCTGTGTTCGTCATTGAAAACACAGATTGACTTTTATTGTGACCGTCTGGGATTCACCTGCGGCTTCCAGCAGGAAAACTACGCCTATCTGTCATGTGGGCCGGTTGCCATTCGGCTGCTGGAATGCCCGCCCCGCGAAGACGGTAAGCCGCTTGGGGACAATCAGTCGTTTTACATCGATGTCGAGGGGATCGATGCGCTGTATGAAAGTCTGCTGCCCGGTCTGAAGGACCTGCCCGAGGGGCGCGTGCGGGCCCCGTTCGATCAGCCCTATCTGCAGCGCGAGTTCCATGTCCTCGACGAGGACGGGACGCCGGTGTTCTTCGGCGAAGACATTCGGCCCAGAGACTAGGGTGAAGGCTCCCGCCCATCGTTAGCACGCCTTTGGCGTGCCTCCTCTGGTTGGGCCCGGCAGCGCTGCGCTGCTGTGGAATGCTTAAAGCCCGGAGAACGCATGGCCTCCGGGCTGTTGGGTTACGAGTTTGTTTTTGCGTGGGTCAGCTTTGCAAACTCAATCTCGGCCTCGTGGTCGATTTCCAGATGCGACAGGTCTGTCGTACCGGCCTCGGGGTCGTTGAATACGGCGCGGTCCAGCTTGCCCACCCTGTCTGCCACGATTGTCGTGACGACCGCATCGCCAGTGATGTTCACCACGGTTCGCATCATGTCGAGGATCCGGTCAACGGCCAGAATGATCGCGATACCGTCCAGCGGCATGCCCAGCTGGTTCAGCACCATGGCGAGCATCACGATACCCACGCCCGGAACACCTGCGGTGCCGATCGAGGCCAGAACCGAGATCGAGATGATGGTCATGTACCCGCCAAGCCCCAGATCGATCCCATAGGCATTGGCCAGGAACACGGTCGCCACGCCATGCATGATCGCGGTGCCATCCATGTTGATCGTCGCGCCCAGAGGGACTCCGAACGAGGCGACCGAGCGGTCAACGCCGATCCGCTGGGTCACACATTGCATGCTGGCCGGGATCGTCGCGTTCGAGCTTGAGGTCGAAAACGCGAACACCTGTGCCGACCGCATTTTCCGCAGGAACGCCAGCGGGCTGAGGCCGGTAAACACGTAGAGCAGGGCCATCAGTGTCACGCAGAGGTGGAACACCAGGGTCAGGCTGATCGTGGTCAAATACCCCATCACCGGGACGAACAGGCCGAACCCCTCCATCGCGAAAGTTCTGGCAATCAGGCAAAACACGCCGATGGGGGCGAAGGCCATGACGATTTCGACGATCTTCATCGCCAGATCGTTCATGAACTCGCACCCTTCGACAAAGGCTTTGGCGCGGCTGCCGATCATCAGGACCGCAACGCCAACGACGATGACGTAGAAGATGATCTGCAGCATCTCGCCATTGGCCAGCGCCTGAACCGGGTTCTTCGGCACGATGTTTGCCAGAATTTGCCAGGCCGATTCCGCCGAGTTGACGGAAACACTGTGATCCGCCAGATGCATGCTCTCAAACCCGCTGCCCGGGTTGATGATATTGGCAAAGACAAGCGCGGTGGTGACTGCCAGCGCGGTTGTCACAAGGTAGGTGACAAAGGTCAGGCCGCCGATGCGGCCCAGCACTTTGACGTCTCCGATACCCACCACGCCGCAGAGCAGCGAGAAGACCACCAGCGGCACCACAAGCATCTGCAGGGCGTTCAGGAACATCTGGCCGACCATGGCGAACAGGCCGTTGGTCAGGCTGTTCTCCAAAGCCGGAATATCTAGGTAATTCAGCGTAATGCCAAGAATGGAGCCCAAGGCGAGGGCCAGCATGATCTGCGTCGTCAGGCTTGCAGAAAGTACTCTGCGGGCGGCGTATTTCATTTGTCTTCCCCCTTATCGCACTCAGCGCGCCGGATCGGGGATCCGGTGCCGAAATCATTATGTCCGTGAAGTCCGGCAACGCCGGTCGTCGTAATTGAAAGGCACGCTCTGCCGAGCGGGTTCAGGGTATTTGGTGACGCAGCGTCAGTTTTCAACTGCTTAAAAATTATGCAGGATCACATTTTTGCAATAAAATTGGGCGCGTGTAAGTGCTTGGGGGCAGATTGCAACTGTAAAATGCAGGAAAAGTTATTCTATTACAGCCTGTTACGTCACTCCTTGAACATGATCAGGTCCCAGCGGTTGCCAAACGGATCGCGCCAGACGGCGACGGTTCCGTAGGGCTCGTGCCGGGGGTCTTCCTCGAATTCGACGCCCTTGGCCAGCATCGCGGCGTGGTCGCGCTGAAAGTCATCCGTCTGCAGGAAGAAACCCACGCGCCCGCCGGTCTGGTTGCCGATGGCGGCCTGCTGATCGACTCCATCCGCCTTGGCAAGCAGCAGCGACGCGCCATCCGATCCGGGCGGAGTGACGCGAACCCAGCGCTTCCCGCCGCCCAGATCGATGTCCTGCGTCAGCTCGAAATCCAGCGTTTCGGTGTAGAACAGGATGGCGTCATCATAGTCCGGCACCACAAGAGTGACGGCGTGCAGGGATTGTTTCATCTGGGGTTCAGCCCTTGGTGGGGTGACGGTCCGGCAGCTGGATACTCGCCACCTGTTCGGCGATTGGCGCGGTGGACAAGGGGTGCTGGTCGGTACGCGAAAAAGCCTCGGGGTCCTTGATCTTTTGCCAGTCGCCCTGAATGTAAGCCTCGAGCCCCGCGAACTTGGCCTTGTACCCCATCTTCGGGCTGCCGGGGACCCAATATCCGAGGTAGACGTAAGGCAGGCCAGCCTCGCGCGCGATGTCGATGTGGTCCAGGATCATATACGTGCCCAGCGAGTTCTGAGGCTGGTGCGGATCGTAGAAGGAATAAACCATGCTCAGCCCGTCATCCAGCACGTCGGTCAGGCTGACGGCGATCAGATTGCCGGTTTCGGGGTCCACATATTCCACCACGCGGCTGCGGATCGGGGTTTCCTCGATCATCGCGGCAAATTCGAACACATCCATATCGGCCATGCCGCCATCGGCGTGGCGGGTATCCAGGTAGCGGCGGAACAGCTCGAACTGATCGTCCGTGGCCCAGGGCGACGTGGCGCGCCGTTGCAGGTAGGAATTGCGCTTTGCGGCCCGTTTCTGGCTTTTACGCGGGCGAAAGGCCGACACGTCGATCCGGGCTGACAGGCAGGCGGCGCAGTCGGTGCAGGACGGGCGGTAAAGCACGTTCTGGGACCGGCGAAACCCTTGTTGCGACAGGGAATTGTTCAGCTGATCCGCGCCTTCGCCCTGCAGCGCGGTGAACAGCTTACGCTCCATCCTGCCCTCAAGATAAGGGCAGGGCTGAGGTGCCGTCACATAGAACTGTGGCGCGATTGGCAGCGTGTGTCGCATGAAGGTCCCGTGTTTCCTGAGACCGGATGATAACAACGGTTCCCGGAACCGCCAAGTGATTCACGCGAGGGTCTTTTTACGCACGCTGGTTGATCATGACCGTGCCCAGAAAGGCATCCGTCAGCCCCTGGCCACGCGCACTGGTCAGCATCATGATGACCGAGATGATCTGGACCACGAAGAAGGTCATCGAGACGAAATACCCGGCAGTGTGCGCCACGGCCTTGCCCGCATCCATCCGCTCACCAAAGGCATCGCGCAGTTCAATCCCCATGAACCGCATGCCCAGCGTGGCCGACCCGTTTGCGATGGTAACCACCCGATAGACAAAGCTGATGACGCCGTAGATCAGGGCCAGAAAGAACAGTCCAATAAAGGCGGTGAACAGGATCGCCACCGTGCAAAGCAACGAGATAAAGGCGATATCGAACAGCCATGCAATGAAGCGTTTGGTGGTCACCGACTGGTAAAACTCGGGTTGGCTATCGGGATCGGGCAGGTGAGTCATTATGGGCTTTCCGCAGAGATTGGTCGCGTCACCCTGTCCCGAAACTCCGGGACAGGGCAAGGGGGATCAGGCAGGTTCGCCATTGTCCGCTTCGTCGTGGTTTTCGCGGGCGCGTTCATCCATGAACTGGTCGAACTCGGCCTTGTCCTTGGCCTCGCGCAGGCGGTGCAGGAAGGCTTCGAATTCCTGCTGCTCGCGTTCCAGCCGCGCCAGCGTGTCGGCCTTGTAGGCGTCAAACGCGCTGTTGCCCGAGGGCTTCATAGCGCTCATGTGGCGGTGCCAGGATTTGCGGCGGCTGCAGGACTTGCTGAACATGCGTTTGCTCCAGATCATATAGGCCAGAAGGGCCAGGCCCACTGGCCAGAAGAAGATGAAACCAAGGACCATGGCTGCGATCCAGGCACCTTTGCCTTTGTCGTCCATCCAGGCCTCGGCACGGTAGAACCATCCCGGATTCGAAGGGGCGGCGGGTTCGGACAGTGCGGTCATTTGGGCTCTCCTGGGTTGATGTAAATTCCTTTCACATTGTCTAGATGGGGATCCGTCTGTGCGTTGCAAGAGGTCAATGTGAAAAAGATTTACATCTTGCGATCTGGTTGACGATCCGGCGCATCAGACGCAGGTTGCGTGTATGAATACGGATGACAAAAAGCCCGCCCCGACCCTTGATGAAATCCTTGATCTGGAAAAGCAGGTTTGGATGGCATTGGTCGATGGGAACGCTCAGACCGATCGCGCCTTGCTGAGCGCGGATTTTCTGGGTGTTTACCCCACTGGTTTTGCCAATCGGGATGATCACGTAGGGCAATTCGCCGATGCGCCGACAATGGCCGAGTTCAGGCTGAGCGACGAAAGGCTGCGGGTCCTGACGCCTGATATCGTGCTGCTGTCCTATCGCGCCGACTATCAGCGGCCCGACGCGCCGGGGTGGGAGGCGATGCTGATCTCCTCGCTTTGGGAGCGGCGTCACGATGTCTGGGTCAACAGTTTCAGTCAGGACACACCGGTCGAACAGGCCTGACCAGATTGCCCCATTGACGCCGCCCCACGGCAATGCGCAGGTTGCGCATATGACTGACGCTCTTGCCATTCACCGCCTGCCGCGCGCCTTTGACCCGGCCCTTGGGGAAGAAACCCGGCTGCTGTTGCCCGATCTGACCGCAGAGCAGGGTGATCTGATTGCCGGAACCGCAGGCTCCAGCCCCTATCTGAAAGGCCTGATCGAGCGCGAGAAAGACTGGCTGCCGCAAGCGCTGCAAAACCCGGATCAGGCGCTGGCGGAGGTCATAGAGGCGGCGCGGGCCCTGCCGCCCGATCAGTTGAAGCCGGGGCTGCGGCAGGCCAAGCACCGCATGGCCTTGCTGACCGCATTGGCGGATATTGCCGGGGCGTGGCCGCTGGAAAAGGTGACAGCGGCGCTGGCCGATTTCGGCGCTCTGGCCGCGGATGTGGCCGCCAAGGCCGAGATCGCCGCACTGATCCGCCGCAAGAAACTGCCCGGCATGACCGAGGATGATGTCGAAACCGCCGCCGGGATGGTGATCCTCGCCATGGGGAAAATGGGCGCGCATGAGTTGAACTATAGCTCGGATATCGACCTGATCGTTCTGTTTGATGAGACGCGGTTCGACCCTGATGATTTCTACGAGGCCCGCCACGGCATGGTCCGCGCCACGCGCAATTTCTGTGCCACGCTCAGCGACAAGACGGCGGATGGCTATGTCTTCCGCACTGATCTGCGCCTGCGCCCAGATCCCGCTGTCACGCCGGTCTGCATGGCGATGGAAGCGGCAGAGCGGTATTACGAAAGCCTCGGCCGCACATGGGAACGCGCCGCTTACATCAAGGCGCGGCCCTGCGCCGGGGACATCGCGGCGGGGCAGCGGTTTCTGGACGCGCTGCGCCCATTTGTCTGGCGCCGCCATCTGGATTTCGCCGCCATTCAGGACGCTCACGACATGCGCCTGCGCATTCGCGAAAACAAGGGCACCGGGGGCGCTCTGTCGATCCCCGGCCATGACATGAAACTGGGGCAGGGCGGCATTCGCGAGATCGAGTTCTTCACCCAGACCCGGCAACTGATCGCAGGCGGTCGCGATCCCGATCTGCGCGTGCGCGGCACTGTTCCGGGGCTGGCAGCGCTGGCCGCCAAGGGCTGGGTGCCCGATGAGGTCGCCGCCAAGCTGACCGATCACTACCGCGCCCATCGCGAGGTCGAACACCGCATCCAGATGATCCACGATGCCCAGACCCACAAAGTGCCCAAATCCGAGGATGGGATCGAACGCGTCGCCTGTCTTATGGGCCTCAGCAGTGCCGAACTGACGCAGGACCTGACCCGACGCCTGATCGAAGTGCACGACCTGACCGAAGGCTTCTTCGCGCCCGGACCCGGCGCGCCCCGGGTGCCTGTGCAGGAAGTGGAGTTCGACCAGGGCATACTCGCCCGCTGGTCGACTTACCCGGCGCTGCGTTCGCAACGGGGCAGGCGCATCTTCGACCGTCTCAAACCCGAGCTTCTGTCGCGCCTCGCCAAAACGGCCCAGCCCGAAGAGGCGCTGATGGCGCTCGATGGGTTCCTTGCCGGGCTGCCCGCAGGCGTTCAGCTTTTCTCGCTGTTCGAGGCCAACCCCCATTTGATCGACCTGCTGATCGACATCGTCGGCACCTCGCACGCCCTGGCCTCGCACCTGTCGCGCAATGCATCGGTATTCGACGCGGTGATCGGTGGCAGTTTCTTCGCCGACTGGCCGGGGCAGGCGGCGCTGCAGGAAGAATTGGCGCAGGCGCTGGCGCAGGAATCCGACTACGAAACACAACTCGATTTCGCGCGCCGGTGGTGCAAGGAATGGCACTTTCGAATCGGCGTGCATCACCTGCGCGGATTGATCGACGGGGCGCATGCGGGGCGTCAATACGCCGATCTGGCACGGGCGGTCATTGCTGCGATCCTGCCGCATGTCACCGAGAATTTCGCGCGCAAGCACGGCCCCGCACCGGGGCGGGGGGCTGCGGTTCTTGGCATGGGGTCGCTGGGGGCAGGGCGCATAAACTCGCAATCCGATCTGGACATGATCGTGATTTACGACCCGCTGGATCAGGATATGTCCGACGGCCCGCGCCCTCTGGCAACCCGCACCTATTACGCGCGGTTCACGCAGGCACTGATTACCGCACTGTCCGCGCCGATGTCGCAGGGGCGGCTGTACGAGGTCGATATGCGCCTGCGCCCTTCTGGCAATCAGGGGCCGGTGGCGACCAGCTGGGCCAGCTTCACACATTACCAGCAGGAAGAGGCTTGGGTCTGGGAACACCTCGCCCTGACCCGCGCCCATGTGGTGGCGGGCGACCCGGCCCTGGCCAAGGATATCGAGGCGTTTCGGGCCGATTTCCTGTCCCACCCGCGCAACAAGGACAAGGTTCTGCGCGAAGTGGCCGAGATGCGAACCCGGCTGGCCGCCGCGAAATCGCCCGCCGGTGTGTGGGATGCCAAGAACGGCCCTGGTCGGATGATGGATATAGAACTGATGGCCGAAACGGGGGCCTTGCTGACGGGCATCCCGAAACGAGACGTGCAAGCCGGGCTCGACGGGGCCGTCGCTGCGGGTCTGTTGGATGTCGCGCAGGCGCAAACGCTGAAGGACAGTTACGACTTATGCTGGTCGGTGCAATGCGCCGCGCGGCTGCTGTCCGGCAAAGTGATCGAGGCCGACAAGATCGGCGAGGGTGGCTCGGCCTTTCTGTGCCGCGCCACCGGGTTCGAACGGGTGGACGAGTTGCAGGCCGCATTGCAGGACAGTTACACCACCGCCGCCGCGCTGATCGGCAGCGTGATCAAGGGGGGCGACGATGGCGCGCAGCACTGATCCCAACGATCCCAAGGGCCTGATCCGCGAGGCCTACCGCATCGACGGCATCGCCTTGCCCGAATGCCGCAGCATCTTTCTGGACTGGGCGATCAGCCTGCCGGACGGGCAGGACCAGAAACAGGCGCTGACCGATCTGCACGCGGCTTATTCCGCGCAGGATGCCGATCATCCGATGACGCAGGTGCTGGCCGAGGGGCTGCAAGCGGCACAAGCCCCGAAACGACGCGGCGGATGGCGCAGCCGTCCGCGTTAACAGGGGCTTTCCCACCGGGCGGTTCAGGACTATGAGGGCGTCATGACCCAAACCGCCGACCGCCCCCGTATCCGTCTGAAACCCAAAGCCAACGCGCGCGGGCTGCGCCATGGTTTTCCCTGGGTCTATGCCAACGACATCGTCACCGACCGCCGCACCCGCAAGATCTCCGCCGGGGCACTGGCCATTCTCGAGGATGACAAACGCGCACCCATCGCGCTGGTCGCGGTCAATCCCGACTCCAAGATCATGTGCCGCGTTTTGGATCGAAACCTGCAGGCCGGCCTGAACGCAGAGTGGTTCGAAACCCGTCTGCAAAGCGCGCTTGCGATGCGAGAGCGCCTGTTCGATGCGCCCTATTACCGCCTGATCCACGCCGAGGCCGATGGCTTCCCCGGCGTGATCATCGACCGCTTCGGCGATACCTGCGTCATCCAACCCAACGCCGCATGGGCCGAGGCGCATCTTGAAACGCTGACCGACGCGCTGGTCAAGGTGACGGGTGTTTCAAACGTGCTGAAGAATGCCTCGGGCCGCACGCGCGGGCTGGAGGGGTTGGACGACGTGAACCAAACCCTGCGCGGAACAACGCCCGATGCCCCTCTGCCCGTGCCCATGAACGGCGCGACTTACATGGCCGACCTGACGGGCGGCCAGAAAACCGGTCTGTTCTATGATCAACGCCCCAATCACGCCTTCGCCGCCCGGCTGGTTCATCCCGAGGCGCAGGTGCTGGACGTATTCAGCCATGTGGGCGGCTTTGCACTGGCCATGCTGGCCGGAGGGGCCGCGCAGGCGCTATCCGTCGACGGCTCCGCCGCCGCGCTGGACCTGGCGGCCAAAGGGGCAAAGGCCTCGGGCTGCGCCGATCGCTTCCAAACCCGCCAGGGAGACGCCTTCGACGTTCTGACCCAACTGGGCGAAGAGGGCGCGCAATTCGACGTGGTGATCTGCGACCCGCCTGCCTTCGCCCCATCAAAACAAGCGCTGGATGCGGGCCTGCGCGCCTACGAACGCGTGGCCCGTCTTGCTGCCCCCTTGGTCAAACCGGGCGGCTATCTCGGCCTCTGTTCCTGCTCCCACGCCGCCGATCTGGGCCGCTTCCGCGATGCCTCCTCGCGCGGGATTGGCCGTGCCGGACGGCAGGCGCAACTGATCCACACAGGCTTTGCCGGACCCGACCACCCGCAATTGCCGCAACTGGCCGAAAGCGGCTACCTCAAAGCCGTGTTCTACAGGCTGTGAAGGCGGTTCTGGACACCTGCGTCATCTACCCCACGGTGATGCGAGAGATGCTGCTGGGCGCCGCCAGTATTGGCCATTTCACCCCGCTCTGGTCTCAGCGTATCCTCGAAGAATGGGCACGCGCCGCCCGCAAACTGGGTCCGCAGGGTGAGGCGCAGGCCCGCGCCGAAATCGCGCTGGTTCAGTCGCAATGGCCCAAGGCAGATCGCTCCGCCGCGCCGGGTCTGGAACAACGGCTCTGGCTGCCCGACAGCGCGGATATCCACGTTCTGGCCACGGCCATTGCCGGTTCGGCAGACATCATCGTGACGGTCAATGCCAAAGACTTCCCCAGAAACATCCTCGCGGAAGAGGGCCTTGGCCGGCGCGACCCCGACAGTCTTCTGCATGACTTCTGGCTCGCTGACCCGGAGGAGATGACAATCCTTGCAACCCGCGTTCTGCGAGAAGCCAACCGCCTGTCCGGCGATCAATGGACCCTGCGCGCCCTGATGAAAAAAGCCCGCCTGCCGCGTCTGGGCAAAGCCCTTTCGCAATAGGTGGGATCCCCTTCATCTGTCCAAAAATATCCCGGAGAGCGCGAGAGGCTGGCCTCTCGCTGCGCTGCCATCAGCCACCCGCCCAACGCTGCTCAAGCGCTTCCAACGCCGCAATCCGTTCTTCGGTTTTGGGGTGGCTCATCAACCAGGCGGGCACCATTCCGGCGCGTTGTTGCGTCAGGTCTTCCAGCTTATGAAACAAGGATTTCTGCGGCCCGATGCCGATCCCTGCCTTGGTCAGCAGGGCGGCTGCGTATTCATCCGCCTCATACTCATCGGCGCGTGACAGGCGCGAGGCCAGAAGCGATGTCAGCGCATTTGCGATCATTGCACCGACAAATGGGATAAACCGGTTCAAAACCATGATAAGCGCGGTCCGCAACGCGTTTTGTCCCGAAAAATCAATCATCCGCCGCCGCGCATGGCCCAGTGCCACATGCCCCAGCTCATGCGCGATCACGCTGGCCATCTCTTCGGCCGACACTTCTCCGTTGCGGAATTTGCGATAGAAACCGCGCGTTATGAATATCCGCCCGTCCGGCGCGGCCAGCCCGTTTACCGGGTCGATCTCGTAGATATAGACCGGCACCCGCTGCACATCCAAAGCAACCGCCAGTCTGTCCGTCATCCGTTTCAGCGCCGGGTCGGCAAGTTCGGTCGATTTGGCATCCAGTTCGCGATGCGTGCGCCAGACGGAAATCCGGTACATCACAAAGGCATAGGCGATGGCCAGCAGGATTGGGGTAAGGCGCAGCATGATTAAGATATGGGGCTTTGCGACGGGCAGGGCAATGGGTTTTACCAGATCAGGCCCCGCCGCCGGGTCAATCGTGCCCAGTTGCAAGTGTCGATGAGCAACACAATTGTATAAAATATCAAAAAATACCAAATGCTGTGATCTTGAGTCTTTACGGACCCGCGCAACCTGATATCGCGGGCGCATGGATCAGATCACACAGACTCATCAGCCCGCGATTCCTTACCCGCTTGCCGTGGGCGGGATGCTGTTCGCGTCGATCGGCGTCGGGCTGGTTCCCTATTTCAGTCGGGGCCTGACCGATCAGGGGCTGGCATCGCATGCCGTGTCCTTCTATCGCTATATTCTGGCGGCGGTGCTTCTGTTCCCGTTTCTGGTTCGGAGCAGATCCGCATGGCGCGAAATCCTGTGGGGTCTGGCTGCCGGTGCGTTTATCGGGCTAGGCTGGGTCGGCTACGTGACCGCGCTGAAATCGGTGCCCGCATCCACGGTGGGCGTGATTTACATGACGTATCCGGTGTTCACGCTGCTGATTGCCTGGGTATTGTTCAAAGACACTCCCAGCCGGCGCGGGCTGATCGCGGTTGGTCTGATCATTTTGGGCGCGGTTATCGCGGCCTCACCCGCCGCGGTCGGGCGAGAGCATCTGGTGACATTGCTGATTTCCCTTGCCGCCCCGTTTGGATTTGGCCTTGGCATCTGCGTTATGGTGCATCGCTTGTCACGCATCCCGCCGCTGGCCCGGCTGGCATCTGTCTCGCTGGGATCGGTTCTGGGGCTGATGCCGCTGGTGCTGAACTCGGACGCTGCCGAGATGATACCGCGCGACCGTTCGGATTGGATGCTCGTCGTCGGTATCGGCCTGCTGACCGCGCTTATTCCGCAACTGATCTTTACCATCTGCGCCCCTTTGATTGGCACCACGCGCACCGCTGTGAGTGGCAGCATCGAATTGCCGACCATGTTCGCGGTTGGTGTCTTTGCTTTTGGCGAGGTTATCAGCCCGGCGCAGGCCGTGGCCTGTGCGCTGATTCTGGGGGCGATCTTTCTGACCCAAAGCCGGGCGACACAACCGGCCCCGGCGGTGATGGCAAAGCCCGCCTAAGACGCGGACACCGGAAATCAGGCCTGACTCCGCGGGCCGGGCCTATCGCGTCAGTTCGCGCATCCCATGTTCCAGCCCGGCCAGTGTCATCGGCACCATGCGGTCCTCGAATATCTCCTGAATCATGCCGATGGAGTGGGTGTAGCCCCAGTATTTCTCGGGCACCGGGTTGATCCACAGGTTCGACGGCCACTGCTCACGCGCGCGTTGCAGCCAGACCTGACCGGCCTCCTGGTTCCAGTGCTCGTTTGCGCCGCCGGGATAGGCGATCTCGTAGGGGCTCATCGAGGCGTCGCCGACAAAGATGCATTTGTAGTCCCCGCCATAGGTGCGCAGGACCTCATGCGTGGGGGTCTGCTGATCCCAGCGGCGGCGGTTGTCGCGCCAGACGCCTTCGTACAGGCAGTTGTGAAAGTAGTAGTATTCCAGATGCTTGAACTCGGTCCGCGCGGCGGAAAACAGTTCTTCGACCACCTTGATATGCGGGTCCATTGATCCGCCCACGTCAAGGAACAGCAGCACCTTGACCGCGTTGTGACGCTCGGGACGGGTTTTGACGTCCAGATAGCCATGCTCGGCGGTGGCGCGGATGGTGCCGTCCAGATCCAGTTCGTCGGCAGCCCCTTCGCGCGCCCAGCGGCGCAGGCGTTTCAGGGCGACCTTGATGTTGCGGGTGCCCAGTTCAACCGTGTCGTCCAGGTTCCTGAATTCACGCTTATCCCAGACCTTGACCGCGCGCTGGTGGCGGCTTTCCTTTTGCCCGATGCGCACCCCTTCGGGGTTGTAGCCATAGGCCCCGAACGGAGAGGTCCCGGCGGTCCCGATCCACTTGTTGCCGCCCTGATGGCGGCCCTGTTGTTCCTTGAGCCGCTCGCGCAGCGTCTCCATCAGCTTGTCGAAGCCGCCAAGGGCTTCGATCTCGGCCTTTTCTTCCTCGCTTAGATGCTTCTCGGCCATTTTCGCCAGCCATTCGGCCGGGATATCCACGGCTTCCAGCACCTGATCGAAGCTGATCTGATCCAGCCCTTCAAAACTTGCGGCAAAGGCGCGGTCGAACTTGTCGATGTTGCGCTCGTCCTTCACCATCGACACGCGGGCGAGGTAGTAAAACGCCTCGACATCATAGGTGGCGAGGCCTTTTTTCATCCCCTCGAGAAAGGTCAGATATTCGCGCAGCGATACAGGAATGCCTGCATTGCGGAGATTTTCGAAGAACGGCAGGAACATCGCGTTATACCACCAGTCGGACCAGCACCATCGAGATTATGAGGCCGACCAGTGCAAAGGCAATGCCATACCCGGCGGCATATTGCGCCATGTCCGCCGCGTTGCCGTTGCGTTTGCGCGCGGTCAACGCGCCCAGGATTGCCCCGATCAGCGCCATTCCCAGAACCACTAACATATGTGTTTCATCCACCTCTGCTGCCGTTTGCCGGGGCTCGGGCCGCGACGTCCTGCGTCAGCGACTGTGCCACCAGATCCGAGCCGAAGCCGTAGCGCGCCCACCCCAGACTGTCCAGCCTGACCGAGCGTGCCTCTTGCGTTCGGCCCGCCTGCCGCAGCGCTTCGGACTTCAGCAACAGAAGCGTGGCGAGGATCGAGGCGTTCTCGGCCCGCGTCATAACGGTTATGGCCCGGTCCAGATCGGGCAGCACACGGGGGCCTTCACCCTGCGCCAGCGCATAGGCTGCGGTCTGGGTGGTGACATGTGCCTGATGTACCTCGGTGCCCGGTGCTGCGCGCAAGTATTGCAAGGCGATCTGAAACTGGCGCTGCGCCTCTTCGGGGTTATCGAACTGCACCATTCGGCCCATCAGATAGTAGGGATAG
The DNA here is from genome assembly GCF_056541025.1 of Ruegeria sp. AK4. NCBI lineage: Bacteria > Pseudomonadati > Pseudomonadota > Alphaproteobacteria > Rhodobacterales > Roseobacteraceae > Ruegeria > Ruegeria sp. AK4. The sequence goes on from NZ_JBQFXS010000006.1 coordinate 298,536, forward strand.
GCGCGGCGGTGGTCTGTCCAGCCCATCTGCTGACCGATCTGCGCCGCCATTTTGGCCGCCCGCATCTGCCGCGGAGAACCCGGCCCGGCCCCGACCGATTTCTGGATCGCGTCGATCCACTCCCGAGGGGTTTCCGAGAACGACTCTACCGGCAGGTTCTCGCCCCGTGGGTTCAACCGTCTGAGAACGCCGGGAATGACGGCGGCAACCTGTTCGCGGGTCATCCCAGTTCGCAGTTCGGGCGCATAGGCCGCCCGAAGGATCAGCATGTCGAAGCCGGTCAGAACGGTGTGGATATTGTCGTCGTTGAACACCGAATCCGGCAGGTGGTACAGGTCGTTCAGCGGCCCCAGCGCCTGCGCGATCTCTTCATGCAGGCAATCGCGCATTTCCTGCGGGCTGACGTCATATGGAATAAAGATACCCAGCCGCTCGCGTCGGCGCAGCTCGGTCCAGCTGCTTTTGGCCTTGCGCCTGTCGCGGCGATATTCTTCCAGGCTCGAGGCATTGGGAACGACAAAGCAGGCGGCGTTCGGCAGGACGCGGTGGATTTGCTCTTGGCTAACGGCCTCGACGGTGATGTTGGCCTGACCTTCGTCGATCTGGCGAATGTCGATCCCCGCTTCGCGCCGAATACGGTTCAGCAGGCGGGTCAGATCCCGCTGCATGCTTGGGGTCGGGGTTCCGGTCAGGCGCAGGGTAACGGGCGTTTCGAACCGGGTGAAGACGGGCAGGGGGGCACCGCTTTCAAGCTCGAAATGCAGCGAGACGAAATCGGCGGCGATGTTCCTGTTCGAACGGGCCGGAGCCATCGGATACGCGCGGGCGAAACTCTTGGCAGGGGGCAGCGATATTTCGGTGACGTTGACCCGGGTCGGAAGCTCAATCCGGTCCACCTGCGTACAGGCCGACAGCGCAGCCACCAGAAGGAATGCACCCCACCGCATCATGAGCGGTTGTACCGGATAAAGGGCGTCTTCTTGCCGATCCGGTCATACAATTGCCGGGCCGTGTGGTTGAAATCCTGCGTCAACCAATAGACCGAGGGCGCGCCCTGCCGGTCGGCTTCGTCATAAACCGCCTGGATCAGCGCCCGTCCGACACCGGTTCCGCGTGCTTCGGGGCGGGCGAACAGGTCTTGCAGATAACAGACGTTTTCCACCTTCCACGCGTGGCGGTGAAACAGGTAGTGGGTCAGGCCCACAAGCTGGCCGTCCTGTTCGGCCACGAAGCACGAAAAATCCTGCGGATCCTCGCCCAGCAGGCGCGAAAAGGTCGTGTCATAGACCTCATCCGGCACCGAGGTCTCATAAAACGCCAGATAGTCGTGCCACATCGCGGCCCAGGGTTCTTTGTCCTCGGGCCGCAGGGGGCGAATTGTCAATGTGTCGGCCAAGGGACGTCCTGCTCTGCTGTTTTGGTGCCGGGACCCGAGCGGTGGGCCATGCACAATGCTTGCATTCAGCCCGCCGTAAGGCAAGCCGTGATCCCCGCGCGCCGATCAGCCCTGCGTTACCGCTTTGACCGGGCCATGAAGGCCAGCCGTTCAAACAGGTGCACATCCTGTTCGTTCTTCAGCAAAGCGCCATGCAGTTTGGGCAACGCGTTCGCGCCGTCACGCTTGAGGTCCTCGGGCGTCAGATCCTCGGCCAGCAGCAGTTTCAGCCAGTCCAGCACTTCCGAGGTCGAGGGCTTTTTCTTCAGCCCCTGCGTTTCGCGGATTTCGTAGAACTGGGTCAGCGCGGTGGTCAGCAGCGCGTCCTTGATGCCGGGATGGTGGACCTCGACAATCCGGCGCATCGTGGTTTCATCCGGGAAACGGATGTAGTGGAAAAAGCAGCGGCGCAGGAAGGCGTCCGGCAGTTCCTTTTCATTGTTCGAGGTGATGATCACGATGGGACGGTGCTTGGCGCGGATCGTCTCGCCGGTCTCGTAGACATGGAACTCCATCTTATCGAGTTCCTGCAGCAGGTCGTTGGGAAATTCGATATCGGCCTTGTCAATCTCATCAATCAGCAGAACGACCTTTTCGTCCGCTTCAAACGCCTGCCAAAGCTTGCCCTTGCGGATGTAGTTCGACACGTCATGCACGCGTTCCTCGCCCAACTGGCTGTCCCGAAGACGGCTTACCGCATCGTATTCATACAGGCCCTGCTGCGCGCGGGTGGTGGATTTGACGTTCCACTCGATCATCTTCAGGCTCAGCGCCCCGGCCACCTGCCGCGCCAGTTCGGTCTTGCCGGTGCCGGGCTCACCCTTGACCAGCAGCGGACGTTCCAGCGTGACGGCTGCGTTCACGGCAATGGTCAGATCGTCGGTGGCGACATATTCGGCTGTGCCTTGAAAACGTGCGGTCATGGACCCCTCATATAGATTCGCGAGATGTGCGGGCTGAATTGTTGTTCCCGGGTTACAGAGAGCCAGGGTTTTTTACAACCCGGGCCCCGGCGTCGCGTTTGAAGAATTTCGCAGCGACTTCAAACCGTTTCGCTTGATTCGCGCGGGACCGGGTGCCGCATGGGTTGTAACGCGCCCCAAAATGGCCTGACAAAGTTCACAGAAAAACAAGGTTTTGTTTCTAAAAGTCTCATACTTAGACTGGTTCTTGTGACGGCGCGTCTGCGCTACGTTTGTGTAGTGACATTCCCACGCGCGTCGGATACATGCAGCGCAGAAGGGGGTGCCAAATGTCAGGTGAAACGACCGCAACCAACGACGTTTCTGGCCATACCGAGGGAGCAAGTATGAAGCAGGAAGTTTTTCTGCCGGAAGATTACCGACCGGCCGAAGATGAACCGTTTATGAACGATCAACAGCTTGAGTATTTTCGCCGCAAGCTGATGGATTGGAAAAATGAACTTTTAGCAGGCAGCCGCGACACGATCGAAGGGCTACAGGACAATACCCGGAACATTCCCGATGTTGCAGATCGGGCCAGCGAAGAAACCGATCGGGCACTGGAACTGCGCACACGGGACCGTCAGCGTAAGCTGGTCGCCAAGATTGATGCAGCCCTGCGGCGGATCGACGAAGGCGAATACGGATATTGCGAAAAGACCGGTGATCCCATCTCGCTGAAACGTCTCGACGCCCGCCCGATTGCCACCATGACGCTTGAAGCGCAGGAACGTCACGAGCGCCGCGAAAAAGTCCACCGCGACGATTGATCGCTGGGAAACTTGGTAAAACACAAACGCCGGGGCCTGTCGCTCCGGCGTTTTTGCGTTAAGCCGGTGCCATGAATATCGACGGGCTGAAATTCTGCGTCATCGGCGGTGGGATCGGAGGGCTGGCCGTTGCGCTGGCTCTGCGGCAATCCGGCGCTCAGGTCACGGTGCTGGAACAGGCCCCGGCCCTGACCGAGGTGGGCGCGGGTCTGCAGATCAGCGCCAACGGAATGTGCGTTCTGCGCGCGCTGGGTGTGGTGAGTGATGTTCCCCAAGCGGGGCAGAGATCGCATGGCACTCTGCTGCGGGACTACCGAAAGGGTCGCCTTATCAGCCGTCTGCCGGGCCCATCTGCTGGGCCGACCTATTACTACCACCGCGCCGATCTGCTGGACCTGTTGCACAAGGCAGCGCAACAGGCGGGCGTCGATATCCGTCTGGGTGCACGTGTCACGCAGGTGGTTAAACACCCCGGCGAGGCCGAGGTGAGACTGGACGATGGGGAAAGGCTGCGCGCCGAATGTGCCATCGCTGCGGATGGCGGGCGCAGCATCATTCGGCCCATCCTGAACGGACCCGAAGACCCGCAATTCACCCATCAGGTTGCCTGGCGCGCGACTATTCCCTGGGAACACCACGACGCAAACCCGAAAGCGACACTGACAATGGGTCCCCACCGCCACGTCGTGACGTACCCTTTGCGCGACCAACGCCTGTTGAACATCGTGGCAATCGAGGAACGCTCGGACTGGCACGAGGAGGGCTGGCGCCGTCCCGGGAACCCGGACGATCTGCGCGCGCGCTTTGCCGATTTCGGCGGGCCGGTTCGTGACATTCTCGCCAAGGTGGAACAGGCGCATCTCTGGGCTTTGTTCCTGCGCCCCGTTTCTGACAAATGGCAAAACGGGCGGCTGACGCTGCTGGGCGATGCGGCGCATCCGACACTGCCTTTTATGGCACAGGGGGCGTGTATGGCACTGGAAGACGCGTGGATACTGGCCCGGTCCTTCAAGGAACAACCCGGCGTAACCCGAGCGCTTGCCGCTTATGAACAAACGCGACGACCGCGCGCGCAGAAAGTCGTTGACGCCGCCAACGCCAATGCACGCAATTTCCACCTGACCGGAGCCACCCGGCTCGCGGCGCAGGCAGCCCTGACGGTCATCGGCCCACGACTGTCTCGGCGCTATGAGTGGATTTATCGGTACGACGCGACCGTCTGAGACCTCAGAGGTCCATATCGATCCAGACGGGTACGTGGTCCGAGGGCTTCTCGTGCCCGCGCACTTCTGAATCGATCCGGCAATCCCGCATCAGATCGGCGGCCTGCGGGGTCAGCAGGAAATGATCGATGCGAATGCCGTCGTTTTTGTTCCACGCCCCGGCCTGATAATCCCAGAACGAGTAATGCCCGGGCCCCTGCGTGCGCGCCCGAAACGCCTCGGTGAACCCGAGGTTCAGAATCTTGCGAAACGCGGCGCGGCTTTCCGGCCGGAACAACGCGTCCTCGCGCCAGTCATCCGGGCGCTTCGCGTCTTCGGCTTGCGGAATGATGTTGTAGTCCCCTGCCATCAGGGCCGGTTCTTCCGCCGCCATAAGATCACGGGCGCGATCATACAGACGCTCCATCCAGGCCAGCTTGTAGTCATATTTCGGACCGGGGACGGGGTTGCCATTGGGCAGGTAGAGCCCACAAATGTGCAGGGGCTTTTTACCGATGACAGTGGCTTCGATCCAGCGCGCCTGCTCATCCTCGTCATCCCCGGGCAAACCGCGCGTGACGTCTTCCAGAGGCAGTTTGGACAGGATCGCCACACCGTTAAAGCTCTTTTGCCCATGGGTTTCGACATTGTAGCCGCGATCTTCAAATATCTCTCGTGGGAAGTTCTCATCGACCGATTTGATTTCTTGCAGCAGCACAATGTCGGGCTGCGCATCGTCCAGCCAGCGGGGCAGGGCCTCGGCCCGCGCCTTGATGCCGTTGATGTTGAACGTGGCGATTTTCATGCGCGGTCCTCCGTTGGCCTGTGGCAACCTATCGCCCATACAAACCCCAGCGGCAAGTGGTGGGCGGGTTTGCGAGGCTCTGCCTCGCGCTCCGGGATATTTCTGGACAGATGAAGAAACGGATTTTTAACCATTTGGAGTGAAGAAGATCAGGCGGTACAGGCGGGGACGCCGATGACCGCGACAGGTGAAGCTCTCCGGCATACAAGCTGGGGAGCGGATCCCTGCTTCATCTGTCTAAAAATATCCTGGGGGCGTGGGGGCAAAGCCCCCACCGGCGCTACATCGAAAAGGACGTGCCGCAGCCACAGGAGGACGTGGCGTTGGGGTTCTCGATCACAAACCGCGCGCCGATCAGTTCCTGCGTGAAATCAATGACCGCGTTTTCCAGAAACGGCAGCGAAATTGAATCGACGATCACTTTCTGGCCCTTGCCTTCCAGGATCAGATCATCCTCTTTCGGGGTGTCCAGCGCGATTTCGTATTGAAAACCGGAACATCCGCCGCCTTCCACCGCGACGCGCAGGGCCTGGCCCTGATCTGCCGCGCCGATTTCGGCCAGACGATCAAAGGCGCGTTCTGTGACTGTCGGGGGCAGATTCATGCCGGTCTCCAAAGGTTTATTTCTGAACCACGGTACAATATATGAGACCTGACGACAGGCGACAAGGACAAGACGAGTGGAGCGAGCGGGTTTTGCCTCGGATCCGGGCCGCGCCAGAGGGCGTTTGGTGCCGGAAGAGGAGAGCAGTTTCCGGTCCTGCTTTCAGCGCGACCGGGACAGGATCATTCACGCAAGCGCCTTTCGGCGGCTCAAACACAAGACTCAGGTGTTTGTCGAGCACGAGGGTGACAGCTATCGCACCCGCCTGACCCATTCCATCGAGGTGGCGCAGGTGGCGCGCACGATTGCCGGGGCTTTGGGCCTGAACCCGGAACTGACCGAAGCGGTCGCATTGGCGCATGATCTGGGGCACACGCCGTTTGGTCATACGGGCGAGGATGCTCTGCATGCCTTGATGGAACCGTATGGCGGCTTCGATCACAACGCGCAGGCCATCCGGATCGTCACGAAACTGGAACGGCACTATGCAGAATTCGACGGCTGCAACCTGACATGGGAGTGCCTTGAAGGCATCGCCAAGCATAACGGTCCGGTGCTGGGGGAACTGCCCTGGGCGCTGGCCGAATGCAATGGCGGCTTTGATCTGGAACTGCACACCCATGCCAGTGCCGAGGCGCAGGTGGCGGCGCTGTCGGATGACATAGCATATAACAACCACGATTTGCTGGATGGGCTGCGGGCGGGGCTCTTTTCGGATGATGAGATCGAGCAATTGCCCATCGTGGGCGACTGCTACGCCGAGGTGGATCGCAAATACCCCGGGCTCGATCCCTATCGGCGGCGGCATGAGGCGTTGCGCAGGGTGTTTGGCGTTATGGTCTCGGATGTCATCGACACATCCCGAAACCTGATCGAAACCTCGAGTGCGCAGTCGGTCGAGGATATCCGCAATCTGGGCTATCCGGTCGTGCAGTTCTCAGCCGAACTTTGGGCGCATTTGAAAGAAATCCGCGCCTTTCTGTTTGCCCGGATGTACCGCGCGCCCGCGGTGATGCAGGTGCGGGCCGAGGTCAGCAAGGTGGTGCAGGAGCTCTTTCCGATATATCTGAACGACCCGAGGCAAATGCCCGCGCGCTGGCATGCAGACATCGAAGCGGCAGAGGGCGAAACGGCGCTGGCCCGCATCGTGTCGGACTATATCGCGGGCATGACCGACCGGTTTGCCTTGCAGGACCACGCCCGCCTGACCGGCGATCACTCGATCGCGATATAGGCGATGGCCCAGACCTGTTGGCCCGCCTGTTCCTGAGCCAGGTCTTCGTCATCCGTGGGCGGGAACACGATCATCGTGGGGCCATAGCCACCGATCCCCATCGGCGCGCCGTCGGCGTGGGTCGCCACGATGGGTTGATGTGCCTCGATACTCTGCCACGGGATTTCCGCCTGATAGCCGTCCATCGCCATGGGTAGCGCGGATTTGCCCTCGGCACCGGCCATGGCCATCACCTCGGACAGCAGCGGCCCCGAGAAGGTATAGTCGCGCTGGTTGTCCGGCGGGCCGTAGGGGATCGTGATCCGGGTTTGCTCCAACCCGTCCAGCATCGTGGCGTCAAAGCCTGCCGCGCCGTCGTGGGTGACTTCGAGATAACCCAACAGGCCGCCGTCGTTCTCGCCACGCGCGGGCAGGTTGGTTGTCTCGATCGCGCCGCCGAGTGTCAGGATGACGTGCCCCTTGGGGGCCGGGATTTCGGCCCAAGCGGGCAGCGCGGTGGTCAGAAGCAGGGCAAGGGGCAGGGCGTGGCGCATGGCAGATCTCCGATCAGTCTGGTTGGCCGAGATTACCCGGCCCGTGCGCCAAACCAAGCTCAAACTTTAGGCGTCCATTGACCTTGGCGCTTTGCGTGGTAAACCGCCGGGCAAGCAAAAGGACATCCGAAATGAACCTGTTTTCCGAGATCCGCGGCCTGGTACTGGACGCGCTGGCGCAGATGCAGTCCGAAGGCACGCTGCCCGAGGGGTTGAGCTTTGACAACGTGGCGGTCGAACCGCCGCGCGATGCGGCGCATGGCGACATGGCGACCAATGCGGCGATGGTGCTGGCCAAGCCTGCGAAGATGAAGCCGCGCGACATTGCCGATGTGCTGGCCGGGAAACTGGCTTTGGATGACCGCGTTACCAGTGCCGAGGTGGCGGGGCCGGGGTTCCTGAACCTGCGTCTTGCGCCGTCCGTCTGGCAGGGTGTGCTGGCTGCTGTGCTGGAAAAGGGCACCGATTATGGCCGCTCGACCATGGGTCACGGGCAGAAAGTGAACGTGGAATACGTCTCGGCCAACCCGACCGGCCCGCTGCACGTTGGGCATACGCGCGGCGCCGTGTTCGGCGACGCATTGGCGAGCCTGCTGGCCTATTCCGGCCATGATGTGACCCGCGAGTATTACATCAACGATGGCGGCGCGCAGGTCGATGTGCTGGCGCGGTCCGCCTATGAGCGCTACCGCGAGGCCAACGGGCTGAGCCCCGAGATTGCCGAGGGGCTCTATCCCGGCGACTACCTGATCCCGATCGGTGAGGCTCTCAAAGAGAAATACGGCGACAGCCTGATCGACAAGCTTGAAAGCGAGTGGCTTGAGGACCTGCGCGAGTTTTCGACCGACGCGATGATGGACCTGATCCGCGCCGACCTGAAGGCGCTGGGCGTTGAGATGGATGTGTTCTTCTCGGAAAAGTCGCTCTATGGCACGGGTCGGATCGAGGCTGCACTGGAGTCGCTGACCGACAAGGGCCTGATCTATGAAGGCGTGCTGGAGCCGCCCAAAGGCAAGAAGCCCGAGGATTGGGAACCGCGCGAGCAGACCCTGTTCAAGTCGACCGAACATGGTGACGATGTGGACCGCCCGGTCAAGAAATCGGACGGTAGCTGGACCTATTTTGCCCCCGACATTGCCTATCACTATGACAAGGTGACCCGTGGCTTTGACGCGCTGATCGACGTGTTCGGTGCGGACCATGGGGGCTATGTCAAGCGGATGAAGGCGGCGGTGTCAGCCCTGTCCGATGGCAAGGTGTCGCTGGATATCAAGCTGACCCAGCTGGTGAAGCTGTGGAAGAATGGCGAGCCGTTCAAGATGTCGAAACGGGCCGGGAACTTTGTCACCCTGCGCGATGTGGTCGATCAGGTTGGCCCGGATGTGACCCGGTTCGTGATGCTGACGCGCAAGAACGACGCGCCGCTGGATTTCGATTTCGACAAGGTGCTGGAGCAGAGCCGCGAGAACCCGGTGTTCTACGTGCAATACGCCCATGCCCGCGTCATGAGCGTGCTGCGCCGCGCCGCCGAGGCCGGGATCTCCGCTGACGACGCGACCCTTTCAGGGGCTGATCTGGGCAAGATCGACCATGCGTCGGAACTGACCGTCGCCAAGAAGCTGGCCGAATGGCCGCGTCTGGTAGAAATCGCGGCACGCACCAACGAACCGCACCGTGTTGCCTTTTACCTGTACGAACTGGCGGGCGACTTCCACGCGTTGTGGAACAAGGGCAATGACGAAACCCAGCTGCGATTCATCCAGGATGGCGATGTTGCCACAAGCCAGTCAAAAATCGCATTGGCCCGGGCCGTTTCTGTTGTGATTTCAGCGGGCTTGGGTATTCTTGGCGTCACTCCGGCGCAGGAGATGCGGTAACAAATATCGCCCGAACCGCCGGTACGAGGTAGGCAAGAAATGACCCGCGCGCCCGTTTTCAGGCGCGAAACGGGCGGTGAGGCGGATATGACGAGTTACGATTACTCGGGGCAACAGCGCCCCGAGCACGCGCATTACACGAATCAACCCCATGCGCAGGATGCGTATGAGTATCCCGAAGACGTGCAGGGCCACGACGCGCCTGCGCGGTCTTTTGGTCTGGGGCGCGCGGTCAATGTGCTGGGTGCGGTTGCCTCGGTGGCGTTGGTCGTTGGGGTCGGTGTCTGGGGTTACAAGCTGGTCATGCGGGACGTCAGCGGCGTTCCGGTTGTGCGCGCGGCCGAGGGGCCGATGCGCATCCAGCCCGAAAAGCCGGGCGGTACGCCTGCGGATCATCAGGGCCTTGCTGTAAATGCGGTGGCCGCTGAAGGTTCGGCTGCGGCCCCGGCAGATCGCCTGATCCTTGCCCCGCGCCCGGTGTCCCTGACGGATGAGGACCTGCCCGCCGGTGAGCTGAAGCCGACGCAAGCGGTGCATGTGATTGAAGAGCCGATCTCGAACCGGGAAGCGGCTGAATTGCGGCAGAACGCCGTTGACGCGCTGGTCGCGGAACTGGCCGGAGAGGCGGCGAGACAGGAACAGCCGCAGGACGAAGGCGTGGAAATCGCCGCGTTGGCAACCCCTGACGACGAGCCCGCCATTGACCCTGCCGATCTGGCGGCATCGCTGCCGGACCCGGAACTGGCGGCGCTGCCCGGTGTGCGTCGGTCTCTGCGGCCCCATACCCGCCCGGCCCGTAGCCTGCGCAGTGCACCTGCCGAGGACGCGATCAGTGCCGCCGTCAAAACGGCTGTGGGTCTGGATGTTGATCCCGACACGCTGAGCAAGGGGACCCGTCTGGCGCAGTTGGGGGCCTATGAAAGCGTGGGTGTTGCCAAGTCCGAATGGGCGCGGCTGAACGGGCGGTTTGGCGAGTACATGGACGGAAAACAGCGTGTTATCCAGAAAACCTCAAGCGGTGGGCGCACGTTCTACCGCCTGCGCGTGCTGGGCTTCGATGATCTGAGCGACTCGCGCCAGTTCTGCGCCGCGCTGGTGGCGCAGGGGGCTGATTGCATCCCGGTGGCCGTGCGGTGAATTTCGGTGCCACGATCACCGATGCCGAAGGTCTGCGCCTGAGTGATGAGGAACGCGCGCTGTTCCGCCAGATGAACCCGTTCGGGTTCATTCTGTTTGCCCGCAATATCGACACCGCCGACCAGGTCCGCGCCCTGTGCGATGACTTTCGCGAGGCGGTTGGCCGCAATTGCCCCATCACCATCGATCAGGAAGGCGGGCGCGTGCAACGTCTGCGCGCCCCGCTGGCCCGCGAATGGCTGCCGCCGCTGGATCACGCGGACCGCGCCGGGGATCAGGCCGAACGGGCCATGTACCTGCGCTATCGCCTGATTGCGCATGAGCTGTTCGAACTGGGCATCGACAGCAATTGCGCCCCGATGGTGGATGTGGCGCGGAGCGAAACTCATGCCTTTCTGCGCAACCGGTGCTACGGCGGTGACGCGGACCATATCGGCAAGATCGGACGCGCCGTGGCGCAGGCGCATCTGGATGGCGGTGTTCTGCCCGTCGTGAAACACATGCCCGGCCACGGTCGCGCGACGCTGGACAGTCACCACGATCTGCCGCGCGTTGACCTGCCGTTGGAGGACCTGAAAGAAAGCGATTTCGCGCCCTTCCGCGCCCTGAACGATCTGCCGATGGGGATGACGGCGCATCTGGTCTTCGAACAGGTTGACCTCGCTCCGGCCACGATTTCGGCACCGATGATGCGCGTGATCCGCGAGGTGATCGGCTTTGATGGCCTGATCATGACCGACGACATCTCAATGAAAGCGCTCAGCGGGTCTGCCGCGGACCTGTCGCAGCAGGCATTGCAGGCCGGTTGCGATGTTGTCCTGCACTGCAACGGAAGCTTTGCAGAACGTGCCGAAGTGCTGGAAGCTGCAGGTCAGATGTCGGACATGGCACAAACCCGCGCGGAACGCGCGCTGGCCATGCGCAAAGCCCCGCAGGAACTTGACATCCAAGCCGCCGAGGCGGAACTATCTGCCCTAATGGGCGGGCAGGTATATGAACGATAACCTTTTCAGCGAAGACCCGGTCTCGGTCGCGGATCGTCTCGCAGCCGAAGCGCTGATCGTTGACGTCGACGGGTTCGAAGGCCCGCTGGACGTGCTGCTGACCCTGTCGCGGACGCAAAAGGTCGACCTGCGGAAAATCTCGGTTCTGGCGCTGGCGCAGCAATATCTGGCCTTTGTCGAAAAGGCCCGCGCGCTGCGGATCGAACTGGCTGCCGATTATCTGGTCATGGCGGCGTGGCTGGCGTTCCTGAAATCCCGCCTGCTGCTGCCGCCGGACCCGGATGACGAAGGGCCTTCGGGCGAGGAACTGGCCGCCCATCTGGCCTTCCAGCTGGAACGTCTGCAGGCCATGCGTGATGCTGCCGCACGGCTGATGGCGCGCGACCAGTTGGGGCGCGATTTCTTCAAGCGCGGGCAGGGTGAGGATGTCACCCGTATCCGCACCGTGACCTATTCCGCGACGCTGCTGGACCTGATGCAAGGCTATGCCCGCATCCGCACCCGCGACGAATTCCGCCCCTTTGTCATGGATCGCGACGCGGTGTTCACGATGGAACAGGCGCTGGAACGGATGCGCCCGCTGATCGGGTTTGCCGGGACCTGGACGGATATGGAGACCTATCTGCCCGATGGCTGGGATGCCGACCCGGTGCGCAGACGCTCGGCCACGGCGGCGACCTTTGCGGCCTCGCTGGAACTGGTGAAGGAAGGACATATGGAGATCAAGCAGAGAGAGACATTCGCTCCGATCCATCTGCGGAAAAGGACCGAAACACGTGACTGACGCCCCCGAAGAGACCGGCATGCTGTTCGAAGCCCCGCCGCTGGCGGAACAGGAACGGATGGTCGAGGCGGTTCTGTTCGCCAGTGCCGAACCTGTCACCGTAGCCGATCTTGAGGCCCGGATGCCCCACGGCAGCGACGCGGCGCAAGCGGTTGAATTTCTTCAGAAACGCTACGAGGGGCGCGGCGTCCGCGTCGTGCGCGTGGGTGAGGCATGGGCCATTCGCACCGCGCCTGATCTGGGCTTTCTGATGCAGAAGGAAACGGTCGAAACCCGCAAGCTGAGCCGCGCCGCCATCGAAACACTCGCTATCGTTGCATATCACCAACCTTGCACGCGTGCGGAAATCGAAGAGATCAGGGGCGTGTCGGTGTCGCGCGGGACCATCGACCAGTTGCTTGAGATGGAGTGGATCAGGCTGGGTCGCCGCCGCATGACACCGGGCCGCCCGGTGACGTTTGTGGTGACGCCGCAGTTTCTGGATCACTTCGGTCTGGAAAACGCCCGCGACCTGCCGGGGCTCAAGGAACTGCGCGCCGCAGGGCTGCTGGAAAACCGCCCGCCGCCGGGGGCGATCCCGCTGGGCGAGGGCCGCGAAGACGAAGCGGATGAGGATCAGACGGAACTTTTCGAGGAAGAGTGACCAACCGGCCCTTTTTCGACCGCAAAGACCCCTTAAGTTGTGTTCCAGCAAACGGAGTTGAGCAATGAACGCGAACCGGATCATCGACATGATCGTGCGTCAGGTCATACGGCGGCTGGTGATGCGCGGCGTGGACAAGGGCTTTGACATGGCCAGTCGGGCGGGCAAACCGGGGCAAGCCCCGCGTGACCCAGAGGCCCGGCGCCAGATGGCGGACAACTCCAAGCGGCAAAAGCAGAACATGAAACAGGCACAGCGGATGACCCGCCAGATGCGCCGGTTCATGAAGTTTTAACCACCAGCTTTGAAATGCTTGGACAGTTTCAGGCCTTGCCCCTGATAATTCGACGCAATACCCGCGCCGTATAGCTGCGTGGGCATCTCGGCCATGCGCTCATAGACCAGGCGACCGACAACCTGACCGTGCTCCAGCACAAATGGCGCTTCGTGGCAGCGGACCTCAAGCACACCGCGCGAGCCTGCGCCACCGGCGGCGGCGTGGCCGAAACCGGGGTCGAAGAAGCCCGCGTAATGCACCCGGAATTCACCGACCATTGCCAGATAGGGGGCCATCTCGGCGGCGTACATCGGCGGGATATGCACCGCCTCGCGGCTGACGAGGATGTAGAACGCGCCGGGGTCGAGGATGATGCGGCCATCTTTGGTGCGCACTTCCTCCCAATAGTCCTGCGGGTCGTACCCTCCGATCCGGTCCAGATCGATCACGCCGGTATGCGGCTTGGCGCGGTAGCCCACCAGATCGGTGTCGGGCAGTTGCAGATCGACCGAAAAGCCCAACCCGTCCTGAATCACCGCAGGGCCATCCACCAGCGGTGAGTCGGCGTGCAGCGCGGCCAGTTCGGCATCCGTCAGAACCGCCTGACCCTGCCGGAACCGGATCTGGTTCAAGCGCATGCCGGGGCGGACGAGGACCGAGAAGGAACGCGGGCAAATCTCGGCAAACAAAGGCCCGGTATACCCTGCGGGCACCCGGTCGAACTCGGCCCCGCCATCGGTGATGGTGCGGGTCAGCAGGTCTAGCCGCCCGGTCGAGCTTTTGGCGTTGGCCACCGCGCTGACATCATCGGGCAGAGCCAGCGATTCCATCAGCGGTACCAGATAGACGCAGCCTTTTTCCAGAACCGCGCCATCGGTGATATCGATGCGGTGCATCTCGAACTCGGCCAGACGGTCGGCTACCGAGCGGGATTCGCCGGCCAGAAACGAGGCGCGGACGCGGTAAGCCACTGTCCCCAGACGCAAATCAAGGCTGGCGGGTTGAACCTGAGCCGGAATGATCTCGGGGCTGGCGGTGATTTCACCCCGCGCGATCATCGCTTCGATCTGCTGGTTTGGGCATACGCCGGTCATTCCGATCCCCCCTGATGCCAGAGCGGGATCTGGCCTGTGTGCCATAAACGTCGGTGTGATTTGGTCGGGCTAGCAGGACTCGAACCTGCGACCTTCCGTCCCCCAGACGGACGCGCTACCAGGCTGCGCCATAGCCCGACGTTGGGCTGTTCATAAAGATTTTCCCGGCAGGGGCAAGAGGAAAACAATGCCTTTTTTCCTATCCCGCCACCTTGGTTTCCACCCGATCCAGCCACACGCGCAGGTCCCGCGCAATCGGCGCGATTCGGGCCAGAAGCGCGTCGTCGTATTCGTCGCGGTTCCAGGCCAGCGACGCCACACCGCCCAGCAGCGGGGCCGTGTCCAGTTCCACCTCGCGCGGTGCGGGGTCCGCGGGTGCAACGGCGGGTTTTGGGCTTTCCGGCACGGCTTGCTGCACCTTGGGCTCACGCAAGTCCATGTGTATTTGTTCGGCTGAGGCGGGCTGTTTCGCGGTGAAAGGAACCACGGTGGCATCAGCCTCGGCAGGTTCGTCCAGCGGCTGAGACAGGGCGGCAACATGGGCCACGCCCTGTTCGCGCAGGATGCTCTGCACGCCCTTGATGGTGATGCCATCCTCGTGCAGCAGCTTCTTGATACCGCCCAGCAGCCGCATGTCGTTGGGCCGGTAATACCGCCGACCGCCTGCACGCTTTACGGGTTTGACCTGACTGAACCGGCTTTCCCAGAACCGCAGCACATGGGCTTGCACTCCCAGCCAGTCCGCAACCTCACTGATCGTGCGAAACGCGTCGGGGGACTTGCTCATCTCTGCGGGACCTCTGACTTACTTGCGGTTCCCGGCGGCGACGCGATCCTTCATCAGGTGCGACGGGCGGAAGGTCAGAACGCGGCGGGGCTGAATCGGAACCTCTTCGCCGGTTTTGGGGTTGCGGCCGATACGGGCGGTCTTGTCGCGAACGCTGAAGGTGCCGAAGGATGAAATCTTGACCTGCTCGCCGCGCACAAGTGCGTCGGACATATGGTTCAGAACGCTTTCGACCAGTTGCGCACTTTCGTTGCGTGAAAGGCCAACTTCACGAAAGACGGCCTCGCTCAGATCCATTCTGGTCAGTGTTTTGTCGCCCATGCCAATTCCCCTGTTGATAGGAAAGAATAGGGTCAGGGGAAATTCGCTGTCAATATCAATGAATTGCAGGCGGCTGTGTAAGCCGGATTGCGCCTGTTACCAGCGCAGCGCCACCGCGCCCCAGGCCAGACCGCCGCCGATGGCCTCGGTCACGATCAGATCGCCCTTCTTGATCTGCCCCCGTTCCTTGCCCACAGACAGGGCCAGCGGGATCGAGGCGGCGGATGTATTGCCGTGATCTTGTACCGTAACCACCACGTTATCCATCGACAGGCCCATCTTTTTGGCGGTGCCCTGAATGATGCGGATATTGGCCTGATGCGGCACGACCCAGTCGACATTGGCACTGCCGAGGCCCGCTCGGTCCAAGGCGGTTTCAGCCGTTTTTGCAAGCTTTTCAACAGCATGGCGGAAGACCTGATTGCCCTGCATCCGCAGGTGCCCGGTCGTATGGGTCGACACGCCGCCATCGACATAGAGCAGATCCTTGTAGCGCCCGTCCGAATTCAGATCGGTCGCCAGAATGCCACGGTCGGCGGGGGTGCCTTCGCCCTCTTGCGCCTCAAGCACCAGCGCGCCCGCGCCATCGCCGAACAGCACACAGGTGGATCGGTCGCTCCAGTCCATGATTCGGGAAAAGGTCTCGGCCCCGATCACCAGAACGCGTTTGGCCTGACCCGACAGGATCAGCGCGTTGGCGTTGCTGAGCGCAAAGACGAATCCGGCACATACGGCCTGAACGTCAAAGGCAAAGCCCTTGGTCATGCCCAGCCGGGCCTGAACCATCGTCGCCGCCGACGGAAAGGTCAGATCGGCGGTCGAGGTTGCCAGAACGATGGCGTCGATATCATCCGCCGTCAGTCCCGCATCGGTCAGCGCCGCCTCGGCGGCATGAGTCGCAAGGTCCGACGTGGTCTCGCCATCCGCAGCAAAGTGGCGGCGTTCGATCCCCGAGCGGGTCCGGATCCATTCATCGGTGGTGTCCAGCGTCTTTTCAAACTCGGAATTCGGAACAACACGTTCAGGCAAATAATGCCCGACACCTACAACAACTGAACGGCCTGCCATGTTGGGGTACTGCCTTTTTGGTTATTTTTCCGTCTGCGGCGCAGATTGCGCGGCATCTTGGGCAAGCTGGGCCGTTGATGCAACCCGTGCCGCCAATTTTTCGGCAAATCCTGACTGGGCCAGGGTGAATGCAAGCTTGACCGCCGCCGATACGCCGGTCGCGTCTGCGCCGCCATGGGATTTGACCACAGTACCATTCAGGCCAAGGAAAACGCCGCCATTTACCCGGCGCGGATCGATGCGTTTTTTCAACCGGTTCAGCGATGTGATCGCCAGTACCGAGGCCAGACGGGACAGGGGTGAATACTTGAACGCGTGGCGCAGCAGGTCGCCGATCAGGCTGGCGGTGCCTTCGCCGGTCTTGATCGCGACATTGCCGGTGAAGCCGTCGGTCACGATGACATCGGCCTTGTCGCCGGGAATGTCGCTGCCTTCGACAAAGCCCACAAAGTCGAAATTCGCGGGGCCGGCGAAGTCCGAGATCATGGCGTGGGCTTCTTTCAGCTCGGCGCGGCCCTTGTGTTCTTCGGTGCCCACGTTCAGCAGACCGATCCGGGGACGGGTCAGCGCCATGCCGTTGCGCGCGTAGGACGCCCCCATCAGCGCGTATTGCAACAGGTCCTTGGCATCGGCGCGCACATCCGCGCCCACGTCCAGCATCACGTTGAACCCCTGCGGGTTCCGAGATGGCCACAGAATCGCGATGGCGGGACGGTTCACGCCCGGCAGCTTGCGCAGGCGCATCATCGACAGCGCCATCAGCGCGCCGGTATTGCCGCAGGACACCGCCCCGTGCGCCTCGCCCTGGCGCACGGCCTCGAGCGTGGACCACATCGAGGTCTGCTTGCCGTTGCGCACAACCTGGCTGGGCTTGTCCTCCATCGTGACCACGTCGGGGCAATCACGAAAAACGACGCGCCCATCAAGGACACGCCGTTTGGCGACAAGCTTGCGCAGCGTCTGTTCCGGACCGTGCAGCAGAAACCCGATTTCGGGGTTCTTTTTGGCCGAATTCGCAATGCCTGCAACAACGACTGCGGGACCTGCGTCCCCACCCATTGCGTCTACCGAGATGGTGATCCTTCCGGCGTGCGTGGGTTGTTCAGTCATGCCTTGGCCTGCGCTCGTTCAGGCTTAGGCTGCGTCTTCGTCCAGATCGATTTCGTCGGCCTGCGCGACGACTTCGCGATCATCATAGTGGCCGCAGGACGCGCAAACGTGGTGCGGGCGTTTCAGCTCGCCACAGTTCGGGCATTCGTTCGGGTTTGCAGCAACCAGAGCGTCGTGTGCGCGGCGGTTGTTGCGACGCGACTTGGAAACTTTGTTCTGTTGGACGGCCATGGTCTCAACCTTTGTCTGACTGGGGGCCGCAGATTCGCTGCCGACCCGGGTTTCGTAGTTCGTTTTATCGTGGTTTGACGCGCGTTTAGGGGACGAGCCCCGCAATGTCCAACCCAAAATCCGATGAGCGCGCGAAAATACTGCGATTCTCGGTATGTTCAAGCGATTTTTCTGACCGCCTGCTATGACAGGAAATCCGCGCCCTGTCACTCGTCTTTTTTCAGCGTATCGCGCAATCCCGCCAATCCGGCAAAAGGCTTGGCATCTTCGTCTGTCATCGCCTGCTTGCCGGGTTCGGTATAGTCGGCCTGACCCAGTTCCGCACCGTCCTTGCGCGGGTACTGAGGCAGGGCGAGGGATAGCGCCTCGGCCATCACCTGCGCCGGGTCAATCTCGGGTCCCAGCGGCTCGGCCTCGTCGCCTTCGGGGATTTCGAACTCGGCTTCGTCCGGGTCGGTCCAGTCGGCCAGAAACAGGCGGGACACCGGGATGTCGATCCGGGTCGTGACCGGTTCAAGCGTGACGACGCAGGGTTGAATCACGGTCGCGCCCAGCTTGCCGGTCAGCTCCCAGTCGTGTTTGCCCTGCGCGCGCACCTGGCCGACAAAGCTGAGTTTGCGCAGGCCCAGCAGCTGAAGATCGTTTTTCAGCGCTTCCAGCGCCTCGGGCCCCGGGCGCAGGTCAAACGGCGTGGGGGCGTTTTGCGGCAGATCGGCCACCCGAAGGGATGTGACGTTAGTCATCATAGAGTCTTTCCTGTGTTGAACCGTGGCAGCGGTTTCTGTAATCGGATAGAAGCCGTGACAGGCCAAGGCAAGAGGGTGCGTATGTTGAAGGTTGTAAACAGGTTCAAACCGGCTGCGAAGTCGCTTGTCGTCATTGCCGCTCTGGCCGTCGTCGGGGCCTGCTCGCCTGTCTTCAAGAATCACGGATACGTGCCGCCGGCAGAAGATCTGGCCGAAATTCAGGTTGGCAAAGACACGCGCGACAGTGTGGCCGAGGCGATCGGCGCACCGGGCGCGTCGGGTGTTGTCAAGGATTCCGGTTATTACTACGTCCGCTCGCGGGTCCGCCACTATGGCCCGAAACGGCCCCAGGTCGTCTCGCGCGAGTTGGTCGCGATCAGCTTCGATCAGCGTGGCGTGGTACGGAACATCGAACGCTTCGGCCTTGAGGACGGTATCGTGATTCCGCTGGAACGCCGCGTGACCGATTCCAGCGTGCAGGACAAAGGCTTCCTGCGGCAGCTGCTGGGCAATATCGGCACCTTCAACCCGGCCAATATCCCGGGCGTCGGCAACTAAACTCGGTCATCCTCTTGTGGCTTCACAGGACGGTCACAAATTTTATGTTAGGCACGTGGCGAAGATAACGGGTCAGCAGCCGGGGAGGATGCGACCATGGCTACGGCAGTTTTGTTGAGCAAGGGGCGCTATCAGGCCCGTCTGGCGCAAACGGCCAAGGATGTGTCGGCTGCTCAGGCGCTGCGAACGCTGGCCTTTGGCACCGGGCAGGTCGATCGGGACGATTTCGACGCCGCATGCGCCCATGTGCTGGTCGAGGATATGCGGTCTGCGGGGCAATTGGTCTGCTGCTTTCGGATGCTGGTGATGGAGCGTGGTGCCGAAATCGGGCGCAGCTATTCGGCGCAGTTCTACGATCTGTCGTCGCTGCAGGATTTCAGCGGGCGTATGGTCGAGATGGGACGGTTCTGTATCCACCCGGATTGGACCGACCCCGACATTCTGCGTGTGGCGTGGGGGGCGATGACGGCCTATGTCGATCAGACCGGGGTCGAAATGCTGTTTGGCTGTTCCTCGTTCGCGGGGACCGAAACCGCCGAATATCTGGACGCGTTCGCCATGCTCAAGCACCGGCATCTGGGGCCCAAGCGCTGGCTGCCGCAGGTCAAGGCGCCGCATGTCTTCCGCTTTGCGGCCCGTCTGCGCCGCAGGCCGGATGCGAAAAAGGCGATGCTGAGGATGCCTCCGCTATTGCGCACCTATCTGATGATGGGGGGCTGGGTCAGCGATCATGCGGTGGTGGATCGGCATATGAACACGCTGCATGTGTTTACTGGGCTCGAGATTGGGGCGATTCCCCCGGCGCGGAAACGTTTGCTGCGGGCAGTGGCCGGGGTGATTTGAGTATTTTTGAAAAGATGAAGCCGGGGCGTTGACGCGTTGTTCCCGCCGGTTTAGCTGGCGGACATGGCGAGAATTCCTTTGTTGCAGATGTCCGGCATTTCCCTGACCTTCGGGGGTGAACCGGTGTTTTCCGGCCTTGATCTGGTGGTGCAGCCCGGTGATCGGGTGGCGCTGGTGGGGCGCAACGGGTCGGGCAAGTCGACCCTGATGAAGGTGATGGCCGGTCTGGTCGAGGCGGATCGGGGCGACATCGTGATTCCGCCGGGGAAATCCGTTGGATATATGGAGCAGGACCCGACAATGGACGGGTTTGCGACGCTGGGTGACTATGCCTCCAGCGGTCTGGAGCCGGGGGAGTTGTATAAGGTCGAACGGGCCGGAGAGGGCCTGAAATTCGACCCGGCGCGTATGGTCGAAACAGCCTCGGGCGGGGAGAGGCGTCGC
Organism: Ruegeria sp. AK4; assembly: GCF_056541025.1. NCBI lineage: Bacteria > Pseudomonadati > Pseudomonadota > Alphaproteobacteria > Rhodobacterales > Roseobacteraceae > Ruegeria > Ruegeria sp. AK4. The sequence continues at coordinate 319,005 of NZ_JBQFXS010000006.1, forward strand.
GCGGCGCTGGCCAAGCTGATGGCCGAGGCGCCCGATCTGATGTTGCTGGACGAGCCCACCAACCATCTGGATATCGAAGCCATCGCGTGGCTCGAGCGGGAACTGGGCGCGACGCGGGCGGCGTTTGTTCTGATCTCGCACGACCGGGCATTTCTGCGTGCCTTGACCCGCGCGACCTTGTGGATCGACCGGGGCGTCGTTCGGCGGCAGGAGCAGGGGTTTGAGGCGTTCGAGGCCTGGCGCGACAAGGTTTGGGAGGAAGAAGACCAGCAGCGGCACAAGCTGAACCGGCTGATCAAGTCCGAGGCCAAATGGGCCGTCGAAGGCATCAGCGCCCGCCGCAAGCGCAATCAGGGCCGCGTGCGCGCGTTGCAGGCCTTGCGGGCCGAGAAGGCGGCGCAGATCAAACGGCAGGGATCGGCGGCGATGTCGCTGGAATCGGGCCCCAAGTCGGGCCGCAAGGTGATCGAAGCCAAGGGTGTCTCGAAAGCGTTTGGTGATCAGCAGATCGTGCGCAACTTCAACCTTCTGGCGCAGCGCGGGGATCGGGTGGCCTTTGTCGGGCCGAACGGCGTGGGTAAGACCACCCTGCTGAAGATGCTGCTGGGGCAGGAGGCCCCGGATGAAGGAACGGTGACGCTGGGCACAAATCTGGAGATTGCCGTCTTCGACCAGACCCGCGCGCAGCTGGACCCCGAGATGACCCTGTGGGACAGCCTGACCGGCGACCCCGAGATGCGGGTTTCAGGCAAGGCCGATCAGGTCATGGTGGGCGGGCAGCCGAAGCATGTTGTCGGTTACCTCAAGGAGTTCCTGTTTGACGAGCGGCAGGCAAGAGCGGCGGTTAAGTCACTGTCAGGCGGGGAAAAAGCGCGGTTGCTGCTGGCCAAGCTGATGGCCAAGCCATCGAATCTGCTGGTGTTGGACGAACCCACCAACGATCTGGATGTCGAGACGCTGGATCTGTTGCAGGAATTGCTGGACGATTATGACGGCACGGTTCTGTTGGTCAGCCACGACCGGGATTTTCTGGATCGGGTGGCGACGACGACCATCGCGATGGAGGGCAATGGCCGGGCGACGGTCTATGCCGGGGGATGGACCGACTATATTGCGCAGCGCGGCGATGTTTTTGAGAGGAAAGAAGAAAAAACAAAGCCTTCCAAGCCGAAGGTAATGCAGGAAGCGAAGCCGAAGGCGGGGCTTTCATTCTCGGAGAAGCACCGGCTTGAGAAGCTGCCCGCTGAAATCGCACGGCTTGAGGCCGAAATCGGCAAGCTGGAAGAACTGATGTCCGACCCCGAGCTGTTCACGCGGGAGCCGGTCAAGTTCCAGAAAGCGACCGAGGCCTTGGTTGAGCGCCAGACAAAGCTGTCTGCGGCCGAAGACGAATGGCTGATACTGGAAGAAAAGGCCGAGGGCGGGTAAGCCTCGGCGGGCCGCTAGCGAATGGGGCGGGCCGGATTGCCAACGACCGTTGCGCCGGGGCTGACATCCCGTGTCACCACGCTGCCCGCGCCGATGATGACGTTGTCTCCGATTGTGATGCCGGGCATCAGGATGGCGCTGCCGCCGATCCAGACATTGCGACCGATGTTGACCGGCAGGCCGATTTCCAGCCCACGGGCGCGCTCGGCGGGGTCTTTGGCGTGCTGTGCGCAATAGATTTGGGCGTTGGGGCCAAACATGGTGCCATCCCCGATCAGTACCCGCGCCGTATCCAGAATGACGCAACCGGCGTTGAAATAGACCCGGTCGCCCAGATGGATGTTCACGCCGTAGGCGCAGTGAAAAGGGGCCTCGAGAAAGCAATCCGTGCCGATGCGGGCGAATATTGAACGCAGGGCGGGAGCCATCGCACCCCGTTCGTCGGGATCGAAGGTGTTATGGGCATGCACCGCGCGGCGCGCTTTGGCGCGCATCGCCTCAAGTTCCGGGTCAATGCAGCAATACCACGCGCCCGCTTCCATCTTTTCCCGCTCGGTCATGCTGCAGGCCTAGCGCATCCGCAACGCGCCGTCGATGCGGATGACCTCGCCGTTCAGATAACCCATCTCGACGATAAAACCCGCCAGCCGCCCGTATTCGTTCGGGTCGCCCAGACGCGGCGGATTGGGCACATCGGCGGCGAGTTGCTGCTGGATCTCTTCCGGTAGACCGGCCAGCATCGGCGTCATGAAGATGCCCGGCGCAATGGCCATCACCCGGATGCCGGTCGCGGCCAAATCGCGGGCCATCGGCAGGGTCATGCCCACCACGCCGCCTTTTGACGCCGCATAAGCTGCCTGACCCTTTTGCCCGTCAAAGGCGGCGATCGAGGCGGTGTTGATGATCACCCCACGCGCGCCGTCCGGTTCGGGGTCGTTCTTCGCCATCTCAGCCGCTGCCAGACGCGAGACGTTGAAGCTGCCAACCAGATTGATATCGATGGTGCGCTGGAACGCGTCCAGCGGGTGCGGCCCGTCCTTGCCCACGGTCTTTGCCCCAACGGCAATACCGGCGCAGTTCACGGCGGCGGTGATCTTGCCCATTTTGTCCATCGCGTGGGCGATTGCCTCGGCAACGGACGGCTCATGCGTGACATCGGTTTGGGCAAAATGCCCGTTGATTTCCTCGGCGACCTGCGTTCCGCGGGTCGCTTCCCGGTCCAGGATCGTGACCTGTGCGCCTTGTGCCGCGAAGTGGCGCGCCGTGGCCTCGCCCAGACCGGACGCCCCTCCGGTGATGATTGCAGCGGTGTCGGATAGGTGCATGGCAGGCTCCTCGCAGGTATATGAACGATTGTTCAATAACTGATTTCAGCTCTCTGTGTCCACATGTTTGATGGTGTCAGCCATTGGGGTGGTGGATTCTAAACATATCCTCAGAAACCCTTTAGCGGTGCTTCACGCGACATCGCCATCTCGGTGCTGAACTGCCCGGTCACTTCGGGTGTCTTTTTGGTCACGAGGTGCTGATATGTCGAAGAGTACAAAGCAGAAATTGGGCGCGCTTACGGCTGTGCCATTTATGGGAATTCTGATGGTGGGCAGTGCGGCTGCGGCACCTGAAACCTGCAACTGGAAAACCGCGCGGGATTACGCAAACGCGGGTGACTATGCCGCCTTGTGCGATTGCGCGCAGGTCACGCCCAGCTTTCTGGAGCGGCTTCAGAGCCGGTCCGATTTCGAAACAACCCTGACTGTGACCGGAGCGCAATGCCCGGGTCTGGCGGCGTTGCTGACGGACCTGCCGACGGCGAGCATTTCGAACGCGGCCAGCACTTTGGGAGAGGATCGTAGTTCTGATCGCAACTCGTCAGGGGCCGGTCAGGTTGCGGACGCAGGCGGGGGCGGCAATGACACTCCCGGCGGCGGTGGTAACGCGGGTCCTGGTGACGGCAGCGGTAACGATGGTCCCGGCGATGGTGGTGGCAATGACGGCCCCGGTGATGGTGGCGGCAACGATGGCCCCGGTGACGGTGGTGGCAACGATGGCCCCGGTGACGGTGGTGGTAACGATGGCCCCGGCGACGGTGGCGGCAATGATGGCCCCGGTGACGGCGGCGAGCCGGGCGATGGCGGTGGCAAGCCAGGTGATGGCAAGCCCGGCAAAGGCGGCGGCAAGGGCGGCGACGGACCCGGCAAGGGCAAAGGTGGCGGTAAAGGCGGCGACGGCCCCGGTAAAGGCAAGGGCGGTGATGGCCCCGGCAAAGGTAAAGGTGGCGGTAAAGGCAACAATGGCCACGGAAACGGCTCGGAAGGCAGCAGCCCCGGACGCGGCAACAACGCCAATGACGATGAAAGCGGCGGCGGCAAGCCCGGCAGGGGTAGCGGCAAGCTTTAAGCCGGTTTGAGCCGCTTCCTTCTGAAACCACAACGACCACCCAAGGGGTGGCCGTTGCTGTGTCGATATTCGGACTGCTTAGCCCAGCTGCACCAGCGCGTGACGCTTTTTGCCCGCGCTCAGCTTGATGGGCGAAGTCAGCGCGCCTGCGTCAATCATCAGCCCCGCATCGGTCAGCGGCGCATCGTCCAGTTTGGCACCGTTCTCGGCGATCAGGCGTTTGGCCTCTTTGCCCGACTTCGCCAGACCTGATTTCACGATCAGTTGCACGATCGACACGGGCACGTCATCGGCGGTCAGCGTCAGGGTCGGAAGATCCCCGCCCACGCCGCCTTTTTCGAACACCTCTCGGGCGGTGGCCTCGGCGGTTGCGGCGGCCTCGGCCCCGTGCAGCAGGGTGGTGACCTCGTTGGCGAGGCGGATCTTGGCCTCGTTGATATCGGACCCCTGCAGCGCGGCCAGACGGTCGCATTCGTCGACGGGCAGTTCGGTGAAGATTTTCAGGAACCGGCCCACATCGGCGTCGGTGGTGTTGCGCCAGAACTGCCAGAACTCATAGGACGACAGCATATCGCCGTTCAGCCACACCGCGCCGCCTTGGCTTTTGCCCATCTTGCGCCCATCGCTGGTGGTTAGCAGGGGCGTGGTCAGGCCATAGATCTCGTGATCCAGCACGCGGCGGGTCAGGTCGATGCCGTTGACGATGTTGCCCCATTGGTCCGAGCCGCCCATCTGCAGAACGCAGCCATAGCGGCGGTTCAGTTCAAGGAAGTCATAGGCCTGCAGGATCATGTAGTTGAACTCGAGGAAGCTCAGCGATTGTTCCCGGTCCAGCCTCGATTTCACCGATTCAAACGACAGCATCCGGTTGACCGAGAAATGCCGCCCGATATCGCGCAGGAAATCGAGGTAGTTCAGGCTGTCCAGCCATTCGGCATTGTTCAGCATCAGCGCGCCGGTCTCGCTGTCGTCATAGGACAGGTATTTCGAGAACACCTGCTTCATGCCCGCAATATTCGCGTCGATCTGTTCGGGGCCCAGCAAGGGGCGTTCGTCCGACCGGAACGAGGGGTCGCCCACCTTGGTCGTCCCGCCGCCCATCAGGGTGATCGGCTTGTGGCCGGTCTTTTGCAGCCAGCGCAAAACCATGATGTTCATCAGATGGCCCACATGCAGCGACTGAGCCGTGGCGTCATAGCCGATATAAGCTGTTTGCACCCCACTGATCAGCGCGTCGTCAAGGCCCTGATAATCGGTGCAGTCGGCGAGAAAGCCGCGCTCGATCATCGTGGCGATGAAATCCGATTTGGGGTGGTAGTTCATAACGCTCAATAGGCCTTGTGCTTTGGCCCTCTCAGCAAGGGCAGGTGTAAGTTATGGGTCAGTGAAAGTCAAACCTTACCCATTCGTCCGCACGCAACTTGGAGTGCCGTGAGACATGACTTTCTAATTCCCCATGTCTTCTGGAATGTCCAGTATCTAGGGTCAGGGAACTAGTCAAAAAGATGATTGGCACTCGACGATGCTAAATGGCGACAGGATTGATTTTTCACACGGGGTTATGAGGTCGTCATGCGACGCAAGCATTTCAGTCGCATAAACAGGTCATCGAAACGACGGCGCTTTGGAAGGAGCTTGCAGTATAGTTAATTTGGTTTCTTCCGCCTTGAAGGGCGGGAGTGCATGCATTGTTGAATGCAATCGATGATGACTACTTAGAATTCCAAGCGGCCATACGTGCGCGACGCAGAGAACGCTGGCGGAGAGCCCATAGTGACCAATGCTGCGCGATCAACCGACGGCGGCTATGCGCAGGAAGCTGACTTTGCAAAGATTGGCGGCTTGCTCCTTTATGGCACTTACGCCGAAATTTGGACACGCGGTGCAGCTTCGCTGAAGTGGTATTTGGAAAAGATTGCAGCATCAAGCCAGACGGTTTCGGTGGTCCTGTTGTAACTGATTGAGCTTGTTCAACCCTCAGGAACTTCAACTACAAACGCGTGCCTAACATACTTCGTGTCGTTCCAGTGAGGAGAAGGTGCTGTCCCCCTGTCTGTTTTAAAATACGCCAATGACTGGTCACCTTTATGGTTATCAGGCCCACCTGGCCTCCAATTGGTGTAGACCAATGGTTCGCCATTGAGCCAGTACCACCCGCCGTCTGGCTCTCTTGCACCTTCTTCTTGCACCAGACCTATCATTGGTCCGTCGTACTGTCCATTTGATACAATCCAGTGACCGTCTTCCTTGATCGTCAAGTCATAGACAAACTGGTTTTCTTCTTCGGAGCCAATAGCGACTATGTGACCGCCGAGTAGTTCCGCAATCTTCTCCAGAACCACCATTTCCTCTCCCCAAGTTCGGATCACGTAGTACTTTGAGCCGCTGAAAGAACCTTCTGTCACCAAATCAAACCTTTTTAGGCTCAGGACTCATAACCAATAGATGACAGTTGCGGCGAGGGCGATTGCTGAGAGGAAGACTTTGGGGGAGCGGTCATATCGGGTTGCG